>CAXHCA010000006.1:0-93845 GCA_964015035.1 uncultured Saprospiraceae bacterium
CAAAATCTGCAATTTTCGCTGCTAAAGCACCACCTCCAAACAAGCACTAAGTTTTCTGACAACGAAGCCTCGGCTACTGAGCTGGCATTACAGCCCAAAGTTTGGTTTCAAAACAGCTGCTTGGGCCATCGCTTGGCTCTGCTTTGATGAACGGCCATTTATGATAATTTAATTCCAATTTTTGCTGTTGCAAGAACGGTATTGTCAGATTTCTCTTTAGGACTTAATATAAGTCCAGTTCCCTCTTTTACGTTCGCCAAAGACTTGTCATTCCTAAAGTTATAAGGCGATTCGCCATATTGATTATAAGGTTCAACAGATGTGAATAATTCATTACAAAAGTTTTCTTCGAAATACAATTCACTTGTTAAGTGTTCTTTGTCATTTAATATTACTTTGTAATGAATATGAGGCACTCTTGGGTCATACCAACCAGGAATTATAGTAGTAAATTCTGCATATCCATTTAAGTCTGTTTTTTGATAACCGCGTAGATAGGTAGATTCGTTACTTGGTTCAATGTGTTCTTTCTTTCCAAATTCCAGTTGCTTTGCTGATTCCCAAATATTGTGTCCAATTCCTTCAATGTATCCGCTATAGTTGCCATGAGCATCACATTGCCAAATTTCCACGACTGCATTTTCAATTGGACTACAGTTTGGATAGTCTACTATCTGAAATTTAAGATTTAGAGTTTTTCCTTTTATACTTTCTCTTATATCGCTTCTCAATGGCGATTTCAAATAATAAGGCCCTTCTGAAATAGGTGAGGACAAAACACAAATTTCATCATCAATATTTGGCGTCAAAGTCATTTTCGGCTCACTGTTATTGTCTTTACGCACAATCCAAGTCAAAATCTTTCGTTTCCCAAGCCACGCACTTATTCCAATAAGCCCAAGTGCGGATATAGTTCTAATTATAAATTTTCTTCTTGTTGTTTTTCCCATTTTAATTAGTTTTAGGTGGTTGCCAACGGTTTTGTGTATGGCTTGCTGTGGAAAGTCAGCCGCAATCAGTTATACAGTCGAACGCCCCCGCTAAGCTCGACTTTAGCATTTTGAGCTATTGTTTTGCACTCAAATGAGTTGAACAAAGCGAGCACTCATTAGGAGTGATTAAATTTGAGATAACAACAAAACAAATTTATGATCACTTTACCCAAAGAGTTCTCGGAACAAATATCGGAATTTGCTCCGTTATTTAGCAAAAAGGTCTTTGAACATGCGAAGGTTTTATTAAGTGCTTGTTTGGAGGTAATCATTCAGGCTGCAAATTGCAGACTTTGGGTGCTCGCGAGGCTCATTTTTGAGTGCATCTCGGCTGAGCCGGGACGGACGAAAAAAAAGAACGATGTGTCAGAGCATGTTTTGTACCTCCAAACATGCTCAGAGCTGGCTTTGCAGTCCAAAATTTGGTTTCAAAACAGCTGCTTGGGCCATCGCTTGGGCCCTGATTTGTTTTGAGGGTTATTTGTTCGGTAGTGTTTTGCTTTCAGTTAAACGATTGCCTGAATTCAGAAGGTGTAAAATCAGTTTTACTCTTAAACAACTTGCTAAAAGATTGAATGTGCTCAAAGCCTAATTCGTAGGCAATTTCACTCACTGATAAATCTGTGGTTGACAGTCTTTCCTTTGCTATATCAATTATTTTATCCTGTATAAAATGTTTGGTGCTTTTCCCTGTTAAATTTTTCAGCAAGCGACTTAAATAATTAGCGGATAGATTGAGTTCATTGGCAAAATACTGAACTGTTGGTATTGCCTTTTCTATTAAATGTTCTTTTCTATAATAAGCCAAAAGCAACTCCTCAAATTGGTTTAAAATCGTGTGATTTGTGATTTTTCGCGTAGTAAATTGACGTTGATAAAAACGCTCTGAATAGGTCAACAATAATGCTAGTTGTGCAATGATTACATCTTGACTGAAATGGTCAATTGTTGCTTGATATTCTTGAGTAATACTTTCCATTACACCAATAATCATTTTTTCCTCTTTGTCAGACAAGTGCAGTGCCTCGTTGATTTTGTAATCAAAATACTCATAGTCCTTTATTTTTCTTGAAAGGGGAGTATTCCAAAGGAAATCGGGATGTACCAATAATAGCCATCCCTTATGGTTTAATTCCTCATCCGTTCTGAATTCAAAAGAAAGCACTTGCTTTGGAGACATACAATGCAATACCCCTCCATCAAAATCATATTCTTGCTGACCATACTTTAATTTGGCATTAAAATCCCTCTTTAAAGCGATGGAATAGAAATCATTAGTGATATTTGTCGGACTGGCTTGGTGACGCTTGATATCCTCAAATCTCACAATACTAATAAGCGGATGTTCGGGTTTCTGTAAATCCATAACCTTATGGTATTCGGTTATAGATTTTATGTGATATGGTTTTGACATAGTGCAAGGTTATATTTTATAAGTGCATGTTTGGAGGTGGTGCTTTAGCAACGAAAATTGCAGGCTTTGGGTGCTCGCAAGGCTCATTTTTGAGTGCATCTCGGCTCAGCCGAGACGGACGAAAAAATGGCCGAAAAGAGGCTCCAAAATCCCGGTAAAACCGGGATTGAATAGCTTGCCCGAATATACTTCAGGGACTACCTACGAACATGCACTAAGTCAAAAAGTGTTTTTAACCCTTCTCTTAGTGTTGTTGGTTTACGGCCTAACTTTGTTTCTAAATCACTGGTTACTTCATCTTCCTGTCCGTTTTTTATATCGGTGTTGAATTCAATCACTTTTTGAAGCATTGGTTCTGGTATTCCGGTCGGTCTCATTCTTTCTTGAAAGGTAGAAATATCTACTGGATGGTATTTTACTTCTTTGCCTGAAATTATTGTCAATGCCCTGGCAATATCATAAAACGAATAAGCTTCGTTGTTTGTGAATTTGTATGTTTTGTTTTCACAAACCTCATTTGACAGTACATTAGCTATTGCTTCACCCATTTCTTTTCTTAACGCAAAAGCTACTTTCCCATCCCCTGCAGGTTGGAAAATACCCATTTCAAACACTTTTTTACCAACAAAAATTGGGAGTACATCCATATACAAGGTATTTCTAAAAATGGTATAGTTTAGCCCACTCGCCTTGATATAATCTTCTGTAAGGAAGTGTTCTTCCATCAGTTGATGAGCGAGTGTTTTCCTGTTCCGCATTGCTCTACTTGTATAAACAATATTTGCAACTCCTGATTTTTTAGCGGTATCAATCACATTTTTGTGCTGCTGCATTCGGTCGCCCTGGTCACCTGCTGAAATTAAAAGAACGGTGTCTACATTCTTCATTGCACTTTCAAGAGCGGATAGATGATCATAATCACCCGGAAAAACGTTGATTCCTTTTGCTTTTGTTGCTGCTATCTTTTCTTCTTCTCGAACGAGGGCAGAGATATTTTGAGCAGGAATATTCTTTAATAAAGTTTCAATGACTGCACTACCCAGATTTCCGGTAGCTCCTGTTACTAGTATTTGCATAATTGTTTGTTTTTTGATTTATGCAAAGTTCCCTAGCCTTTAGCCAATAATTTTAGTCAAATCTTGCCTTACTGTAATCGTTTTCAGCTTTTTCACATTTCCGCCAACGGTCGCGGGTATGAAACACAGGGCATTTCGGAGTGCAAACCTGTCAACCTGCTACATTTTTTATTAAATGTAACAGCCTTAGTGCTAAAGCGGGAAGGGGGGCAGTTGCGGCCTGTCTCAATGTCGGTCGGGTGCAGGAGTGGTAGTTTCACAGGAAAAACAAAGCAGAAATAACGCAAGAGGAAGGAGGAATCTCATAAAAAAGGATGTTTTTAGGTGTAAGAATTGGAAGAAATGCCCGAATCAATCACACATTTCTTCCAAGAAACACAATTTTTCTAAATCCTCCGACCTAATCCCTACTCGTACCTCAAGGCTTCTACCGGGTTGCCAAAGGCTGCTTTGATGGCGTAATAACTGGTGGTCAATAGGGTAATTACTGCTACCATGAAGAACGCTAATAAGTACATCCAGTAGTTCATATTGGTGTGAAACGAGAAGGTGTCCAGCCATTTATCCATAAAATACCAAGCTGCAATAAAGGCCGGGATTGCCGCCAAGGCCACCAAAAAGATAAAATTTCGCGTCAGCAAATACACGATATCGGTGGTTTGGGCGCCCAGAATTCTGCGCACCCCAATTTCTTTAGTTCTTTGCTCAGCTGTAAAGGAGGTTAGCCCCAGTAATCCCAAACAGGCCACAAAAATCATCAATATACTAAAGAGGGTAAACAACCGTGCCCGAATCTGATCGGCTTCGTATAACTCCATAAAAGAAGCATCCACAAATTCGTATTCAAAAGCTTCGCCGGGAAAGACGTCCTGCCACTGCTGCTTAGTAAATCCTAATAAAGCGGAAACTTCATCCGGACTTTGTGGTTTCATGCGCACATGGACCTCCGGATTGTTAAAGCGGGGAAAGAATAATAATGGTGGTATCGGATCGTAAAGAGAGCTTTGATGAAAATCCTTCACCACCCCAATTACTTTGGAAAAAGGGATGGTGTCATTCGTGCCAAATTTAACCTTACGACCAATGGCATCGGCCCAGCCCATCCGTTTGACCATGGCCTCATTGACCATCACCGCCAGCGTGGTATCAGTACCAAATTCCCGACTAAAATTCCTGCCGGCCACAATTTCAATGCCCATGGTTGGGAAAAATTCGTAATCGACCCCGTAGTTGTCTACGCCATATTGATCTGTCGTGCCATCTGCCTTTTCCACGGTCATTACCCGCTTGCCAAAACCGTCTCCCGGCGTGGTAGTTGCTGTACCAATCGAAGTTATTTTGGGGTTTTGCAGGAGTTTTTCCCTCAGAATGGGATATTTATCCAATGCTTCCCGACTATTTAATTCCATGGTCATCACATGCGTCTTATCAAATCCCAGGTCTTTGCTGCGTAAATACTGCATCTGATCGTAGATAATGCCGGTGCCAATAATCATAAAAATGGTGATGGCAAACTGAACGGTAACCAACGCTTTGCGCAACCCGGGATTGCCACTACCCTTGGCCAAATTGCCTCGCAATACCGTGATGGGTGGAAAAGCTGAAAGGTAAAATGCCGGATAACTCCCTCCTACAATACCCGCCAGTACCAGAATGCCAAGCAGTCCTAGCAATACGGGCCCTGACCACAACAATTCCCGATTTAAGGATAGGTCAAATGCATTATTGAAAACGGGTAACAGCCCCAATACCAACACATAACTCAAAACCAAAGCTATGGCCGTAAAAAGCACCGATTCTCCCAAAAACAGCCAGATCAGCTGGCTGCGCTCTGACCCCAGCACTTTGCGAATCCCCACTTCGGTGGCTCGCTTGGTGGCCCGCGCTGTAGCTAAATTCATATAGTTGATACAAGCGATGAGCAGCAGAAAAAGTCCCACTATCCCGAAAATATATAGGAAACCAATCTCTCCGGTGGGTTCCGGTTCTCCTTCAAAAGTGGATTTGAGGTGGATATCGGTCAGCGCGATCGTCTCATACCTGATCTTGATATCCAATTCATCAAAGATAACGACCACGTATTTGTCAATCACTTCTGATAATTTGGCTTCAAAAGCGGCTACGCTGGTTCCTTCTTTGAGCAATACATAGGTGTAAATACCAAAATTCCCCCAGGAACCGGCATTGGGTTCATTCAAACCAGGAATGGTATTACTGGAAATCAAGGCATTGGCAATGAGGTGGGAATAGGAGGGCATGTCTTCATATACCCCTGTAACTTTATAGCGACGGCCGCTAGGGGTTTGCAGAAATTCTCCAATTGGAGGATCATTGCCAAAAATCCGTTTGGCGGACGAACTGGACAAAGCAATGGAACCGGGTTCTCGCAATGCAGTTTTGGCATCTCCTTGTACAAAATTGAAGCTAAACACATCACAAACAGTAGAGTCTACCAAAAATACCTTATCCTCAAAAAAGAAATTTTGATCTGTTTCTCCTCTTTGAAAACGGGTTCGCCCATTGGGAATAAATCGAACATATTCCTCAACCTCAGGATAATCCTGCTTTAACTGCGGCCCCAATGGCGTTTGGGTGACTGCCCAACGAAAAGCATCGTCTGGCTCCGTAATATCACAGGAAATCCGATAGATGCGATCCCCCTTCTCGTGATATTTGTCGAAGCGATTCTCTTCGGTGATGTACAATAGGATGAATAAGGTGGCTGCAATGCCGATGGTGAGTCCCAGAATATTAAGTAGGGTGTACCCTGGCTGTCTGCGAAAATTGCGCAAGGCAATATTCAGAGCGTTTCTAAACATTGTCAATTAGGTTTGTCGGATGATTAAATCAAAACCTAATTTACGAAAAATTTCGTAATACAAAAACATTCTGGTCGAAAAGTCAGAACAGGCGCAATTTGTGCCCCCTCTTTGATCTACTAATCCGGCCTTCAAGGATGACTTTTCCAGGGCTTAAAAAGCATTACTTTCTGGTCACTAACGAATCAACAGGAGATCTCCGGATAGCACTTTTTGCCGGCCGCTTTCAGGCGACAAAGCATATTTCAGAAGATAGGTATAGACCCCCAAACCGGCCATGCCTCCGTGGGTGCTCCCATCCCAAAATTCCCCGGGATCACTTGATTGAAATACCATGCCGCCCCAACGATTGAAGATGGTCAATTCATACTGATACATTTCCCCTGCAAAATAGACGGCAAAGTGATCGTTAACCCCATCTAAATTCGGTGAAAAAACATTTGGTACATATAACTGTACGGCATTTTCAATCTCGATATTTCGACTGATCGTATCCATACAATTTCCCTCACCTAAGACCTCCAGCTGTACTCGGTACCCGCCTGCATTGAGGTATTCATGTACGGGATTAATCAGAAAACTCTCCAATTGATCGCCAAAGTCCCAGTGCCATTGGAGTATATTTCCTGAGGAGAGGTCTGTAAATTGAACTTCATTGTGCAGTACATCCGGTTGATCCGGAAAAAAACTAAAATTAGCAACCGGTACCTCCTCCACCTGAATCAGGTTTTCCCAATATAGGTCGGCCACACAATTCCCCATATAGCTGACCTCCACTCCTATATCATAAGTACCCGGATCGGCAAAGGTATAGCGCACCTGCCCTGTTTCGGTTTCGAGGGTTTCCCCCTGGAATTTCCAGGTGTACTGCACCCCTGAAATGGCTCCACCGTCAATCAATTCGATGGTCAAGGGTGCACAGCCTTGCAGGGGATCAGCCATAATACTCGGTTGGGGTAGGTTGATCACTGCTACATTCATCGTAAAATCAGCCAAACAATCGGTATTGGAGATAAACTGTATGGCAAAATCTCCCACACCACTTATTGAAGGATCAAAAAGCCCCTGTTCAGCATCAACAATACCCGGGCCAATCCACATTCCAGGGCCAGCATCATCCTTTAGGATTAGTGGCTCCGCCTGGCTGCAAATGGGACCTGGATAATCCATCACATATTCCTCCTGAACAGTGACCGTCACCGAATCCATCAACTTACAGGTGAGGGCATCTGCTATCTCTACGTAATAAGTTGTCGTCATTTCCGGCTGAACCCAAAAAGCAGTGGTCGTATCCGACTGTTGCCCATCAGTCCAAAAAATGTCGCGATTAGCGGTAAAATGTAGCCAGGTACTGTCTCCCAAACAAATGGTCCTATCTTCCGGTACTTCCAGATAAATGGGCTCAATCACCACTTGATCCACCCAAACGTAGAAACCCTGTGGATTTACCTGGGGGAGAATAAAACTGGCGTCCTCATCATTCCCCATAAAACCGATGTAGATGTATTCATAATCCTCATCTGGCGTAAACGCCAACTGCACTTGCTGCCATTCACTGCCAGAAATGATGGGATCACAAGCCACCCATTGATTGGATACCAAGTTAAAGTCCAATTCCCAAGGATCAAAGGATGGCATTTGTTCATGTGCAAAGAAAATGCCCCAATGGTTGGACTCGTGCAAAAAATCTGGATCATCCAGCTTATTCTGTATCCAAAAAGAGACCTCATAACAGGTACCTGGCGCTAATGGTGCTAATAGTGGACTCCCCCCCCACTCCCGATAGGAGGTCGATCCAATACTCTTAAAAAATCCCAGTACCCCGCCCCCTTCGTAGGGATAACCACACCCGGTATTGCCCTCACCCGTTGGACAAGGCTCTAAAGCCGTGAGATTTGATCCCCCTACAATAGCTACATGATGGTGATCTGCGGTACCTGCTGCGTTATACCAATAGGTCAACCCGTCAAGGGTATTTGGATTAGCTACCACGTGGGTACTGTCCCATATTTCAAAGCCAGGATCAGGAACGAGATTTTGGCCCTGAGCCAAAACATTAAAACTTATGATCAGTAAGAATAAGCCACAAATGCGAAGCAATGAGAGTCCCTGCGCGCTTGAACATTTCAGTAACATATTTTCCTAAATTTAAACAACTAAGAGCATCTTTGGAGGTCGGGTTTGCTGGCAAAAAGCATCATTTTTTTGCTGAAACAAAGGCGTTTTTTGAAATGCATCTCGGCTGAGCCGAGACGGATAAGAAAAAGAACAATGTGTCAGTGCATTGTAGTGCCTAAGTGCTTAGGAATTTAGCTTAGAAACGTTCTAAAGTTACGTTTTTTTTGAAACAGGTACAACATGGAGGGGGCATGCTCAGGCAATCCGGGGTATCCCCTGAATGTTCGAATCCACAAAACTGCCGGGGAAGCAAAGACAATATCTAGATAGCATTCAGCATAAAATCAAAACGTCAACCGCTTAATTTCTCCGCTCAGAATGGCATCCACCGCTCGGAAGAGGATTTTGGGTTTCTGCGGACGCCAATTGATGTTATTAAAATTTCCGCCGAAGTTGATAAAATATTGAAGCTGGGTTTCTTTCATCTCGTCTTCCACATGGGAAAGGGTATTGAGTAGACAAATCCAGCCCCCCTCTTCTTTGATGTCGTCGTACCATTCCTCATAATAACTGTCATCTGAGCCATGAAAGTTGAGGACGTTTTCACAAATCAGGATAAACTTATCGATGCCCTCATCTGTCATAGGATCAATTACTTCGCGCTTGAGGTACATGATGTCATTGTGTAGACAGTCATTCCACTCTCCAATCAATTCCAAAATGGCATAACCATCTTCATAACTGATATAGAGGACCTTTAAGTACAGCGTACTGGATCCAAAAGCATCCCATTGTGGATGAATGAAATAATTATATATTTTTTGCGTAAAACGAAACTCATCGTATACCTGTCCGTAGAAGGGCGACTTAGGGTCTTCTGAGGCGACATATTTTTCCCGCCAGTGATGATAAGGCTCAATATCGTGCATATACTAGAGACTGTTTTACGTTTTTTTGGATAAGACCAAGCAGTTTCGAATAGAACGACGCCAGGAAAAAAAATGTTTTTGCGATGGCCTACTTGTCGACAAAAATTCGGTCCTTTCCTTTGAATTGAGGGCTTTGAATGGACAGCACTTTCATAGGCTTGCGGCCAATGACCTGCACGGCATGGTGGGTGCCGGGAGGGATGATGATATAATCGCCCTTTTTGACTATAAATTCCTGATCGCCCATTTGCATGCGCCCCTTGCCTTCCAGCACAACCACTTGTTCGGTATGATGAGCGTGGTAGTGCTTGGCTACCGTTTTTTTGACAAATACGATAAAGGTACTGGAGGTAGAATCTGAATGTAATGGCACCACATCAACATTTTCATAGTCCGGCTCGGAAGGATCGATTGATTTTAATGCCTGTACATTTTGGGCCGATAGTACAAACGGCAGGCACAGCAAAGCGACAAAAACCGGTAATAACTTCATTAAAATATTATTTTTGTTCAAATCGCCTCTAAGATAACGTCATGAGTTCTACCAAACAAAAAATTCTAGATGCCGCACTCAAACTCTTTAATGAAAATGGTTTGGTCAATGTGCGCTTGCAACACATTGCAGATGAAGCCTTTGTCAGCGTGGGCAACCTGGCCTATCACTACCCCAATAAAGAAGCGATTGTCATGGCGTTGTTTACCACATTGGCGCAACAGCAAAAAGAACTGCTCGCAGAATACCGCACGGTCCCCTTATTTGACTACATGGATCGATTGTTTCAGCGGACTTTTGCGCTGCAACAGACCTATATCTTTTACTACCTGGATGCCCTGGAAATTTCTCGGGCCTATCCCGACCTCTCCGCAGTACACCGTCAACATATTAAATGGCAAATTGCCCAATTGTACCACATGCTCGAATTTAATGTATCCCGAGGGGCAATGATCCCCGAGCCCCAGGAAGGCCTCTACGAAAAACTTGCCGTACAAATTTGGATGAATGCTGAGCTGTGGCCAATTCAACGAAATATTAGAGGAAAGGCCGTTGAAAAAGCCGACAATTACCGCACAACCATCTGGGCACTGTGCTATCCTTACTTCACAAAAGTGGGTCAATTGGAGTACCAACAAATGCTAAATGCGCCTGAGGACTTTTAATCCTACTCTATTTTGAGTAGTTTTGTTGGATACCAATGAAGTTCGACTAAATCGATGAAGCCATTTAATCTCGACGATAGTGCCTATAATGAATTGCTGAATTTGCTCAACAACCAACATTTTACGGAAAAACCAGGTTCTGAGAGCGACATGGATTTCCTATCAGACGATTGGTGGTTGCGCGATACTGCGGTGATCGAAAATGTGGTTAAAAGAGAAGGGATGTGGGAAATACAATTGGTTTTTGCTCATTATCAAGAGCCTTGTAAACTAATCAAGCGGGTCATTTCCCGACATACCTGCAAAAACAAAGCGGAGCTGAGCGCCTGGTATATGCGCCGCTTGGCAGCTAAGGACCAACGCGGCACCTTAAAAGTGGATATCGATGACTTTAAGTTGTGCAATAGTTGATCCCAAAAAATAATTGAAATCTTGAATTTATCCATTTAATAATGGCAGACCTAAATACAAAACAGAAAATACTTCATGCCTCCATTCAACTTTTTAATGAAAATGGGTTGGCCAATGTGCGATTGCAACAAATAGCAGATGAAATAGGCATCAGTGTGGGAAATTTGGCTTATCATTTCAAAAATAAAGAGGCCATTGTGGGAGCAGTGAATGAAAATTTACATGAAGAGGTTATTGAGATTCTTGCGGCCTATCGGCTCTTCCCCAATTTAATAGATTTTGATTACCAGCTTTCCAAATACCATGCGTTTGTAGAAAAATATCCATTCTACTTTCTGGATTTATTAGAAATCGAGCGCATGAGTCCCGCGGTACATTCTACAAGACAGCAACACATTAATAAAATGATCAGCCAAATTCGCAAGCGGTTGGATTTCAACCAGCGAAGAGGCATCATAAAACCTGAACCGCGGTCGGGAATTTACGATACACTGGCTACTTCCATTTGGGGAATGATCTCCTTTTGGCACGCACAAAATGCCGCACGTGGAATCACCTGCAATTCAGCCGGTCGGTTTAAGGAAATGGTTTGGAACTTGATTTATCCCCACTTTACTAAGTTGGGGATCGCTGAATTTGAACAACTAATCCTTCCTCTGATTAAAGAACAACCAGGACTAAGTTCCTAGCCTTTTTGGTTCTTTGAGGGAAAACCTAGAATAGAATCGTATGACAAACCTGATTTGGTTGAAAGGTGGTGCCTGTAGCGGCAATACCATGTCATTTCTCAATGCCGAACAACCAACGGTCATTGAATTGGTGACGGACTTTGGCATACGTATTCTTTACCACCCTTCTATTGGTATGGAAATCGGCGAACAGGTGAAGGAAGTGCTCAACGATGCCCTTTCGGGAAGAACCCCTGTTGATATCTTTGTTTTTGAAGGCTCCGTCATTCAAGGAGCCAATGGTAGCGGTAATATGAATTTTTTTGCCGATCGCCCCATGCAAGACTGGATCTCCGACATGGCTAAAGTGGCAAAATATGTGGTAGCCATCGGTGATTGCGCAACCTGGGGTGGCGTGGTAGCCGTACCGCCCAACCCAACTGAATCTACGGGTATGCAATTTCACAAAAAGGAAAAAGGGGGCTTTTTGGGAAAAGACTTTGTCACCAAGAGCGGGCTGCCCGTAATCAATATTCCCGGCTGTCCGGCACATCCCGACTGGATGACCCAAATACTAGTGGCGATCGCTACCGGTAGGATAAATGAAGTAGTCTTGGATGGCTTTCATCGGCCTAAAACCTTCTTCACCGATTTTGTACAAACCGGTTGCCCCAATGTACATAGCTTTTCCCATAAAGTAACCGGAGGCTTTGGCAAAAAAGATGGATGTCTTTTCTATGAAGTCGGATGCCGTGGCCCGATGACCCGCGCCAGCTGTAACCTCATTCTTTGGAACCGCACTTCCAGCAAAACCCGGGCAAATCACCCCTGTCTGGGTTGTACCGAGCCTGGCTTTCCACACAACGACCTAAAAAAAGGTAGTGTCTTTAAAACCATGAAATACCTGGGCTATCTGCCCAAAGAACTACCTGAAGGAGAAAGTAAACTAGCCTATTTTTTTAAAAGGGGATTCTAAGCTGATTTTATCCCTAAATAATTTAGACTCGATCTCGATTAGGGGGTATTTTCAACTTTTTAGTAATTTTTTTCTAAAAAAGACTTAGAAAATTCTTTCTAATTGTATATTCGTTGCTATATTTGGAAATGTAACAAGTGAATAGAATAGGATTTTGTTATCACTTGCAACAACAATATTTAATAAGCAAAACGCAAAAACTTCCATTATGGCTAATGTTTTATGGTTACAAGGTGGCGCATGCAGTGGCAATACCATGTCATTCCTCGATGCACAGGAGCCCACGGTAGTTGAGCTAATCGTAGATTTTGGCATCAACATTTTGTGGCACCCTACAGTTGGCTTGGAGATCGGGCATCAAGTCAGCGACTTACTGAACGATTGTCTATCCGGAAAAACCCAACTGGACATTTTTGTCTTTGAAGGTTCCGTCATCGAAGGCCCCAATGGCACCGGTAAGATGAACTATTTTGCCGATCGCCCGATGAAAGACTGGGTAAAAGAGCTATCACATGCAGCTCAATATGTTGTAGCCATAGGAGATTGTGCTACCTGGGGAGGAATCCCCGCTGTTCCACCTAACCCTAGCGAGTCTACAGGTATGCAGTTCCACAAAAAACAAAAAGGGGGCTTCCTTGGCGCCGATTTTGTTTCTAAAGGAGGATTGCCCGTGATCAATATTCCCGGTTGTCCAGCACACCCTGATTGGATTACTCAAATCTTGGTAGCCATCTCTACAGGAAGAATCGGCGATGTTTTAATAGACAATTACCACCGTCCGAAAACCTTTTTCACCGATTTTGTACAAACAGGCTGTCCCAATGCCCGAAGTTTTGCTGAAAAAATAGATGGTGGCTTTGGCAAACGAGGCCACGGATGTCTCTTCTACGAAGTGGGATGTCGGGGACCAATGACACGGGCCAGTTGTAATCGGATTCTGTGGAATCGACAATCTAGCAAGACACGGGCCAATCACCCCTGTCTAGGTTGTACAGAACCCGGATTTCCGCATAATGACCTAAAGAAAGGTAGTGTGCTCAAGACAATGAAGTACCTTGGCTTCTTACCACAGGAGGTTCCCGAAGGTGAAAGCAAACTGATGTACTGGTTTAAAGCTGGCGTCGGTAAATTTGCGCCAACACCCTCCGAATTAAAAGAACACTCTAAATAATTCCTAATCAATCAAAATTAAAACCCGTTCTTTGACAAATCTCCCCAATTTCACATCACGGAGATTTGTCAAAGAACCTTAAACTTAAGATAAAATGGCTTTAAAAGAATTGAATATATCTCCAGTCGGCCGGGTCGAGGGTGATCTGGATGTGAAAGTATATATGGAGAACGGAGTCGTAACCCGAGCACACACCCAGGCTGCGATGTTTAGAGGTTTTGAAAAAATACTGGCAGGAAAGGATCCTCAATCGGGGCTGATTGTCACTCCTCGAGCTTGCGGTATCTGCGGAGGGTCTCACCTTTATTGTGCTTCTTCTGCTTTGGATGTGGCTTGGCAAACCACCTTGCCGCCCAACGCTTTATTGTTGAGATCCATCGGACAGGCAACAGAGACCATCCAAAGTATTCCTCGTTGGTTTTACGCCATTTTCGCGACGGACATGGCCAATAAAAAGTTTGCCAATAAGCCCCTTTATCAAGAGGTGGTTAAGCGTTTTGCGGCTTATGTCGGTACTTCTTTTCAAACGGGTGTAACTGCCAGTGGGCGCCCCGTAGAGGTGTATGCCCTCTTTGGTGGACAGTGGCCACACTCCAGCTATATGATTCCTGGAGGTGTCATGTGCGCCCCTACATTAAAAGACATTACCCGGGCACACGCCATTATGAACCAATTTAGAAATGACTGGCTGGAACCGGTTTGGCTCGGTTGCTCTATAGAGCGGTACATGCAAATCCAATCTTGGGATGACCTGATGGAATGGCTGGAAGAAAATGAATCGCACCGCAATAGCGATTTGGGCTTGTATCTCCGTGCCGGCCTGGAATTTGGCTTGGATAAATTTGGGCAAGGCGTTGGTAAATTCCTGGCTTGGGGCACTTATTTGCATAAGGATATGTACAATAAACCAACCATCGAAAGCCGGAACCCGGCAACTATTAGCCCTTCTGGCTTCTGGGATGGTAAGAAGTACTACGATGCCGACCAAAAACATGTGGCAGAGCACATCAAGCATGCTTGGTACACCAATCAGCAAGATGGATTACACCCATTTGATGAGCCAATCCCAACGGCCGCTGCAGATTCCCGCAATTTGGAGAATTCTGACTTTGGTGGAAAATATAGTTGGGCGAAAGCACCAAGATTTATGGGGCATGCCGCAGAAACTGGTCCATTAGCCAGATTGATTATGGCCGCTAATCCCGCAAATAAAGAACACCAGTTCCGCGATCCGCTTTTTGGAGATATCATGGCAAAAATGGGACCATCGGTCTTTACCCGGGTTCTGGCCCGCATGCACGAAGCGCCACGACTTTACCTGAAAATCAATGAATGGTTGAGTCAGGTGAATTTGGACGACGAATTTTATATCAAACCTACCGAGCGCGACGGCATTGGCTGGGGCGCTACCGAAGCAGCCCGGGGAGCCTTAGCGCACTGGATCAAAATTAAGGATGGCGTCATTGAAAACTATCAGATCATTGCGCCTACCACCTTCAATGTAGGACCAAATGACAAGGACGGCAACCCTGGCCCAATTGAATCGGCACTGGAAGGTACCGAAATTGAAGATCCACACGATCCTGTAGAAGTGGGTATGGTGGCCCGCTCTTTTGACTCTTGTCTGGTTTGTACCGTGCACGCCCATGACAACAAAACCGGCAAAGAATTGGCAAAATTTAAATTGTAAACAGACAGTATTAATCATAAATGTTCTAGCGCAAATCTTCCCGAGGTAAAATCAAGACAGCCAGTGCTCAGACTAAAATGTGAACCTTCAACACCTGATAAAAGCAGTGATTTACATTTTCGACTGACACTGAATCGCGAGATTTGTTAAAGAACCATTACAATGAATGCCCATCACCTTGCTGGTGGGCATTTTTAATTATCAGAAAACAAGCTTAAATTGAGGAATGGAAATAAGCATTCAGCATAAAGTGGAAAAAATAGCGGTACTCGGCTTTGGCAATCCCGTACGCGAAGATGACGGAGTGGGCATATATGTCATCGAACAGCTACAGGAACAGTTGGGCGAGCGTGAAAACGTTAGCATCTTCGACATGGGCACTTCGGCCTTTGAGATTCTCTTTAAACTCAAAGGGCACGAACGCATCATACTAATCGATGCCGTGGTAAATTCGGGAGAACCGGTGGGCAGTGTTTTTAAATTGCCTGCCTCCGAAATCGAAGGGCAAATACAGGATGACCCCATGGTGTTTCTACATAGCCTCAAATGGGACCAAGCCCTCTCCTATGCAAAAAAAATGCTGGGGGAAGATTATCCCGACAATGTGGAGGTTTACCTGGTGGCCATCAATGATACCCGCTTTAATGTAGGCATGACCGAGCCCGCCAAACAAGGCGGCGATAAGGTTGTCGGACTTTTACTTGAAGAATTGAAAAATTAATCCCATGTTTATTCCGCCGCCAAATTATCAACCCAAAGAGGATAAAAAAAACCAAACTGGTACTTTACTCCGGCTTAAAGCTTCTCACTTGCAGGTGGATCAGGAACTGGCCTCCCAGGTATTTGGGGAAGATCAAAATGCCTACGTCGTCTATTATCCTGAAAAGAAATCTTTGATGCTGGCTCCAGTCAGTGATGAACTGTTTAAACAATTGCACAAGGCTGGGCAGTATATCTTAAAAGACCGAAGCGCAGCAGGTGACAAATCGATTGCCCTGCACGACCTTCTGATCGATAATCAGCTGGATGACTCGGACCGCGAATTGCAATACGACTGGCAACCAGATTTGGGAATCTTAAATATCAGGATCTAGACCATGTTTGGAAATCGGCTCCGAAGTATATTCGGGGACTACCTCCAAACATGCACTTCATCTATGCTCAAATTTTACAGCGTGGCATCCGAAAAGACGCCCGGGGTACTTTAAAAATAAACGTTCTTTGACAAATTTCGTGGCCAAGCTAAAATAGAAGTTGTTTAAAAACTACTTACAATGCCCAAAATCGTCCTTTTTGCCCTACTTTTCGTTCCGTACTCGCATTGATAGCGCTGCTATCATGCTCCGTGCGTGCCTCAACTAGGACAAAAGTGCCTGATTTTTGACTATCGCAGCAATTCTTAAACAACTTCATATAGATCAAAAGTGCCTTTAGAAGCGTTGGTTTATATTTTTGATTGACTTTGAATCACGGAATTTGTCAAAGAACCAAAATAAATAATGATGTTTTCCATTTTTGCGACAACTGAAAGAATTAATGAAATTCACGAAATCATTGCCTCCGAAGATCGACTTTCCGAGTTGATAGAGGTAGTCGATTCCATGGAAAAGGTCCCTGAATCCAGCGGGAATTGTTTGATCGTCAATGCAAAAGGTATTTTGCCTCCCATCGACTGGCACAATGTAAGCCCTCCGTATTTATTGGCCAACCCACTCCCCTTTTCAAAAGAAGTATTGCTTGGCCTGGTGTTCAGCAAACTGGGCAATGGGGAAAAAGGCTGGGAGTATCTTGAGCAGTATCCGGTGATGCAATTTGAAACGGGATTGATGACCCGGCTACAATTTGGGTATCAAATCGAATTGCAGGAGTTGGTAGAATTGCGAAAAGCCATCACAGGATCAGATTTTGATCAATACCGAATGGCTCATAATGATGCCATCATTCGCCACTATGGTTTTTTGGATCAGCAGGTCTCCTTTGAGGAGGTGCAAAAGCACTACGAGCAGGCTTTGGAATTGGCGCCCAATGTGGAATATCAGGCATTTACCACCAAGCATTATGCCACCTTATTGCTAGATGTGGAGGAATTGGCGAAAGCCACCCAACTACTGGAAACAACCATTGAAGCAGCCATCTCGGAAGATGCAAAATATGGACTAAAAGCGGTACTGACCAGTATCTGGATGAAACAGCTTACCGTGCCTTATGATACCAATTTGCTAGCAAACCTCAAGGATACCTTATGGGAAGTACTGCAATATTTTGAAAAAAACAACCGCCCCGTCGAAGCGGGTTTGCTCTACGTAGATGCCGCACATATTGCCAATATCTCGGAGAGTTTCTCGGAATCACTGGGCTATATCACCAAGGCCATTCGGCTGTTTGAAGAGGAAGAAATGCATGAACTAGCCGCCAATGCCCACCTTAGAAAAGGGACCTTACTCTACACCTGGGCACAAAACGGAAATCCTCAATTTTACAAACCTTCTATTGAGGCATACCAACAGGCCTTAAAAACCTTTACCCAGGAAGAAACCCCCGATGTTTTTGCTGATATCCACCACAATCTGGCTATTTTGTATGCCGAAATGCCGGCAGAAAATAAAAAGAGAGGGATTTGGGCGGGCATTTCTGCTGCATCCTTTCAGGAAGCCCTCAATTTTTATGGTAAGGAAAGCCATCCTTATGAGTATGGTATGATTTGCAATAACTTTGGCAATGCCCTCATGAAATTTCCTCCAGCCATTCATTCCGATAACTACGATAAGGCCCTGTTTTATTACAATGAGGCCTTGAGCGTTCGGTCCAGCAATTATCCCTACGAGCGGTCCATTACCTTGCTCAACTACCTTGAAGCCAGCTGGAATGTGAGCAATGCCGAGGAGGATTTTAACCAAGAGCGCTTTAACGATATGGTGGCAAAAGCCAATGAGGTGAAGCAATTGGTTCAGGAAACTAGTATGCTGGAAGAAGCAGATCGCCACCTCGATCTTTTGCAAAAACTTAGAGAAACCGTCGCAGCACAATAACCGCTTTATGCACGAAATATCATTGGTCAGAAATATATTTAATACCCTGGAAGACGAGTTTTCCAAAGACGAATTGAAGCGCATGACCGCCATCGATATGAAAATCGGGCTCCTATCAAACGTGGAGCCGTTGCTGATGCAAAATGCATTCGAAGCGGTGACCTCTGCCGAGGAAAAATATGAGCAGGTCCAATTAAATGTAGAAATCGTTCCCATCGAAATCTACTGCGCTACTTGTGATACCCACTCTAGAATTCAAAACTATAAATTTGCCTGTGCCAACTGCGGACAACCCAATAACAACGTGGTAAAAGGAACCGAACTACTCATCCACCGCGTACACTTTGATCAAGAGGCAGAGGTGGATACTTAAACGGCATTTTTATGCCATTAAACCGCATCTATTAACCCTATCTTTTTATGTTTATTTTAGAAAAAATTTTCTAAACGATTGAATTTCTTTTCTAATTCAATTCATCTTCCTAACTTGGTAAAAATCACCGAAATGGGGGTGGTTGCTCACTTCTTTCACTTCGAAAATAAGGACTGTAAAATGGATGATAAAGTTCAAAAATCAAGCAAAGCGGCCAGAGGAACGGTCACCTGCGACAATACAACCATGCATTTATTGAAAGCCAATGATTTTGTCGCAGAGAGCATTCGCAAGAAGATGGCCGAGGAAAACATTTTAATGATCAATATTACTTCCTCTGCCGGGAGTGGAAAGACAACGCTTTTGCAGGAAACGGCCCGTCGCATTGGAGATAAAGTCAACATGAAAGTACTGGTCGGCGACCTGGAAACAGAGCGCGACGCTGATCGGCTGCGTGAGGTGGGTTTGGATGCACTCCAGATCGTCACCGGAGGCATTTGCCATTTGGAGGCACAAATGATCTGGCAAGGCATGGAAGGTCTCGATTTAAATGGCGTCGAATTATTGATTGTCGAAAATGTAGGCAATCTCGTATGCCCTGCCTCTTTCGACTTGGGTGAAGATTATCGGGTAACCTTAATCGCGACCACCGAAGGCGATGATAAACCCAAAAAATACCCCCGCATGTTTCTCACCAGCGAATTGATGTTGGTATCCAAAGTAGACCTGCTCCCCTATCTGCCTTTTTCGGTTGATGCCGTAGTGGCCGATGCACGAGACATCAATCCCGATCTCAAAGTCATTGAAGTATCCAGTACTCAAAATATTGGCATAGATGAATGGTGCAACTGGCTGCTGGAAAAAGTAAAGGAAAAGCAGATGGCCAACAAAGAAGCCATTGCCTGATGCAAACCTGGCACATCCATATTCAAGGACAGGTGCAAGGGGTCGGATTCCGGCCGTTTGTCTACTTATTGGCCCGAAAATATGGCGTCCATGGATGGGTAAACAACACCGTAGATGGCGTGCATGTAGCGTTTAACGCTGCTCCTGAAACAGCAGAACTTTTTCATCAGGATTTGCTGAAAAGAGCACCAAAATTATCAGTCATTACCGGCCATCAACTACAGGAGATAGCCCCAACTTCTTTTGCCGATTTTCAGATCATCCAAAGCGAGCAAAACGGCACTGCCAACCTATTAGTCACCCCAGATTTTGCCATTTGTCCCGATTGCAAAACAGAACTTCAGACCGACCACAATCGCCGGGAAGGTTATGCCTTTATCACCTGTACCAATTGTGGTCCACGGTATTCTATCATTGCCCAGCTTCCCTATGATCGCCCCCGAACCACCATGGATGCGTTTGAGATGTGTCCAACTTGTCTTGCAGAATATGAAGCTCCAGCCGATCGCCGCTATTACTCCCAGACCAATTCCTGCGCTAACTGTGGCATTGAATTGACCCTAGTTGACCAGCAGCACAAAGTAATAAACGAGGCGCCACCCCAAATCATAGATCAGGTAGTAACGGCCTGGAATGCCGGAAAAATAATAGCCATAAAGGGCATTGGCGGATATTTACTCACCTGTGATGCCCGGAATGCACAGGCAATCACCACCTTACGGGAAAGAAAACACCGGCCATCAAAACCATTTGCGCTGATGTTTCCCGACTTGGAATCCTTGCAATCCCTAACCAATATAATACCCGCTGAGGCGGAATTGATGACCGGTCCGATCGCACCGATTATTTTGGTCGACTCCACCGAAGAAGTAAAACAAGTGCTGGCTATGCCGGAAATTGCGCCCGGACTATCACAGGTTGGGGCAATGCTTCCTTATGCGCCCATTTTTGTTTTATTATTAAAAAAATTCGGCCAGCCCATCGTCGCGACCAGCGGTAATATCAGCAATGCGCCCATTGTTTTTCAAGATGAAAAAGCCAAAACAGAACTGGCCACCATTGCCGATTATATTTTGGTCAACAACCGAAAAATTGTGGTGCCGCAGGATGATAGTGTGGTCCGATTTACACCCTTTAAGCACCAAAAGATCGTCATCCGGCGATCGAGAGGAATGGCCCCTACCTATATCAATGGGCATTTACAACTGCCCCAACAAAGCATGCTGGCCATGGGGGCGATGCTCAAAAGTACGTTTAGCCTCTTGCACGGAGGCAATGCCTATATCAGTCAATACCTGGGTGATCTGGAACACTTTGATACGCAGGAAAATTATCGCAAGGCCATCCAGCATTTTTTGCAGCTTTTTCAAACGATACCCACTCACATTTTGCTGGATCTCCATCCGGAATATCCGTCGACAAAATATGGTCAGTTGCTTGCGCAAAAATTCGAAATCCCGACCACCTCCGTGCAACATCACCTCGCTCATTTTGGAGCGGTTTTGGGCGAACATCACTTGCTGCAAACAGAGGAACCAATCCTAGGAGTAATTTGGGATGGCACGGGACTAGGTGACGATGGCCAAATTTGGGGCGGAGAGTTTTTTAAATATGAGCAATACGATTTTCTACGCTGCTATTATTTCGACTATTTTGATTTTATCCTTGGCGACAAAATGCCTAAAGAACCAAGAATTTCGGCGTTATCCGCCTGTTGGGACGTGATGGGTGCAGCGCCATTTTTACGAGGTAAATTCACCCAAACCGAATGGCAGGTATATGAGCAATTATTGTCGAAAACAAATCACCTGCAAACCTCTAGTGTTGGTCGCATTTTTGATGCAGTAGCCGCCCTTCTCGGCTTGATGGATGTGCAAACTTACGAAGGCGAAGCAGCCATAAAGTTGGAGGCCCTTGCGACACAATATTTTAAGCAAAACGGCTTAGATTTTCACGAGAGCTATTTCCGAGAGGGGGCGCATTATTACCGCATTCCGACTAAAACCATGATGACGGCTCTGATCATGGATTTACAAAAAGGAAAAACCAGAAGTTTTATCGCAGCGAAATTCCATTTCTCATTAGTAAAACTGGTCAAAATCGTAGCGAACAACCTGAATATCAAAAAGATAGCTTTTAGCGGAGGAGTCTTTCAAAATGCGCTACTGGTAGATTTATTGGCACACCACCTTTCTGCTGACTTTGACTTGTATTTTCACGAACAACTGTCGCCCAATGATGAAAATATTTCCTTTGGGCAATTAATGTATACACAAATTCAAGCACTTAAACTTAAACAGAATCATCATGTGTTTAGCGATTCCCGGTAAGATCAAATCCATAGAAAATAAATTCGATGGACTGGTACGTATGGCCAAAGTCTCTTTTGGCGGTATCGTCAAAGAAGCCAGCCTCGAAATGGTCCCCAAAGCCAAGGAGGGAGACTACGTATTGGTGCACGTTGGCGTAGCCATCAGTATCGTCGATGAAGCAGAAGCTAAACAAACCTTCAAATACCTGGAGGAAATGGGCGAAGTGGAGGAGGAGTTGAATATTAAGGATATGCTGCCGGGAAAAGAAGAGTACAATTAGAAAGCGCACAAGGTGGACGGTAAGAAGCACCTCACAAAGGCGCGAAAATCAAAAGTCGGCACCTGTTCAGTTTAAAATGATCCTCATGTATCTGAAAATTACTGATAAAGAATGGAATCCGGAGATTTGCAAACCATTTATAACGCCTCGCATCCTTGGATTTTTTTGCTTTGAAAAAGCAGAAAAAAAACCTTTGTGGCTCTGCGTGAACCCTTAAAATATCCTTTTATGAAATATTTAACTGAATACCGCGACCCTGAAGTCGCCGAACGCTACCTCCAGCAAATCAAAAAGACCGTTACCCGTCCGTGGACGATTATGGAAGTTTGTGGTGGCCAAACGCATAGTCTTGTAAAGAACGGCATTCTCAATATGCTGCCTGAGGAAATCAATATGGTGCATGGGCCGGGCTGTCCGGTATGTGTAACACCGGTAAATTTGATCGACAAAGCGGTGTACCTGGCCGAGGAAAAAGATGCCATCCTCTGCTCCTTTGGAGATATGCTGCGGGTGCCCGGATCGAAAAAAAGCCTACTGGAATCAAAGGCCGGAGGAGCGGATATCCGCATTTTGTATTCCCCGCTCGAAGCGGTGAAGATCGCCGAGCAAAACCCGGATCGTCAGGTCGTCTTTTTTGCGGTAGGGTTTGAAACAACGGCTCCTGCCAATGCCCTTTCCGTAGTGCACGCCCATCGGTTGGGCCTGAAAAATTATGCTCTTCTGGCATCTCATGTATTGGTGCCGCCGGCCATAGAAGCACTGATGACCGACGAAGAAACCCGCATACAGGGATTCTTGGCCGCCGGGCACGTCTGCACCATCATGGGAATCTCTGAATATTACCCCTTGGTGGAACGTTTTAACATCCCCATCGTCGTGACTGGTTTTGAGCCGGTGGATTTGTTACAGGGCATCCTGATGACCATCCAACAGCTGGAGAAAGGAGAAGCCAAATTGGAAAACCAATACGCAAGGGTGGTCAAACCCGAAGGCAATCCCAATGCAATTGGAACCATCAAAGAGGTATTTGAAGTGACCGATCGCATGTGGCGAGGCATGACCGTCATTCCTCAAAGCGGCTATGAAATCAAAGCCGAATATGCTGATTATGACGCCAAGCGCAAGTTTAACATCAATATTGCCGAAGCCCCCGAAAACGCAGAATGCATTGCGGGCGAAATCATGAAGGGCATCAAAAAGCCTTTTGATTGTCCCAATTTTGGCAAAAAATGTAATCCTGAAAATCCACTTGGAGCACCAATGGTAAGTTCAGAGGGGGCTTGCGCCGCCTATTACCACTTTTCAGGATTGGTAGAAATGAACGGTTAATAGCTAAAGGCATGTTTGGAGGTCGGATTTGCTGGTGAAAAGCATCATTTTTTGGGTAAAACAAGGCGTTTTTTGAAATGCATCTCGGCTGAGCAGAGACGGACTAAAAAATAGCCGAAAAGAGGTTCCAAAAACTAAAATCTGTAGCCTGAATAGCTTGCCCGAATATACTTCAGGGACTACCTCCAAACATGCACTCAACAAAAAAGTGCTGTTTTGCAGCCCAAAGGTTGCCACATGCTCTAAAGAAACTAATTACAGGATGAACTAATGAGTGTGAGCACAAGTATTGTGACAGCGGATAAGCAGAGAATTCCTATAAACTTTACTCCGTGTCCCAAATATCTAATGCCCACTCCTTTAGAATTTAACACCAATAAATATGTCGGTTCACGATCAAAAAGCGAAGAAAATCAAAATGCAATTGCAGTGCCCGATGCCCAAGGTAGATTTTGAGGTCATTACCTTAGGGCACGGCAGTGGCGGTTTATTGACCAACAGACTCTTAGATACCGGTGTATTTGATTTATTAAAAAACGACCTGCTCGACAAGCGGCACGATGGGGCCATCCTGAACCTGAGTGGTAAAACGGCATTCACCACTGATAGCTTTGTGATTTCACCCATCTTTTTCCCGGGTGGCAATATAGGAGAATTGGCCGTTAATGGTACGGTCAATGATCTGGCCATGTGTGGGGCCATCCCACAACATTTATCTCTTAGTTTTATCATTGAAGAGGGGTTAACCATGCAAGCATTTTGGGATATTTTGGTAGCCATAAAATTCGCCTGTGAACAAGCAGGCGTCCAGGTGGTCACCGGCGACACCAAAGTGGTTGAAAGAGGAAAAGGGGATAAAATATTTATCAATACCACTGGAATCGGTGCCTTACACGCACAGGCAAATATTGATATCAGCCGCGTCAAAGTGGGCGATAAAGTCATTGTCAGTGATAATCTGGCTACTCACGGCATTGCCATTATGTCGGTACGAGAAGGATTGGAATTTGAGACCACCATCGAAAGTGACACCCGCAATTTAAACCACATCGTTAAGACACTACTCGACGAGTTTGGTGAACACATCCACTTGCTTCGTGATCCAACCCGGGGAGGAGTCGCTACCGTACTTACGGAAATTGCCAGAGATACAAAGCTGGGCATTGACATTGCCCAAAAGGATATTCCCGTAGACGAACAAGTCTCTGGCGCTTGCGAGATATTGGGCCTAGACCCTTTATATGTCGCCAATGAAGGTATTTTTATCGCAGTGGTGGCAGCAGAAATGGCAGATGCCATGCTCGAGAGATTACAGCGTTTAGAACACTGCAACCATGCCTCGATTATTGGGGAAGTGGTAGCCGCCCATCCTCGGCAGGTAGTACTTACCAGTGGAATTGGAGGGAAACGAGTGGTCAATATGCTGGTGGGGGAACAATTGCCCCGTATTTGTTAATGTATGTACAATTCATGATATGGAAAATCCAGGAGTGAGGTTAGCGCCAATGGTGAAAAAGACAAGAATATTTAAGGGGGCAGAAGACAGCCCATTATTGGCCCCCAGAGGGGTTTTTCTGGTCAATAATCATCTCATGGTGGCCGATACTGCGCAAAATCGCCTATTTATTTGGAAAAATTTACCTGCCTCTGAATTTCAACAGCCGGATGTGGTTCTCGGGCAAGCGGCGGCCGGGGAAACAGGACGAAACGCCAGCGGTAAAGTCAGCGCTTCAAGCCTGTTTTACCCTTCCGGAATTTGGTCGGATGGCACCAAAATTATTGTTGCAGATGCCTGGAATCACCGGGTGCTGATTTGGTTGGAAATGCCCCACAACGATGGCCAGCCTGCGGATGTGGTGATTGGCCAACCGGACTTTTCCAGCAATGATCCCAATATCAAAGGTATTGGGCATCCGCCCTCTGCGCAATCGCTCAATTGGCCCTACGGCGTCTTTTCGGATGGCCAGCAACTGTGGATTGCCGATACCGGAAATCGACGGGTGCTACATTACGAAAAAATTCCTACCCGGAATTTTGCCGCCGCGGATGCCGTCATTGGCAAGCCCAATTTTAATGAGCGAGATTACGATCACCATGACCCCATTTGGCCTTACTCGGTGAAAATTGGACCACAAGGCCAAATGACCATCACCGATACACAATACTATCGAGTATTGCTTTGGCACGATTGGACCACGGCAAAAAAACAGGGCGCTGATGTTATCATTGGCCAGGCTTCTTTCGAAGGTAATGGGCAAAACCAGTTTGGTTGGTTTCCCCAACCCAATACCCTAAACTGGTGTTACGACACCTGCTTCTACAAAGATGGCTTATGGGTTGCCGATACGGGCAATAGCCGGGTTTTATGGTTCAAAAATCTACCTGAACAGCACAATAGTGCTGCGGACAATGTCATCGGACAAGATGATTTTAATACCGGAAGTGAAAATAAAAATACCATCTGGAGTACCGAAGAAAGCTTGTATTGGCCATTCCAAATTTGTATCGAAAACAACATTATGGTCGTAGCAGATACGGGCAATCATCGGGTAGTGGTGAATGACATCATGGAATGAATGTATTGACCACTCGCACCAAATATTACTGAACCGTTTTTAGACAAACTAAACCAAGATCATGGATGCATCATTTCCTTTACTTTTTGCCGCGGTAGTCGGCTTTGGGCATGCCTTTGAAGCAGATCACCTGGTGGCCGTGGGCAACATTGTAACCAAGCGAGACCGAATGATGCTGGCAGTCAAAGATGGCATTTATTGGGGATTGGGCCATACTTCTACCATCTTTTTAGTGGGATTGCTCATTATTGTGGGAAAAACGAGCTTTTTGGATGGGTATTTCGGTTATTTTGAAGCGACAGTCGGGCTAATGTTGATCTTACTCGGTTTGTTTCGGTTATACCAATACTACCACAAAAAAGCACATCCCGAACAATTAATAGACCAACATGACAATCATCATCTGGCCTATGGAGTGGGATTGGTACACGGCCTGGCCGGCAGCGGCGCCATGATATTGCTAGTGATGACTGAAATCCAAAGTAGTTTTAGCAGTATGATGTATCTATTAATTTTTGGCATCGGATCTGTGGTAGGCATGTTGGTGGCTGCCGGGATTTTTTGTTTGCCCTTTTCAAAAAAGCTGACCAACAATCAAAACCTACAGCTGAGCTTAACTGTTTTGTCTTCATTACTCTGTATCGCTTATGGTGCATTTGTGATGATTGAAAATTTAAGTTAACCATCCTTTCTATGGAGGACTATGACCCAAAAGAATTCTTGCTGTTTGCCTTAAATCATTTTGATTTGAAAGTCAGCGCCCACGAAGGAAAGATGGTCTATTTAGATCAGCATTATGCCATTGAAATTGAAGGGCAGAAGCTATTCAAATTGTTGCAAAACGGGCAAGTCATTGCCCCTTTTTCAGATGTAGCAGAATTGTGCAATTTCATCAAAATGGACATGACAGCGGATGAAAAAAATTGAACTCAATATCATCGCACTGGCAACTAGCGAATCACACAAGGGCAATTACGCACTGATCTTGGAAGAACACAAAGGCTTTCGTCGCCTGCCGATCATCATCGGCCCTTTCGAAGCCCAGGCCATTGCCGTAGCGCTGGAGCGCATGCTTCCCAACCGGCCACTCACGCACGACCTGTTTAAGAACACCCTTGAAGCCGCAAATATCACCATTACGGAAGCCATCATTATCAAAATGGAAGGAGACATTTTCCATGCCGTCATCTATGGCAAAAAGGCCGATGGCACTCCGCTCCAGGTAGATGCCCGTTCATCAGATGCCATTGCACTGGCCGTGCGCTTCGGTTGTCCCATTTATACCACAGAAGACATTATGCAAAAAGCTGGCGTGTTATTGGATAGTGCCAGTAAAGCATTCACCAATAAGCGCGGTAAATTAGCAGATTATTCTTTGGAGGAGCTCGAGCAAATGCTAAAACAGGTTTTGGCCAAGGAGGACTACGAAAGTGCCATGAAAATCCGGGATGCCATCGAAAAGAAGCGTTCTTAGTCAAAAGAAGGAAGAAAATTCATGAAAATCATCATTACTGGTCCAGAATCGGCAGGGAAAAGCCAATTGACTCGAGATTTGGCGTCGCATTATCAAGCTCCTGGTCTGGTGGAATATGCCCGTGATTATCTGGAGGCCTTAGACCGACCATACGAGGAGTCAGATTTGCTGAAAATTGCGGAAGGACACCTCCAACGCGAAGCCGACCTACAAGCCGATCAACAGCCCCTCATTTTTATTGATACAGCCTTAGTGGTCATTAAGATCTGGGGAATGTACAAATACGGGCGAACGGATCCCTGGATCGAAGCGAAGCTCCGCGACCAGCAAAATACTTACTATCTACTTTGCGCCCCGGATTTACCCTGGGAAGAAGACCCCTTGCGGGAAAATCCCCACGACCGGGAGGTCTTGTTTGATATGTACCATACCGCATTGAAGGATTTAAACCAGCCCTCGGCCATAATCTATGGGTACGGACAAGAGCGCCTCAATAATGCCATCAAAGTGGTGGAAGAGTGGCGGAAGTAACGGGGAGGTGTCGCTACAATACACATCGAGCCACATATTTTGGTAAATTTGCACCTTCATAATCAAGAAACATGATATTAAGCGATAAAAAGATCCTGGAAGGCATCGAAAATGGCGAAATTGTCATCGAACCTTTTGATCGAGCTTGCTTAGGCACCAATTCCTATGACGTGCACCTCAGTAAGCGGCTAGCCATCTACAAAGACCACATTTTGGACGCTCGCCGCCACAATGAGATCGAACACCTCGAGATACCGGAAACCGGCTTTGTCCTACACCCCAACACCTTGTACCTCGGTGTAACGGAAGAATATACCGAAACCCACAACGCCGTGCCCTTCCTGGAAGGAAAATCGAGTGTAGGTCGTTTGGGCATCGACATTCACGCCACTGCCGGTAAGGGGGATGTGGGCTTTTGCAATACCTGGACGCTGGAAATTTCCTGCACCCACCCCGTACGTGTCTACGCAGGCATGCCCATTGGCCAATTGATTTACTTTTTGGTGGATGGAGACATTGAAAACTATTACAACAAAAAGAAAAATGCCAAATACAACGAGCGCACGATACGCCCCGTGGAAAGCATGATGTGGAAGAATAAGTTTTAAGAACAGCGTTGTTTCGCGATAACTACCGGATAATCAGGAGTCGTACTTTTGCCGAAAAGAGGTTCCTGAACCCCGGCTTTGCCGAGACCGAATGACTAGCTCCAAACAGGCACTTGATGTACCACGGACTTGCGCTAGCGCTGCGGAGGGGCGGTGTGCAACACCGGACAAGGCCTGCCGGGCCGAAGGCTGATCTCGGCTCAGCCGAGAGAACCCCGTAGCATAGCGACCCTTGGGTAGCGCCCAAAAAATTGAAATTTTTAAAGTATGAACCTCAAAATAATTTCCGCCGGTGCCGGTAGCGGTAAAACCTATCGGCTGACGCAAGAGATGGTTCGCCTGCTGAAAAGTGGGGTGCGCCCTAGCGGGATTATTGCAACGACTTTTACCCGAAAAGCAGCCGCTGAATTACAGGAACGCGTCCGCGTTAAGCTTCTCGAAGAAGGTATGCCCGAGCAGGCAGACGAACTCTCCAATGCACTGATTGGAACCGTGCACGGACTAGGCGTGAAACTGCTGCAACGTTTTGCCTTTGAGGCTGGCGTTTCTCCCGAAGTAGACATCATCGCCGATGAAGACCAGCAGTTGATGTTTAACCAATCCTTAGCCACCGTATTGACCTTGGATCGGGTGGCTGCCGTAGAACAGTTGAGCAATCGCCTGGGATTAAATAAGCGCGAACATTACGATTGGCGGCGCGAGGTCAAAAACCTTACGGATGTAGCTCGGGCCAATGACTTTTCCATCGAAGTATTGGAAAAAAGTAAACAACAGTCTTTTGAAACCTTTCAGGCATTTTTAGGTAAGGCGTCTAACCAGCCGGCCAGCTATTTTTCCGAGCAATTGGAACGACACCTGGTGGAAACCATCGAAACGGTAGACAACAACGAAGACAGTACCAAAAAAACGCTCGTGGCCGTGCAAACCTTACAAGGGCTATTGCGCGAACTGCGGCTGCGTGGAGAATTGTATTGGTATCAATGGGTAAAAATATCTAAACTCGATCCCGGGGCTAAAAGTCGGGAGGCGATGGCGGCCATCAAAGAATTTGCGGCTACCCACGATACGCACCCTGATTTTCACCGCGACATTCGTCAGTTTATCAATCAAATTTTCGACATTTCCATTGCCGCTTTACGCGAATACGAAGAATATAAAAAGGGGCGTGGATTGATCGATTACACCGATATGGAGGTGCTGATCAATCGACTGCTGAATAACGAACAGGTCAGATCTATTTTAGCAGAGGAGCTGGATTTGTTAATGGTCGATGAATTTCAAGATACTAGCCCCCTGCAATTGGACCTCTTTTTAAAACTCTCTCAATTTGCCAAACATTCCATCTGGGTAGGTGACCCCAAACAGTCGATTTATGGCTTTAGAGGGGCCGAACCGCGTTTGATGCAAGCCATCATTGAGCAAACCGGCGGCGTGAAACCGGAAGATATCCAAACCCATTCCTGGCGAAGCAGGGAAGACATCGTATATGCCACCAATGCCCTTTTCACCAAGGCCTTCCACGAAACACCGGAGGAGCAGGTCGCCCTACAACCCAAACGTTGTAAAAAGGCATCAAAAGATTCGGCCAACCAGCAGGATGAACCCAGCAAAATGGGGGATGCCCTGTTGCATTGGCATTTTGACTTTGAGGAAGGCAAACGCCAACCCGGTAAGCCTTGGACGGAAAACTGCATTGCCGAAAGCCTGGAAAAATTTCTGGATGGCAAAGTCTGGATTCAACCCAAAGGAAGCCACCAATACCGCCTGGCACAACCCGGAGACGTGGCCATTTTGTGCCGCTCCAATGCGGAATGTCAACTGGTCGCCGAGTCGCTCAATCGAGCGGGGATCCGGGCGGCCATCGCGCGTAGTGGACTATTGGATACAACTGAGGCCAAGTTGATCTTGGCATGTCTGAAATACATTCTCAACCACTACGATTCCCTTTCCGTTGCCGAAATTCTACTGCTCGGTGCCGGTCATAAAATTGAATACATTATTGAGCACCGCCTCGATTATCTGGACCAGATCAAAGCGGGGGAATTTCCAGGTAAATGGGCGGAAGGAGAAGCATTGATTCGCCAACTGAATTTATTGCGGGAGCAAGTTGTAGAATTATCCAGTGCCGAAATACTGAACCTGCTTCTGGAAGAACTGGATTTGCGCCGTACCATTGCCAGTTGGGGCGATGCTCCGCAGCGATTAGATAATGTCGACATTTTGCGCAAGCTGGCCTTACAATATGAGGAGGCTTGCAACCGGCTGCATACCGCTGCTTCCTTAGGCGGATTTTTGCTGTGGCTCAGCGATTTGGAGAACAATCAGCGCGACTTTCAGGGCAGTGGAGAAGGAATGAATACGGTAAATGTACTCACCTATCACAAGAGTAAGGGGTTGGAATGGCCCATTGTCATCTGCCACAGCTTGGAAGGCAATTTACGGGCCGAAGTTTGGGGTGTGGAAATCGTACCTGAAACAGAAAGCATTGATCTGAACAATGTATTGGGCAATCGATGGCTGCGTTATTGGGTAAATCCATACGCGGATCAATACCGGCGTACCGCTTTGGAAGAAAGATTGGACGCCAGTGCTGCTAAAATTGAAAAGAAAAAACAAGCCCTGCAGGAAGATGCCAGATTATTGTATGTTGGCATTACCCGCGCCCGCGATTATCTCATCTTTCCTTCGACCAGCCGCCCCACCAAGTGGCTCAACCGGGTGTGGCACCACGGGCAAGAAGACTACCCGACCTTGGATGTAGATTCCGACGAAAGTCCGTGGGAATGGAAGGGGAATTTCCTCAATATTCAGACCACGCGGTTTGTATATCCTCGAGACTTCACCTATGGTGAGTTGAGCGATGAACCGACCATCTTTCCAGAAGAACGGGCGGGAAAAAAGGTGCATTTGCCACTAAAAATCGATGTCAATGAAAAAAACCTCGACCTGAACATTCAATGCCGGATTGTTGATACCCGGACTTATTCACCTCCGCTACAACTCCTCGACGAATACGATCAATATCGGGCGGCCAAGGTGGTCAAAGCCTTCTTAACCGGTGATCGCAACCATTTCCCAAGAGAGGAACGGCTGGAGATGGCCACCGGCCTGGTGGAACGCTTTGAGGCCGAAGCACTGGTTCAACCCGAAACGCTACTCCCCTATTCGGATGCCTGGCAGCAACAATTGGACAAGCAATTTAGCCCCGCCAATATCATCCGAAAATACCCCATCTGTTATCAATATCAAGGCCGACTATTTGAGACCATTATCGATGTCGTAGCCGATATCCCCGGCGGAAAGATCCTGATTCAGAATAGCGGTTTTGCGGGTGGGAATAAAAATATACAAAAAAAGGCCCAAGATCTGGCTTCCTGGTTGTATTTTAGCAAATCCGCTTTGCAGGAAATTTTTGACACACCGCTGGTACGCACCTATTTGCATTTTGTGATGAGCGGGGTGCTGGTGGAAGTGGAAGTAGGATAGCACCATGGTATTTAGCCTTTAGAATCTATCGCATTCAATTAGTGCATGTTTGGAGGTGGTACTTTAGCAGCGAAAATTGCAGGTTTTCAAAGTTTGCCCCCCAATCATGCTCTAAACCGCTTAAACCCCTACCCTAAACCAATAAATGCCTACCTTTGTCAAAATAATTTAGCCAATGCACAAATCTGGATTCATCAATATTATCGGGCGGCCCAATGCCGGGAAATCGACACTAATGAACGCGCTGGTTGGTGAGCGCATGTCAATCATCACCAGTAAACCGCAAACTACCCGTCACCGCATCATCGGTATCCTGAGTGGAGATGACTTTCAGATGGTTTTTTCAGATACGCCGGGCATCATCGAAGATCCTTCTTACAAGATGCAGGAAGTGATGAACAGTTTTGTCAATTCTACCTTCGAAGACTCCGACATCATGCTCTTTGTTACCGGTGTGGACGAAAAATTCAAACCGACCGATCCCGTCATTGAAAAACTCAAAAGAGTCGAAGCTCCGATCATCCTGGTACTCAATAAAACGGATTTGGCCAAACCAGAAGAAGTCTTACAAAAAATTCAGTTTTGGAACAACCTGATCTCCTTCAAAGAGACGGTTCCCATTTCTGCTTTACAGCAAAAAAATACCGACGTGCTGTTTAAGCTCTTGCTGGACTACCTTCCAGAAGGCCCCGTTTACTATCCCAAGGATCAACTTACGGACCGCCCCGAGCGCTTTTTTGTCAGTGAGATCATCCGCGAAAAGATTCTCATGCTGTACGAACAGGAAATCCCTTACTCCTGCGAAGTCATTGTCACCGCATTCAAGGAAGATCAAACCAATAGTGGAGCGGACTTGGTCCGAATCAGCGCCGAAATCTACGTGGCCCGAAACACCCAAAAATCTATCATCATCGGCAAAGGTGGTAGCGCCATCAAAAAGCTGGGTACCTTGGCTAGAAAAGACCTCGAAACCTTCCTGGAAAAAAAGGTATTTCTGGAACTCTTTGTGAAAGTCAAAGACAACTGGCGCAACGATGAACGCATGCTCAAACACTTTGGATATCAAGGGTAAATGACCAACCCTTTCATTTTGTGAGCCTTCTCAGGCCCATCTCCCGGAATAAAATCGGGATCAACCTAAAATGTGACTCTTTAACGCCTGACAGAAGTATTGATTTACACTGTAGTTTGGCGCTGAATCACCAGATTTGTCAAAGAACCTTTGTACCTTCGCGGTTCAAAATAAAAAAAATGGGCAATATCATAGCCATTGTGGGCCGACCAAATGTGGGTAAATCTACCCTATATAACCGGTTGATTGGAGAACGTCAAGCCATTATTGACGACGTCAGTGGAGTAACGCGCGACCGTCAATACGGAAGCAGCTATTGGAATGGTAAGACTTTTACAGTAATCGATACCGGTGGTTTTGTCAAAAACTCCGAGGATGTTTTCGAGGCGGAGATTCGTTCCCAGGTGCAAATTGCTATCGATGAGGCAGCGGTCATCATCTTCATGGTGGATGTAGCCACCGGCATCACCGACCTCGATGAGGAGATTGCGTCGATGCTGCGCCGCACGGAAAAACCGGTGCTTCTCTGTGTCAACAAGGTGGACAATAGCCAGCGGCAAATCGAAGCCAATGAATTTTGGAGCCTGGGATTTGAAGAGACCTTTTTTGTGTCTTCCATGACCGGCAGCGGTACCGGTGAAATTCTGGATGCCCTTACGGAAAAAATTGAGGAAGAAGAACCCTTGGAAAGCGACCTTCCCAAAATTGCCATCGTAGGCCAACCCAATGTGGGCAAGTCTTCATTGACCAATGCCCTTCTCGGAGAAGAACGAAACATCGTGACCGATATCGCCGGCACTACCCGCGATTCAATCCACACCAAGTATACGAAGTTTGGCAAAGAGTTCTTGCTGATAGACACTGCGGGGATCCGCAAAAAAGCCAAGGTACATGAGAACCTGGAATTTTACTCCGTCATGCGGGCCATCAAAGCCATTGAAGATGCCGATATCTGTATGCTGCTCATCGATGCACAAACCGGTGTAGAAGCTCAGGACATGAGCATCTTGCGACTGGCGCAGCGACGCAATAAAGGCATTGTGCTGCTGGTCAACAAATGGGATCTTAAGGATAAGGAGACCAATACGGCCCGAGACTTTGAAAAGGAAATTCGCGATAAGATTGCGCCGTTTACTGACGTTCCCATTCTCTTTGTTTCTGCCTTGGAAAAACAACGGATTTTCAAAGCCGTAGAAGTAGCCTTGGAAGTATACGAGAATCGCAACCGAAAGATCAAAACGTCCCAACTCAATGAAGTGATGCTGGAAGCTATTGAACGCTACCCGCCGCCTTCCCATCGAGGACGCTATGTGAAAATCAAGTATGTGACGCAACTGCCCACTTACTACCCTGCTTTTGCTTTCTTTTGCAATAACCCCAAGCACGTCAAAGAAAACTATAAAAACTATCTGGAAAACCAGTTGCGCAAAAACTTCGATTTTACGGGGGTCCCCATCTCCGTCTTTTTCAGACAAAAATAACTGACCTAATAAAGATGCCGTTCACCGAAACTAATATTCCCGACCTGAAAGTCTTTGAACCAAAAATCTGGGGCGATGATCGGGGTTACTTTTTTGAAGCTTTTAATAAAAATACTTTCGCGGACGCCAACATCTCCCGCGAGTTTGTACAAGACAATCAAGCACGCTCTACTTTTGGCGTGCTGCGCGGATTGCACTACCAGATAGCCCCCTTTGCACAGGCCAAACTCGTCAGGGTCATTGAAGGAGAAGTATTGGACGTAGCGGTAGACCTACGACCTGAAAGCCCCACTTACGGGCAATGGTACAGCATATTACTCTCCGCTGAAAACAAAAAACAACTGTACGTCCCCAGAGGTTTTGCCCACGGCTACGTGGTTTTGAGTGAAACCGCAGAGTTCTTTTACAAATGCGACAATTTCTACTCTAAAGCTCACGAAGGCGGCATTCGCTTTGACGATCCGTCTCTAAATATCGACTGGCAAATTGCTAGTAATGAAATTCTACTTTCTCCTAAGGATGAAATATTGCCCGCTTTTGGCCACCACCGAAAAGATTAAAGCATGAATGCAAAACCCAAATTGCTCATCACCGGTGGCAATGGCCAACTAGGTCAGGAATTACAAGCCTTAGCAAACCAATTTCCCGATTTTGAATTTTATAGCACTGCACGGGAAAGCCTGGATATCAGCGACGACCAACAAATCACACAACTATTTGAAAAAGAGCAATTTGACTATTGCATCAATTGTGCCGCCTACACAGCGGTAGACCGTGCCGAAGCGGAAAAAGAACTCGCGGAAAAAATCAATATCAAGGCCGTTGAAAACCTTGCTGCCATTTGCGCCAGGCAGGAAATCCCCTTGATTCATTTTTCTTCGGATTATGTGTACCACGGCCACCAAAACCACCCCTACTGCGAAGATGATCCGACCTTTCCTGAAGGCATTTATGCGGTAACCAAACTTGCCGGCGAAGCCGCTGCCCTTCAACGGCACCATCAAACGATGATCATCCGAACCTCCTGGGTCTATTCGGCCTTTGGCCACAATTTTGTAAAAACGATGCTCCGCTTGGGCCGGGAACGCGATGAACTGCGCGTGGTGTTTGACCAAATCGGCACCCCCACCTACGCCTATGATCTGGCTTTCGCCGTCCTGACCATTTTACATAAAGTAGAACAACAAAAAGTACCTGCTGCTGCCCTGTCCGGCATCTTCAATTACAGCAATGAAGGCGTGACCAGCTGGTATGACTTTGCCCTGTCCATCTTTGAGCTGAGTGGCATTACCTGCAACGTTACGCCCATCGAAAGTAAAGACTTTCCAACTCCGGCTACGCGCCCTTTTTACAGCGTTTTAAACAAGAACAAGATCAAAAGCACCTTTGCCTTGTCCATCCCTCATTGGCGGGATAGCCTCCAACATTGTCTGGAGCGCCTGCCCAAAACCATTTCTTAGTCCTAATGTTAAATTAGAAGCTAACTACGACAAATAGGAATAATGTAAGCCAAAATACACCTTATTTATCCGATTATCGTTAATTTGGTACAGACGAGTTTATTGGGTCTTACTTTTAAAAAATCAAATATGCCTAGTGTATTGAGATATACTCTGACCTTCATCCTAACGCTGCTCTTTCTTCCTCTACTTCAGGCCACTCACAACCGCGCAGGAGAAATATCCGTTGAGCAAGTAGGAGATTGCACCACTAGCTTAACCGTAAAAGCCACCATCGTCACCTACACCAAGGCCAGTAGTCGCCCCGCCGACCGCGACACCCTTACCATTTGCTGGGGCGATGGCATCTGTGAACGCGTCGCCAGGGTGAACGGCATCGGCAGCCCTCCTCAAGGAGAACTCCTGGAAAACGATACCAAAAAAAATATTTATTGTGGTTTTCATACCTATACAGCCCGGGGCACCTACGTCATTTCCATGACCGACCCCAACCGCAACGGCGGCATTATCAACGTAAATCCGCCGAATTCAGATCAGGTGAAATTCCATATCCAAACAACCTATACGATTCCCAATCCTCAATTTCAGGGTTGCAATGATACGCCGATTTTGCTACAGCCTCCCATCGATATTGGATGCGTTGGTAAGGTCTTTACACATAACCCCAATGCCTACGATGCCGATGGAGACAGCCTTTCTTACCACCTCATTCAACCACTACAGGATGTCAACCTGATTGTTCCCAATTATCAATGGCCCTTTTCTATCAATCCCGGGCCCGGTAACAATCTCACCATCGACGAAGTCACAGGGGATATCGTTTGGGATGCGCCCCAACAGGTCGGAGAATACAACCTGGCCATGATCATTGTAGAATACCGACAGGGCATCCCCATTGATACCATTGTACGGGATATGCAGATTCTCATCCAACAATGCGACAACCAGCCGCCAGTGGTGGAAGTTCCTTTTGAAGAAATTTGTGTGATCGCCGGTGAAGTGCTAGAGTTTGACGTGATCGCCACCGCACCAATTGATGAAACAGACCAAAAGGTAAGATTGACCGCACTGGGAGGACCTTTTGAGGTCCCCATCAGCCCAGCTACTTTCACCCCCGAATCCGCCGCCTTCGAGGATGATCCGGTAACCCGAACTTTTCGTTGGCAAACCACCTGCGACCATATCTCCGGACAATACTATTCTGTCGTATTTAAAGCGATCGACAACTTTTTCGGAGATACCAGTGGTTTAGCTACGCTGAAAACCGTGCGTATCAAAGTCGTCGGCCCTCCACCTGAGGATGTCCAGGCGGACCCTAGTTCCAACAAAATTACAGTAAGCTGGGCCAACCCCTATTTTTGTGAAAATACCGAAGATGAATATTTCCGGGGCTTTACGGTTTGGCGAAGATTGGGCTCCAATAATTTTTCAATCGATACCTGCACCCCAGGGCTTGCCGGAAGGGGCTATACCAAGCTCACGCTCATTGCCATTGACGATGTCAATTCGGACGGGCGGTACTTCTACGAGGATATGAATGTAGAACGTGGCAAAACCTATTGCTACCGCATACTGGCTGAATTTGCCAAAACAACACCCGATGGTAACAATGCCTACAATCGTGTAGAAAGTCTACCCTCTGAGGAGGTCTGCGTGCAGCTCAGTCGCGATATACCACTCATCACCAAGGCCGACGTGCTCACTACCAGCAATACCAGTGGTCAAGTAAATGTCTGCTGGTCCAAGCCCAAAGCAGCAGATCTCGACACCACAGTCAATATGGGTCCGTATACTTACGAAGTGCTACGAGCTACCGGCCAGACAGATAATGATGGTGATTTTCAAGGCATTGGCGTAAGCTTTACCAGCCCTACTTTTGCGGCAGCCAACGATACTTGTTTTACTGATGTGAACCTCAATACAGTGGATAATGCTTATAGCTATCGCATCAATTTTTATGTCAATGGCGAAAGCACCCCCTTGGGCACTACCAATACGGCCAGTACGGTGTATCTATCCGCTGCGCCAACGGACAATGCCAATGTATTGACCTGGACGGAAATCGTGCCTTGGAACAATGAATTTTATACCGTTTATCGACAAAATAATACAGGAACTTTTGATTCCATCGCCGTGACCTCAATGGCTACTTATCGAGATACCGGACTCGTCAATGGAACGTCCTATTGCTATAAAGTTCGCAGTGCAGGTTCTTATGGCATTGCCGATGTGATTAGCCCAATCATCAACTTTTCACAGGAATTGTGCAGCATTCCAGTTGATAATGTCGCCCCTTGTCCGCCCACCTTAACGGTAGACAATGTTTGCGAAAGCGGAATCAACTGTAGTGAGGTGGAAACACTGGCCAATACCCTACATTGGGTCAATCCGATGGACTTGTGTGAAGAAACGGATGATGTGGTCGGGTACAATATTTATTACACGCCCATCCAAGACCAGGAATTTGCCCTCATCGCCAGCTTTGATGATTCCGGAGTATTGAGCTTTGAACACGAACCAGCATTATTTGGCATTGCCGGGTGCTACTACGTAACGGCTATTGATACTTTCTTTAATGAGAGTATCGGCAGCGATACCATTTGTGTAGACAATTGTCCGTTCTACGAATTGCCCAATACCTTTACCCCAAATGCCGATGGTCAAAACGACCAGTTCCGTCCTTTCCCCCATTGTTTTATACAAAGTGTGGACTTCCAGGTCTTCAACCGCTGGGGAGAATTGGTATTCAAAACGGAAAATCCCGACCTCAATTGGGATGGCACCAACTTAAAAGGAGAACAACTGACTGAAGGGGTCTATTATTACACCTGTCGGGTATTTGAACAACGTGTAGAAGGCGTCGCCCCTAGTCCGGATATATTAAGTGGATATATTGAATTAATCAGAAGCAACTAATGTTTACAGGCATCATCGAGTCCCTCGGGCTCATTACCGACATAAAAGCAGAGGGAAGTAATGTACACTTCACCATTGCCTCCTCCATTTCAGATGAACTCAAAATTGATCAAAGTGTTTCGCACAATGGCGTGTGCCTCACTGTCGTGGCGCTTTCACCAGGTCACCATACGGTGACGGCCATCGAAGAAACCTTGATTCGCTCCAACCTGGGAAAATTGCAAATCGGCGATTCCGTCAACCTGGAAAGGGCCATGATTTCCAATGGCCGCCTGGACGGACATATCGTGCAAGGACACGTTGATGCCACCGCAGAATGCACCGGGGTGGAATCCCGGGACGGCAGTTGGTATTTCCACTTTCGCTACCAGCTTACCCCCGAACACCTGCTGGTCGATAAGGGGTCTATCTGTATCAATGGCGTTAGTCTAACCGTCGTTTCCCCCCGGGAAGATACCTTTTCGGTCGCCATCATTCCTTACACCTATGAACACACCAATTTTGCAGCATTAAAGCCCGGTGATTCCGTCAATCTAGAATTTGATATCATCGGTAAATACATCGCCCGTTACCTGGCCGTCTACAATCAGATGCCCACGAGTAGGTAATCACACAATTCTTTATTAACTTACTTACGGACAACAATTTATCTACTTATTGGGTCATTATATATATAGGATCAAACAATTCGCGCTATGAAAACGTATTTCTACCGGCTTAGCCTCTTACTACTATTTTCAAGCCTGGCCATCGCAGCAGGAGCAACACACAACCGTGCGGGAGAAATTCGAATTGTGCCAGCCACTGATCCCTGTGACGCCAATCCGCTGGCCATTCGTGCCATTGTCACCACCTACTCAAAAATAAATGGGACCGATGTCGACCGCGATTCCCTCGAAGTTTGTTGGGGCGACGGCATCTGTACAGTGATCCCTCGAACCAACGGCAACGGCGTACCTATTGAAGGCAACGTCAAAAGAAATATTTACGAAGGCATTCATGTTTATGGTGGCCCGGGCACCTATAAAATTGGGATGGAAGATCCCAACCGGGTAGATAATATCATCAATATCAATAACGGAAATTCGGTCATGGTGCCCTTCTACATCCAAACCATCTATACCGTTCCATCTGTACAATTTCAAGGCTGTAATAGTACCCCTTTGCTCACCACAGCACCCATTGACATTGCCTGTATCGGCACCATTTATACGCATAATCCAGGTGCCATTGACTTTGAAAGAGACAGTTTATCTTACGAATTAATTGTCCCCTTGCAAGGTCCAGACAGTGAGGTGCCCTCTTACCAATTCCCAGACCAGGTTCCATTTGAAAACCCTGATAATCAATTCAATATAGACCCCAACTCAGGTGTCATCACCTGGGTTACCGCTCAAAAACCGGGAGAATACAATGTCGCATTCAGAGTGAATGAATGGCGAAACGGCCTGCTGATGAGTTCCACGATCCGCGATATGCAAATCACGGTAATTGAATGTGACAATGTTCCACCTGTGGTCAATACCGAAGTAGAGGAGATCTGTGTCATTGCCGGAGAATTGATTGAATTTGACGTCGAAGCCACTGCTCCCGATTTCGAAGTGGAGCAAAAGGTAAAACTAACCGCAGATGGCGGTCCCTTCGAAATGATTTATAGTCCAGCTACTTTTACACCGGAAGATGATAGCTTCCAAGATGATCCGGTAGTCAAAACTTTTCGCTGGCAAACTACCTGTGAACACATCTCTGATCAATACTACCAAGTCGTTTTCCGCGCCGTTGACGATTATCTCGGTGATACAGGCTTAGGAACGATCAAAACGGTCCGCATTAAGGTCGTAGGCCCTCCCCCTCTCGATCCAAGAGCGGAAGCCGAAAATGCTGCTGTGCGCATTACCTGGGAACAACCCTATAGCTGTGAAGATGCCGAAATGGATTATTTTTTCGGCTTCTCGGTATGGCGACGCGAAAGCCCCAATAATTTTATAGTAGATACTTGTGAGACGGGGCTCGAGGGGCGCGGTTATACTAAGATTAGCGTTGGTCCAGTACTGGACGTCGAAAATGGCCGGTACTATTTCATCGACGAAAATTTGAGTCGTGGTAAAACTTATTGCTACCGCATTCTCGCCGAATTTGCCAGCATCTCTCCAGGCGGATATGCCTACAATAAGGTAGAAAGCCTTCCTTCTGAAGAAGTCTGTACTCAACTAAAACGAGATATTCCGGTCATCACCAATGTGAGCGTAGAAACGACCGATCAGAACACCGGCGCCATCCAGGTCTGTTGGTCCAAACCCGTAGAGGAAGACCTCGACCCCGAAGCGAATCCAGGTCCGTATGTCTACGAGGTCCTGCGCGCTACCGGCATCACCACCAATGATGCGGATTTCCAACCCATCGGCGTATCATTCACTAGCCCCACCTTCGAACTGGCCAATGATACCTGCTTCGTCGATACCGGCCTCAATACCACAGACAATGCTTATTCTTATATAGTGAATTTCTATATCAAAGGAGACGAGTTGCTTGGTGCAACAGCACCGGCTTCCTCGGTTTACCTCAACGTTGGCCCCACCGACAATACCAATGTCCTGACCTGGCAGGAAGATGTGCCTTGGGGCAATTATGAATACACCGTCTATCGATTGATCGGCCCAGACTTCGTCCCCATCGCCACGGTCACGGAACCGACCTACCGCGATACTGGATTGGCCAATGGTACCCAATATTGTTACAAAATTGAAAGCACCGGCACTTATGGCATCAATGGCGTAATCGATCCAATTATCAATTTCTCCCAGGAAAATTGTGGCGTGCCCGAGGATAATATACCTCCCTGCCCACCACAATTGGAGGTGTCTAACCTCTGCGCACAGGCCACCGGCTGCCTCGAAGACAACCAGCTGTTCAATTCCCTGGCTTGGAGAAATCCGGAAGATTTATGTGAAGATACCGACGACGTTCTGGCTTTCAACATTTATTACGGTACTGCTCCCGATGGAGATTTTGAAATTGTACAAACCATTAACGATCCCTCTGAATTAAACTTTGATCATTTCCCTCCAGAAAGTCGAGGCCTGGCCGGTTGTTATGCCGTCACCGCGATCGATTCCGTGGGCAATGAAAGTCCGTTTAGCAATATCGTCTGTACCGACAACTGTCCGATTTACACGCTGCCCAATACCTTTACCCCTAACCAGGATGGGCAAAATGATCTGTTTACCCCCTACCCTTATTGCTTCATCGAAAGTGTAGAATTTCTGGTGTACAACCGTTGGGGAGAATTGGTTTTTGAAACCACCGATCCGGCGCTCAACTGGGATGGAACCAACTTAAAGGGCGAACAATTAAGCGAGGGGGTCTATTACTACCGTTGTAAGGTATTCGAACAACGAATCTCAACGGAACCGAGCCTTGGTCAACAGCTGCTCAGTGGCTATATTGAATTGATAAAAGGAAAATAACAGATTGATCGGTTGGGGCGTGTCCCCCATGCGGGGGCCGGTCCCTTCCGCATTTCAGCCCTACGGGCCAGCCTTGGCTACGCCGCGGCTGTGCTCCAGGCACCTCACGCAAGAGGCTTTCCCCTTGAAAATTAGTCATTCCCATCCACCTTGGCGCTTCCTTTCCCCAAAATGACAAAAAAAAAGCCGGCACCAAATTGCTCTGATACCGGTTTTTCTCTCATCTTAAGTTCCCCGAAGGGCAACTATATCTCAAAATCTTCGATCTCTTCCATTTGGCTACGTCTGGCTTCATAAGCCTCTTGTGCCTGCTTGGAAGTGACAAACAGATGTTCAAATTCGCGTAGTCCTGTTCCTGCTGGAATTTGCTTACCAACAATCACATTCTCTTTCAGGCCTGACAAGTTATCCAACTTGGCCCCAATTGCTGCGGTACTCAATACCTTCGTCGTTTCCTGGAAGGAAGCAGCAGAAATCCAGCTATGTGTACCCAAAGAAGATTTAGTAATACCCAATAACAATGGACTAGAAGTAGCCGCAACGGCATCACGGTATTCTACCGGCTTCTTATCATTGCGTTTGAGGTAAGAATTCTCTTCTCTCAACTGACGCAGGGTCACCAATTGCCCTGGTTTCAGCTTATTGGATTCACCGGGATCAGTGACAAACTTCTTGTCAAAAATCCAGTCATTTTGCTCCAGGAAGTCGTACTTCTCAACAGCTTCACCTTCCAGGAAGGAAGTATCACCTGGATCTTCAATTTGTACCCGGCGCATCATCTGACGTACGATCACCTCAATGTGTTTGTTGTTGATCGTAATACCCTGAGAACGATAAACTTCCTGTACGCCGTTCACCAAGTAAGACTGCACGGCAAATGGGCCCTTGATATTCAAGATATCGCGAGGCGCAATAGCACCGTCAGACAGTGGTGTACCGGCACGTACAAAGTCACCTTCCTGTACCAGGATATGCTTGGACAAGCCAATCAGGTATTTGCGTACCTGGCCGTCCTTGGCCGTAACGATTACCTCGCGGTTACCACGCTTGATCTTACCAAATGCCACCACACCGTCGATTTCAGAAACCACAGCAGGGTTGGATGGGTTACGGGCCTCAAAGAGCTCCGTTACCCTTGGCAAACCACCCGTAATATCCTGGATCTTACCCAGTTTACGAGGAATCTTGACAATCTTCTGTCCGGCTTTTACTTCAGCTCCATCTTCAATCGAGATGTAAGAACCTACCGGCAGGTTATAGCTACGTAGTTCCTCTCCATCCGTACTCAAAATCTTGATGGTAGGAATTTTCCGCTTATTCTTTGGTTCTGTGATCACCTTCTCTGCGTATCCGGTTTGATCGTCACGCTCAATTCGGAAGGTAACCCCTTCTTCAATATCCTCAAACTTGGTCACACCGTGGAATTCTGTCACGATCACCGCGTTAAATGGATCCCATTCACAAATAAGGTCTCCTTTCTTCACCGATTTGGCGCCAGCCACATGCAAAGTAGAACCGTAAGGAATGTGGTGGGCCGCCAACTGACGGCCAGTATCGTTATCCAAAATTCGCACTTCACCTGTCCGGGAAAGTACAACCTGAATGTCGTTACCCAGTTCGTCCTTAGCAATGGTTACCCGGATACCATCAAATTCCAGTTTACCATTAAACTTGGAAATGATTTCTGATTCCGTTTTGGACAGCGAAGCAATACCACCCACGTGGAAGGTACGCAGCGTCAACTGAGTTCCCGGTTCACCAATGGATTGTGCAGCGATGATACCAACGGCATCACCTTTCTCAGCAATCCGACCAGTAGCCAGGTTCTTACCATAACATTTGGTACAAACACCCCGACGGGTCTCACAAGTTAATACGGAACGGATGGTAACTTCTTCTACACCAATTTCTTCCAGGTAATCAGCCATCGAAGTGGTGATGTAGTCACCACCTTTCAGCAAAATTTCCTCCGTTTCCGGATGGTAAATATCGTGCAAAGTATAACGTCCGGCAATCCGTGAAGATAATTGCTCAATGACCTTATCGTTATCGCGCAGTGCTGTAGTTTCAATACCCCGGAGTGTAGAACAATCTTCCTCCATAATCACCACATCCTGAGAAACGTCTACCAAACGACGAGTCAAATAACCGGCGTCGGCAGTTTTCAAAGCCGTATCGGCAAGACCTTTACGAGCACCGTGCGTGGAGATAAAGTATTCCAAAACGGACAATCCATCCACGAAGTTGGAAAGGATCGGGTTTTCAATAACCGCCCCACCAGAGTCACCTGATTTTTTCGGCTTGGCCATCAATCCACGAAGTCCACACAGCTGCTTAATCTGCTGCTTGGAACCACGAGCACCGGAGTCAAGCATCATATATACAGAGTTGAACCCTTGCTTGTGAGCTGCGAGCTCCACCATTAAGGTTTCTGTAATCCGGTTATCCGCATAAGTCCACTTATCGATGATCTGATTATACCGCTCATTGTTGGTAATCAGACCCATATTGTAGTTGTCCCATACTTCGTCAACCTCTGCTTGAGCTTCATCCAGTGTTTGTTGTTTTACAGTAGGGGTAATCAAATCCCCCAAGTTAAACGACAAACCACCTTTGAACGCCCAAAGGAATCCCATTTCCTTGATATTATCCAGGAAGTCGGCAGTTACGGCAAAGCTGGTTCTTTCCAGAATATCTGCAATAACCTTTTTCAGGTTCTTCTTGGTCAGCAATTCATTGATAAATGGCAAGCCCTCCGGCAAGTTCTGGTTGAACAGTACCCGACCAGTAGTGGAATCCAGTAGCTTGTTCACAATCTTGCCTTCCTCATTTTCAATAGGCACCCTTACCTTAATGGGTGCGTGGAGATCCAACTGACCTTCATTATAGGCAATGATCACCTCCTCCTGAGAGTAAAAAGCACGGCCATCACCTAGCACCTTGATGCTGTCGGTAGATTTACGCTCCTTGGTGATGTAATAAAGGCCCAATACCATATCCTGAGAAGGCAGGGTAATTGGCGAACCATTTTGAGGGTTCAACATGTTGTGCGCAGACAGCATCAATACCTGGGCTTCCAGAATAGCCGCATGGCTCAACGGCACGTGTACCGCCATCTGGTCACCGTCAAAGTCGGCGTTGAAGGCACCACAAACAAGTGGGTGCAACTGTATGGCCTTACCTTCGATCAGTTTTGGTTGGAAAGCCTGAATAGACAAACGGTGCAGCGTTGGTGCCCGGTTGAGCATGACAGGGTGTCCTTTCAAAATATTTTCCAAAATCTCCCAGATCACCGGATCTTTACGATCCACCAGTTTCTTAGCAGATTTTACTGTTTTTACAATACCGCGCTCAATCAGTTTCCGAATGACAAATGGCTTGAACAATTCGGCAGCCATTGCCTTTGGAATACCACATTCGTGCAGTTTCAGAGTAGGACCTACCACAATCACCGAACGGCCAGAGTAGTCCACACGTTTACCGAGCAGGTTCTGACGGAAACGGCCTTGCTTCCCTTTCAGGATATCACTCAGTGACTTCAACGCACGGCCACCTTCCGCTTTTACCGCGTTAGACTTCCGAGAGTTGTCAAATAGAGAGTCAACAGCTTCCTGCAACATCCGCTTCTCATTACGGAGAATTACTTCCGGAGCTTTGATTTCCAATAGACGCTTCAAACGGTTGTTCCGGATAATCACCCGACGATACAGGTCATTCAAATCAGAACTGGCGAAACGTCCACCATCCAAAGGTACCAATGGCCGCAATTCCGGTGGAACAACCGGCAAGTACTGAATGATGGTCCATTCCGGACGGTTTTCAATGCGAGACAAGCCATCGCGGAAGGCTTCCACGACACGTAGACGCTTCAAAGCTTCACTCTTCCGTTGCTGTGAAGTCTCATTTGCAGCCTGATGACGCAGGTCATAAGACAATTGATCCAAATCCAGGCGCATCAACAGTTCTCTTACTGCCTCAGCCCCCATTTTAGCAATGAATTTGGTTGGATCAGTATCATCCAGCATTTGGTTATCTGCCGGCAATGCATCCAGGATATCCAAATATTCCTCTTCTGACAGCAAGTCCATCTTCGCTACCCCCTCATTCTCCTTTACACCGGGTTGGATCACCACATACCGTTCGTAGTAAATGATGGATTCCAACTTCTTGGAAGACAAACCAAGCATGTATCCAATCTTGTTGGGCAGAGATTTAAAAAACCAGATATGCACCACTGGTACCACTAGTTTAATGTGTCCCATTCTTTCACGACGTACCTTCTTCTCGGTTACCTCAACACCACAACGATCGCAAACAATCCCTTTATATCGAATACGCTTATATTTCCCACAGTAACATTCGTAGTCCTTGACCGGACCAAAAATTCTTTCACAAAAAAGTCCATCTCTTTCCGGCTTGTAAGACCGATAATTGATGGTTTCCGGCTTCAGGACCTCACCATAAGAACGTTCCAGAATATCGTCCGGTGACGACAGGCTGATCGTAATGGAATCAAAATCCTGATTTTGGACACGACTTTTTTTCTTAAAAGGCATATTTATTAGAATTTGATCGATGATCAATAGATTCCCGAAGCAACCCCAACGCCACTTCAGGAAGATTTATTTAGTCAAATTTTACATCAAGCGCCAGACCACGCAATTCGTGCACGAGTACGTTAAAGGACTCGGGAATATTTGGCGTTGGTAGATTGTCTCCCTTCACAATAGCTTCGTATGCTTTCGCCCGGCCGTTGATATCATCTGACTTGATAGTCAACAACTCCTGCAGGATGTTGGAAGCACCAAAGGCCTCCAATGCCCATACTTCCATCTCACCAAAACGCTGACCACCAAACTGGGCTTTACCACCCAATGGTTGCTGCGTAATCAATGAGTATGGTCCGATAGAACGTGCGTGCATCTTATCGTCTACCATGTGAGAAAGTTTAAGCATGTAGATCACACCCACCGTTGCTTGCTGGTGGAAACGGTCTCCCGTCTCTCCATCGCTGAGGTAAGTCTGCCCCAGGCTTGGCAAGTTTGCCTTCTGGATGTAAGTCTCGATTTCATCTTGACTGGCACCGTCAAAAATTGGCGTTGCAAATTTGACGCCCATTTTCTCACCGGCCCAACCCAAAACGGTCTCGAAAATCTGACCGAGGTTCATCCGAGAAGGTACCCCCAGTGGATTCAATACGATATCTACAGGCGTTCCATCTTCCAGGAATGGCATATCTTCAGATCTTACAATCCGCGATACAATTCCTTTGTTACCGTGACGACCGGCCAATTTGTCTCCCACCTTCAGCTTGCGCTTCTTAGCCAGGTATACTTTAGCCAGTTTCAACACACCAGCAGGCAATTCATCACCAATGCTGATATTGAATTTCTCACGCTTATAACGACCTACTTCCTCATTGGTCTTGATGCTGTAGTTGTGCAGCAACCTTGCTACCAGCGCATTAGTGTTCTCATCATCCGTCCAGTTGCTATAATCAACAGTGGCATATTCTACTTCGCGTAGCAGCTCCTGATTGAACTTGACGCCTTTGGGAACCAATTGCTCTCCATAGATGCTCTTCACACCTTGCGAAACCTTGTCCTTCACCAAAACCAATAGTTTATCGATCAGGATGGTTTTCAATTCATTGAGGGCAATTTTATGTTGGTCATCCAGCTTAGTCAGCTGATCCTTTTCCTGAGCCTTCTGTACTTTGTCCTTCTTGGCCCGGGCGAACAACTGCTTATCAATGATAATCCCCTGAGTAGATGGAGGTGCTTTTAATGAAGCATCCTTCACATCACCGGCCTTATCACCGAAGATCGCTCTCAGCAGTTTTTCTTCAGGAGTCGGGTCAGATTCGCCTTTAGGCGTAATCTTACCAATCAGGATATCCCCTTCCTTGATCCAGGCACCTACGCGGATAATACCGTTTTCATCTAGGTCCTTAGTAGCTTCCTCACTGACGTTTGGAATATCATTGGTCAATTCTTCCTCGCCCAATTTGGTATCCCGCACATCCAGTTCGAAGTGCTCAATGTGTAGTGAAGTAAAGATATCCTCACGCACTACCCTTTCGGAAAGTACGATGGCATCTTCAAAGTTGTATCCCTTCCAAGGCATAAATGCCACTTTCAGGTTTTGACCAAGTGCCAATTCGCCCTTTTCAGTAGCGTAACCGTCACAAAGGATCATTCCACGGTGTACCCGATCACCACGACGTACAATTGGCGTCAAGTTGATACACGTACCCTGGTTGGTCCGCATGAACTTAGTCAGTCTATATGATTTGCGGTTGTCCTCAAAAGAAACCAGTTGTTCTTCCTCTGTGCGGTCATAGCGGATGACAATTTCATTAGCATCCACATATTCTACCACACCATCACCTTCGGCGTTGATCAACATACGGGAGTCACGCGCTACTTTACCTTCCAGTCCTGTTCCCACAATTGGAGAGGAAGGACGGATCAATGGTACCGCTTGACGCTGCATGTTAGATCCCATCAGGGCCCGGTTGGCGTCATCATTTTCCAAGAATGGAATCATGGATGCGGAAACCCCTACAATCTGGTTAGGAGCAACGTCCATAAATTCGATCTCCTCCGGTGCCAACACGGGGAAATCACCATGTTCCCTACATTTCACACGATCAGACAGGAAGGCCCCCGTTTCGTTATTGATAGGCGCATTGGCCTGAGCAATTCGCTTAAAGTCTTCACCTTCCGCAGAAAGATATTTGGCCTCACTCTTCACATCTACTTCTCCTTCCACTACTGCCCGGTATGGTGTTTCCAAAAATCCCATTTTATTCACCTTAGCGTGAACACAAAGGGTGGAAATCAAACCAATGTTTGGTCCTTCCGGTGTTTCAATAGTACAAAGGCGACCATAGTGAGAGTAGTGAACGTCTCGCACCTCAAACCCGGCACGTTCCCGCGAAAGACCTCCAGGTCCGAGTGCTGAAATCCGGCGCTTGTGCGTAATCTCCGAAAGTGGGTTGGTTTGATCGAGGAATTGTGACAGCTGACTGGTTCCGAAGAAAGAGTTAATTACAGAAGAAAGGGTCCGCGCATTGATCAAATCGATGGGCGTAAAGACCTCGTTATCCCGTACGTTCATTCTTTCACGGATGGTCCGGGCCATACGAGCCAGACCGACACCAAACTGCGCATACAATTGTTCGCCTACCGTCCGCACCCGGCGATTGCTCAAGTGGTCGATATCGTCAATTTCTGCCTTTTGGTTCATCAGTGCTACCAAATACTTTACGATATCGATGATATCTTCTTTGGTCAGCACCAATGTCTCCTTAGAAATTTCCAATCCGAGTTTGCGATTGATCTTATAGCGACCAACTTCTCCCAGGTTGTAACGTTTATCGGAGAAAAACAATTTGTCGATAATGCCTCTTGCCGTTTCCTCATCCGGTGGATCAGTACCGCGCAATTGGCGATAGATATGCTGAACCGCTTCCATTTCCGAACTGGAAGGGTCTTTTTGCAACGTATTATATATAATGGAGTAATCCAGTTCGATTTCTTCTTTCTGGAGGATAATGGTTTCCATTTCCGCATCCAGGATCAACTCAATATTGTCCTCATCCAGCACGACATCACGTTCGAGGATGATTTCATTCCGTTCGATGGTAACCACCTCTCCAGTATCTTCATCCACAAAGTCTTCTGTCCACGTGCGCAATACCCGGGCTGCCAGTTTACGGCCGATGGCTTTTTCAAGTTCCTCGCGGGTTGCTGAAATTTCGTCTGCCAGGTCAAAAATATCGAGAATGGCTTTATCAGAATCGTAGCCGATAGCCCGTAAAAGAGTAGTTACCGGGAATTTTTTCTTACGGTCGATATAGGCATACATCACCGTATTAATATCCGTAGCGAATTCCATCCAAGCCCCTTTAAAAGGAATGACCCGGGCGGAATAAATCTTAGTACCATTGGGGTGGAAAGTTTGCCCAAAGAACACACCGGGAGATCGGTGCAACTGAGAGACAATAACTCTTTCTGCACCGTTGATCACGAAAGTTCCCTTTGGTGTCATGTACGGAATGTTTCCTAAGAAAACATCCTGGATGATCGTTTGGAAATCGACGTGTTCTTCGTCATTACAGGAAAGGCGCAATTTGGCCTTCAGGGGTACACTGTAAGTCAAACCTCGCTGCATACACTCTTCGATGGTGTAGCGTGGAGGATCGATAAAGTAGTCCAGAAACTCTAGTACGAAAATGTTTCTGGCATCAGTAATTGGGAAATTTTCCTGAAATACTTTATAAAGTCCTTCATTGACCCTGTTTTCTGGGGTAGTCTCCAACTGGAAGAATTCCTGAAAGGACTTCAACTGTATTTCAAGCAAATCAGGGTACTGAGAGGAGAGTTTGATTTTGCCAAAATTGATCCGTAGACTTTCGGCAGTTTGTACCTTACTGTTTGATGTCATCTGCAAATTTGATTTTTTTTGGCGATCAAAGCGTCTCTTCAACCACCGACACAGAAATAATACCCATTAAACAGGTAAATAGTTCAATAAAACTTGGTTCTTTGACAAATTCTGCGGTTCAGAGTCAATTAAAAATGATAACCCCACGCTTGTAAAAGCGCTTTTTGCTCATATTTTGGCTTGACAACAACTTTTGTCAAAGGAACGTAGAACTTGAACTTTATCTATACAACAATAGGCTTAGCCAGTTGGTAACAACTCGCTAAGCCTTTTTGCTCCAAAAACCGGGTTATTTTTTGGTTATAAACCTAAACCCAGTCTTTGGCAGGTAATTACTTCAGTTCAACCGTAGCTCCAGCATCAGCCAAAGCAGTCTTAATAGACTCGGCTTCTTCCTTAGCAACACCTTGCTTCAATACACTAGGAGCACCGTCTACTAATTCCTTAGCTTCTTTCAAGCCCAGGCCAAGTAAAGATTTCACCTCTTTAACCACTTTGAGCTTAGCGCCACCTGCGGATTCCAATACAACGTCGAACTCAGTTTTTTCAGCAGCGCCGCCGCCTTCTCCACCGCCAGCAGCAGGGCCAGCAGCAACTGCTACAGCTGCAGCAGCAGGTTCAATGCCATATTCGTCTTTCAATATTCCAGCCAGTTCGTTTACCTCTTTAACGGTGAGATTTACCAACTGTTCTGCAAATTCTTTTAGATCTGCCATTTTGAATGGTTTTTAAAATTTGTACGATAATTTATTAAAAATATATCGTGCGATTAAGCTTGGAAGCCATACCTATGCACAATGGGCGATTTGTTATTCCGGTTTCGCCATCTCCGGACGGGAGCAATGATTACTCTCCTTTCTCCTCCAGCGCTTTGAGCAAGCCCATGATGGTAGACCCACCAGACTTCAAAGAGCTGACCACCGTTTTTGCTGGTGATTGGAGCAATGCGATAACTTCGGCAACGAGATCTTCCTTTGACTTCAATTTCGTCAGCGGTTCGATCTGGTCATCACCTGCGAAGATATCTGTATCGATGTAAGCCGCTTTCAGAACAGGCTTATCAGCCTCTTTTCTGAATTCTTTTAGCACCTTAGCGGGCAAACTTGCAGTCTCCGTAAACAGGATAGCAGTTGGGCCTTTAAGGGCGTCATAAAGATTAGCGTAATTTTTTTCTTCCGGGAAAGATTCCAGCGCTTTGATGGCAAGGGTGTTTTTCACCACTTTCATCTCAATGCCTTTCTCATAACACATTCCACGAAACTGGTTGACCTGTGCTACCGTCAAGGTTGAAGCATCTGTCAGGTAAAAAAACTGAGTATTCTCAAATTTTTCCTTCAATACTTCAATGGCAGCTGTTTTTTCTGCTCTGGTCATTTTATCTTGATGTTTTTAAAGGCTTAACGAAGAAATTTTGTATCCACCTTCACACCAGGACTCATGGTACTGGCTACGGTAACAGACTTAACATAAACGCCTTTTGCCGTTGAAGGTTTCATTTTCATCAGGGTACCGAGTAACTCGTTTGCATTGTCCTTTAATTGATCAGGATTAAAGGAAACGCGGCCTATTGAAGCATGAATAATTCCATATTTATCAACGCGGAAAGAGATTTTACCCTTTTTCACGTCTGCTACTGCTGCCCCGACATCCTGGGTAACGGTTCCCGTCTTGGGGTTTGGCATCAAACCACGAGGGCCCAATGTCCGACCAATTCGGCCCACCTTTGCCATTACCTGAGGCATGGCGATCACTACGTCCACATCGGTCCATCCCCCCTGAACTTTATCGATCAGTTCGTCCAGACCTACGTAGTCAGCACCAGCAGCCTTAGCTTCTTCCTCCTTATCAGGAGTACAGAATACCATTACAGATTTGGTTTTACCCGTTCCGTGTGGCAGAGATACCGTGCCACGCAAGGCTTGATCGGCTTTTCTAGGATCAACTCCCAGGCGAATGTGCAGGTCGACAGAAGCATCAAATTTTGTTGTGTTGACCTCTTTCACGAGCGCCATAGCTTCTTCCAATGAATACTGTTTATTAGCATCCACTTTGGCATTAGCTGCTGCCCGCTTTTTTCCTACTTTTGCCATTTTTAATAATTTTGAGGTGATAGCGTCCCAATTCAAATTGGAACTCCCTTCCTTTTATAATTAATTATCGCTAGAACCTTCACCTTCCCATGGAGCAGTACCTTTTACGATAACCCCCATGCTTCTGGCTGTTCCAGCAACCATTTTCATCGCTGACTCGATGCTGAACGCATTGAGGTCAACCATTTTATTTTCGGCGATCGCTTTTACCTGGTCCCAGGTCACTGATCCAACCTTATTTCGGTTAGATTCAGGAGAACCCTTTTTGAGTTTAGCAGCCTCCATCAATTGAATAGCTGCTGGTGGCGTTTTAATGACAAAGTCAAAAGACTTGTCTTTAAAAACCGTAATGATTACCGGCAAAACCTTGCCCATGTCATCCTGTGTTCTTGCGTTGAAGCGCTTACAGAATTCCATGATATTTACCCCTTTGGCACCCAAGGCAGGACCAACTGGAGGTGCGGGATTTGCCTGGCCTCCCTTAACCTGGAGTTTGATAAAAGTTTCTATATCCTTTGCCATCTCTTTGCAATTTTAAAAGATTCATTTATCACCAGACTCTAGGGAAGCTTCCTCCTGAAACAAGGAACTAAAGTCTCAGTTTTAAAATATGCTGTTATGCTTGTTTTTCAACTTGCATAAAATTCAACTCTACTTCTGTACCACGGCCGAAGATCTTTACGATTACTTTCAGCTTCTTCTTCTCTTCATTAACCTCTTGAATATCACCGACAAATTCGCTGAAAGGACCGTCGATAATTTTGACGGTTTCTCCAACGATGAATGGTTCGATCAATGATTCACCAGCGTCTTGAGATTCATCCACTTTACCCAACATGCGGTTGGCCTCATTGGTCCGCATTGGAATAGGGTTGTTGCGTCCTAGAAAATGGATAACATTAGGAATATTGGCGATGGCTTGAATCATTTCACCAGAAAACTTACTGGGAAGTGCTTCGATGAGAATATATCCGGGCAAGATGTTTCTTTCAGAAATAACTTTTTTACCGTTGCGGATTTTATACACCTTTTCCGTAGGTACCAATACTTGGGTAACAAAGTCTTCCCAGCCGGAACGCTGCACCTCAAGTTCAATTCGCTCCTTGATTTTGCGTTCTTTTCCGGAAATCACCCTTAAAGAATACCATCTTTTTTCCTCAGACATCTGGTTCAACTATTATTAGTGGGATCTACAATTACGCACTCAAGCTATAAATAAAATCAGTTACCATGTTGGAAATTGCGTCCATTCCAAAAACAAGCAGCGCCATGATCAGGGAAGCAACAATCACAACAACAGTAGTGCTTTGCAAATCCGACCAAGTAGGCCAGGTTACTTTATTGATTAACTCGTTGTAACTTTCTTTGATATAAAGTTTAATTCTTTCCATCTCTCTAGAATCTCGCTGTTTAATTCAACCGGTATTCGTTACCAGTTTTTAGCACGGGCAGGAGGAATCGAACCCCCAGCCTACGGTTTTGGAGACCGTCGCTCTACCAGTTGAGCTATGCCCGTATTTTGAGTAACCAAGCTGCTTTTATTTGCCCTTAGTTTCACCCTTTATTACAAGCGAAAAATTAAGCACCTCAGCAGAGATGCTTAATTTTCACTATTTCTCGATATTTCTCTGTAGTAAATTACTTACTTCTTACTCGATGATTTCAGTTACCTGACCTGCACCTACTGTACGTCCACCTTCACGAATTGCGAAACGAAGGCCTTTTTCCATTGCGATGGTATTCAACAGTTTCACCTCAAGTGTTACGTTATCACCAGGCATTACCATTTCTACACCTTCTGGCAAAGTTACATCTCCGGTTACGTCAGTGGTACGGAAGTAGAACTGAGGACGGTATCCGTTGAAGAATGGCGTGTGACGGCCACCTTCTTCTTTGCTCAGTACATAAACCTCACACTTAAAGTGTTTGTGTGGATTTACAGACTTAGGCTTACAGATAACCATTCCGCGCTTGATTGCTTCTTTTTCAATACCACGCAACAACAAACCAGCGTTGTCACCAGCTTCACCGCGATCAAGAATTTTGCGGAACATCTCAACACCCGTTACCGTTGAAGTCAATGGCTTCTCACCTTCTTTCATCATTCCCACGATCTCAACAGGATCACCTGTGTTGATCACACCACGTTCGATACGTCCAGTAGCAACTGTACCACGACCTGTGATAGAGAATACATCCTCGATAGGCATCAAGAAATCTTTATCAACAGCACGAACTGGCTCAGGAATTTGCTCATCAACCGCATTCATCAGCTCCTGGATTTTAGCAATAGCATCGCTATCACCTTCCAAAGCTTTCAATGCAGAACCTTGAATCACAGCGGCGTCATCACCTCCGAATTCGTACTGATCAAGTAATTCACGAACTTCCATTTCTACAAGTTCGAGCATTTCTTCGTCGTCGACCAAGTCGACTTTATTCATAAAAACAACAATCTTAGGTACACCAACCTGGCGCGCCAAAAGAATGTGTTCGCGTGTCTGTGGCATAGGACCATCAGTAGCAGCAACTACCAAAATAGCACCGTCCATTTGTGCAGCACCTGTTACCATGTTTTTTACATAGTCAGCGTGACCTGGACAGTCTACGTGTGCGTAGTGACGCTTAGAAGTTTCATATTCTACGTGCGCGGTATTAATGGTAATACCTCTTTCTTTTTCTTCAGGAGCCGCATCGATAGAATCGTAGTCCTTCTTTTCGGCGAATCCCTGGTCGGCCAGAACACTGGTGATTGCCGCCGTAAGGGTAGTTTTACCGTGGTCTACGTGGCCAATCGTACCGATATTCAAGTGCGGTTTATCTCTCTTAAAAGTTTCCTTAGCCATCGGTAGTTAAATTTTGTATAATTATGATAATCAGATTAAAAATGGTCCTTATTTGAGCCAATGAAGGGAATTGAACCCCCGACCCCTTCCTTACCATGGAAGTGCTCTACCCCTGAGCTACATTGGCTAGTATTCACCTGGTAGCCTAAATATTTGCCGGAAGAAACCCCGGCTACACCAATTCCCACTTTAGTAGAACAGATGTATGCTTAGGAGCTACATTGGTTGTAAAATATGAGCGGGCGACGAGACTCGAACCCGCGACCCTCAGCTTGGAAGGCTGATGCTCTACCAACTGAGCTACGCCCGCTTATTTGTTTCCACATTAAGTGGAACATGAATTTCAATTCTCCACCCTTATCTTTTATAAAGGTGTCAGCAATGCCCCAATTCACAAGGAACATCTAGTGGGAGTGGTAGGATTCGAACCTACTCAGCTGAAAGCAACAGATTTACAGTCTGCCCCGGCTCTCCAACTCCGGCGCACTCCCATCGATAAAATTCAAAATAATGTTGCCCTCTTTTACGGCAACTTAAAACGATGAGCCAGCAGAGGGATTCGAACCCCCGACCCGCTGATTACAAATCAGCTGCTCTGGCCAACTGAGCTATGCTGGCATAGTCCTATTTTCAACCATAGCTCGGTAGGTTTAACAGGGCAATTTTTAAAATAAACTCCCCGCGAATCATCCCAATTTAAATCAGGACAACTTTGGCCAACTGAGCTGTGCCGGCAATTCGGGTTTCAATGGTTGAAAAACCTGAATTTTTATCGGTGAAAATAGCTTTTCAAAAGTTCTCTTCGAGATCATTTTCTCAAAGCGATTGCAAAGATAGAAGTTTTTGTCTAAACAAAAAACACTCATTTATTTTTTTATGCATTTTTTTTTAGTGCCTCGAAAAAAACCGCTCCGACACTAAGATCAAAAGCATAACACAGCCCAAAGATAAATAATTCCCGAGTGCTAACCGGCACAAAAAAAGGAGCCTCGAAAGACTCCTCCTTGATCTGAATGACACTTTATATGTTTGGCTCTCTTGGTATTATGCTTTAATTTTGTCTTTGTATTTCATCAGTTGCCTTCTCAAGGCATCCGTGGCACTATCAATTGAGGCCTCAAAGGTTTTATTTGTTTCTTTGGCAAAAAGCACCTCGCCTGGTACGGTAAGTCGCACTTCGGCTACTTTATCTTTCACTTGTCCTGAATTTTCAAGTTTAAGGGTAACATTTGCTTCGATGATCCGATCGAAGTATTGCTCCATTTTATTCAATTTCCTTTCTATAAATTCGATTAATTTCTGGTCCGCCTTGAATTGAACGGCTTCTGTGTGAACTCTCATAAACAATTCTTTTTTGGTGATTAAATAAAACCAAACCCCAGCGGAAGTTCAGATCAGTCTTCCGTTTGTGCTTTAGGGTGAGCCTGTTGGTACACTTTTTTTAGTTTTTCAATGGAATTGTGGGTATAGATTTGTGTCGCCGCCAGATTAGAATGCCCCAAGAGCGTCTTGATGGCATTCAGGTCGGCGCCATTTTCAGATAAATGGGTGGCAAATGAATGGCGCAACACGTGAGGGCTTCGCTGTTCAACAGTGGTCACCATAGATAAATAGCGTTTTACTATATTGTAGATCAATTTTGGATAGACTGGTTTTCCCTGGTCGGTCAAAACGAGTTGTGTATGCGGGCTATTTGGAAAGCAGGCCTTTCTTTGTTCCAAATAGGCGTCAATGGATTCGCCTAAGTCACTTCCAAATGGCACCAAGCGCTCTTTATTCCCTTTTCCCATCACTTTCAGCTGTCGCTGCGATAAATCAACATCTGCTACCTTCAATTGAATCAATTCTGAACGACGCAGGCCTGTATGATACAATATTTCCAGGATTAAGCGATTTCGTCGGCCGGTAAAGTCTGTACCAAATTCGAGTCGATCGAAGAGTAACTCCATAGATTCCATCTTTATCACTGATGGCAATCGTTTGCTCACCTTTGGCGTGTTAACTTTCAGCATAGGATTGTGAAACAGGTATCCTCTTTTTTGTAAAAACCTAAAATAGGTCTTTAAAGTAGACAGCTTGCGGCGAATCGTACGGGTAGACATTCCCAGGGTCATCAACTCCACAACCCAGGATCGAATTTGGTGGTGAGAAATATTTTCCAGCTGAGCAAATTCGAGTTTGTCTTTTAAATATAGAAAAAACTGAGCCAAATCTTTACGGTAGGCTTCGATTGTATGGGGAGAAAAATGCTTTTCGTATTGGATATATTGAAGGAATTCACTTTGTCTCATTCACACGGTCTATAATGGTTCTGGGTTATTCTTCAATATAAGAAAACGCCTACAATTTGTCAATGTTTGGGATAATGATAATTTTTCCAAAAAAAGTGAAATCAGGGCGCCTTTTCAATGCTGCCATTACCTCAGCATTGAAAAAAACAGAAAATTCAATTACCTTGTTGTAAATCATTGAAGCTATTTAAAAGAAAAATAATGTCGCATCCCGGAAAAGAGAAGAAGGACAAGCATTTCATCAAAAAGGCTTTCTATGAAGGTGGAGTTACAGCCATGAGGGCATTTATCAGAGAACATCTAAAATATCCCCAGGAAGCCTTGAAAGCAAAAATAGAGGGCACCGTCAGGGTGGAATACACCATTAACTATAAAGGAGAGGTAACCGACGCCAAAATAATGACGGGTATTGGATACGGTTGCGACCAGGAGGCCATGAGGGTGGTTAAGCTATTCCAGTTTAAAGTGCCGAAAAACCGAAAGCTCAAAGTTGTTTTTCACAAAAAGATCAATATCCATTTCAAGCTGCCAAAAGAAAAGCCCCAACCCAAACAACAAATTCAATACACTGTGGTGGCTCCAAACGCACCGAAAAAAAAGGAGGAGGCCTCCGGTGGCTATCATTATACCATTGAGATATAAAGAAAGGAACCTAAGTGCAGGTTTGGGGTGCTCGCGAGGCTCATTTTTGAGTACATCTCGGCTGAGCCGAGACGGACGATAAAATAGCCGAAAAGAGGTTCCAAGGACTAAAATTTGCAGCCTGAGTGACTACCTCCAAACATGGACTAACGAAATGAAACGAAGAGGGCCGATTCACTAACAAGTAATGAATCGGCCCTTCTAGATTATCAACTTAACGTATTAGCATGATTAGTTCATGTCCCAGAATACTGAGGTCATCAAATCATCACCACCGATAGTAGCACCGGCTGCTTTTACGCTTTCTTCGTTCAAAGAATACTCATCTACCGGATAAGTATATCTCAGTGGAGGCAAGGTACCTGCGTCCTGAGCAATATTCATAGCAGGAGCATCATAAAGTCTCCAAGTACTCCAAGCTTCGAAACCACGGTTGTACAAAGCCAACCACTTTTGGAAACCAACTTTAGCTTTCCAGTCACCAGCAGCAGTAGCGTAAGCTACCTCAGGCTGAGCCAAGTAAGCATCAGCATCTTCCTGAGTACCACCCCATTCCAAAATAGAATTGGTAATACCCATTGCGTAGAAGTCTTCCACAGTACCACCAACAGAGAAACCTCTGGCAGCAGCATCAGCCAACAAGAACAATACTTCAGTATAGTCCATATTCGTACCTGGGAAGGTAGGATCCAACAAAAGTGTACCTGGGTGAGAATTGGCATTATAAGCGTTATTGGCGCCGTAAATACCACCTACCCACTCAACAGAGGTTTGCATTGTCATAGAATCATACACTTCATACTGATCTCTGAAATAGAATGGACGACGTGGGTCTTCCAAGTCATTCATGTAATCAGCCAGGGTATTGGCAATAACGAAGTCAGAACGACCACTTTGCACCAAATCTTCCCACAATGGGTTGGTGTTTGGTGTTGCCGAGGTGTAAGCCAACTCGAAATCGTCAGCGCTGGAAGTGAAAACACCGTCAGCTACAGCGGCTTCTGCCATACTTTTAGCTTTAGCAGCATCAACATCAGCCATGCGGATAGCCATACGCAATTTCAAAGAGTTGGCCATTTTTCTCCACTTGCTAACGTCACCACCGTAGATCAAGTCAGCACCGCCCATTTCGCTAGCGCCACTCAGGTCACTGATGGCTTTATCCAGGCGAGCCGCGAGGTCAGCGTAAATAGCTGCATCATCATCATAAGCAGGAGTTACATCGTCGCCAAATGCTTGAGAGTAAGGAATATCTCCAAAGATATCCACCAGGATAGTCCAAGTAAAGATTTCCACTACTTCAGCGATTGCCGTTTGATTGCGCTTGTTCTCATCGTTCAAAAATGGATCCTCAGCGACCAAAGCAGCTACACCGCGAACGTCACGCAATACAGTTGCATATAAACGATCCCAAGTATTGCCATTTACGTCACGAGTAATCAAATCATAGTTTGATTCATCAGCATAAGTGGTTTGTGCCCACTGCTGAGACCACAAACGGAAGTTATTGGTATTCACGTTTGTGCTCGCCAAAAAATCAGAAAGTGAGATCGTAGCATTCGCAAACAAGGCTCCGGCAGAAACCTCACTCGGATTCTTGATATCAACATTGATATCTGTTATGTCACTATTACAAGCGGCAAAGCCCATAGTAACCAAACAAAGAATTAATATTTTTTTCATTGCACTTAAAGTTTTAGAACATTTAAACTCAACAACTAAAAGAAATATTCTAATTGTCGATAGTTAAAGTATCCGGGCGAATGGGCCTCAAGAGACCAATCTGCCCGGATGAAAGAACGGGATCAATTAGAATCGTGCTCTAATGTTAAATCCGTATTCTTTTACTGAAGGATAAGCACCTGATTGGTATCCTTGAATGTTACCAGCACTCAAACCAGCTTCTGGGTCAGAGTATTCGGTATTTTTGCTGATAATCCACAAGTTTCTTCCTATCAAAGAAATATCCAAACCTTGGAATGGGGTCTTATCAACCACAGACTTAGGCAAAGTATAAGTCAAGGACAATTCCCGCAGTTTCACATAAGATGCGTCGTATACGTGCAGTGCATTTGGTGCGTAAACATATCCCAGTGAAGAGTATACGTCAGCAGTATAGAAAGCTTCTGTGTTAGGTGTACCGTCAGAAATAGGCACTCCGTTTTCATCAGTACCTGTTTCAACTACAGCACCATCGATGAAAGTACCACCGCCATTATCTGGGGTGTCACGGATTGGGTTACCATTTTTGTTGGTTCCCACAGAGTTGTCATACAAACCAGTAGCGAATCCATACCAAGTATCCAATGAGAAGAAGTCACCACCTTTCTGAATATCGATCAGGAAGCTCAGTGCCACGTTCTTATAGCTGAAGCTGTTGTTCACACCTCCGCGCCAATCTGGGTTGATATCGCCAATCACTTCAGGAGCAGCTGTTTTTCTATAGCGAACACCACTGTGCCAGTGAGGATAAACGATTGGTGCACCATTGTCGTCAAATACAAAGTTGGTACCACGGATAGTACCGTAAGCTTCTCCAACTGTAGCATTGATGGTAATACCACCTTGCAAGCTAGCCAACTGTAGGTTAGTTTGGTCACCAAACAGCTCGATCACCTCACTCTTGTTGGTAGCCCAGTTGATACGCATATCCCAGTTGAAATCAGTGCTTCTTACAATACCTAAGTTCAATGCTAATTCAACACCACGGTTCTGCATTTGACCGGCATTTACATACTTGCTCAAGTTACCTGTTGCAGCAGATGTCGTTACGTTGAAAATCTGATCAAAGGAGTTAGATTCGTATACAGACAGGTCCAATCCAAGTCTTCTCTTCAGGAAGCTCAATTCCAAACCCGCCTCAATACTTTCTGTTCTCTCTGGCAGCAAAAATGGATTGTTTTGCGTGCTTGGGAAGGAAGCCACTGCATTTCCGTTAAATGGTGTACCCGCTACATAGTTGTCATAAAGACTTAGCGCAGGAGCATCATTACCCACCTCTGCATAGTTCAAACGCAACTTACCAAAATCCAATACATCAGAGTTGATCAGTTCTGAGAACACAAAACTCAAAGATGCAGAAGGATAGAAGTATTTGTTGTCACCAACAGGCAAGGTTGAAGAAATGTCATAACGGCCGGTCAAATCCAAGTACAAAAAGCGGTCATAACCAAAAGAAGCACGAGCATAGTAGCCATGCACTTCCTTAGGAACATAAGATTCCGTTGGCGCCTCAATAGAGCTAACACTGTTAGACAAAGAGTATACACCTGGGCTTACCAAACCACCGTTGGTTTTGGCACGGATTGATTCGATCAATGACGTTCTTACGTTCGCACCAGCCATCGCACCCAGGTTGAATTTATCACCAAAGTCCTTGTTTATAACGGCAAAGAGGTCGTAGTTGTTTTCGTAGAAAGAACGGTTGTAACGCTCATATTTAGAAACATCAACAGAACCAATAGCGATACGCTCTTCTTGCAATTCTGAGTAACGGTCCGTAGTGATGCGTCCGGTAATGCTCAACCAATCGGTTACTTCATAGTCCGCTTGGATGTTACCGAAGAGACGAGAACGATTGTCAGTTGAGAAGTTTTCGTAAGCGTTGAAGTAGTAGTTGTCAAAGTAGTGAGGTACCGTAGCACGAGCAGGATCCAATGAACCATAAGGGTTCCAGGAAATGTTCTTACCCGTTGCGTTATAGGCATCTTCCAAATCGACAAAGTCAGTAGTTACCTGATACCATTGGCGGAAAGATTGGTTAGGGTTTCTGTTGTCATAACCCGTACCGTAACGACCGATACCTTCAGTAAATATATAGTTTACAGAAGAAGACACCGTCAATTTATCCGTCAAATCGTATCCACCACTAAAAGAAATCGTATTCTTTTGAATGTTACTGTTTGGCAGGATACCATCCATGTCAAAGTAAGTGTAGCTCAAACGGTAAGAACTGTTTTCTCCACCACCGTCGATAGCCACGCTAGTGTTGAAAGTCTTAGAGGTTTGGTAGAAATAAGAAGCGTCATTTTCTGCTCCTACAAATGGGAACAATTGACCGTACTCATATTTGTCCCATTCTTTGTAGAAAGATCTCCAGTCACCAACCATACGGTTAGGATCAAACTTCTCACCAAATGAGGCATCTTCATAAACAGGAGATACATCCTCGTTTACACCATCACCGTCGAAGTCAAAATACTCCAAACCACCGTTTGGATAGAAATCGTTAAAGTTGGTGTAACCAGGACCGTACTCCTTTTGGTAACGGATGAAAGTGCTTTCGTCGATGTTACCCAGGGTGTAGCCACTGTTCACAGTCACACCTAAACCTTTTCCTTTGGTTCCTTTCTTAGTGGTAATCAAAATAACACCATTGGCTGCACGTGAACCATAAAGAGCGGTTGCCGCAGCACCTTTCAATACGTTCACAGACTCAATGTCTTCAGGGTTGATGTCCATGGCAGCATTACCAAAGTCATAACCACCACGACCAGTTTTTTGGTTCGCCGTGTTGGTGTTGGCATTGCTAATCACGATACCATCTACCACAAAAAGAGCCTGGTTGTCATTTCTTAAAGAAGTGTAACCACGAATGATTACGTTAGAAGAACCACCAAGTGTGTTACTACGCTTGATGTCTACACCAGCCACTTTACCGGAAAGAGAGTTGATGAAGTTGACGTCTTTTACTTTAGACACTTCCTCACCACCTACTTCCTGAGTAGCATAACCTAGTGATTTTTTGTCACGTTTTACACCCAAAGCAGTTACCACCGCCTCGTTCAGGGTTACCCCTTCTTCAAGACTGATGTCAATGCTGGAAGCTGTTCCGATTGCCACCTCTTTGGTGTTGAAACCGGTGTAGCTAACCACCAACATGTCACTTCCTTCGGGAACGTTAAGGGAATAAGCACCGTTGAAATCAGTAATGGTACCAGTAGAAGTCCCTTTAACCAGAATACTGGCGCCAATAAGGGGTTCACCTTCCATGTCTGTAACTGTGCCTTTTACTGTACGCTGGGCTAGGGCAGCACCAATGGCGAACAGCACTAGCAGTAAAACTAGTGAAGTTTTTTTCATAATAATCCAATTTTGTTGACCTAAAAATATTACACGGCTAGCCCAACCAATAGATTGCTAAAGCAAACTATTCCGTGGCTAACTTCTCTTTATATTTCTGATTCTTTGACAAACCTCGTGACTCAGTGTCATTCGAAAACATAAATCGACGCCTCTAAAGGTCACTCGTAGTTTATATTATAACTTGACCACGACTTGCCCCGATTTTGTAACGGGGAGATTTATCTCTGAACAATATTTCTTCCAAATGTATCCAACTCATTTTGGGAAAGGCTCTTTCTTTTTGCTTACTAATGAATGTTCGTTTTTTCTAGAAATCATAAAACCGCTCACTCAATGGTTTATAATAGAAAGCTAAAAATCAGTGAGTTAGTAAAACCAATAGGGATATTTTTTGAACTAATTTTGAGTATACCAACCACAAAAGTAGAAAGACTTATTTGTTTTTAGTTACTTTTCTTAAAGTTTTTTAAATGGTGTCTCCTTTACATTAAGTCAATCCCAAGGTAACTCTTGGGTAACGTTTCAACCGAAAAAAAGCTGCTTTATGTTAACTTTTCCTTAATTTTTTGTTGCCTTATTGTCCCGGAAGCCGCAGAAAAGTTAGGCTCTTTGACGAAAAAAAATTGATGAATTTTATGCCCCCCCATTATTGCCAAGCCCCCGAATAGCCGAATCCAACTTTTGCAAATAGCATTTCCCAAGACCTACTTCAGTTTACTCAGGTACATTTGGATGGTATTTTGCAAACCATAATACAAGGCATCGCTGATCAGTGCATGTCCAATAGATACTTCTAGTAAACCTGGCACCTCCTGCTGGTAAAAACGCAGATTATCAAGGTTCAAATCGTGTCCGGCATTGATGCCAATACCTATCTCATTGGCCAGTTGGGCACAACTTCGGTGGGGAGCAACTGCTTTTTCCGGATCGGAAAGATACTGCTTAGCAAAATGTCCGGTATAAAATTCAATGCGATCGGCCCCTACATTTTTGGCCCCTTCGATATATTTTTCTTCTGCATCTACAAAAACAGACACCCGGATGCCCGCCGCTTTCAGTCGGGCGATGACCTCTTTGAGGAAGGTTGCCTGGCCAATGGTGTCCCACCCTTGGCTGGAAGTCAGTACCCCCGGAGCATCAGGGACCAAGGTGCATTGTGTTGGCGGATTGTCGAGGACCAGTTTCAAAAATCGCTCATTGGGATTGCCCTCAATATTAAATTCAGTCGTTACAATAGGTTGTAGCGCAGGGATATCATCGTAACGCACATGTCGCTCATCAGGCCGTGGGTGCACGGTAATGCCTTCAGCACCAAAGGCCTCACAATCCTTAGCAACCTGTACTAAATCAGGTAAATTCTCTCCACGAGAGTTGCGAATCAGAGCCACTTTATTGATATTGACACTCAGTCGAGTCATACATTCGATATTTGTAGAATCAGTAATTTTCCTCTTCCTTGAAAAGAGAAAACCGGATATAAATTTCTCCTTACCGGAGCATTTTAGAATTTTGGGGTAAATTTACGAAAAATGTAGGCATGGATTTACCTGATCAAAACGAAGACCAAAATATTTCACCCCCTGAGCCCCCCATCGCGATGATCGCGTTGTTGCTGATTCTGGGCTTACTTTTGGGAGCCATGTTGGGCAGCGGCATTGTATTCCTAATCAGTCAGGCCAAGGGCCTTGATTTTGCTGCCCTTCTTGGCAGTTTGTCAGAAAACAGCCCGAAAGCCGAACGCAATCTGGTACGGGAGGTCAACCTCATTAGCCACTTCATGACCTTTACCGTTCCCAGCTTATTTGCCGCCTGGTTCTTTTACCGGCGCCGTAGTTTTGCCTTTTTAAAAATGGACCATTGGCCTTCAAGCCGAGATATTTCCTTTGGAATTTTACTCGTTTTGGTTTCCTTTCCCCTAGCTCAATTATCTTATTGGCTTAACCAACAATTACCACTTCCCAACTGGGCCACCAGCATGGAGAGCGAGGCAACAGATCTGATCAAAGGGCTACTAGTCATGGAAACACCCGGAGAGCTACTGCTCAATCTTTTAGTCGTGGCGGTCATTCCAGCATTGGGGGAAGAATTGCTCTTTCGGGGGTTGATTCAACAGCTATTGCAAAGGGCTTTTGCACGTCCACATTTGGCAATTTGGGGGACAGCCATTATTTTTAGCGCATTCCATTTACAATTTGAGGGATTTATCCCCCGAATGTTGTTGGGGGCAATACTAGGATATTTGTTTTATTGGACAAAAAACCTTTGGATTCCCATCCTTGCTCACTTATTTTTTAATGGCTTCCAGGTAGCTGCACAATATTTTTATGGCAATGAGCTGGAAAATCTAAATCTGGAAAGCCAGGACGAAGCCAACTGGGTAAGTGGATTGGCGTCCTTGATCCTCTGCATTTTGCTGGGGCGCTACATTCTAAAATCAAACCAAGCTGAGACCGCATGAGTGGATTGTTGAGAAGATTATTTACCGGTATATTTTTTGTCGTACTGATGTTGGGTGGATTATATGCCGGACGCTATTCCTTTGTATTACTGTTTGCCATTGTCACCGCCCTATGTTTGTGGGAATTTCTGAATATGGTATTGGATAGATACACCCAACGAGACTATGTGCGGATCATCATTGGCATGGGCTTGGGGTTGGTTCCCTTTATCATTAGCACTGTTGTGCAATTGGATTTGGCGCAAAACCGGGAAGTCTTTATATCCCTTTCGGCATTTTTGGCCTCTCCTTTTCTATTTACGGCATTTTTGTATGAATTGTACACCAATTCTAACAATCCTTTTCTCAACATCGCCTTTATGATGCTGGGCATGATCTACATTGGTGTACCCTTTGCCTTACTCGATTTTATCGCCTTCGATGGCGAATATTTTTACGCAGATACCGTCTTTGGTCTACTGTTACTATCCTGGAGTAATGATACCGGCGCCTACGCAGTGGGGTCTCTAATTGGTAAAACACCATTGTTCCCACGCATTTCTCCGAAAAAAACCTGGGAAGGTACCATTGGTGGTCTTGCTATTACTTTTTTGATCAGTTTCCTCCTTTCTAAATACCTCCCAGAACTCGACTTTGTACACTGGTTGGCCCTGGCAGCCATTGTTTCGGTCTTTGGCACCTTGGGAGATTTGGTAGAATCAATGCTTAAACGAAGCATGCAAGTCAAAGACTCCGGCGGGCTATTACCTGGTCATGGCGGGTTCCTTGATCGGTTCGACGGGTTTATTTTTATGTTGCCCTACGCCACAGCCTATTTATTGTGGATGAGGTAACTCCCGGAATAGACCAGAAGTTCTTATTTTTGCAAAAAATTCCTCTCAGGCATTGTACGCCGGAGGATCTAGAGCTGTAAAATAAAGATGATGAAAATTCACCGGGAAGGCCATCGCCTCTTGATTACTTTATTGGCAATATTGATTTTGGTCAATATTGCTGTGCGTTTTCTTTGGCCAGTTGGTTTGATTTTGACCGGATTGGTATCCCTGATTTTCTTTCTGCTGGTGCTGCAGTTTTTTCGCGACCCCATTAGGAAAATTCAGCAAATGGATGACCAGTTGGTCTACGCTCCAGCCGATGGCAGAGTCGTCGTCATAGAAACCACGGAAGAGCCGGAATACTTTAAAGACAAACGCATTCAGGTCTCCATTTTTATGTCGCCTACCAATGTACATATCAACCGAAACCCGGTCAGTGGAACGGTTAATTATTTCAAATACCACCCCGGAAAGTATTTGGTGGCATGGCATCCAAAATCTTCGATGGAAAATGAACGCACTACAGTAGTGATCGATAATGGTAAAGAAGAAATTCTCTTGCGGCAAATTGCCGGCGCCATGGCCAAACGGATCAAGACTTATCTGCAAGTTGGCGAAAAGGTAAAGCAAGGCGAAGATATGGGGTTCATCAAGTTTGGTTCCAGAGTGGATATATTGCTACCTTTGGATGCCAAAATAAAAGTTGAAATCGGTCAAAAGGTAAAGGGTAATAAAACTGTGATCGCTCAACTGTAGTCACTCAGAGCATGTTTGGAGGTCAAACTTTGGGCTACAAAACAGCACTTTTTTTTAAGTGCATGACTGGAGGTAATCCCTGAAGTATATTCGGGCAAGCTATTCAGGCTGCAAATCCGACCTCCAAACATGCTCTCAAAGAAAAAACAGCAGGGCAAATATAAACGATACGTATGGCACTGCGTGAAGACTTTCCCCCCGCCGATACCGATTATCTGGGGGGATATAGCGATGGATATGAATACCGCACGATATTCGCCGGCTCCAAGCTGGAGCATAGCTATGCTATGGTTAGGCAATTTTTAAAAGAAGAAGGCTACGGCGACCTTCCCCTACCCCGCGATGCGGCGGAATTGGAGCGCTTCCGCTTGCCTACCCGCAACAAACAAATTCTGCTCTTTGAAGACAACGGGTATGTGCACAATCCGATCAAAATCCTTTTTCACAACGACCGCCGTAAGAAGTCTACATTGATCCTTTGTATCTATAATGAAGCTGATGAGCAGCATTTGTTGAAGTTTCACCGGGTATTGGAGCGGGAGTGAGTTTCTAACATGAAGTAGTACTCTAAAACGGAACCGGTGTACTACTTCCCGCAGGAGGTACGCCAGGCTATTGGCTCTCTGTTATCGATCACGCATGATAAGGAGTGACCAACTGTGCAATTTCTTTAAATGAGTCCGAAGGACTGCGCTAGAGGCAAGATTTTGAACAGGTATTCGCTTGCAAGTGTCTGTGCGACACGAAGCGGAACCGTCTGCTAGTCTTTAACTTAGATGATCACAGCAGGAGGGAATATTGCACGCAAAGCTGCCAACATCTTTTGTTGAAATCTTACGGTATTCTCAAAAGCAGGTGGCCGGGATGTTGACTTGTTTAGGATTGACAGAATTGGTGACTGCAAGACGAAATAAATTTCTCCCAACCAAGAAAAAAGAGTGCAACACCTGAAGCATTGCACCCTTTTATTTTGCTACAGCTAAGCTGTTGTTTTACATCAAATCTTCCAGATCATCAAGATCAATGGCATCCAGGGCTTTTCTCAGGTCTCTTTCTGACACATTTCTTCCCTCGATGGTCACCACGTAGCGATCGGCAATTAAGATGGCAATCTGGCCATCTTCGGTCTTGTTGTTGTACTTTTCAAAGGCTTTATGTCCGTCAATGGTAGTCGTCCGCTCGTAGCCGTCCTTATTTTCCTTATCCATTTCAAGGTTCGACCATGCAGCCATGCCCATAATAGCACCGGCAAATCCGCCAGTATCCAGGATACTGATCTCGATTTCTTTATTGTCCTCTTCATAGGTGGCTTGTGCCGTGGATACCTTAAAACCGGCAATACCCGACTTCTGGCCTTCGCTGTCGGTTAGATCCATTCCTGCAACACTTGAAGGCAAAAGTTCCTTCAACGAGCGGAAATCAACCGGTTCTACGGTCTTTCCATCGGTGAGCTTGCTCAGGTTTTTCTGGAGTTCTTCCATGCCTTTTTCCAGATCGTTGGTGTTGATATTGATGCTGACATCTTCACCGGTATCAGAATCGACATTGATGCTGATGCCTCCATTTTCCTCCTCTTGTTCCGCTTCCTTTTCGGCACTACTGCCGCCACAAGCGGTCATAGAGAAAGCAAACACCATTACAAATAAAGCATAGAATAATCGATGGGTTTTCATCATTAGTAGTAGGATTTTAAAATGAATAAGACAAAGGTTATTCATTCTCAAGCCCCTTTTCCAGAAATTTGGATAAAGGTTGGATTTTGAACGATGAATTAATTTTTCTCCGGCTTCATCTGCGGGAAGAACAATACTTCCTGGATGGTCCGTTGATTGGTCAACAACATCGTCAAGCGGTCGATACCGATCCCCAAACCAGAAGTTGGCGGCATACCATATTCCAGTGCTCGCAGGAAATCCTCATCCAAAGCCATGGCTTCCTCATCCCCACGCTGCGCCAATTTGAGCTGGTCTTCAAAGCGTTCGCGCTGATCAATGGGGTCATTCAGCTCTGAATAAGCGTTGGCAATCTCCTTTCCATTAACAAATAATTCAAAACGCTCCACCAGTCCTTCCTTGCTACGGTGTTTCTTGGCCAGTGGCGTCATTTCGATCGGGTAGTCCGTAAGGTAAGTGGGTTGAATCAAGTGCTCTTCCACTTTTTCTCCAAAGATTTCGTCAATGAGTTTGCCTTTGCCCATGCTGGCATCCACCGGCACATGCAGTTCTTTACACACTTTACGCAGGCCTTCTTCATCCATTTCAGAAATATCAATCCCCGTGTATTCCTTAATCGAATCATACATACTCAGGCGACGGTAGGGCCCGGCAAAGTCAATTTCCTTACCGTCATACATCACCTTGGTGCCACCGGTGACTTCTTTGGCAATGTATTCCAGACACTGCTCCACCATGGTCATCATCCACTCGTAGTCTTTGTAGGCCACATAGATTTCCATAGAGGTAAATTCCGGATTGTGGGTCCGGTCCATGCCTTCATTTCGGAACATTTTCCCGATCTCATACACGCCCTCGAAGCCGCCCACAATCAGTCGCTTTAGGTAAAGCTCATTGGCGATACGCATATATAAAGGCATATCCAACGTATTGTGGTGTGTTTCAAAGGGCCGTGCCGCTGCACCACCGTGAATAGGCTGCAATATCGGTGTTTCCACTTCCAGCCAACCTTGGGCATCAAAAAAGCGACGCATCGCAGAAATGATGCGACTGCGCTTGATAAAAATATCGCGATATTGAGGATTGACCGTCAAATCCACATAGCGTTGGCGGTAGCGCATTTCCGGATCCGTAAAGGCATCGTAGACATTACCCTCCTTGTCTCTTTTTACAATTGGCAATGGCCGGAGTGACTTACTTAAAAAGGTCAGCTCCCGCACGTGAATGGACACCTCACCGGTACCCGTCGCAAAGACTTCTCCTTTCACTCCGATAAAATCTCCAATATCGAGCAGCTTCAATAATTTCTTATAGCGTTCCTTGTCTTCTTCACTTTCGCCAATTTCGTTTTTACCAATATACAATTGAATCACACCATAGCTGTCCTGCAATTTGGCAAAAGGACCACGTTGGCCCATAAACCGCCCGGCAATTTGTACTTCCTTGCCTGCGTAGTCCCCCAAGGCCTGTTCTTTAGCTTGCGCAAAATAGTCATCCAGATTCATGGGCTGCAATCCGGTTTCTGCATCAAATGCCACCTCTTCCGCAATCGGTAATGCACTGGAAAGTTCTTCATTCGACAAGAGGTTAGCGACCTTACCTCTGGATTTGAACAACCCCTTCATCAATTGAACTGCCTTTTCAGGGCCAATGCCTTTAATAGCTTCCAGAGATTTAGCCAACTGTTTCTGGAAGATTTCAGTGGTAATTTCTGCGGAATTAAAACTAATGGCAAAGGATTCTGCCGGAAAAGGATTGAATCCCAATTCCCTGATTTTGTCGAGATTTTGTCTTCTGATAATCTCCTGTTCGCTCAATTGCATTTTGATGATTTTGTTTCTTTCACAAATTTTATGGCTGCAAAAATAGAATTTATAAACTTTTTGTCCCGGAAAATAGTTCAAAAGCTGGAAATTCGGGATATGAAATGGTTCTCCTGAAAAGATCACTAGATGTTAAAAATCGCATTTTCGCCAATTTACAAATACGAACTTCCCCCAAAGCATCGCTTTCCGATGGAAAAATACGAGCTGTTGCCGGAACAACTACTGTACGAAGGCACGGTGAGTGAGGCCAATTTTTTTCATCCACCAGCCCTTGACGAAGCCACGATATTGCTCACTCACGAAAAAACCTACTGGGACAATCTAAAGACCCTCAATCTTAGTCGTAAGGAAATTCGTGCCATTGGTTTCCCCCTTTCGGAAAACCTGGTCCAACGCGGACGACATATTTCAAACGGCACGGTACAATGTGCACTATTTTCCCGCCAACATGGCGTTTCGCTCAATATAGCTGGAGGTACGCATCATTCGTTCAGCTACAAAGGAGAAGGCTTTTGCCTGCTCAATGACATTGCCATTGCAGCCAATTATTTACTACAACAAAATATTGCGAAAAAAATTCTCGTCATCGACCTGGATGTTCACCAAGGCAATGGAACAGCCCAGATTTTTCGTCATGAACCACGGGTATTTACCTTTAGTATGCACGGTGAAAAGAACTACCCCGTACGTAAAGAAACCTCCGATCTCGACATTGGCTTGCCCGACAAAACGGAGGATGAGGCCTATTTGAAGGTTTTAAAACAAAGTTTGCCGCCACTTTTTGATCAGGTACAACCCGACCAGGTCTTTTACCTCTCTGGCGTCGATGTGCTGGCGACGGACAAGCTGGGGCGTCTGGGCATGAGCATTGAAGGTTGCAGGCGGCGCGATGCTTTTGTCTTGGAAAATTGCAAACGCCATCAAGTTCCTGTAGCGGTGAGTATGGGCGGAGGTTATTCTGAACGTATTGCCCACATCATTGAAGCCCATGCGAACACCTTTCGCTCGGCTCAGGAAATATTTTTTTAATTTTTTTCAAATATTTTTTTTGCGTTATCGAGCGCCTCAGCGTCCCACAAAATTGATTTCCGGTATTAAGAAATAAAAAAGACGATGATTAGAATTAGGTACTACCCGGCGGGTAAAGGAGCTCTTGGCAAAAGAAACCGGAATACGTGTATATATTACTATTAAGAAAACCAAAAAAAAGTCGTACCTCCTCAGTACGACTCTTTCAATTATAATCCCATGAACATATCCAAAATTAATCTAAGCTGTGTCCAAAATATCTGTCCATTTTTTGAATAAGACAGAATTTTGGTTTAAATTCGCGTCAACATTAGGAGAAATACTAATTCACATAATAACCTAATTTAACAAATTGTAATCTCGACCTAATGACAACATAATCCCATGAACGTGACCTAAATTGAAGGCGAATTTCTCAGATTCGCCTTTTTTTATTGACGCGATTATATTTTTGTAGGGAGCTGAATTTGAAAAGTGTAATTCGTCCCGGAAAAATTCCGGGACGACTTACCACCAACAAATTATAATCCCATGAACATATTCTATTTTCAATTTTGTAACTGATCTCTTTTAATCAGCTTTTTCTCTTCTCTCTTCTCGTTGTCCATCATTTACGATACAAATATGCACCAACAAATAAGCCGAAACAAGGACAAAATAAGGTCATTGTGAAAAAAAACCACTTCCCCCACAGGATCAATAAAAAATAAGAACAACTGATAATCAATCAATTAAATACGAAATAAATTTGCAAAATCCCTGGAATTTGTGAAAAAAAAGATATCTTTTTTCTTTTTTTTAGGCGTTGAAAAATTCATTTTTTTGTGATTTCCATGAAAAAAAAAGTGATTTACACTTGATTTTCATTCAAAAGGGAAGAACAAGAGTAGTCAATTCGACCTGAAATCCATCGGGATCAGTGAGGTAGATAGAGTGGAAATAGAAATGGTCTTGAAATTTGAAGGGAATATTTAGGGATTTGAAGTGTTCTTGAGCTGCGCTAAAAGCTTTCTGATTGACCCGAAAAGCAAAATGGGGGACTGTGAGCCAGTCTCCGGGAGGAAGTGCCTGCGGGTTATCTGTCTTTGCGGGAAAGATGGCAATGCCGGAATTTCCAGCCAGCATCATGATCGGAAAAGGGCCCCACTCTTCTTTTTGTACACGCTGGAGGCCCAACACTTTTTCGTACCACATGGCTGATCGTTCCATATCACGGACCCGAATAGCCACATGGTCGAGAAAGTCGATTTCAAACATTTTACCAACAATTATTCCTCTTCTCCACCAGAAGGAGGAGTCGTTTTTTTCTTTTTCTTATCCTCATCGTTATCACCAGTGAACTTTTCGGTAATATCCTCGACGGCGTCTTCTATTTTATCACCGACATTCTCTGCAGCCGCTTTAACTTTCTCTACCACCTTATTTTTTTCAGCAGTTTCCTTCACTTTTTCGGTAAAATCCTCGACGGCGTCTTCTATTTTATCACCGACATTTTCCGCAGCCGCTTTAACTTTCTCCATAACACTCTTGCGCTGCTCATTGTCTTTTACCTTCTCCGACAGGTCTTCCACCGCCTCTTCGATCTTATCGGTCACCACTTCTGCCACCGCCTTGATGGTATCCACTACATCTTCCATCGTATCGCCAAGGGTAGTCCCAACGGCCCCCAGCAGAGAATCTTTTTCCTTTTTCTTATCTGCTTCTGCTTCTGGCTCTCCGGTAATGGCCTCTGCTGCTTTTTCCAGTTTATCAGACTCTTCTACTCTGGCCTGAGCTTCTTCCTTAATTTTCTGAGCAATTTTCTCCTGAGCCTCTCGCTTGGCTTCTTCCAGTTTTTCGCGTTCTGCCCGTTTGGCATCCTTCTCCTTCTGGCTCTCAATACGACGCTCCAACTCCAGTTTGGTCTTGTTCATCTCGCCCAATTTTTCCTCTTTAGAGCGGATCCGTTCTTCAATCATTTTGATCTTGGCCTGGCGAATCTGAGATTCCAGCTGTCCATCTGATGAAGCTACCTTCCGATTTTGGAATTCGAGATCATCTCGATCCCGGCGGATGGAGTGTTCCATTTTTTCAATGGCGGCCAGCAAGCCGTCAAAGCGACGTTTCAGACGCTCCATGGGCGATTTGTCTTCGCCTGAGGTGCTTCCAAAACGCTTTTCCTTCACCAATTTGAAGGCTTTATCCAGGCGCTCCCAAACTTTGGATCGGTGTTCGCGAGTAAAATCTGATTCGCGGAATTTACGCTGCAAATCCTTCAACTCATCAAATAACGGTTGCAAGCGCAACCCTTCTGATACCTTCCCCTCAATTTCCTCCAGCGCCTCTCCAAAACGCTCCATATTGGCACGAGACTTTTGCTGAAAGTCCGCATCCAATTTGGCGCGTAGCTCTTTCAGCTTTGCAAAGAGCTCATTGGTATTGTCTCGCAGCGCATTGGCATGGTCTCTAAAAAGATTCCTTTCCCGAACCTGAGATTGCACCTTATTCCAGAAAGATTTGAGAGAATCCCAAACCTCACTATCAAAGGAAGAAAGCTGTTCAACTTTATCCTTCAACTCATTCAACTCGGATTGATAGGCATTGTTCAACTTAGCTGACAAGACCACGAAGTGCCATTCTGTTTGTGCTCGTTGCACCACGTCGCCCCGTTCTACTTTCAGATCATCAGGTAGTAGGCTCTCCGTGACGGTGAGCTCTCGCTCCATCACCTGAAATCCTTCCGGAAATTCTAATGGTTGGTCATTGCGCCAATCATCCATCATTTTTTGACTGAATTCCTCTGTTGCAATCGTTTCTGGAAAAGTGTAAATCTTTACCTTATTTTCTTCTGATAGCAATTCAAGGGCAATCAGTACTCTTTCTTCCTGGGAGTTGGTCCCCCAAAGTACTAGCTTCGTCTTCATAAAGTACTCGTCAGTTTCGTTAACAAATCATGTAAACAAGGTCGGAAATGGTCGCCTCGGTGCGGATCACAAAGTGTTTTGAGCCTCAATTTCGCGAGGATTTTAATGTTGGAAAACACTGATTATCATCCAAAAATATAAAATTGGTATACAATACCGCAAGTTTTGCCAGGGATTTCTTCCTTATAACAATTGTGTAGTAAGGTCTCTGTGCTAATTTGAGCTATTCACCACTTCACTTTTAACCAGCTCATGGGCCAATAAATATTCCGCAATCTGCACCGCATTAGTAGCAGCTCCTTTGCGCAAATTGTCTGCTACCACCCAAAGGTTGAGGCCATTATCCACCGACTCATCGCGGCGAATACGCCCCACAAATACCTCGTCTTTATCTTTAGCCAATAATGGCATTGGATATCGGTTATTGGCCTGATCGTCCTGAATCACTAATCCTGCTGCCTCAGATAAAATACGGCGAACGTCAGCCATTTCAAAGGGTTTTTTAAATTCAACATTCACCGACTCTGAATGACCGCCATGCACCGGTACCCGTACAGCCGTAGCTGTAATGCGCAAGGTATCGTCACCTAAAATCTTCCGGGTTTCATGAACCAGTTTCATCTCCTCCTTTGTGTAGTCATTGTCTAAAAAGACATCACAATGGGGCAGGCAGTTTTCAAAAATGGGATGATGATATGCCATTTCATCCGCTTTTGGCTTAAAGCCTTTGCGCTCCAATTGGTACTGTTTCACTGCTTTCACCCCGGTCCCGGTGAAAGACTGGTAAGTAGAAATAACCAAGCGATCAATACCATATTCTCGGTGCAAGGGTGCCAAAGCCACCACCATTTGGATGGTTGAACAATTCGGATTGGCAATAATTTTGTCATCAACCGTTAAGGTATCGGCATTTATCTCGGGAACTACCAATTTTTTATCGGGATCCATGCGCCAAGCTGAAGAATTGTCAATTACGGTCGTACCGACCTCAGCAAAACGAGGGGCCCAAGCTAAGGAAGTGCTTCCTCCCGCCGAAAAAATCGCTATATCGGGACGCTGAGCAATGGCTTCTTCCATATCAATAACTGGGTATTCCTTACCTTTAAACTTAACCAGTTTACCTACCGAACGTTCGGAGGCAACCGGTAAAAATTCGTCAAGTGGAAAATTTCTTTCCTCCAATACCCTGCACATCACGCCTCCAACTAAGCCGGTAACACCAACAACTGCTACTTTCATGATCTATCCTTTTTTCATTAATAGTGGCTCCTTGACCTACAATCTTAGTCAAAGAAAGTTAACAAATAAAATCTGGTCTTAAACTGGCTTTCTTTAGGACTTAGTGCATGTTTGGAGGTGGTGCTTTAAAAGCGAAAATTGCAGGTTTCGAGTGCTCGCAAGGCTCATTTTTGAGTGCAGCTCGGCTCAGCCGAGACGGACGAAAAAATAGCCAAAAAGAGATCCCAAAACTGAAATTGCAGCCTGAATAGCTTGCCCGAATATACTTCAGGGACTACCTCCAAACATGCACTTACCATAGTTTCCAAAAATAAATGGAAGCCCAAAGATACGAGCTATCTATCTTTATTGCTATTTTTGAAAATATGAAATCGTTATTTTTTTTTCTGCTCTTGCTGCCAACCCTTTGCCTGGCACAACTGGAAGACAATTTCTCTGATGGTGATTTTAGCAATAGCCCCGAATGGCTAGGTCAAACAGACCGATTTGTGGTTACCGCCGGAGAGTTACAGCTCAGTGATGCTGCACCAGCTTCCAACAATGAAAGTTATCTTTACCTTTCCGCGCCAACATCCACGGATACCAATACAGAATGGGACTTTTATGTCCGTCAGGAATTTGCGCCTTCTACCAGCAATTTTGCCAGAATTTATCTCACCGCCACCCAGCCGGATCTGACCGGAGACCTCAATGGGTATTATCTACAGATTGGAGGTATTTCGGGTTCGGATGACGCGCTGGAACTATACCGGCAGGATGGCGGCAGTAGTGAACTATTGCTTTCCGCCACGGTAGCTGCTGTAGGGAGCGATCCGGCCCAAGCACGGGTGAAAATTAGTCGATCGACGAATGGAACCTGGGAATTAATGGCTGATTATACCGGAGGCACCAATTTCGCCAGCGAAGGCACTACCATCGATGCGACCTACCCTATGGGTGATTTTTTTGGGGTCTATTGCAAATACACCAGCACACGTGCAGAGAGTTTCTTTTTTGATGATGTCAGAATTGATCCGATTTTTGAAGATACCACACCACCTATATTGACAGCGGGTAATCCCCTGTCGGCTACCGAAATTGAATTGCAATTCAACGAACCACTCAACGCCACAACAGCAGAGAACACAGCCAATTACACGGTTAATAATGGTATCGGTACTCCTACAAATGCCCAAATTGACGGAGGAGACCCCAGCAAAGTATTGCTTACATTGGCCAACAGCCTGATCTCACAAACGGACTATACTGTCACGGCAACCAATATTAGTGATATTAATGACAATGCCGCTGGCGCGCAACAAATCAGCTTTACGTTCCTGGACGTGCAACCAGCCGAACCCGGCGATTTAATTTTCACGGAGGTCATGGCTGACCCCAATCCACCGCTAGGGCTTCCAGATGCGGAATATGTAGAGCTTTACAATGCCAGTGAGAAGGTTCTACAGCTGCAAGACATGGGTTTTTCTTCTGGATCAACCCCGCGCTTGTTGCCCAATTATTTAATATCACCCGGCGAATATGTGGTGTTGTGTCCGGCAGATGTGCAGACAGACTTTGCAGCCTTTGGTCCCGCCATTGGCTTGACGAGCTATCCAGCCTTAACCAATGGCGGGGACGACCTCCTTTTGACGGATGCCGATGGCATCATCCTTGCTACTTTGACTTACGATTTAAGTTGGTACCAGGATGCGGATAAAGAGGATGGTGGATGGTCACTGGAGTTGATCAGAACTGATCTGCCCTCCCAATGCGCGGGTAACTGGCTGGCATCAGTCAGCGGTTTGGGCGGGACTCCCGGGCAGCAAAACTCTGTTTTTGGACAAGCGGTGGCAGAAGAGGGTCCACAAGTGATCGGCGCCAAAACGGACGGCCCGGAAACACTCGTCATCCTATTTGACAAAGCACTCGATCCAGCTGTCGCAGAAGATATTGGCAACTATCAAATTGATGGAGGGATTGGCATTATGGAAGCCCTTTTGATCGAGCCGGCTCGGCAGGAAGTCATCTTGACACTGACCACCGCCCTGCCCCTTGGTGAAGTTCATACCCTTACCTTTGATCCGGCTCTCAGCGATTGTCTGGGTAATCCCCTGCAAGGCGACCTCAGTATTCCTTTCGCCTACACTCCGGCTCCCGGACCAAACGACTTAATAATCACCGAATTTTTACCTGATCCAAGTCCACAGGTTGGATTACCCGACGGTGAATACATCGAAATATACAACCGCAGCAACCAGCCTATTCAGCTCCGTGATGTGTTTTTTTCCAATGGTAGCAGTGAGATATTGCTGCCTTTCTACTTGTTGCCTCCAGGTGAATACGTAGTAATTTGCGACCTGGCAGATGCTGAAACCTATCAATTATTTGGTCCCGCCGTAGGTGTAGAGGGTTATCCCGATTTGGTAAACGCTAGAGATGAAGTCCTGCTGCTAGACAGTGACCTGAACGAGATCTTTCGCCTGGAATTCACCCTAGATTGGTACGAAGACGCGGCCAAAGATGGTGGTGGGTGGTCTTTGGAATTAATTGATTTGGAAGGCCCGTATGATTGTGGTGGCAATTGGAGGGCATCGGAGCATAGTAATGGGGGAACACCTGGCGTACAGAATTCTCTTTTGGGGCAAGCGCCCGATGCGATAGGTCCGGAGCTACTCCGTGTTTACACGCAAGCGCCCAATTTGGTGGTGGCCGTCTTTAATGAACCGCTAGATCCCCTCGAGGCTGAAAATTTAGTGAACTTCTCAATTGACAATGGCGGGGCTATTGCTGCCGCGCTCTTTATACCGGAGCTGGTCAGAACAAGGGTCGCTTTATTCCTGACCGAAGACTTAGATCCGGAGGTGATTTACACCCTGACGATCAGCACCACCCTCAAAGATTGCATGGGTAATGCCTTACAGGGAACAAATACCGCTCAATTTGGACTACCCGTGCCAGCAGCGGTAAATGATGTGGTGATCAATGAAATATTGTTTAACCCGGAAGTAGGAGGCGTTGACTTTGTAGAGTTTTACAACCGTTCCGAAAAGATCATTGATCTTTATGAATTCCGAATTGGGAATACCCAATTGCAGACAGCAAGTCCTACAGAAATCATCAATGATCATTTTCAATTATTACCCAATCAATACCTCGTCGTCACCGATAACCCCGCCGACATCCAAGCGCGGTATACCGTTGAAAATCCGGCCGCCTTATTGGATAACAATCTACCTTCCTTTGCGGATGATGCAGGAAATGTTACGCTGATTAGTCCTATACCCGAAAACCTCGTCATCGACGCATTTGATTATACGGATGACCTGCATTTTTCATTGCTAAGTGATAAGGGTGGCGTATCGCTGGAACGCCTCAACCCGGAAGCAGCAACCCAAAGCAATGGCAATTGGCATTCGGCGGCCTCCACGGTGGGTTACGCTACCCCTACTGCAAAAAATTCGCAGTTTTTTGTCCCGGAAGAAGCGCCGGAGAGCAACGTATTGACCTTGGCCCACCCTACTTTTTCGCCGGATGAGGATGGATTTGAGGATGTTTTACAAATCAATTACCTGACCGACCGTCCAGGTTTCAGCTTGCAGCTCAATGTTTATGATGCACAAGGCCGCCTGATTCGCCGGTTGGTGCGGGGGGAATTACTCAATTCGGGCAGTGGCAGTTTCAAGTGGGACGGTCTCGATTTGGAAGGACAAAAAGCCAGAGTGGGCATTTACGTCATCGCAGGAGAGCTGACCAATCCGGATGGAGAGGTAGAGTTATTTAAAGAAAGTTGTGTCTTGGCCACTCAGTTTTAACAGCATGCTAAAAAAACGCATTCATAGTTTTCGTTACGCCTTTAAAGGCATTGCCGAAGTTTTTCACAGTCAGCCCAATGCTAAAATTCACACCTTAGCAGCCTTGGTCGTCATTGCATTTGGATTCCTATTAAAGGTATCTGCCGTGGAATGGTGTGTACTCATACTTGCCATGGCCGGAGTTGTTGCCGCAGAGGCGTTTAATACCGCACTTGAACATTTAACCGACCTCGTCTCTCCGGAATACCATCAGCTGGCCGGAAAAGCCAAAGATGCCGCCGCCGCAGGAGTGCTACTTATGGCCATCGGTGCGGCCGCCGTTGGACTCATTATTTTTCTACCCAAGCTACTCGTTTTCTTGGCTGGATCATCCTACCTGTTTTTTATTCCGGGTATCCTTTACTAATTTCGGGGCTTCATTTCAGTTTTTTAAAAATTCTCAACCCCTTGATTTTCATTTATTTGCTAAAACCCAGAATACCTCATACTATTTCCGCGCATATATGCGTTTTTTGAATCCCTAATTGTGATTAGCAACTATCAACAAAACCTCCTATATCTTATGCAAAGAAGGCTCTCGTTCCTCCTTTTTGCCTGCCTGGTGCAATTTTCTCTTTTTTCACAGGAATCTCTTGGCATCCATTTAGATAATTTTTCTGGTATCAACAGTACCAATATCAATCCCGCGGGCTACGCATTTACCCCCTATGGTTGGGACATCAACCTGATTGGCGGATCTTCATTTTTTGAAAATAATTACGCCTATATCAAACCCGCCCGACTGGGAGACATGCTGCGCAATCCAGACAATATGGTCGTTTATTTTGGTCCGGATATTACCAATGAGAACCAGGTTCCCAAGGGAGAATACTTCGTCGATTTTTACCAAAAAGATCAACCGCGGTACGCCGCTTTGTCAAACAGCCTGATGGGACCTTCTTTCTACATCCGACTCAATCCCAATCACTCCATTGGACTGGTCACCCGTGCCCGCATGATGGGCAATGGCAATGGCGTGAGCAATACGCTCAGCTACTACGAATACGACCCTCAGCCCTTTTTTGAAGATTTCACCGTTGATCCTTTTCATCTAGGAATTATGGGCTGGAGCGAAATCGGGCTCAACTATAGCTATCGTACGGAAACCAACAATGGTATGATGGCATTTGGCCTGACGGCAAAATACCTGGACGGCTACGAAGCAGCCTACTGGACCAACGACAATCCCTTCCAGCTCACCAAGTTGCCTGGAGATTCACTCAGTGGGTCGGCACTGGATTTCACTTATGGTTATACCAACAGCAATATTGCCAATGACAATTACAGCCTCCAATCAAATGGACGCGGCATGAGTGTAGATCTCGGCTTTGTCTATGCGCAAACCGATGGAGATGACGGCTATCAGTGGAAACTGGGAGTATCGGTACTCGATATTGGGAGCATCAAATTTGATCGCAATGCAAAGGCGCACCGGGTACAAACCGATGAGTTGAGCATCGTCGGCACGGAAGTGTATCAAAACATCCAAAGTGCGGAAGATTTTGAAGATAAAATGCGGGTTTTCAGTGAGCAAATGTTGGGAGATCCAAATACATCATTGGTCGCTGACCAATTCAACATGTGGCTCCCCACAGCCCTCAGTGTGCAATTTGATGTAGCATTGGCCAAGCACCTTTATCTGGGAAGTGCTTTGGTCCAGTCCATTCCCATCGGTGCGGAAGGGGTACGCCGTAAAAGCATCCTTGCGGTATCGCCGAGGTATGAAGCCAAGTGGTTTGGCGCCAGTATGCCCATCAGTTTTTACAATTGGCAATCTCTTCGTACCGGCCTAGCCCTGCGGTTGGCCTTTTTGACCATTGGCACCGACAATTTGGGAAGCTTGGTACGGCGCAAAGATTTATCGGGTTATGACCTCTATTTTGCCATCAAAGTCAATCCTTTTGGCTTTGGAAAAGGCGATGAAAATGGTGGCGGCGGATTCCGTGGTGGCGGACGGAAAGGCAAGCAATTGCCATGCTACCAGTTTTAGTTCATGTTTTAGTTTTACCTTGATAGAGCACCCTCAACAAGACGAGCTATGCACATCGACTTTTCCTGTTTGACTTTCGACGAACTGACCACCGAGCAGTTGTATCAATTAATGGCCCTGCGCCAGGAGGTATTTGTGGTGGAACAAGACTGTCCCTACCTCGACGCGGACGGAAAAGACCAGGCTTCCTGGCATGTGCTGGGGTATGATGTTCAGCAAAAGCTGGTGGCCTATGCCCGTCTATTACCCAAAGGCATATCTTATGAAAGCTATGCTTCCATTGGGCGGGTGGTCAATGCGGCCAGCGTGCGAGGCGAAGGTGTGGGGCGCCTCTTAATGCAGCAATCCTTAACCTACCTGCAATCTCTTTGCCCAGGAGAGGCCGTCAAGATCAGTGCTCAGGTCTACCTTATCAAATTTTACGAAAGTTTCGGTTTTCGCATCAACGGGCCGGAATATTTAGAAGATGATATTCCGCATATTGCGATGATAAGGCCAGCCTAAAGCTAAAAAGTACAGCGTTTGCACAACGGAAAGGGGAATTATCAGGTTATTAATTTACTGCTTGATCAAAACCCGATGCTATGCCTGGTAAATCCCTACTCCCGATGCTCCTTGCGCTGTTCCTATTCACCGCAGGTTTTACCCAATCAAAACCCGATGCTAAAGATTTTAATGCTTTTGGCGATGCCAACCTAACGGGGAGCGAATGTTTCCGTTTGACCAACGATTATGAATGGTCGGGGGGATCCATTTGGTATAAAAAAGGGATTGACCTCAATGCCCCATTTAGCATGGAACTCTCTCTGATGTTGGGCTGCAAAGATGCCGATGGTGCCGATGGCATGGCGTTTGTCTTTCACCCAGAAGCCGTTGCTCAGGGGCATCAAGGGGAAGGGATGGGATTTGCGGGACTATATCCGTCCTTGATCGTTGAAATTGACACATGGGAGAACGAACACCTCGGCGATCCCCGACAAGATCATGTCGCTTTATTGAGAGATGGCTCTCCCAATCATCACTATGGCTTGGCAGGTCCCAATATCATTGCCAATATGGAGGATTGCAAGCAACACAAGGTCAAGATGGATTGGAATCCAGGCAGTAAACATCTACAACTGAGTATTGACGGGAAAAGGGTATTGAGCTATAATGGCGATATTGTCAAGCGGATATTTTCCAATAATTCCGTGGTTTATTTTGGGGTCACTGCTGCCACTGGTCGCTATAGCAACCGCCAGGAAATCTGTTTTGAAAAAATGGAGATTCGCGAAGCCCGTAAGCCTGCTTTTCTGAGCTCAACGGAGGCGCGTAAATTGATGAAAGGAGAGACACTAATCCTGGAAGATTTACAATTTGATTCCGGTAAAACCGCTCCTCGCCCCGACGGGCTGGTTGAACTGGATAAACTGGTCAAATTCCTCAAAGACAATCCCGAAATGGGTGTTGAAATCGGAGCATATACCGATAGCTCCGGCGATGATGGCCGCAATCAAAATATCTCCGACAGAAGAGCCAAAGCCATTGAAGACTATCTAGCCAAAGAAGGCATTTCGCGAAAGCGCATTTATCCACGAGGCTACGGAGAGGAAAGGCCCATTGCCTCAAATGCTACTCCCGATGGGCGAATGAAAAATCGACGGATCGAGATTAGGGTATTTCGGATGTTGCCGTAACCTGGAAAAAGAGTACACCAAGGCGGGAAGGGCAAATTGAGGTTTTCCTCCTTGTAAAAAACAACTAGAAGATAACACATGGGGACAAATCGCAACGACCTCCATGCGCGTGGCAAACACTCAGCAGCGAGGTGTATTAGAAATCCATGCGCTGTCGAGACATATTGATGCGTACGCCACCTCCGATGTATTGCGTATTCAAATCCCGACTGTCATCATCACTGTCTTCCTTTCGGTAAAAATAATTGAAGTCCAGATAGATATTATGCGCCAATTGGTAACTGACATCCAATCCACCCAAGAGCGTATGGCTGGTAATGCCTTGTCCAATTTCATTGTTGTAAGTTTGTTCCCGGGTCGTGTTTGGCAATAGAATATTACTGCCCCAATTTTGGTTAGAGCCATCTTCGCCAAAGGTCCCTTTTATCAAACGAGCATTAATGGTCCAGTTTTTTGTTGGCTGATACCGAACCAGAGCCACCATTTCGCGAAAATTAGCGCCTAATGGATGAGCCAGTGCTTGCCGGTATTGGGTATAATTAGCAGAACTATCGCCATGTGTATAGGTATAGGGACGTGCCGAATTGTATTCCAATTGTACATCCAGATGATCAATTCCCAAGGCATCGATATACTTGACACCCGCTTGAATGCCATATTTATTGGCCCACCACCCCTGGTTGTCCACCAGTAGTTCATCAAATTTGAACTCATCCAGCATCAATTGGCCGTATAACTGGAAGCGTTTCCAAAGGTTCCATTTGCCTTCCAGGCCAATCAATACATTATCAGGACTACCCAGCCCGTGCTCCACCAGGCGGTATAAGATCACCGGATTGAGGTATTGCAATTCAAACTGATTGTTGCGACTAAACATCACCACTTCGAAAAATCCCACCTCCAGATTGGGCAGTACCCGAAAGCTAAAATGGTGGGCCGCCATATATTTTTTGGGTTGGATCACATCTCCTCCGGATCTCTGTCCATTTGGCGTAAGCTCCGCAAAAATATTCTGGTAGTGAAAGCGCCACACCTTCCAGTTGAGCTTTAGATAGAGGTAGTTTTGTGCAAAATCAGACAACAAAAGCGACCGATAGCCATTGCCGATAAAATTGCGTCCATACCCAAATTGCAGTCCCACGTGCTGGGTGACATTAAAGCCGAGGTAGCCTTGACCATTGAGGTAATCGTATCCCCGGTCAATGTCCAGGATGGTACTTTTGTAGTTTTTGTGGAGGCCTGCTCCTGGGACAGCTCTGGTCAAGCCAATATAGTCGATGACATAATTGGGAAATCGAGACTGGCTTTCCAGAATATTCATGTAGAAATAAATGCGATCATCTACCCCACCCCGGACTTCGAGGCCCCGCTGGTTGTTGAAAACCGGCTGGGTATCATCCACGGAATGGGCAATGGCGAAATTCAGCATAGGGTTTACCCTAATGTGGAAGTGTTTGTCGTTGACATCAAAAAAGTTGGCCGGTGTCTGATAAAAATATTTCAAAATCGGTTTCTTGCTAAATTCAAAACGCGGATCGGCCATACTGGCTTGCATTTGGGTCAATCCTCCAGCTGAAGCAGCCCGACGTCCGGCCAGTGTCGTACAATTTACCGCTTGCCCCAGCCATTCATTATTATCCAGAAAGATATAGCGCAGGTCATTTCGATCTAGCTTGGAAAGATTTTCGGCAGTAGTATCCACCAAGATGGCAAATTGCGTAGCATCTCCACGAGTGTACCCCTTGAGCGCGGAGTGGTAGGGGGGTGTTAACCCCGTTTTGATTTCCAAGCGATCCAGAATATGGTAGGATGAGCTGCCGAGCGGCAAAGCACTTCCCTGACTTAATAAATGACCGGCAACCAGCAACAGCGAAAGGACGTATAGTAGTCTCATGTTTTGGAATTATGGCATAAAGGTAGTGCTTTACTGGGAATTCTAAAGTGGGCAAGATCATGCAAATATTAGCGCAGCGACGGCACTAAACACTTTGTCGATCCGAAGAAAATTTGGGATATCAATTTTGTATGGGAATTATTCCTGTTTATTTTGGTTCTTAGTGCTAGAACGCGATTCAAGGTCAACCGAAAAAATCGACAACCATGAGTATCAAAGAAGCCTATGATCACTGGTCGGACATTTACGACAGTAACGACAACAAAACCCGCGATCTCGATGGCATTGCCACACGCACTACCTTGGCTCAGTATACTTTTGAAAAAGTATTGGAGCTAGGCTGCGGTACCGGAAAAAACACCGTCTGGCTACTGGAAAAAGCCCAAGAAGTTTTGGCACTAGATTTTTCGGAAGGCATGTTGGCGAAAGCCAAGGCAAAAATTCAATCTCCAAAGGTCATTTTCCAGCAAGCTGATCTCACGATCCCTTGGAACGTTTCTTCCAGCTATGCCGATCTGATCAGTTGCAATCTGGTATTGGAACATATTGGCGATTTGAATTTCATTTTCCAGCAGGCGGCAGACAAATTAAGTGCCGGTGGCTACTTTTTCATCTGCGAATTGCACCCCTTTCGGCAATACACCGGCAGCAAGGCCAAATTTGAAACCGAAAGTGGCATGCAAGAGCTAGACGTTTTTGTACATCAGATTTCTGAATTCACAGATGGAGCCTTGCAAAACGGCTTTAAAATGGTAGCATTAAAAGAGTGGTTTGACGAAGACAAGCCAGATGGACTTCCCCGGTTGGTTTCGTTTGTTTTTCAAAATCAAAAATAGCATGATGATAGTCATTCAACCCATGATTGAACGGGAGGTTCCCGCTGTTGCTCAACTTGCCTTAAAGTTATGGCCTGATGCCCATTTATCGGAATTAGCCGCTGAGATTCTCGCAGCCCTTTCCTCCGGCAAAGACCTGATCTATGTTGCCAAAGCAAATGAATCAATCATTGCCTTTGCGCACGTTGCACTGCACCTGGAATACGTGGAAGGCACCAGCACTTCACCCGTTGGCTATCTGGAAGGCATTTTTGTGGAGGAAGCTTATCGCAAACAGGGTATTGCCCTACAACTGGTTCAACATTGCGAAAGCTGGGCCAAGGGAAAAGGCTGTCAAGAATTTGCCTCTGATGCGGAATTACCCAATGTAGACAGCCAGCGCTTTCACGAAAAAGTAGGCTTTAAAGAAGTTAATCGAGTGGTATGTTATGTAAAGGAGCTGGCTTGACGACGTGTCTGGAAATCTATTTTTGGCACAAGCGCTTCATCCAAGGTAGGTTGCAATATCATAAAAGTCGGGCATTTCGGTGACATAAATACCGCTATTGGCATCGTACATCTGCCCGGTATTATCGCTGTAAAAATCTGCCATGTTCCCGATAAAAGCCCCATCTACATCATACACTTCGCCACTTTCCAACCAAATTCCTCCGGCACTTGCATCATCCGAGATCTTGTCAGGACACCATGGTCCCATTTCGTGGTCTGTAGGAGCACTATTGGTAACGATCTGATAGCAATTGGTTTCAGTTCCATCAGAAAGCGTACAAGCCACTGCGGTGATGGTTATATCTGTATTCGCTGCTGTGAAATAAGAAGCGTCAACCGCCAAGACTGTACTCGAATCATTGGTATCCGGGTTATCGGCGACATATCCTTCGGGTTGTTCACCGGCACTTTGACTGACATCTGGATTTCCCAAACCATCACCATCGGCATTTTCATACCAGGTCAATTCGGTACAAGGCATATCACCTTCGTCACAAGAAGAAAAGAGAGGAAAGTCCAAAAAGGATTGCCAAAAGGGAAAACCTGATTTAGTCATTTTAAAAATTTTAAATTTCCCTTTAGACTACCCACTAATCTAAATCCTTCGGAGGAGGTGAATTTTTTTTCTGCCCCAATAGGAGTTCGTTAATAAACTTCCCCATAAGCTGCTCAAAATAAGGCAATTGACTAGCATCCAACATTGATTTTAGATCTTGAAAATGTTGGTAAGTCACTTCTATTTTTTCTCGTTCCAATTGTTGAAATTGGCTCAAAATAGTGTCCTCGTTAATGATTTTAGAAGGGTCGGAAAGGCTCTCAAAATAAGGGGGAAGCAATGTTCGCTGTTGCTCATTGATTAAGTTCATTTTCTGATTGTGCTCCTTGGCTAATCTTCTAAAAGTAGATACCTGCTGGTCGTTTAAATCGAGTATTTTGATTACCTCCAACTGAAAATCATTAGGGGCAGGGTGATGAGGAGGCCGCGGTTTTGTCAGCAAAAAGAAACCTAAAACAGCTATATTCAAAAACAGCAAGGCCCAAGTCGCATATTTGTAAAATTTAAGCTGGCTCATTATTCATAAATTTGGTACGTAGTAATTAGCGCCTGACCATAAGAGTCCGCTACCGCAGTGTTTTCATAGGAGACTTTATCAAGCTGCTTATAATGCAACAATGTCGTTGTATTCAGGAAAAGGACCAAAACGGCGGCTGCCGCAGCGTATCGCCATTGGGCCATAGAAACAACCTTGGCCTTTGGGAAGGAAATTTGATCTTCAATTTTTGCAAATAATTCAGGCCCTGGCTTCGCCCGCTGACTGCCTTTCATACTTTGAAACACCTCTTCCATCCATTTTTCTTTTTCGTCATTCATTCTGTTTTTTTTATTTAGACAATTAATTTTTCGATTTCCTTCGGTGTGGGTATAAATTTTCCAGTTCGGAACGCATGTTTTTTTTAGCCCGCTGCAACAAGGACTCTACCGCTTTCAATGAAACTTCCATAATATCGGCTACTTCCTGACGAGGCAAGTCTTCGATATAGCTTAATATAAATGCCGTTTTTTGATTATTCGGAAGGCAATCCATCGCTTTGTAAAGTGCCGCTGCATTTTCTCTGTTTTCCATTAAAACGCCAGGGTGTTCAAAATCGATGGATTGGGAGGTAGTGAATGTGTTTTTTAGGAAGGTAAACCTGTTTTTTTTCTTCAAATAATTGAGGGAAGTATTGACCGCAATGCGATAGATCCATGTATTCAGAGAGGATTCCCCCTTAAATGTTGCTGCACTTTTGTAGATTTTCACAAAAACATCTTGCGTAATTTCTTCTGCATCTTCTTTGTTTTTGGTGTAGCTCAATCCGGTATTGTACACTTTTTCTGAAAAGCGTTCATAAAGCATCGAAAAAGAATTCTTATCTCCCTTGGCAATAGCTTGTATGATTTCGCTTTCGTTATTCAATGACTTTAACTTTTTATGTATCTATCTAGATTGTTGCTACGAGCATGTTTGAAGGTCAACCTTTGGGCTGCAAATTTCAGCTTTTGGAACCTCTTTTCGGCTACTTTTTCGTTCGTCTCTGCTGAGCCTCGTGAGCACCCAAAACCTGCAATTTTCGCTGCTAACGCACCATCTCCAAATTTAGTTTTTGTCAAAGTTTCTATGGCTATGGCTGCGCTTTTATTTTCAGTCCCATATTTTTGGGCGGGCAACTTTCATTGCTCTCAAATAGGATAAAAATTGTCCGGCGTGAACGGATTCGTGATATGCAATTCGCAATAAATATTTCCCGAGCAGTTTCTTTTCCCCGTTTCCGGGATGAATGATTTTAGTTTGGCTTAGTTCCTCTTCTGAAAACTGCCGGATACTTGTCAAGAATTGCATGCGATAGGGCTCGGCAAATTCAAGCTCATCTTTTACATTCGTGAATGGTCTATTTTCCCAAGGTGTTTTATAATTTGTCATATCGCCTTGATTAATAATGATATTCCATCCATAGTCCGCCTCCAATACGTGGCGAATCATTTGCAGGGCTGTCATCGCATTTTCATCGGGTTTCCAATCGTAATGGCTTTCCGGCAGTCCTGACCATAGCATAATACTTCTTCTCCTTGTTTCTTCAAAATTTAGAATAATAAGTTCCTTTAGAGTCATTTCCTGATTATTTCAGCATGTTGATTTACAATGGGCCATGTGCTCACTAATTCTTCTCCTCATTGTGTTGCAACGCATCCGGATTGCCGCCGGCGCTATCCTTGTTCTCCCGTTGTTCATACCCTTGCACCGCGTCGTGAATGTACATAAACTGATGGTCGCAGCCAATCTTTTCGGCGAGGCCGGTCTTGAAGAATAGGTCCCGCACCGGACCAATGACACCGGAGACATAAAACAAAATCCCTTCTTTGTGCAAGTAATCGATCACCTCTTCCAACAGATGTATTCCGCTACTGTCTACATCCAGGATACTCGAAGCATCTAGGATTAATAGTTTGACCTTGCCGCGCCTTTGTTTGATCAACTCTTCAATGCTTTCGCGAAAATACCCCGCATTGCCAAAATACAACTGAGCGTCGAAGCGAAGGATCAATACCTCATCGCCGTGTAGCGCTTCGGGATACCGCTTAATATTCCGGTAATAGCGGGTATTGGGTAGTTGGCCCAAGATAGCAAAGTGAGGCTTGGAGGTCCGGTAAATCATTAAGGCCAAGGAGAATACGATGCCAGCCAATACCCCAGACTGAATACCCACCAATAGCGTAATCAGAAAGGTCACCATCATGGTCCAAAAGTCGCGACGGTGGTATCGCCACAGCTCTTTGGCGCCTTCAAAATCGATGAGTTTGAGCACTGCTGTCAAAATAATGGCCGCCAAAATGGCCTTGGGGACATAATAAAAGACTGGCGTAAAAAATAGTAAGATGACGGCAATCAAAAGGGCACTTACGATGGACGAAACACCTGTTTTTGCTCCTGCATCATCATTAATTGCAGAACGTACAAAACTACCGGTGGTGGGATAAGATTGAAAAAAACCACCACCTAACTTCGCAAATCCTAAAGCGATCAATTCCTGATCAGGATTGACTCGGTAACTTTTGTGGCGTGCTTCCAAAGTACGGGCAATAGCGAGTGACTCAATAAAACTAATCAGACTGATGGTCAAAGCCAGCGGGATGAGGTCCATCACTTCACTCATCGAAGCTTTGGGGATTTCAAATTTGGGCAATCCCGCAGGAACCACCCCCACGATTTGCACACCAAAATCGACGAGATGAAATCCGTATACCGCAAAGACACCCAATACCACCGCAAGTAAAGCCCCAGGAATAGCTTTATTGATTTTCTTCAAAATAAGGATAAAAGCAATACCCAAAATGCCAATGAGGAGTGAAATGAGGTTGGTATCCTGAATATTTCCTGCCGCGCTAATGATGATTTCGTAAATCTTATTACTCCGTGGAATCTCAATACCCAGCAGGTTTTTTAATTGGCTAAAGCCAATGATAAATGCCGCTGCAGAAGTAAAACCGGCGATGACCGGATGGGAAAGAAAATTAACCAGAAAACCCAATTTGAATACGCCAAGTAAAATTTGTACAACGCCCGCCAATAGCCCGGTGATAATCGCCAGACGCACAAAGGTATTACTCCCGGGATCGGCAAAATGAGAAATGCCGGTCAATACCAATAATGAAACAATGGCCACCGGCCCCACCGACAACTGCCGGGAAGTGCCAAAGAAAGTGTACAGCAAAAGCGGAACTACCGCAGCATAAAGGCCATAGATAGGTGGTAATCCGGCCAACAGACCGTAGGCCATTCCCTGGGGAACAAGCATCACCGCGACGGTGATACCCGCCAAAAGATCCGTTTTAAAATATTGCTTATTGTAGCGTGGCAGCCATTCCAGAATTGGTATATATCGGCTAATCTTCATGTAGCAAGTTTCCTTCTAAAAAAAAGGCAAAGTAAGGAATAAGTCAAACAAACACCAAACTCAACCGCTTTCCCCAAATAACACAGGCAGCCCTAGAGCTGCCTGATCTTGTGTTTATTGTCCTCTAGAGAAACATTTATTTTAGTGTTGAAGGACAAACATAAGCCGTTGTTGGAATTTTTGAAGCCGCAATATCATCAAATGTCCCGTGTATATTGATCAATTGATCAAAACCACGTGCCTTCAAAATCGAGGCAGCAATCGTAGAGCGGTAGCCACTCCGGCAGTGCATATAATACGCCTTGTCCTTGCTAATCTCACTCATATTGTCGTTGATAAAATCAAGCGGTAAGCTCTGTACATCCTGGATATGTTCTGCTTCCCATTCACTTGGTTTGCGGACATCAAGAATGTGGATTTGGCTGTCTTTTTGGTAGGCGGATTCCAGTTGAGCTACACTGATCGTATCAATGTGATCGGTTTCCATACCAGCTGCTTTCCATGCTTCGTAGCCGCCTTCCAGATACCCAATAGCATTATCGTATCCGACTCTCGCCAGGCGTTTTACAGTTTCTTTTTCTTTTCCTTGAGGAGCAACAATCAGGATGGCCTGCATCAAATCAGGGATGAGTGCTCCTACCCAAGGGGCAAAACTGCCATCCAGTCCGATAAAGATAGAATTGGGAATGAACCCTTTGACAAATTCACCTTTATCCCGCACATCGAGGATCAGTGCATCATGCTCATTGGCGGCAGCCTCAAAAGCACGGGGAGATAACGCAATAGCGCCGCGCTCCATCACCACATCAATACTTTCATAACCCGATTTGTTCATCTTGGCATTCTTCGCAAAATATTGTGGCGGCGGCAATAACCCTTCTGTCACTTCCTTGATGAATTCTTCTCTGCTCATATCGGCGCGCAGGGCATAATTGGTCTTTTTCTGATTGCCCAGGGTATCCCAGGTATCCTTGCTCATGTTTTTACCACAAGCCGAACCAGCACCATGCGCCGGATAGACGATCACATCGTCCGGTAAGGTCATAATTTTATTGCGCAAGCTATCGTAAAGCCATCCGGCCAAATCCTCTTTGGTCAAAGATCCCTTTTTTTGCGCCAGATCAGGGCGCCCAACATCACCAATAAACAAGGTATCTCCGCTAAAAATCGCGTATTCCTTGCCGTTTTCACCCAACAGCAAATAAGTCGTACTCTCGGGAGTGTGCCCGGGCGTGTGCAAGACCTTAAACGTTACTTTTCCCAATTGGAAGGTTTCTCCGTCCTTGGCGGTGTATTTTTCGTATGCCGTTTCGGCCTGAGGACCGTAGACAATTTGTGCACCGGTCTTCTTCGCTAAATCCAGGTGCCCGGAGACAAAATCGGCGTGAAAGTGGGTTTCAAAGATATATTTGATCTTGCTACCATTTTCCTGTGCTTTGCGCAAATAGGGGTCCGTTTCCCGTAAGGGATCAATAATGGCCACCTCTCCATCGCTTTCTATGTAGTAAGCCCCCTGTGCCAGACAGCCGGTATATATTTGTTCTACTTTCATGGCATGGTCAATTTATTGGTTAGTTAGTAGTTCCTAGAAACCCCGACAGAAGGGTAAAAGAATAAAAATTTAGTGTTTCGCCAATCGGCGAATTCAAATATATGAACATATTTTCATTAAACAAAGTTTATTCGGTTTCCGGAAAACCAGGAATGACTATGAGCGCCTCGCACAGTGCTCGTCTGCAGGTCCATTTCAAGCTCCAAATATCGTTTTAACTAATCTGCCGTGACCTCATTCGAATGACCGGACAAATCAGTTCTTCCAGGGAAATTCCTCCGTGTTGGAAAGTATCCTTGCTGTCTCTTATACACATCT
>CAXHCA010000007.1:0-86519 GCA_964015035.1 uncultured Saprospiraceae bacterium
CCTGAATAGCTTGCCCGAATATACTTCAGGGATTACCTCCAAACAAGCACTTAAGGTTTATACGAATTTTGTTACATTCCCAATGAAGATGGAATCAATGACCACTATCAGGCATTTGGAGCCGATTTTGTGGCGATTTCTTTGACGGTCTATAATCGCTGGGGCGGAATGATCTACCACGCCGGGATGGCCGTAACCACGCTGGCAAACCGGTGGCGGTTGGCATTTACCTGGTGGTCTTTGAATTTATCAATATACGTACTGGTCAAAATGGGCGTAAAGCGCAAGGTGTGATGGTCCTTCGCTAGGACTTAATCACCTTAAAAGTCTGCTGCCGACTATCCCCAGTTTTCCTAAAGAAATACATGCCGCTGCTCCAGTGGTGTAGGTCAACTGATATGATGTTTTCTTGAAAAGCGGTTAATTTATGATTAGTTTTCGTTCCGCGAGTTTCGCCAATTCTTTTTTTATGATGGCTTTTCTATTGTTGCGCTTTAAACCAACAGGCGCTGCCGCCCGAGCCTCGCAATCAGGAATGGAGCAGCGCTCACAGGTGGTGTGGACATCTTTGGTGATGAGATCCGGATCTTTTAAAAAAGGAAATAAGCGACGCAACTTATCGTTCACCAAAAGACCAATAGTGACACTGGTACTGAAAGAAGCATCACTACGACTGGGTTTAGCCATACATAGGCAAAGATAGGCATTGGGGGTACCCACGTAGCGAGATATTTGAGCGCCAGCAATAGGGTCATTGGTCCCTTCGATGCCTTGAATGGCATTTAGTTGTCGAATTAAACTAATGGATACCCATCTGCGGCAGTAGTGCTCATCTAATTGGTTGGCATGAGGATCATGCAATTGAGAAAGATGCATTTCCTTGGTCATGATAAATTTCTGCATTTCCGGGCCGGTATAGAAGCGCAAAAAAAACAACTGCTGGATATCAAAATGTTGTGGGAAAATATTGGCTAAACGTTGCAGAAGCATCTCCGGGGTCACATCATATCGATCAAGCAATTCCAGAAATGCTTTTGCATTCCATTTTTTCCATTTAGCCATCGCTTCAATTTCCTGAACCATGGCCTGTTCATCCATTAATAGAGCAACAGAGAAATAGGATGCCTGAAAATTGTGCAGCAGTTTATCAAAAGAATCTACCTCTACCATTCGGGTTTCATAGGGGCGTTCTTTTAATTTCAGGTATTGAAATCCAATCTCCTTCGCCAGCAGCAACCGTTCTTGTGCGGAGCTGAATTCCTGATTGATGTACAACACGTTTTGTTTTACGGCATAAAAGGATCGGACCTCCTCTAAGTGAGACTGTTGCGCAAGGTACTCCCGATCCACGTGGATACCATAGTCGTGTAAGAGTATTTTCTCCAGCATGTCAGCGGAAGGAATCGTGTTGTTGGCCCATTGGTGTTCTGCCCGAAAAGCTTGTACAGCAGCTTCAATTTCACCGAAGTGGTTGTTGTGTAAATCTTGGTAGGAACGCAGGGCAGCCTTGTAAAAATCCTCTCCCTGGAGGTGATAATTACGGGTAATTTTGAGTACCGTACTCACAAAGGCATTGACCTTGTCGGGAGCCATCAACAGGAGTTCCAATAACTTGGGGGTATTGATTCCAAAAAGTTCCAAAGGGAAGATCTTCAAAAAGTCGGATTGCAATAAGTCAATGATTGGTTTGAGTCGCTTGTCGGCTTCCAAGGACACCAGATAATTGTAATCTGAATTTAAGGCTTGTGCCAAAGCGAAGATCTTATCGGTCTTCGGGTATTTTTTCCCTTTTTCAATATTGTGCAAGTAGGAAATGGCCAGGCCAGTCTTGTCCGACAATTGCTGGTAGGATAAATTCAGGTTTCGTCTCAAAAAGGCCACTTTTAGGCCAAAGATCATCTTTACGGTATCACTCATTTTTAGCATAGAACGAAATTAAGGTTTTTTTTGAAAAAAATACATTTAGAGAAATTTTCTCTAAAAGAGAAAACTATTACCTTTGTCCTAGATTTAACATCCTAACCAAATCAAACTGCTCTTTAGTGGGCAGAAAAATGATCAATTATGGAAAAATTCGGAATCAAAAACCCGGCTGCCAATTTGGAGGCCATAGGGATTACCACTGCCCAAGCTGTTCACTGGAACCTCAGCCCGGAGGCGCTTACCGAAGCAACCATTAAAAATGGCCAAGGCATCCTTTCTGACCAAGGAGCGTTGGTCGTCCAAACCGGAAAATTTACTGGCCGATCACCGTTGGATCGTTTCATCGTCAAAGATGAAGTGACTACTACTGCGGTTGATTGGGGGCAAATCAATCAACCATTTGCTTCAGACAAATTTGACCGGTTACAGCAGAAAATTTCGGCTTACCTTTCGGAAAAAGAAGTATATGTTCGCGATGCTTATGCCTGTTCTGATCAGGATTATCGGTTGAACATTCGGCTGGTTTCCGAATTTCCTTGGTCTAGCCAGTTCGGATATAATATGTTTTTGCGTCCGGATGAAAACCAATTGCTTAATTTTTTGCCGGATTGGACCATTTTGTGTGCACCAGGTTTTTTAGCTGATCCTGAGGTTGACGGTACACGAAGTGGCAATTTCGCCATTCTGAATTTTACTCGGAAAATGATTTTAATCGGTGGTACTGGTTATACCGGTGAGATCAAAAAAGGCATTTTCTCCGTATTGAATTTTGTCTTGCCAACGGAAAAGAAAGTGTTGGCGATGCATTGTTCTGCCAACGTGGGTAAAGACGGTGATACCGCTATTTTCTTTGGCCTTTCGGGAACTGGAAAAACAACCTTGTCTGCTGATCCCAATCGTGGATTGATCGGTGATGACGAGCACGGCTGGTCAGATAAGGGGGTTTTCAACTTTGAAGGCGGCTGTTATGCAAAAACCATTGACTTATCCGAAGAGAAGGAGCCGGATATTTATCGGGCCATTAAGCACGGTGCCATTTTGGAAAATATTGGTTTTATACCCAACACCCGTACCCCAGACTACTCCGACAGTTCCATCACTGAAAATACACGGGTTTCTTACCCGATTCATTACATTGCCAATGCCGTAGAAGGATCTCAGGCCGGACATCCGACCAATATCTTCTTCCTCACTTGTGATGCATTTGGTGTATTGCCTCCAATTTCAAAGTTGACACCTGAACAGGCCATGTACTACTTCATTTCCGGTTATACGGCCAAGGTCGCGGGAACGGAGGCGGGCATTGAAGAACCACAAGCTACTTTTTCCGCTTGTTTTGGCGCTCCGTTTATGCCTTTGCATCCCACCTTTTATGCCGAGATGTTGGGGCAGAAAATGAAAGAACATCAGGTGAATGTCTGGCTGGTGAATACCGGTTGGATTGGTGGAGAATATGGCGATGGTGAACGAATCAACCTGAAATATACCCGGGCGATGATTACAGCTGCCTTGCAAGGAGAACTGGATGAGGTGAATTTTGAGCAACACGAGATTTTTGGATTGCAAATGCCATTAACTTGTGCAAATGTTCCCGATGAGGTATTAAACCCGCGTGCTACCTGGAAGGACCAGAACGCTTATGACCGAAAAGCCAATGAATTGGCCATGGCTTTTAATAAAAACTTTGAAAAATTTGCCGCCAAGGCGAGTGAGGATATCCGTTCCGCTGCGCCGGCCGTACTCGTGAGCTAGACTTTTTTGATTATATGTTGTTACAGTAAAACCAAGTTATGAGGAACAGGGCCTATCAATGGGCCCTGTTTTGGTTTTACTACGAGCATGTTTGGAGGTCAAATTTTGGGCTACAAAACATGCACTGACTCTTCCCTTTCGAATGGCAAATGAGAGGCTTCCGCTATTGTGATCAATTCCTCCTTACTGATCAATCTACCCCAATCATCGTCAATTGAATCCGCTTTCTTCCCCGATCAATATCTAGTACTTTAACGGTTACCTCCTGGTGCAAACTGACCACATCTGCAGGATTTTTGACGAAGCGATTGGCCAGTTGGGAAATATGTACCAGACCACTTTCTTTGATACCGATGTCGACAAAGGCACCAAAGTTGGTGATATTATTTACAATGCCAGGCACCACCATTCCCACCTCCAAATCATCGATCGACTTTAGGTTATCCGCAAAGTCAAAGGTTTTGGCTTCCCCTCGGGGATCGAGTCCGGGTTTGGTTAATTCTTGTAGAATATCTTTCAATGTAGGAAGCCCCACTTGCTCACTAACATAATGCTTTAAGTCGATCTGGCGACGCAACTCCTCATTGGTGATCAAATCGGTGACCTTACAATTTAAGTCCTTCGCCATTTGCTCCACAATCGGATAGCTTTCCGGGTGAACAGCAGTGTTGTCCAGTGGATTGGCCGCCTTGCGAATGCGTAGAAACCCGGCACACTGCTCAAAAGCTTTTTCTCCCATGCGAGGTACTTTTTTCAGTGCTTTTCGACTTTTGAAGGCACCGTTTTCTTCCCGATATTCTACAATGTTTTGAGCTAGGGTAGGGCCAAGGCCAGACACATGTACTAGCAAGTGTTTGCTCGCGGTATTTAAATTGATACCAACGGAGTTTACACAACTCTCAATGGTTTGATTTAAGCTTTCTCGCAAAAGTGTTTGATTGACATCGTGTTGGTATTGTCCCACACCAATCGATTTGGGATCGATCTTGACAAATTCGGCTAAAGGATCCATCAAACGGCGCGCAATAGAAACGGCCCCACGCACGGTCAAGTCGTGATCGGGGAATTCTTCCCTGCCCACCTCCGAGGCGGAATAGATGGAGGCCCCGCTTTCATTGACCATAAAAATCTGTACCGGCCGATCAAAAGAGGTTTCCCGACACAAGGCCACCGTTTCGCGTCCAGCGGTTCCGTTCCCTACGGCGATTGCTTCAATTTCGTAGCGGGTTACCAAGGACTGCAAAGTCTTTTTCGACATGGCCACATCACCTTGTGGCGGATGTGGGTAGATGGTGGTGTTGTTTAATAATTGGCCTCTTTCTGCCAAACAAACCACCTTGCATCCAGTCCGGAAACCAGGATCAATTCCGAGTACTCGCTTTTGCCCGAGCGGAGCTGCTAGTAGCAATTGACGTAGGTTTGTGACAAAGACATCAATTGCTTCCTTATCCGCCTTTTCTTTGGAAATATTGCGAAATTCGGTTTCAATGGAAGGGGCTAGCAAGCGCTTATAACCATCATGCAGCGCTTCTTTTACCTGATCAGTAGCCGGGCCGTGCCCCCTCAGCACGATATCCTCCAACCGGTATAAGGTGTCCTCTTCATCGGGGCTGATAATCACTCGGAGAAAGCCTTCTTCTTCCCCTCGACGCATGGCCAATAAACGATGAGAAGGACAATTTTTCAAGGGTTCTTCATAATCGAAATAATCCTTATACTTTTCGCCTTCCTCCTCCTTCCCTCGAGCAACTTTAGAACGAATAATGGCTCCTTTGCGAAAAGCAAAACGGACCTTGTTGCGAATGTTTTCGTTTTCATTGATGTTCTCGGCAATGATATCTCTGGCACCTTGTAAGGCTTCTTCGATTGTGGGTACTTCCTCCGTTACATATTGCCGAGCTAAGGTTTCAATGTCAGAACGGCGTTGTTCCATCAAAATTTCGGCCAGTGGTTCCAAGCCTTTTTCCCTTGCCACTGAGGCACGGGTTTTGCGTTTGCGCTTGTAAGGAAGGTAAATATCCTCCAGTTCGGTCATCTGGAAAGTGGCCTCAATACGCTTTTTGAGTTCGGGGGTCAGTTTTCCTTGTTCTTCGATACTTTTTAGAATAGTATCCTTGCGCTTTTCTACATCCTCAAGGCGTTTTTGCTCCTTTTGAATGTCGCTGATTTGCACCTCATCAAGGGAACCGGTGGCTTCTTTTCGGTAACGGGCAATAAATGGAATAGTCGCTCCGCCGAGTAATAACTCCAAGGTATTATTTACCTTTTTATAAGGTAAATTCAAGGTATCGGCGATTAAATGGGTATGTTGATCTGACATCATTTTACATGAACTTTTGAACACGTGATTTTTAGGGATTGCAAAAATAGTTATTTGCCGGGAAAACTGATACCATATTCGCAATTGTGCAACATCGGACAAAACTAGTCATATGCCCAATTGGCTTTTGCTAGCTCCTTGTTTACTTTTGTCAATATTAAGAACAACCTAACATTTGCAGGAAATGAAAAAAACTTACTTATCAGTTCTGGCCTTTATGGCCGCGACTGTCCTTTTGGCGCAAAGCCAAGCTAATATTTGGAAAGATATTTCCATCGTCCCTGAAAAAGACAACTGGCAGCGTCTGGTAGAACCGAATCAATACCGGAGCCTGCAATTGGATGCAGATCAACTCACTCAATTGTTAAATAGTGCACCTACTGAGGGGAATGAAGAGCAAGAGACGATTTTGGCATTGCCCACTCCCGAAGGAGAGATGATGCATTTTCGCATTTGGGAATCACCAATCATGGCGCCTGGATTGGCGGTGCAATTTCCACAAATTAAGACTTACCTCGGCAAAGGCATTGAGGATCCAACGGCACTTTTACGAGCAGATGTGACTCAAAAAGGCTTTCATGCGATGATCCTGGGGGCCAAAGGCACTTGGATCGTCGATCCTTTTTTCCGTGAGGCAACGCCTTATTATCTGGCTTACGCCAAAAAAGACCTCGACAATAATGAACACTGGACCTGTGAGGTAGAGGATGCGCATTATCGCCCGGAAGAAATCAATGAAAGTCGAGGGGATAATCCAGTCGGCACGGAGCTGCGGACCTATCGTCTGGCCGTGGCGGCTTCTGGTGATTACACCAATTATCACGGTGGCGTTGATGGCGCTATGGCAGCAATTGTGACCACCATGAATCGGGTAAATGGCGTTTATGAACGCGACCTTTCGGTACGAATGATCTTGGTAGATAGTAATCACCTGGTGATTTTTACCGATCCCGACACCGATCCTTATTCAGGTGGGAATGGTCAGCGAATGAACCAAAACCAAGGAGTGATGGACCAATACATTGGTAATGCCAATTACGATATCGGTCACATTGTTGACCAGAGTTCGGGGGGAATTGCCAACCTACGTTCTGTGTGTGACTTTGAGGATAAAGCCAAAGGATTTACAGGTCGCCCTGATCCGATAGGAGATCCGTTTGATATTGATTATGTCGCACATGAGATGGGCCATCAATTTGGCGCCAATCATACATTCAACAACTGTGGTAATCAGGGGCCTCAACCCTATGAACCGGGTAGTGCCACCACCATTATGGGATATGCCGGCTTATGTGGCTCCAATAATATTGCGCCCAATAGTGATGACCATTTTCACGTTGCGAGCTTTGATGAAATGGCTCAGTTTACCTTAATGGGAGGTGGGGACAATTGTCCAACGAAGACCCCCACCAATAATACTCCTCCGGTTGTTGATGCCGGTCCGAGTGGCTATATCATCCCGATTTCTACACCATTTGAGCTAACGGCCAGTGCAATGGACATGGAAGGAGATTCCTTGACGTACTGCTGGGAAGAATTTGATTTGGGGCCTTCAACACCCTTGGGACAACCAGAGGGCAATGCACCTGCATTTCGTTCCTTTTCTCCCACCCCAAATCCGACTCGTGTTTTTCCCCGTATGGTCAACATTTTGAACAACACCACAACGATTAGTGAAGTATTACCAACCTACAGCCGGAATATGACTTTTCGAGTAACCGTTCGGGATAATCACGGATTTGGAGGAGGAGTAGATTGGGATAAAATGGGCTTGAGTGCGACTGAGGAAGCAGGTCCTTTTCGCGTGCTTTCGCAAAATACGGCTACTACTTGGACTTCTGGTAGTTATGTAGTCATTAAATGGGATGTTGCCAATACGGATCAGGCACCGGTAAATACCCCAGAAGTCGACATCTTTCTTTCGGATGAGGGCGGATATAATTACCCAATAACCCTAGCAGAAAATGTGGCCAATGATGGTTCCGAAGTGGTTTTTATTCCTGAAGACATTAGCGGAGAAAATTTCCGGGTAAAAGTGAAGGGCGCAGGAAATGTATTTTTTGACCTGAACAATGCACCGATCAGCATTCAGGCGCCTACGGCGCCAGGTTATGCGTTGTTTCCTACTAATGAAACAGTAGCATTATGTGCGCCTGAAGTGGCCACCTATAACTTTTTGTCTTCTGCATTTTTAGGATTTGAAGAGCCGGTTTCATTAAGTGTGTCCGGGCTTCCCGCAGAATTAAATGTACAATTTTCATCAGAGATGCCCACGCCACCGGAAGCTTTTAATATGGTGGTTTCCAATACAGATGCCGTGGCTTCCGGTAGCTATGATTTCCAATTGACAGCCACCGCAAGTACCGGTATTCAGATCGTTAACTTGCGTTTAGAGATTTATTCAGGAGTACCTGAGGCCATTTCTCTAATAGAACCGGTGGCTGGTGCACAAAATGTGCCTATTTTGGTTGACTTCGCTTGGCAGGGAGATGTCAATGCCAATAGTTATACCCTGGAGATCGCTACCGATGCAGATTTTAATAGCATCTTTTTCACCCAGTCCGGAATCGAGACCACAACTTATAGTCTTGATGCTCCTCTAGTTGACAGTACACTTTATTTTTGGAGGGTGTTGGGGGCTAATCAATATTGTGGTGAAGGAATTTATTCCGCTGCTGGTAGTTTTACCACGGAAGCCATCGATTGTATTGTTTTTCAATCAGAAGACACCCCCCTTGAATTTGACCAATTGCCTTTTATTTTCTCCAAGATAGAAGTGCAGGAAAATCTTCTCATTCGAGATATAAACCTTCGCAATGTGCAGGGAAATTATTTTCCAATCGAAGATTTGACATTTGAGGTAAGGTCACCCAATAACACCACCATTACCTTGATATCTCAAATTTGTGGCAATGAAAACAGTTTTGACTTCAATATCGATAGTGAGGCGGAACAGGAGGTTCCTTGTCCCTATGATGATGGAGGCACCTATCGGCCGGAAGAATCGCTGAGTTCACTTTACGGTACTGATGCGGAAGGCACTTGGCGACTGCTCATTTTTGATAGCGGCACCAACGGACAATTGGATCATTGGGAATTGGAGATTTGTTATCCCCGAGAAATTATCAATTCAACCTCAACTATTGAGCAAGGGCGTATTCGGGTATATCCCAATCCAGCTACTGACTATCTGACGGTTGATTTAGAAACGGCTGTAACTACTCCTGGACAGTTTAAACTGATGGACCTGAACGGTCATGTTTTGCAAAACGTTGACCTTTTTGGCGGAAGCCAGAAATTTCAGGTTGATTTGAGTAACCTGCCCGCCGGTATGTACTGGTATGAATGGTGGCCGGAAGGTGTACAGGGCGGAGCTACTGGTAAAGTGGTGAAGTTTTAAGCATATATTTGGAGCGGATTCTATTTAAAAATCAGTAGATTAGGGTTTTGGCGAAGAGGCCAAATATGAGTCTCGGCTGAGCCGAGATGAATATATTAGCTCAACGCCAGGTTCCTAATATGTTGGTTTTCAGTGGGAGCAAGCTCCAAACAAGCACTAAGATAGAACTGAATATAAAAAAAGGGTGGAAAAACGTGCTCTAAGCCTTTTCCACCCTTTTTTATTTGGTTGAGAAGAGCCCTGGTGATCAGGGCGAAATTTATTTCATGCTATTCCGTATAACTCCTCCATGCACTGCCTGTTACATACATACATAATAGCAAAGACTTCTATAAACCAGATTTACCCCAATCCGGGTTCGCGCACTAACCTGGTGGCAAAATACCTCGCCTGAAACAGACAACTTATTCTTTGTCTAATCTCAATTGAGCAATTCGTAGATCCCGGCAATACCTTGACCGCCACCTACGCATGCCGTCACCATGCCATATTTTTGACCGCGACGACGCATTTCGCTAAAGAGCTGAGTAGACAATTTAGCACCGGTACAACCCAGTGGGTGGCCCAATGCAATAGCGCCTCCATTCACATTGACAATATCAGGATCGAGACCCGCTTCCTGGATCACGGCAAGGGATTGGGCGGCAAAGGCTTCGTTCAATTCAATTTGCTGGATATCCGCCAGTTTCAGGTTAGCTTGCTGCAGAGCCTTAGGAATAGCCGCGCAAGGCCCGATTCCCATATATAAGGGATCGACTCCAGCTACCGAACAGGAAACTAATCTCGCAATCGGTTGTAAATTAAGTTTTTTGACCATTTCCTCGCTAACCACTAAAGTAAATGCAGCGCCGTCAGAGGTTTGTGAGGAATTCCCCGCCGTGACCACGCCCCCCTGTGCGAAAACAGGCCGTAATCTCGCCAGTGCTTCTACCGTAGTATCTCTGCGAACTCCTTCATCCATATCGACGATATGTTGGCTTTGCACTCGCTTATTATTTTTTACAAAGACATCCTCTACCGTCACAGGAACGATCTGGTCATTAAATTTCCCTTCATCGATTGCTTTTGCCGCCTTCTGATGGGAGTTGTAGGCAAATTCATCCGCCTTTTCCCGGCTGATGTTGTATTTCTTAGCTACCGCTTCTGCGGTGATTCCCATACTTACGAGGTAATTAGGGGTCTCACTGGCCACCTGATAACTTGGTGCCATTTTATAACCCGTCATTGGAATCATACTCATATTCTCCGTTCCACCGGCAATATACATGTGGCCCATACCGGCCTTGATCTTGGCTACAGCGATAGAAATGGTTTCCAAGCCAGAAGCACAGTAGCGATTGACGGTCATACCTGGAACAGATTTGCCCAAGGCCCTTACGGAAATTTGGCGGCCGATCTGAAAACCTTGCTCCCCCTCAGGATTGGCACAGCCCACGATCACATCATCAATCAAATTGGGATCGACGTTTGGCGTTTGCTCCATCATAAATTTGACCACATCAACAGCGAGGTCATCAGAACGATAATTGCGGAATCCACCACGCTTGGCTTTGCCAACGGCGGAACGATATGCTTTTACGATATATGCGTCCATTATTTTTAATTTATTAGCTGATAAATAGTTGAAGGTTTGATTTGGAACCTCCCAAGGGATTAATTGCGCAACGGCTTATTGGTTTGCAACATGTGTTGGATGCGCTCCAGTGTTTTCTGCTCTCCGGCTAAACTCAGGAAAGCTTCCCGTTCTACATCCAATAAATATTGCTCGGAAACTTTTTGTGTTCCTGTCAAATCACCGCCACAAAGTACAAATGCCACTTTTTTGGCAATCTTGATGTCGTGTTCGGAAGCATAATTGCCAAGTTTTAGCTCGTTAGCAGCGATATAAAGTGCGGCTAGCCCTGTTCTACCCAATACAGTAATGTCCTCCCGTTGAATGGGTTGGGTGTAATTATGAGCTAATTCCAGTACTTTCTTTTTGGCTTCCGCAATGTTTCTATCGCGGTTCAAAACCACCTTGTCACGACCTGGTAGCAGGTATCCGTAATTGAACGCTTCCTGGGCAGAGGTGGCGACTGAAGCCATCGCAATGGTCTTGAATTTTTCGATCAAAGTTGGAATTTGGATGTCCCCCTCAAAGAATTGATCAGAAGCCCTTAAGGCAAATTCTTTGGTTCCACCACCACCGGGAATAACGCCGATGCCCACTTCCACCAGACCGATGTATGATTCAGCAGCACACATGGCGGCGTCGCAGTGCATGAGGGTTTCACAACCTCCTCCAAAAACATAACCTTGTGTGGCTGCTACCACCGGGATGGCGGAGTAACGACAGCGCATGGTGGTTTGCTGGAATAGGTTTACGGCAAAGTTCAATTGTTCAAAATCTCCCTGATAAGCCAATTGCGCAATCATCATCAAGTTGGCACCCACCGAAAAATTGGTTGCGTTGTTTCCGATGACCAAGCCATTCCAGTTGCCTTCTTCGGCCAGGCGAATCGATTCGTTCATGCCATTTAACACGCCTTCTCCGATAGCATTGTGCGGACTGGTAAATTCCAGACACAAGACTCCCTCTCCTATGTCGTGCAAGGTCACTTCGGCATTCTTAAAAACAGGAGATTGATCACGGTAGTTGTCCAAAATGATGAAGGACTCCGTACCAGGGATTGTCTTATAACTCTTGCTTTCAATGTCGTAATATTTACGAACGCCTCCTTCTCTTTTATAAAACGAATTTTTGCCCTCTTTCACCATCTGCTTGACCCAATCGGCAATCTGTTCTCCGCGGGCTTCCGCTTCTTCGATTCCCGTTTTGATCCCGATGGCATCCCAATATTCAAAAGGGCCCATTTCCCAGGCATAACCGGCCTTCATGGCATCGTCAATGCTATAGAGATGATCGGTGATTTCCGGGATGCGGTTGGAAACGTAGGCGAATAAGCCGAGCAATGATTTGCGGATGAGTTTACCACCCAAATCTTCCGCTTTGAATAAAGCCTGAATTCTCTTTTTGAGGTTGTCGACCTGTTTGGCCGTTTTCAGGCTCGGCAGATCCGACTTTTGGGTAGGTTCGTACGCCAACGTTTCCAGATTGAGAGCCAGAATGACGGGACGTCCGTTAGCGTCTCTTTCTTTAGTCTTTTTGTAAAAACCCTGGCCGGTCTTATTGCCTAGGTATTTGTTGTCCAGCAGGAACTGTAAGTATTTGGGCACTTCAAATGTAGCGGCTTGCTCATCATCCGGACAATTTTCCTTGATGCCCTGTATGACTTTAGCGGCGGTATCGTGTCCAACTAAATCTCCCAAGCGGAAGGTGCCCGTTTTGGGACGACCTAGCGCGGGGCCAGTTAATTTATCAACATCCTCAATGCGCAGGCCCAATTCTTCTGTCAGTTGGTAGATTTTGGCCATGGCATACACCCCAATTCGGTTACCGATAAAAGCGGGCGTGTCTTTACAAAGCACGGTTTGTTTACCCAGATAAACATCGCCGTAGTGCATGAAGAAATCAATAACTTCCTGCTTGGTTTTAGCTGTAGGTATGATCTCCAAAAGCCGGAGGTATCGTGGCGGATTAAAGAAGTGAGTGCCACAAAAGTGGGCTTGGAAATCGTCACTCCGTCCATCTAGCATCAAATGGATGGGAATACCGGAAGTGTTAGAACTGACGAGGGTGCCCTTTTTGCGGAATTGGTCTACTTTTTCAAAAACTTGTTTTTTGATGTCAAGCCTTTCTATTACAACCTCCAGAACCCAGTCACAATCAGCGATTTTTGGAAAATCGTCATCGAAATTTCCTGTTTGAATGCGGGAAGCAAAAGCTTTATCGTAAAGGGGGGCGGGTTTAGACTTCAAAGCTGTTTTTAAAGCCTCATTTACAATCCGGTTACGGGCAGCAGGAATTTTCTTTTCTTCGTCCGTTAGGTCAAAGGGGACAATGTCGAGCATCAGCACTTCGAGTCCAATATTGGCAAAATGGCATGCCAGCCCTGAACCCATTACGCCGGAACCCAGTACTGCTATTTTTTTGATTCTTCTACTCATTGGTTAGAATAGGATTTGATTGATTATTAGAAGGATGTTTCACACAAAACGTCGTGTTGGTCTAATCAAAACACATTTAACTAAACTAAGTTTGACGATGTTTAGCGAAAATTCGCTAACTGGACAAAACTACAAAATTTGTGGAAGTATTGCTGCTTCCTCGACAGCAAAATATAAAATCAAAATTCATTTTGAATGGGTTCGGTTTCGGAATTGGTTTAGCCCCCCAATTCTTTGGCTCTTTTGAGTGCGGCTTCTGCGCCCGCGACAATCTTTGCATCCAGCAAATCACCTTCATAGGAGTGGAGCGCTGCTTCGGTAGTTCCTCCTTTGGAACAAACCCTTTTGATCCATTCTTCCAGGGAGAAATCTGTAGCATTATACAACTCGATGGCCCCTAAGAAAGTCTGCCGAACCAAGAGCTCTGATTCAGAGTAAGAAAAACCCATATTTTGGGCAGCTTTTAACATAGCATTCATAAAATACCACACATAGGCGGGGCCACTACCACTGACTGCTGTTGCGGCATCGATAGCGGATTCTGCTTCTACATACACGGTTTTTCCCGTGGTATTTAGGAGGTTTTGTACAGTGACCAATTCAATGCGGGTAACTTCTTCAGATGAAGTAAATGCGGTCATGCCCATTCCGATTTGGGCAGGCAAATTGGGCATAGCCCGGATCACTTTTTGAGCACCCAACGCGTCAGAAATGGTTTTGATTGTGACCCCTGCCATGATGGATAAGAATACTTGTTGTTCATCGACCTTGGGCCTTATACTTTCAAAAAGCATTGGGGCATCCTGTGGTTTTACGGCCAATATGATAAGATCCGCACCGGGCACACAGTCATCCGGTTCCCCGTAAACAGTGCCAATGTCTTTAGTCGCAAGTTCTGTGGCTTTTTCAGGGGAGCGTTCCAGAATCATCATGTCTTGTTGAGTCGTAATATGTGATCTCAGGAAACTTTGGGCATAGGTCATTCCCATATTTCCACCACCAATGATCAGTATCTTCATCTTTATGTTTTTATCGGCGAAAGATAGGATATTCTCCTTAAGAATAGAAGGCAAGGAGGTAGATCCTGTCAATGTCTGGGAATTGATTTGTAGAGGATGGAGGTATTGGTGCTAATTCAATAGGCTAGATATTGGTACAATTGCGCTTAAGAATTATCTTTGTTGCCTATGAATATAGAACAGGCGATTAACCAGAAGAAGTTTAGGAACGAACATCACAAAGCACACATCAACGTCATCTACACAGCTACCTGGTTACACCAGCAAACGACCAGAGCCCTGAAACCATTTAACATCTCCTGGCAGCAATTCAATATTCTCCGTATTTTGCGTGGTATGCATCCTGAACCAGCGACGGTTAAGGTCCTTACGGAAAGAATGATTGATAAAATGTCTAATGCCTCTCGATTGGTGGAAAAACTAAAGCAAAAAGGGTTTGTAGAGCGACAAGCTTGTGATGATGACCGAAGGCGTGTGGATATCCTCATAACCCCTCAAGGACTTGACATTTTGGAAAAAGCGAGTTTGAAAGTAGAAGAGATGATCGATCAATCCAAGCAAAAAATCACGGCAGAGGAAGCCCTCCTCCTCAGCGAATTATTAGATAGGCTCCGAAATTGAGCAGAACTAGAGACGATAGGTTAACGGTCTTTTATCATTAACAATACATTTTTTGACTACTTCCTGCAAAATATTACTAGAAATAACCCTGTCGTTATTGTCAATCTGGCTTTTGGCCTGTATGGTCAATCCAACTGCTTTGCAGGGGCAGTACAATCCGTTACAATTCACCCACTTAACACTAGATAATGGATTGCCATCAATGAAGGTTTACGATCTGGCTCAAGATAAGCAAGGATTTATCTGGATTGCGACCGAGGCTGGGATTGCTAGGTTTGATGGCTACGAATTTCAAAATTATACCTCTATAGATGGTTTGCCAAATAATGAAGTCGTTAATATTTACCCCGATTCAAAGGGGCGTATCTGGTTGGGGGGATTAGGTGCATTATGTTATTATGATGGAAAGGATTTTCACAAACTTGTCAATGAGATATCCTCTTACAATTTTTTAGGGCTAAGCATTCGTGAGACTTCTCATGGGGATTTTTGGGCGGCTTGGAATGGCAACCTCATACATATTGGCCAAAATTTGTCTTTATTGCCACACCAATGGGAAGATGAATTTAAAACCCACGGCTCATTGAGTATTGTTGATTTGGTTCACGACTCATTATGGATTCGGTATAGAGGCGAAATATTTGTACTGGATACACAGCGAGAAACACTGGAGCAAATACCCCTAAAGCATCCTGCTCCGGTTGACAAGTTTTCTTTTTTTGCTGATTTGTATTGTAATCGGCTGTATTATAGTAGCGAAGAGGGGATTGTTGTTCGGGATTTGGCAACGAAAATTGAGAAAGTTGTACTTCCCGAAAAGCGGCAATTTCGCAGTTTGAAAATACACCAAGGTTATCTGTGGATCTCCACCTTTGGTATTGGCATAGAAAAGATTTTAATCAATCCAGATGGAACCTTAGCCAATGAAAGGGTTAAGATTATAGGGGATCAAAACACTCGGGAAATGTTTTGGGATCAAGAGGGGAATATTTGGATACCTTCTCTAGGAAACGGGATCTTTTTTTATCCTTCGGCGGCAGAGAAGATGCAAATTTTCACAGTCGAAGAAGGCATGAAATCTTCTAAAGTTGAATCAATACTTTGTCAAGGAGATTCCTTGTGGATAGGAAACGATTTAAGTGGAATTTCACTGATCCAAAATGGATTTATTGAATCATTTCCGGTGTATAATTTGAGGCCGAGACCATTGAACCGGGTTTTGAAAATTGGCTTATTGCCCTCTGGCGCCCTCCTTTTGGCTACAGATTTGGGGTTAATTCGATGGACACCGACAAAATCACAAACGCTTTTTGACACTTCTGGAAAGTCATTTTATTTAAGTGATGACAACCAGTTGGCCTTTACTACCTATCATGGAGCTTACCTGACACAAATTAGTTTCCTGGATCGGGATGGAATAACCTTTGGTGCGCCCAATTGTGTGGCAGGGGTAGAGCAATTATATGAAGATCGGGCTTATGGTATCATCATTGATCATCAAGGAGATGTCTGGTTGGGGTCTACCAATCGAGGATTAATACAAATTCATGAAGGCAAAAAGATTTTCTGGGACGAAAAATCACCAATTTTCTCCGGGGTGATTAAAGAGATGCTGCTTTTGCCAGATAGTTCGTTGGTCCTGGCTACAAATGGCAACGGTGTCATCTTTGTCAAGGATAGCGCCTATTTTCAGCTAACTACTAAAAATGGCCTTCCCAGCAATGTTTGTAATGATTTATCCATGGACGAAGGATGGCTTTGGATTAGTCACAACAGGGGAATATCAGGCATCCATTCCCCGCGGTTTAGTCACCAGTCACCGGATATAGAGGTGTATACTAAAAAAGACGGATTGATTACCAATGAAATTGAGGCGATTGCTACTTGTGGCGAAGATATAATTATTGGATCTCACCAGGGCGTTTTAATTGTCAATAAAAGCGATTTAACGGAGCGAAGTACGATGCCTACTTTACAGTTTACTGATTATTGGGTGAATGGAGAGCGTATAGCGCCAAAAGAGCTTCTTGATCTTGCTCCGGAAGAAAACAATTTGCGCTTTAAATTTTCTGGATTATCCTTCAGTAATCAACAAAACATCCAATATCAATATCGATTAGTGGGTGGTACTGATCAGTGGCAGAATACAAGGACAAGAGAGATACAATTGAGCAATATATCACCTGGTAAATACACTTTGGAACTTAGAATTGTACAAGAGGGAATATTGGGAGAAACGCAACGCATTCCCTTTTATATTCGTAGTCATTTTTACGAAACTGGGTGGTTTCAATTATTAATGGGTGGCTTCATCTTTATGATGGCAGGGATTGGGATTTTTTCTCTATACATGGCTAAGCAGCGACGAGAGTTAGAGCGGATCGTTAAGAAAAAAACGGCTACTTTAAATGAAAAGCTGTTGGACTTGGCGGCAGTCAACCAACAATTGGAATTTTCCAATAGAGAATTGGAGCAGTTTGCCCATGTTGCTTCTCACGATCTCAAGGCACCCCTGCGCAATGTTTCTTCATTCATTCAGATTTTGGAGGCCACCGCTGGGAATAAATTAAACGATAAAGAACGAGAATTTTTGAGGTACGCGATTAAGGGGTCCCGGCGAATGAATGAAATTATTAATGATTTATTGGAATTAGCGAAGGTGGATCGCATGGGAGAAGAGCGGCAACGGATCGATTTTAAAAAGGTTATTATAGAAACCCTTGATTTGTTGAAGTTGGAGATTGAGCAGAAGGGGGCACAAATTGAGATTGAGGGGGAATTCCCCAAATTGTTGTTTAACAAAACCAATGCTCGTCGGGTTTTTGAAAATCTGATTTCTAATGCATTGAAATACCAAGGAGAAAACCAACCCAAGATCAACATTGGCTGCCGCAGGAAAAACAATATGTGGCTTTTTTTCGTGCAGGATAACGGCATCGGTATTGACCCAAAGTACCAACAAAAAGTATTTCAATTATTTCAACGCCTGCATAGTGAGAATGCTTACAGTGGAACGGGATTAGGACTGGCCATTTGTAAAAAGATCGTGGAGAAAAAACACGGCCAAATATGGTTTGAGTCCAATGAAGGGCCTGGAGTAACCTTCTATTTTACACTACCGAATCATTAATTAGGTTTATCTGAGCTAACGGTCTTTTCTTTTGGACTAATTTTCGGGATATGAGGTCGGATAATGAGCCTTAGAGATTGATCATAAGTGATGTAATTCCAAACCCAATTTAGAAAAACGAAAATCCTGTTTTTTACACCCACCAGTTGAAATAGGTGTACAAAGAGCCAAACGAGCCAGGCAAATGCTCCCTGGAATTTCCAACGCGGCAGATCCACTACCGCTTTATTGCGCCCCACTGTGGCCATTGAACCAAGATCTTTGTAAGTAAAAGATTTTTCCCAATTGTTGGTTTTAAAAGTCCGCGCTAAAAATTTGGCTTGTTGCATGGCCACTTGGGCCACTTGAGGGTGCCCTTGGGGATAGGCTTCTTCCTCCATATACGCTATATCGCCGAGTGCGAAAATGTCGTCAACTCCTTCCACTCGACATTGGCGATCTACTCTGAGTCGATTCCCATAGGTATTGCAACTTTCCGGTAACCCCGGAAAAACCTGGCCGGTAATCCCCGCCGCCCAGATGACTTTACGCGAGCGAATGCATGTACCATCATTCATGGTAACCACTTCTCCATCGTAGTCGGTGACTCGGGTATTCAATTTGACTTTAACGCCGAGTTGGGTCAAAAATTCCAGTGATTTATTACTGGCTTCTTCAGACATGCCTTTCAACAGCTGGGCAGCACTTTGAATGAGGTAGATATCTATTTCCTCTGTATTGAGTTCGGGGTAGTCTTTGGGGAGAATATACTTTTTCATTTCCGCTAAGGCACCCGATACCTCAACCCCGGTTGGTCCGCCGCCTACCACCACGATGTCGATATAGCCTTGCCGATCCTCAAAGTCAGTGGTCACCAAGGCTTTTTCGAGATCTGAAAGGATTTTATTTCTCAAATAGAGGGCTTCGGAAACAGATTTCATCGGGATGGCTAACTGCGACAGCTTTTCATTGCCATAGAAGTTGGTATCTACTCCGGTGGCAATGACTAAATAATCATAGTTGACGATACCCAAAGGCGTTTGCAAGCGCTTTTTATCTGCCTCAACATCGATAACTTCTGTAACCCTGATGTAAATATTCTTATAGGAATGAAATAACTTTCTGAGTGGAAAAACGATGGAACTCGGCTCAAGACCGGCCATGGCTACTTGATAAAATAGCGGTTGAAACTGGTGGTAATTATTTTTGTCGATCAACACCACCTGGTAATTGGATTTAGCTAGTTTTAAAGCAAGGGTAATACCGGCAAACCCACCGCCTATAATGACGATACGCTTCATTTCCGATTCAGGAATGTTGATTTTCATAAGGGTCTCGATTAGGTCTGCAATGTAGGACATTCGGTCGAGCAGGCAAAAAAAAGAGCCGGGAATCCTCCCGACTCGCTACTACCTTTCTAAGCTAAATTACCCTTATTAGTAGTTGACTGATCCAGTACTGGACCATTCACTGCATTACACTTTGGGCAATTTAGTGGTTTCTTATTTATCGCACCATTTACTTTTCGTGAATGCCGCCATTGACCATGCGAATGTTGTTTTTCGCAGGTTAAATGCAATGTCTGGAAATGGATGCAAACCAATTTTTTCTATTGTCCTTCTGTGGGATCAGGCTGCAGCATAAATTCCCGTGTTACAGGATTGAGCGGTGTTTCTACCGCTTTGCCATTTTCGTCTACCAAAGTCAGCTTGATCTTATTTCTGCCCATTGGCAATCCTTCAATATAATAAGGGCGCCAGTAGTCCAGCATGTGCTCTTCACCATTGATATCGGCTTTTACCTTGTAATTCATGGTCGGATTGACATTGGCCAGATAATAATCCAGCATTACTTTTTCGGTTTCATTTTTTCCCACGTAGGTGCCTTTGGGCCGGCTGTAAAAAATCATTGGTTCTGCAACATCAGCGCTGGTTGTGATCGATTTGTTCTCAACGGTCACTTTTTTCAGCACTGAGGCCCCTGGTGATTTGATACTCTCATGGTACGAACGGGAAAGGAAAGCCAGTAAATAATGCTCCCCATCCGCAATGTCATAGTCGAAGTTGGAGGTATATTGAGCGGAATATGGCTCATTGTCGATGATCAGGTGAATATGCTGACCCTTGGCAGAGTTGGCGCACATCTTTTGCGGTGCATCAGGTGTTTGTTGGCCAAGCTCATAACCCGCTCCAGATACCTTGAAATCAAATGTTCCGTTTTCATAAGAACCTAGCTGAAGTGTGGCACCTTGGTACATGGTCGAGTTAGAAAAAGGAGTGAGTTTGTATTTTTGGCTACTTTCCATGGTCTCCTGTGCCGGGGTCTCTGTTCCTTCGGCGGTATTACTCGAATTATTACAAGCTGTTAAAAACAGCGCGAACAAAAAAAATGATAGGTTTAGTGTTCTCATTTTTTGATCCATTTTAATATGTTAGTTGTTAATAGATGATAAAGCTAATCAAACAGCCTTTTTGTCTGGTTGAAACGGCTAAAAGTATTAAAACTGCCCATTTCAGCAAATAATTATGTCAAATAATCTCATAGAATTAAAAGTAGAAGGAATGGACTGTAGCAATTGTGCTCAGTCGATCACCCGTTATTTACAACGTAAAGGACTGGAAGATGTTTTTGTCAATTTTCAAACAAAAGAAGTTCGCTTTCGGTCGAACGATCAGCAAATTACCCTGGACGAAGTAAAAAGTGGTATTCATAAACTGGGATATACGGTGGTAGAAGAAGAGCAAGAGCCTCTTTTTTGGACCACGGAACGGAAGCTCTTGGTAAGTGCAGTGTTCACTTTACCTTTGTTGGTCTATCATTTTGTCATGATGGCCGGAGTACATTGGCCTTTGTTGGAAAATCCTTGGGTACAATTACTGATTTGTTTGCCTGTTTTTACCATTGGTGTTACCCATTTTGGCGTAAGTGCCTTCAAATCCATACGATCGGGGGTTCCCAATATGGATGTCCTCATTTTTACCGGCAGTACGGCAGCGTTTATTTATAGTTTGATCGGTACCTTCATCCAAAACCCAAATTATATCTTTTATGAAACCAGTGCTACAATTATTACTTTAGTACTGATAGGCAACTGGCTGGAAAAGAGGGCTGTAGCACAAACTACCTCTGCGATTGGAGAATTGGGCAAGCTACAAGTGGAAAAGGCTTATAAGATCATGCCATCGGGAACGATCATAAGCATCAAGAAAGACGAAATCAGCAAGGGAGACCAATTAAAGGTCAACGAAGGAGATAAAATACCAACTGATGGTCGGGTTTTGGCAGGAGAAGCGCAAGTGGATGAATCGATGCTGACTGGAGAAAGTGAACCGGTTTTGAAACGTGCAGGGGATACCCTGATCGGGGCTTCGTTAGTATTACAAGGAAATATCAGTATGGAGGTAACGGCAGTAGGGAAGGAGACGGTACTGGATCGAATGATTGAATTGGTGAAAACAGCTCAGGAAGATAAGCCGGAAATTCAGCGGCTGGCCGATAAGATCAGTGCTATTTTTGTTCCTGCTGTTTTGGGGATTTCATTGGTGACTTTCCTGGGAGGCTATTTTGTATTTGATATTGGCTTTCAGCAAGCATTAATGAACAGCATTGCAGTTTTGGTGATCTCTTGCCCTTGTGCGATGGGATTGGCCACCCCAACAGCAGTGATGGTAGGGGTAGGGCGGTTGGCCCGAAATGGTATATTGATCAAAGGGGGACAAACGCTGGAAGTTTTAGCCAGTATTCGCAATATTATTTTTGATAAAACAGGAACCTTAACTACGGGAGCATTTACCATTCGTGACATTGAATATTTTAAGGGCGATAAGCACAAAGTACATGCGTTGATTTACCAAATGGAACAGCATTCTTCCCATCCCATTGCCCGGTCGCTGCTTAAGGAGATAGAGGGGCAATTGAATGGTTATCAACCCGGTACAATGGTTGTTGAAGAATCAAAGGGTAGGGGCGTGATGGCCAAAGATGAACAGGGAAATACGTACAAATTGGGAACGGCGGAGTGGACTTTGCAGAAAAAAGGGGAATCAGCATTAATTCTGACAGAGAATGACCAATTATTGGCCAAAATTCATATCGGCGATGATTTGAAGTCGGAAGCGGGGGCCACAATTCAAGGGATCAAAGCCAAGGGGATTCAGCCGATTATCCTGAGTGGTGATCGACAAGATAAAACCCGGAAAGTAGCGGAGACACTTGGTATTGATCGCTACTATGCAGAACAATTGCCGGAGCAAAAACTACAGATTGTAGAACAGCTATCCAATGAAGCACCTACCGCGATGGTTGGAGATGGCATTAATGATGCACCGGCTTTGGCAAGGGCAAATTTGGGTATTTCCCTGAGTAATGCTTCTGCATCAGCCATTCAATCGGCACAGGTCGTTCTCCTCAATGGTCAACTAGATTCTCTTACCCGAGCATTAAACATCAGCGAAGCCACTGTGTTAACCATCAAACAGAATCTCTTTTGGGCTTTTGCTTATAATATTGTAGCGATCCCAATTGCAGCGTTTGGGTTCCTTAATCCGATGTGGGGCGCCTTGTTCATGGCGTTTTCTGATATCGTGGTCATTGGAAATTCGATCCGCTTGAAATACAAAAAGATTAAATGAGACCATTAAAAACCGGCTTACTGGGGATTAGCGTGTTGTGGATGCTGTCAGCCTGTGAGGAAACGTTCATTCCAGAAACCGATCCCGCGGATCAGGAAATAGTGGTGGAAGGTTACATTGAAGCCGGTGATCGCCCTACACCGCCTTATGTGATTCTCACCAGAAGCTTTCCTTTTTTTCGGGAAATCAATGCCAATCAGATCAATGATTCCTTTGTTCATGATGCGACTGTTGAGGTTTCGAATGACGAAAAAAGTGTTTTACTGACCGAGTTCTGTTTTGAGGAGCTTGACGCTACCCAAAAAGAATTTGCAGCAGCTTTACTGGGAGTAAACCCCGACAGTGTCGGCTTTAATTTTTGCGCTTATACAGATTTAAGCTTTAGTATGATGGGAGAGGAAGGTAAGACTTACCAATTGGCTATTGATGTTGGAGGTAAGCAATTGACCGCTACCACCTCTATTCCCCTACACGTGCCACTGGATACATTGCGATTCTTTCCCCCTCCTGGAGAGCCCAACGATACCCTTTTGCAATTGAGGTGCATTGTCAATGATCCGGGAGGAGTACCCAATTATTACCGCTATTTTAGCAAAATCAATAGTGGCCCATTTTTGGCCTCTTTTACCTCGGTTACCGATGATCGCCTTTTTGACGGGCAGCGCTTTGAATTTCCTTTGTCAAAAGCAGAGCCGGTAGCCTCAGATATTGATCCACTGACCTTTGGTTTGTATCATAGAGGGGATACGCTGACCCTAAAATGGGTGACCTTTGATAAAGCGCATTTTGATTTCTGGAATACGCTTGAATTTAATGCGGCTAACCAGGGCCCCTTTTCCAATTACACCCGCGTAGATCACAATATTGTAGGAGGTTTAGGTATATGGGGTGGACTTTCGGCGACCTATTATGAATTATTAATCACCGATTAATATTGTGGCAATCCTTTCTGAATCCCCGCAGGTACATTACCTTTGCAGCAAATTAGCTGACTTTGGAAATCATAAAAGGAAATAAGACGGCACTTTTATTGGGCGGCAGCGGCCTGGTGGGCGGCTATTGTCTGGAGTATCTACTAGACCATCCGGCCTACAGTAAGGTTGTTTTACTCAACCGCACCAACTTGCAGCGCAAACACGATAAATTGAGTCAGTACGAAGTAGACTTCAATCAACTGGCTAAATATGAAGCCTACTTTGAAGGGAATGACCTCTTTCTGACTTTAGGTACCACGATGGCCAAAGCGGGCGGTAGAGAGGCATTTTATCAAGTAGATTTTGAGTATCCATTTGAGGCTGCAAAATTGGCGCACAGAAATGGGTTTAATCAATTGCTATTGGTTTCTTCTGTCGGGGCGAGTGAAGATTCTCTGTTCTTTTATAGTCGAGTAAAAGGAGAGTTGGAAAATGCGGTTAAAGAATTGCCGTTTTGGGCAGTACATATTTTTCAACCATCGGTACTACTCGGAGAACGCAATGAAAACCGATGGGGTGAAGCACTGGCCGCACGATTGGGCAGAGGCTTTGATTACCTGACCGGTGGACTCCTTACTAAGTATCGGCCAGTGGAGGCAGATGTTGTAGCGAAAGCTATGGTTAGTGCTGCACAGAACTTCGAGGGAGGAGTTCATGTTTATCCTTCCCATGAATTACAAAAATTGGCAGAAGAAGAGGCCTTTAACAAAAGACTTAACGAATAAAGTTCATCATGAAAGAACAGAAAAAAGCATCACAAATAAAAATTAACCTGAGATTGGATACAGATAATATTCCCAACCATATTTCTTGGGAATCTAGTGATCCTAATAATAAGGGGCAGCTCAGAGAATGTAAAGCCATGTTGGTTTCCTTTTTTGACAAAGAATCCAAAGAAACTTTTAAGATTGATCTGTGGACTAAGGAAATGCAGGTTATTGAAATGGATCGTTTCTTTTTTCAGACTCTACGGGCCATGGCAGACACTTATTTTAAGGCCACTCAAAACAATCAGTTAGCTGCTGATATGCAGCGTTTTGTGCAATACTTTGGTGAACAAACGGAGATTCTTCCAAGTTCTAACTCTTAAAGAACTGAAAAAAAATTTGTCGGAATGGGAAAAATATTTACTTTTGCCATCCGGTGAGCGGCATACGATCAGCTCCTCTTGAACTCCCCCAGGGCGGAAACGCAGCAAGGGTAGAGGGTTGAGCGATCGGTATGTTTGCTCACCTTGTTTTTTTCCATCCATTCTCTTCCAATCTTTTCTTCCTTATCCCATAATGGTCGATAAATTAATCGTAACTTTGCACCGATTTTGAACCTCCTTTTTCCAACAAAAATTCTAATCACTTTATGAAGTTTTTCATTGATACAGCCAGCCTTGATCAGATCAAAGAGGCAAAAGATTTGGGTATTCTGGATGGGGTAACTACCAATCCTTCGCTCATGGCGAAAGAGGGTATCACCGGCCTCACCAATATTTATAAACATTACCAGGCTATTTGTGATATTGTGGATGGTGATGTGAGCGCTGAGGTGATCTCCACTGATTTTGAGGGAATCATCAAGGAGGGAAAAGCACTGGCTGATCTGGCCGAAAATATAGTGGTCAAAGTACCGATGATTAAAGAAGGGGTGAAGGCGATTAGTCACTTTACAGAAATTGGCATTCGCACCAATTGCACCTTAGTTTTTTCAGCGGGACAAGCCATTTTAGCGGCTAAAGCCGGAGCCACTTATTTGTCACCATTTATTGGTCGGGTTGATGATATCAACTGGGATGGGATAGGCCTGATTCGCGAAATTGCGGAAATTTATGCCATCCAGGGCTTTGACACAGAAATTTTAGCGGCTTCTATCCGCAATGCCAAGCATATTGTTGATTCGGCTATGGCCGGTGCCGATGTCGTGACTTGCCCCCTGGCTTCAATCCTGGGCTTGCTCAAACACCCGTTAACAGATATCGGGTTAGAAAAATTCTTGGCTGATCATAAGAAGGCTAACCAGGGAAAGTAGATTAATTCCCTTCTACTACAGGTAGGCTAAACTCAAAGGTGCTGCCCTTGTCTATTTCACTCTTGACGGTAATGCATCCATTGAGTTTAGCCAGCGTTTTTTTGACAATGGCCAACCCGAGACCAGAACCTTCAAAGTCCTTTCGGGCATGCAGGCGGAAAAACATTTCAAAAATCTTTTCCTGATACTTTTGATCAATGCCCAGCCCATTATCCTTTACATAAAAATTGTGGCATTTATCATCAGTAACTCCCAAATAACCGATTTCTATCACAGGGGTAGCGGATTGGTTGTATTTTAATCCATTTTCTACCAGATTTTTTAAGATGACAAATAGCTGTGGTTCCGAGGTGGCAATAGTTGGTAATTCACGGCGAATAATCTGGGCTTTTCTTTCTTGTAGCGTAATGGCCAAGGCGGCTTGTACCTGATTGACCGTTCTATTGACATCCACTTGTTTGAATGCCAATGTTGAATGTTTTACTTTGGATATTTCTAAAACGTCTTCGACCAGCTTGTACAACCGATGTGCATTACTTTTAACAAATTGGAAATATTCATCTGCTTTTACAGGGTTAACATTGGCGCTTGCCGCATTTCTTTGAATCAAATCAACATAGCCGATGATGTTTCGCAAAGGCTCTTTCAGGTCATGAGAGGCGATGTGATTAAACCGCTCCAACTCCTCATTGGAGTTTTTTAATTCTTCATTTGCTTTTAATAAATTGGCCGTTTGAGTTTTGACTTCCTCTTGCAATTGATTATTGAATAATTGCTTTTTGTGATAGGAGCGCCAAAAAAAAGCTATAAAGGATAGGGTGAGTAGTAAGCCAAGAGCCAAGGCTATATTGCCTATTCGGTGGTTCTTTAATGCTAATTGACTTTTTTCTTTCTGAGCCTGCAATAATTTATTTTCATGATCTTTTTGTTCAACCTGGTATTTGGCCTCCAATTCAGCAAGGGCTTCTTGGCTGTTTTTTCGATACAGACTGTCTGAAAAGGTTTTATACTTTTTTTGATAATCGTAGGCTAAGGTATAGTCCCCTTTTTGAGCATAGGCTTCAGCCAATAACTCTAAAATATTGAGAAAGAAACCAATTTCATGAGCATTGTTTTTCAAAGCAACTTCTTGCGCTCTATGGGCGTATAAAATTGCTTTGTCTAAACTTTGACTCTCAAAATAGGCGTTGGCACTATTATAAAGAAGGTGTTTATAGAGAAACGGATTTTCTTCTGGTTCGACGCTGTTTAAGGCTTCTTGAAAATGGGCAATGGCCTGTTCAAATAACTGCTGTTTTAAATACACATTACCAATGCTATTGTGACAATCCAGCATGGTGAATTTATCTTGAAATGTCAAAGACATCATCAAGGCTTGCTGATACAGCTCTAATGCTGCTTCATAATCCTGTTTATAGTAGTAGAAATCGCCCTTCCGCTGCATGGTAAGGCAGATGACCAAACTATCGCCGGAAACTTTGGCAATGTCCAGTGCTTGGGATAAATATTCCTGAGCTTTCGCTGTCTTCTTATCGTCTAGATAGAGGGAACTAATATTCAAGAGGGCGAAGACTTTGCCTGAAATATTCTGATCAACGGTGTAACGTAAAGCGTTTTGGTAGTACTCCAGCGCAATTTCCAGTTCACCTGATTCATGGTAATTGGCAGCCAGATCGTTCAAACATTGAGAGATCAGGGTACTGTCATTAATCTCTTCTCCAATAGCAAGCGCTTCCCGGTTAAATGAATCAGCCAAGGCTCTGTTTTCGTTATAGATGGCCACTATGGCCAGTAGATTTAATGCTCTGCCATAGCCTTTGGGGTAATTTACCTCCCTTGCCATTTCTTTTGCCTGGGAGGCAAATAGAAATGCAGAATCCAAATCTACCCGATGAATTTTCCAACTAAGGTCATTGAGCAGATTAACCTTATGGGAGTCAAGAGGAGCATAGGCCACGAGCGAATCACGTGCAGCGTCAATAGCACTATTTTGAGCTGCCAAAACAAAGTAAAGGGAGGACAGAAAAAAAACAGATAAGATCTTTTTTAACATTCCAGCTAGTTCAATCAGAATTGATGACAAGTTAAGTGATTTAAGATGAAATCAGGAAAATAAACCGATATTTGTCAAGTAATCAAAATTATAAAGAACAGCTGTGCTTATTTCACTCCCATTTGCCGACTATCGCTCCGAACTCAAACTGAAGAGAGATCAAGATAAACGTTGGATTTTTGATCCTATTCGGGAAAAATGGCTCGTTTTATTGCCCGAAGAATTTGTGCGACAGTTGATCATTCTCTATTTTTTAAGAGAAAAAGGTTACAACAGCAACCGCATTGCAGTAGAACGAGGGTTGACGTATAATAACTTGTCAAAACGTTGTGACCTCTTGGTTTTTGCACCCGACCTTAAGCCCTTTTTACTGGTAGAATGTAAGGCTCCTTCTGTTCCGATTACTCAAGATGCCTTTCGGCAAATAGCCATTTATAATATGCAGCTAAACGTCCCGTTTTTGATGGTCTCAAATGGGATGGATACTTATTGTTGTGCTATTGATCATGAAGAGAGAACCTACCACTATTTAAGTGACCTTCCGGAATATCCAACGGAGATTGGGTTTTGAACAATTTTCGTGCATTTTGTCTTAGTGCTTGTTTGGAGGTGGTGCTTTAGCAGCGAAAATTGCCGATTTGGGATTCTCGCAAGGCTCATTTTTGAGCCCTTAGGGGTGCTAAGGACGAAAAAATAGCCGAAGTGAAGTTCCAGAACCTGTGATTTGCAGCCTGAATGACTACCTCCAAACATGCAATCAGAGCATGGAAATTTAAAACAATCGCTAAGGGATAAGCCTTTTAATGGTAACAATTATTAATTTTGAGCGCCAAATTTTGCTTTAAAGCTCTAACCATTTAGCATGAAAAAAGAAACCATCCTCATCATTGGGGCCAATGGCCAGATTGGTTCTGTGTTGACACAGACTTTGAGAAATATCCTGGGAGAAGATCAAATATTGGCTACGGATATCAGGCCACCAAGTGAAGCCAGCGGCCCCTTCGAAATACTGGATGTTTTAGATCGGGAACAGCTTTCTCGACTTGTAAGCCAGTATCAGGTGAAGCAGATTTACCACCTAGCAGCCATTCTCTCTGCCAGAGGCGAGCAAAACCCCAAAATGGCTTGGGATGTCAACATGAATGGCCTGTTTAATGTACTCGATCTGGCCAGAGAATACCAGTTGAAGGTCTTTTTTCCAAGTTCCATTGCTGTTTTTGGCAGTCATACGCCATCAAAAAACACTCCACAAGAAACGATCTTGCAGCCGGAAACGGTTTATGGAATCAGTAAAGTTTCCGGAGAACTATGGTGTCAATATTACTACAATAAATATGGAGTGGATGTTCGATCGGTCCGATATCCGGGCATCATAGGCTATCAATCCATGCCGGGAGGGGGTACCACTGATTATGCCGTGGAAATATTCCACTATGCGGTCCAACAAAAGCAATACACTTGTTTTCTCAAATCGGATGCAGAGCTACCCATGCTTTATATGGAAGATGCCATTCGGGCGACAATTGAATTGATGGAATGCCCCGAGGAAAAGATCAGCGTGCGCACCAGCTACAATATTGCGGGAATGAGTTTCACGCCTGAACAGTTGGGCGCCGAAATTCGCAAATCAATCCCCGGATTTAAGATAACTTATGAACCTGATTTTCGCCAAGGAATTGCGGATAGCTGGCCGGGAAGTATTGATGATGTAGTGGCCCGAAATGATTGGGGCTGGCAACCAATATTTGATTTGGAAAAGATGACCAAGGATATGATTCAGCAGTTAGGCAAGAAATACCGCAACGAAACGATTTTTGTATAAGAACCTACTAATACCTTAAGATATGTTTCAAAATGTAGAATCTGCTCTTCAGCAGGAACTAAAGGACATTCGTGACGCAGGCCTATATAAGGAAGAACGCGTTATCGTTAGCCCACAATCTGCAGAGATCAAAACTAACAAGGGGCTGGAAGTCCTCAATTTTTGTGCAAATAATTACTTGGGTTTGTCTGCCCATCCCGAGGTGATTAAGGCCGCAAAAGAGGCCATTGATACTCACGGATTTGGACTGTCTTCCGTGCGTTTTATCTGTGGAACACAAGATATTCATAAAGAGCTTGAAGCCAAAACGGCGGAGTTTCTCGGTATGGAAGACGCCATTCTCTACGCGGCAGCTTTTGATGCTAATGGCGGCTTGTTTGAGCCATTACTGACGGCTGAAGATGCCATTATTTCTGATGAACTCAATCACGCCTCCATTATCGATGGTATTCGCTTGTGTAAGGCTCAACGTTATCGTTACCTGCACAACAATATGGATGATCTGGAAGCGAAATTGAAGGAGGCCCAGGGTGCGCGACGACGGATGATCGCTACGGATGGCGTCTTTTCAATGGATGGCACTATTGCTCAATTGGGTAAGATTTGCGATTTGGCCGAAAAATATGATGCAATGGTGATGGTTGACGAATGTCATTCTACCGGATTTATGGGGAAGACCGGTCGGGGTACTCATGAATACCGCAATGTGATGGGCCGTATCGATATCATTACCGGCACCTTTGGCAAAGCACTTGGTGGTGCTTCAGGGGGATTTACCGCTGCGAAAAAAGAAATAGTGGATGTGCTCCGTCAACGAAGCCGTCCTTACCTCTTTTCAAATACGGTTGCGCCCTCAATCGTAGGGGCCTCCATTAAGGTGATCGATTTATTGTCTGCCAACACTTCCTTGCGTGATAAACTGGAAGAAAATACCCGGTTTTTCCGAAAGGAAATGACTGCTGCAGGGTTTGACATCTTACCTGGTGAACATCCCATCGTGCCGGTGATGTTGTACGATGCCCCACTTTCGCAAAAGTTTGCCAATCGTCTACTAGAGGAGGGGATTTACGTGATCGGATTCTTTTTTCCTGTGGTGCCTAAAGGCAAAGCGAGGATACGAGTGCAAGTTTCGGCTGGTCATGAGCGAGCACATTTGGAAAAAGCGGTGGCTGCCTTCACAAAGGTTGGTAAAGAGTTAGGAGTTATTTCCTAGGTGTTTCCTGTAAATGTCGCAAAAGAAGAGGCCCAATAACTTTGAATAGTGAAGTTATTGGGCCTTCGTGTTGATGGAGCTGTATCGGCTTATTTCAACTTAGCCACGGCCGCTGCGATTCGCTTGATCGCTTCGCGCAATTCTGCTTCAGAAGCAGCGTAAGAAATTCGGAAGCAATCGTCGGCACCAAAGGCGGAACCAGTAACGACGGCCACGTGGGCATTAAACAGCAGAAATTCACAAAAATCGTCTGCCGTATGAATAGTTGTCTTACCGTCACTGGTGCCAAAATAATCACTAATATCCGGGAAAATGTAAAAGGCGCCCTGTGGGCGATTCACCTTAAAGCCGGGAATTTTACTGAGCAATTCAATAACCATATCCCGTCTTTTGAGAAATGCTTTTCGCATCTCGAAAGAGGGCGTCATATCCGAATTAAGCGCCAACTCCGCAGCTTTTTGACCAAAGGCCGTGGCGCCGGAAGTGAATTGCCCTTGAATTTTGCTGCAAGCCTCTGCAATTTCCTTCGGGGCTCCAATATATCCTAAGCGCCAACCAGTCATGGCAAATCCTTTTGAAAATCCATTCACGGTGATGGTGCGATCTTTTACATTGGGGAAAGCACCAATGCTGGCGTGGGCATCGGTAAAATTGATGTATTCATAAATTTCATCAGAAATGATGAAAATGTTATCGTGTTTGGCAACCACATCGGCTATGCCTTTTAATTCTTCTTTGGTATAAACGGAACCCGTTGGGTTACACGGAGAAGAGAACAATACAACCTTGGTGCGATCCGTAATGGCAGCCTCGACTTGTTCCGGACTTACCTTATAATCATCTTCGATACCCGCCTTTACCAAAACGGGAACACCACCGGCCAAAGCTACTATTTCTGAATAAGAAACCCAGTAGGGCGCTAAAATGATTACTTCATCCCCCTCGTTGAGCAAGGCCAATGCCACATTGGCAATCGACTGCTTGGCACCGTTAGAAACCACAATTTGATCCAAATTAAAATCAAGGTGATTATCTCGTTTAAATTTGGCTTGAATGGCTTTACGCAATTCCACCAAACCAGGAACTGGCGTATATTTGGTGAAGCCCTGGTCAAGAGCAGCTTTTGCAGCTTCTTTTATATGATCAGGCGTATCAAAATCTGGTTCGCCGAGACTTAAACTGATGACGTCATGACCCTGTGCTTTTAAATCACGAGCCATTTGAGACATTTTGATGGTTGCTGATTCCTCCATGCGCTGCACGCGATCGGAGAGTACGGATGCACTTACAACTGACATTTTAATGGATTTTATTCTGGAAAACTAAAAATATTCCACCGCAAAAGTAGCCTTTTTATCAACGATTAGAAGTTTTTTTTGATGAATTGATAAAAAAAGTACGTTCTTGTTGATGAAACTTCTTTCTTTGGCCAATCCATTACCCTGCCCGGCCTTTTGTAGGGATCTTTGTCCTAATTGGTCATTTTTTTCTATCTTTCGCCCCCAAACGGCACACCTACGATGAGTAAGAAAAGGAGCGCAAAAAAGTCAGTCAAATCAGTTAAGTCATCCAAGGTCGAAGCTTCGGCTTCTCCAGCAGTCGATTTTGGCCAAAATGGCTGGAAAACCGTCGATGTTTCCGGAGAAGAACCCTACAAAAAAGCCTTTTGGGGTACGGCAGGGGTATTATTACTGCTGATGATCATTCTATCGATTGGGACAGGCATCAATGGAGATGACAGTTTCCAGGTAGATTATTCCGAAAAACTGGTTGATTTTTATACCACCATGGGACAGGATACTGCGGCTTTGTATATCAAAGACGGTAATATGCACTATTATGGTGGCTTTTTCGAAGTGATTACAGGACTAGTGAATCACGGGCTGGGACTGGATGAATTTAATCCTACTTACCACAAAATTCGGCACGTGTTTATCGCTTTTTTCGGCTTTTTAAGCATGTTTTTTATTGGATTGCTCATCCGGGAAATTGCAGGGTGGCGAGCGGCCTTGCTGGCACTATTACTCCTGTTTTTGTCGCCAAGGTTTTTGGGGCACTCTTTAATGAATCCCAAAGACATTCCATTTGCTGCCGGATTTAGTATGGCACTATATTTCTTGGTCTTGGTGTTGCGACAAATGCCCAAACCGCACTGGAAACCTTTGGTCGGATTGAGTGTAGGAGTGGGCATTGCCCTGGGGACTCGCGCCGGAGGCTTGTTGTTGGTGGCTTATCTTTTCCTTTTTGCCGGATTGGATTTTCTAAACCGAGTGGGCATTCAAGGTATTGGTACACATTTTAAAGTTGCTTTTCGTTATCTCGGTTATTTGGTAGCCGTTAGTTTTGTAGGATATCTGATCGCTGTCCTGTTTTGGCCGGCGGCCTTGGTCGATCCCATTGATTTGCCATTGGAAGCATTGGCCGAATTCTCAAAAATAGGTACTCGTATCCGACTCCTGTTTGAAGGCGACAATGTGATGTCTGATGCAACCCCCAGGTATTATGTCTTGAGTTGGATTGGCTTGACCGCTCCGTTATTTACCTTGATTGGCCTGTTGGGCGGGTTGGTGTTGCTGCGTAAGATGTTGAAAGAATATGCACAAATCCCGGTTTTATTGGTGTTTTTTGCGGCCATTTTTCCGATTTTTTATGTGATTATTAAAGACTCTAGTCTACACGATGGCTGGCGACACCTCACCTTTGTATATCCACCGATGGTAGCAGCTGCAACCTTGTTTTGGGTGACGCTGGAAAAGCAATTTTCCCAAAAGCAAAATATCAAATATGCCATTTGGGGGATATTGGCCCTCTTGATACTAGAGCCAGCTTCTTTTATTGCACGAAATCCGCATTATTCTTACGTCTATTTTAATCCGATTGCAGGAGGTGTGAGTGGCGCTTTTGGCGACTACGAAACCGATTATTGGGGCATCAGCGTTAAGCAGGCCGTTGATTGGATGGAAGCGGAAAATATCATTGGCGATAATGTTCAGGACACTGTAGTGATCGCGACCACTTTTTATTACAATGTGAGTCGCCAATTGGGAAAAGCGTACCGCGGTCGTGTAAAGATGAAATATGTACGGTTTAATGAACGCTATACCGAGGATTGGGATTACGGCATTTTTCCATCGCGTTTCTTTCGAGGGCCTCATCTTAGGGCGGGCACTTGGCCCAATAGCAAAACGATAAAGGTGATCAAAGCGAATGGTGTTCCGCTACTCGCTATTGAAAAAGATGAGGATGGCTTTGCTTATGCCGGGGAAAAGGCTTCAAAGGAAGGCAATTGGCAGGCCGCCATCGATGCTTTTGCTAAAGAGGTAGCTGCCCATCCTGATAACGAACTGGCTTGGCTGGGAGCAGCAAAAGCCTATTTAAATGGAGGCGATTTTGATCAAGCCATCACCTCCTCCGAGCAAGCCCTAAAAGTGGCGCCTGACAATGAAACGGCCTATTTTTATCTAGGTGTAGCCCAAATCAACAAACGGGATGTCAATGGGGCCATGCTTTCCTTTGGAAAACTACTGGAAATCAACCCGGATAACTCTGGCGCTTATTATTATCTGGCGCTGATTCACGAACAAAGAGGAGAGGATGCACAGGCACTGCACAACGCATTGACGGCCATCAAAAAAAATCAACGATTTAAAAATGCTTATATTTTGGTGGCTAGACTTTATGAAAAACAAGGCGATAGCCAAAATGCTGCGGCCTATCAAAATGCTGCCGCAAAATTGTAATCCAATATGAATTATAAATTATTGATTCCCACCTACCGGAATCGTTTCCGTTTTATTCGGGATAGTTTGACCGGTTTTCAGGAAAAAGGGAAATTGAAAAATGTGTTGAACCTGGGTACTGGTGAAGGGGACTATGATGCGATGATTGCAGAGCACTGTGGACAACTAGTTTCTTGCGACATTAACGAGGGAGATATTGCCTTTGCCCGGGACCTCAATCAAGAGGTGAAAAATCTGGAATATCGGGTGGAAAACGCCCTTGATCTCAGTTTTCCGGATAATCACTTTGACCTCATTATCTCGGTTGATGTCATCGAACACGTGGGGCATCCGGAGAAAATGATGGACGAGATTGCCCGGGTATTGAAACCGGGAGGCGTCTTGATGATTACCTTTCCTTCGTTGAAATTTCCATTTACCTATGATCCGATCAATCGATTCCTGAGTTACTTTTCCAAAAAGAAAATATCTCAGGGAGCCTATGCCTTTGGTCACGAGTACCTGATTGATCCCGATAAATTTAGGGAGTGGAGCAAGGAGCGCGGGTTTGATGTGGTTCGAGAGCGGAATTTGAGTGGTTACCTGATCGCTTTGCTGGAAATGTATTGGACAGGATTGGTGCAGAAGTTATTTAAGGCCAATTCAGACAACCTTCCAGGCCAGGAAGATAAGAAGGTAAGCCTTCGACCGTCGAAAAAGGAACCCCTGCTAACCTCAGTGACGGACGGTATTATCAATGTGGACAATACCCTTTTTAGTAGAACAAAACATTCGGTCGGTAAAGGGTTTATTATACAAAAGCATTAACCAACATGAAGGAAAAGCTCAAACTACTCGGAGACAAGGAAGCGGAGGCGCATTTAGGGGGTGGTCAGGATCGCATCGACAAACAGCACCAAAAGGGAAAGCTAACCGCAAGAGAACGGATTCACTTTTTGCTGGACGAGGGGTCTTTTGAAGAAATTGGCATGTTGGTGACCCATCGCACTACGGATTTTGGAATGGACAAACAAATCTTCCTGGGAGATGGGGTGATTACAGGTTACGGTACCATTGATGACAGACTTGTCTATGTTTTTGCCCAGGATTTTACGGTTTTTGGAGGATCGCTATCAGAAACACATGCCGAAAAGATTTGTAAGATAATGGACTTGGCCATGAAAAATGGTGCGCCGGTCATTGGATTGAATGATTCGGGAGGAGCCAGAATTCAGGAAGGCGTCCGGTCTTTGGGGGGGTATGCCGATATCTTTTACCGCAATGTAATGGCTTCCGGTGTGGTACCACAAATTTCGGCTATCATGGGCCCCTGTGCGGGTGGAGCCGTGTATTCTCCGGCTATGACGGATTTTACCATTATGGTGGAAAACAGCTCCTACATGTTTGTCACGGGACCAAATGTGGTCAAAACCGTGACGAATGAAACGGTTTCTGCGGAGGAACTGGGGGGGGCGAATACCCACGCGACGAAATCCGGGGTGACCCATTTGACGGCAACCAACGATATGGATTGCATCCTAAAACTCAAACAATTATTGAGTTACCTGCCCCAGAATTGTGAGGATAAACCTGCTAAATTGCCTTTTACTCCAGCTGATGAGAATCGCCCTCAACTTCGGGATATTGTCCCGGCCAATGCCAATCAGCCGTACGACATGCGGGAGGTGATCAATGGTATTGTTGATCAAAATACTTTCTTTGAAATTCACCAATCTTATGCCGAAAATATCGTGGTCGGTTTTGCTCGATTGGGAGGCCGAAGTATCGGTATTGTTGGCAATCAGCCTTTTAGCCTGGCTGGTGTACTCGACGTAGAAAGTTCTCGAAAAGGGGCTCGGTTTGTCCGCTTTTGCGACAGCTTTAATATTCCGCTGCTGGTACTGGTGGATGTACCTGGATTTTTGCCTGGTACCGACCAGGAATGGAACGGGATTATTGTCAATGGTGCAAAATTACTGTATGCTTTTAGTGAGGCTACTGTGCCACGGATCACCTTGATTACACGCAAGGCCTATGGAGGTGCTTACGACGTGATGAACTCCAAACATATCGGCGCAGATGTCAATTACGCCTGGCCTTCTGCCGAAATTGCGGTCATGGGAGCAAAGGGGGCTTCCGAAATTATTTTCCGTAAGGAAATTAAAGCCTCGGATGATCCTGAAGCTATGTTGGCACAAAAAGAGCAGGAGTATAAAGAGAAGTTTGCGCATCCTTATCGAGCTGCTGCTCGTGGTTTCATTGATGAGGTCATTGATCCAATTGAATCTCGTTCTAAATTGATCAAGGCTTTCTCCATGTTGGAAAACAAAGTGGCGACATTACCTCGCAAAAAACATGGCAATATCCCATTATAAATGACCGCTCCGTAAATGCGCGGTCCTTTTTACGTATTTTTTTTGTTTTCGCAAAAGAAAGCGCCCGGCTATTTCGTTGATTGAGGAAAAGCAACATCAATTATGAAATTCCCCTCCCTATCCCTAGTATTATTTTTGTTTGGTTTGGTATCGGCCACGGCCCAGGATTCACTTTACTTAAAATCCTCCACCAGCGTGCAGCAGATTGGTATTGACGATGCGGCAATGATAGATCGCATGATGTATACCGTGCCCGGTATAGGTAAAGATCCTCGCGATTTCTTGCAACGCCAGAGTGTAAAGCCTTACATGATGCCAGTGCGTAAAGTGGGCTTTCGTGGTAAGGATTTGAGTTACGCCATTGCCATGTGCCTCGAGTTTTACGTGAATCTCGACAAAAATTTTAAGGTCAATTTAAGCCCGGATTATATTTCCCTTAATTTAGAAGGTAGTGGCAAAAAAATCAATTTGCACGAGTCCTTTTCCTTTTTAGTAAAGGAAGGTACGGTCAGTGCCGCCATTATGCCCTACGATGCCAATGCCATCACAGGTGCAGTTTACGCCACCCAAAAATTTCAAATTAACAACTATCTACACATTTTTAGAGAATTGACGAAAGACCGAGAAAAAGTCTTTGAAACCCGTAAGGCACTCATGCGTGGAAATCCGGTCATTATTGAATTGCAGACCAATAGTTCCATCAAATCATTACAATCAAACATCTTGAAAGCGCAGGGCGGTAGTGAAACGGTGCCTTTATTGGTCATTGGTTTTGATGAAAATGCCGAATCCTTTGAAGTGATGAGTTGTTGGGGCCGCAATTGGGGGGATGGCGGTTATGCCTGGATTAAATATAGCGATTTTTCCAAGGCGGCTCTGAATGGCTATGTGATGGTCCCCCAAGAGCGCTATTAAAGCCAACTTTATCTGTTTTTTTGAGTTAATAAATACATGAAAGCACTAGTCTTAAAAGAGAAAGACCAACCTCTGGTTTATGGTCCGTGGCCAAATCCTGAACCTGCTGAAGGTGACACACTGGTGGAAATCAAGGCAGCAGCCATGAACCACCGAGATGTTTATATTACCCAAGGCCTTTATCCGGGCATTGATTATCCCATCATTTTGGGTTCCGATGGGGTAGGCCTTTCAGAAGGTAAAGAAGTCATTATCAATCCCGGAATAGGGTGGGGAAATAATGTACAATTTCCTGCCAAGTCATTCAGTATTCTCGGGTTACCGCGCAATGGTACTTTTGCAGAAGCTTGCGCTGTACCGAGGGAGCAACTGTTTCTTAAGCCAAAGCACCTCAATTGGGAAGAAGCGGCTGCGTTGCCGTTAGGTGGATTGACTGCTTATCGTGCCTTGTTTACCAAAGGGCAAATTGAATCTGGCCATAAAGTGCTGATCACCGGTATTGGAGGAGGCGTGGCGCTCTTTGCTTTCCAGTTTGCCATAGCGGCTGGTGCGGAAGTTTATGTGACCTCCGGTTCGGATAATAAAATATTGGAAGCCAAAAGATTGGGCGCAGCCGGTGGTGCCAATTACCGGGAAGAAAACTGGCATAAAAAACTGACCGGTATGGCGGGTGGTTTTGATTTAATTGTAGATAGTGCCGGTGGCAACGGGTTTGCTTTGTTGGTGAAATGCTGTAACCCCGGAGCCAGTATTGTTACTTATGGTGGCACCCGTGGTGTAGTCAACGGATTGAGCCCGCAGATTATCTTTTGGAAACAGCTGAATATACTGGGGACCTCAATGGGGTCAGCAGAGGAGTTTGGCAAGATGTTGGACTTTGTAAGTCAACATCGAATTAAGCCCATCATTGATTCTATATATACCCTGGCAGAAGGGAGTGATGCTTTTGAACGCATGTCGAAAGGGCTGCAATTTGGTAAGATAGTTTTTAAAATTGAGGGATGATCAGAATTGGTTTGCTGTCTGATACACACAGTTTCTTAGATGAAACCATTTTTTCCTATTTTGAAGCATGTGATGAAGTGTGGCACGCCGGTGATATCGGCGATGTGTCAGTAGCGGATCGCCTGGAGGAGTTTAAACCCTTTCGTGCCGTATACGGCAATATTGATGACCAGAAAGTACGAATCCGCTATCCGGAGGACCTAAGGTTTGAATGTGAAGGCCTACCGGTGTGGATGACCCACATTGGTGGTTATCCCGGCCGCTATAGTCAGCGTGTTCGTCAACAGTTACAGGTCAACGCTCCCGGCTTGTTTATTTGTGGCCATTCCCATATTTTAAAAGTGATACCAGATAAGCGTTTTAATTTGTTACATATCAATCCCGGGGCCTGTGGTCACCACGGCTTTCATCTAATGAGAACTGTCGTGCGGTTCTCCATTGATCAAGGTCAGGTAAAAGACCTCGAAGTGGTGGAGTTAGGAAGACGAGGGCGAAGCTAAGTCCATGTTTGGACATGCTCTAAATTGGAAGCTCAACCGTTAAAACCCTTTCGCATCATCGTCGGGGTTTCTTGCGTCGCCTACTCCTTGCAATTGACCATCGGGCAATTTTTGTATCGCCTTAATCACCGCCATCGCATCTACCTCATGTAATTTGTGGCCTTTTTGAGTTAGGGCCGTTTGAATGCTATCGGGAAAGGCACCTTTTTCCACCAGTATCTGATCGGGTAACCACTGGTGGTGAAAGCGTTTGGCTTTGACTGCTTCATCCAGAGGCATACCAAATTCAGCAACATTCACAAATACTTGAAATACGGCTGTGATGATGGTCGAGCCACCAGGGGCACCCAAAACCATAAATAAGTCCCCTTCTTTTTCGATGATGGTTGGCGTCATACTGCTCAGCATGCGCTTTTGTGGCGCAATGGCATTAGCTTCTGCTCCAACCAAGCCAAATTGATTTGGAACCCCTGGTTTGACGCTAAAGTCATCCATTTCGTTGTTGAGAAAAAAGCCGGCACCATCCACCCAAACCTTACAGCCATAATTGGAATTTAAGGTAGTGGTGACTGATACGGCGTTGCCCTCTAAATCTACAATGGAGGTATGAGTCGTTTCAAAGCTCTCGATGCCGATGGTAAAATCTCCGGCAGATACTGTACTGCTTACCGTGGCACTATCAGGAGAAAAATTGGCCATTCGGCTCTTGAGGTAATCCTCAGAGATAAGGCTATCAATGGGGACATCGTAAAAATCAGAATCACCCAGATGTTGAGCCCGATCTGCATATACACGACGCTCTATTTCGGCCATGAGGTGTATGGCATTTGAAGATTGGAATCCCAAATCAGCAAGAGGGTAGTTTTCCAACATACCCAACATTTGCAGCAATGCCACACCGCCACTTGAGGCTGGAGGCATAGAGATGACCCGGTAGTTTTTATAGGCCTTTGCCAATGGGGTTCTCCAACGTGCGTTGTATTCCCTTAAATCTTCTAAGGTTACAATACCATTACCTTGCTTCATTTCTGCAACGATGGCCTCTGCTATGGGGCCGGAATAAAATCCTGCTTTTCCCTGGTTTTTAATGCGTTCCAACGTTTGCGATAACCTAATCTGCTGCAGTAAATCTCCGGCTTGCCAATGGTCTTTTACAAAAGGACAATTGGGCCCGTTGTATTTTTGAATGGCCTCCTGATAACGATTTAATCGATTGGCTTCCGCCTCTGTAATTTGAAATCCAGCGGCAGCCAATTTGATGGCAGGCTCCAATAGTTTTGCATGGTCCAGTTTGCCATATTTCTGGTGCACCTCAATCATGCCAGCAACGGTGCCAGGTACGCCCGCAGCCAGATGCCCTTCGGTACTCAAATCGGGAATTGGATTTCCCAAGCTATCGAGATACATATCTCTGGTGGCGGCTAATGGCGCTTTTTCCCGATAATCAATCGCTGCTGTTTCTCCATCAGCTTTTCGGATCACCATAAAGCCCCCTCCTCCAAGATTGCCGGCACGGGGGTAGACTACGGCAATGGCATATTGCACTGCTACTGCCGCATCAATGGCATTACCCCCAGCCCGTAAGATCTCTCTTCCAATTTCTGAGGCTAGCGGATGAGGGGAAACGACCATGACGGAATCCTCAGTACTGTTTTTTTGAATGGTGTAATTGGGTGGGAAAGGCTTTTGTTTACAAGCATTTAGAAAAATAAAGCCCAGAAAAATAATAAATATTGAAGATGGTTTCATTTTTGGTATGGTAGTTGTATTGCAAATAGTGAAGGTATAAATTATCCGGAAACAATAAAGAAATATCTCTGCAGAAGTTATTTCTGGGTAGGAGAAAATCCAACTTCAACCTTGAATTAAGCTGGTAAATACAGCAGATTTTGAATGAATGGTATAGGGTGCAATCCACTGATGTCCTAACACTGGAGGTGACGTGGGGTCTGAATCCAGGAATTACCGAGGTTGCACCCTTTTTTGACCCCTAGGTGTCGTGCCAGGGGTTCCAAGATATTATGGTTAATTATTTACTGGCTTATGTTAGTTCGGTGTCATCTACGAAAGTAGATGGCACTTTTCTTTTCGATATGTAGATAAGGGAAATTTATGGAGGATGAGTTCTTTTACGAGAAAGGATAAGAAAAGGTTACAAATAAAATCTACGAAAAAGAAAAAGCGGCTCATTCCTTTCGGAACAAACCGCGTTGTGCCACATCATCATTTAATCTTAATATTTCACCAATGTTAAAACCCTAGGGTTTTATATCTTTCATATCCGCCCCCAACTGGCGTAATACTTTGAGGCTATTGGCCTTTACATTTGCCGGTGGATTGAGGGATAGTGCTTTTTTTAGTGCTTCAATAGCCTTGTCTTTCTGACCATTGCTGGCGTAACCTTCTCCCAGGCTATCCCATGCGTTGGGATCCTGGGGATTTCTTTCTGCATTTGCTTCAAAGATTTCAACGGCCTCTTTGGTTTTACCACTAAACATTAATTGGTAACCATAAGTATTTAATTCGGCATTGGAACCCTTTGCTATTGCTTCTTTTTTGAGTTTAGAAGCTGCCTTGCTATCGCCTTTTTTCTCCAAAATGGCGACCTGTGTCATCATATTGGTCATATTGGGGTTCATCTTTACCGAAGTTTTTGCCAATGTCAGAGCCTCATCCCACTGCTCAATACTGCTGGCGTAATTAGCTGCAGCATCCCACTCTTTCCAAGTGCATGGCATGGCGTTGAGGTCCTTTTTTAAAAAGGTCAAAACAGCCTTTTTATCTTGTTTTTCATCTCCGGTTGCATTCACTTTTGCGGCTAGACGAGCTTTTACCAGCATGTTTTGTTTGTTGGGGTTCATGAACACGCTGCGAGATGCCCAGCCCAAAGCTTCCTGGTGATTGACATCATTTTTTAGACAGTAATTTGCAGCTTCATTCCATCCTCGCCAGGACCAACCGGGTTTGGTACGCAACTGATCTCTCAAGCTGGCAATGGTTTGGGTATGTACATCTGCCGAAACTTTAAAGGCAATTTTTTTGTCTGCCCAACTGAGTGCACACACCGCATGGTCTGTGCCAAGTCCTTCAAACTCATAGGTGAGGGACTCATAAAAATGGTTGGATTTTTGGGTGGGTACATTGACCCGAAGTACATCTTCCTGATCGTTGTAAGAGAAGCTTCCCCAAGAGCTGGTATTGCTAGAGAAAATTACGGTACTTTTCTGCTCTCCTGGAATAATGTGTAACCCATAGGCCCCGGCGGCTAGCTTTTGCCCTTCAATACTGACCTCATCACTGACCTTAAAAATGGTGTTATCATTGGCCCCAGCCCGCCATATCGCACCATAGGGCACTAATTTGCCCCAGATTTCGCGATCTTTTGCTGCCGGCCGGAAATAGACTACCTCGATATCAGTTAACCCAATCTGTTGGTAAACCTTGGCCTTTGGGCTGGCATTTGGCGTGCTGATCAGTTGTGTTTGACCAAAAGCTTGTTGAAAACAAAACACACAAATTAGTAAGAGGAAAGAAGTTGAAGGTAAAGGATGTAATTTCATTTTAAAAAAATTTCGGGTGATTTCTTGGAGATAAAATTATAACCCTTCGCATCAATAGGCAAATAGATTGTGATCAACGGTTGAGATTGTGATCAATGGTTGAATTATTGGGAATTTCTGAGTTCTTCGTCTTCAAGATAGGCGTGAATTTCATCGCGATAGCCGCGACTGGAGGCCAATTCAGTATCATTTTTCAGCTGGATTAAGTATTGATTGTTGCCGGTATACTTGACTGATTTAATAAAATGACGATTGACTAAAATGGAGCGATGGATTTGTAAAAACTGTTCTTGGTTGAGCCGTTCTCTTAGGGCGGCCAGGGTTTGCCGGTAGAGAAAGGATTTATCGGATTGGTGGATCTTGACGTAATTGCCGTGGGATTCAAAATAATAGGTATCGGCAACAGTTATTAATTGCGTTTTTCCCTTAACTTTGATTTCAAAATGGGTCAGTCCTGGTTCAGTTTTAGCCTTATGGTCTTCCAGTAACTGCACCATTTTTTGATGCAGTACCGCATTTTCCTTCAGGTAAATCTGCTTTTTGGCATGTTCTAGAGCAGTGGTAAAGCGTTCATCATCGTAAGGTTTTAATAGGTAATCAACCGCATGGACGCCAAAGGCTTTAAGGGCGTATTGATCGTAGGCCGTTACAAAAATGATAAAGGGGCGGTTGGTCGTCTCAGCTTTAGATAAGACATCAAAACCATTAAAATCAGGCATTTGTACATCAAGGAATACCAGGTCTGGTTGATAGGTTTTGATTTTTTCCAGAGCTTCCTTACCATTTTTGCATTCTCCAATGATTTGAATATAGTCGAACCTTTGCAACAGATGAACGATCCTGGCACGGGCCAGAGGTTCGTCATCCACCACAAGTGTTCTAATCTTTTTCATGAAGTTATCCTTTTTGGGTTATAAGAGGCATTTCCAAAATTACAGCAAATCCTTGATTATTACTAGATTTAATATGGATGTCGTATTGGCCCGGATATAGTAACTCCAAGCGGTCTTTTACATTCTTCAACCCAAGGCCATTGGCCAATAAAGTGGCTTGATCCTGTTCTGATCCGTGCCCATCGTCCGCAATTTTTAGGCAGAGTTTCTCTTCTTTTAGTGTGGTTGCGACTTCAATTAGTCCCTCTCCGATCTTATTGGCAAACCCATGTTTGATGGCATTTTCCATTAGGGGTTGCAGAATAAGGTTGGGCACCAGAGCATTCAATGTGCGTTCATCAATTTGGTAATTTACCCGTAACCGGTCATTAAAGCGTACTTGCTCAATATCCAGGTAACTGCGGACAAATTCAATTTCATCTCGAAGTTCCACTAGATTTTCGTTGTCACCGTCCAGTACCTTCCTCAATAGACCACCTAATTTGGAGACGATCTTTTGTGCTCCTTTAACATTGAATTCCATCAAGGAAGAAATGGTATTTAATGTATTGAACAAGAAGTGGGGTTGCAACTGTAACCGGAGGGCGTTGAGTTGTGCAGAGGAAAGTTGGTTTTCCAATTGTACCAATTCGAGTTCTTTATTACGAAATTTACGTTGGTACTCGATGGCCGTAAAAACGGCATAGATGATCCAGTATTCTATCAGGCGGGCAATAATGGCGGAAGGATAGAGGCCGATAATGACCTTTATGTTTTCCCAGCTGATTGCTTCTATTCCCATGAAGTGAAAGGGCACGACGATGATAATATTGGACAAGGTTTCGTGGAATAAAGACATGAAGATGCTTGCTGCAATGGCTTTGCTGCGTTCCGACCAATCAGCGGGCGGGTATACCCGGTATTTACTGACAAAGTAATAAACCAGAGGAGTTAAAACGCCCCACAGAACATTATTTGCCAGATGTACCGCGATCATGTGTCGGATACGATCCGGGTCAGACTCTCCCCAGTACGCGTAGTAGAGGTACCCTTTTAGGATAAAAAGGCCTGCCAGGACAAAGCCAACCAAAATAGCTAACCAGTACGGGAAAGGCATGCGTTTTTTCATACAAGCGTCAAATTCATTAAGATTCTAGCTTCATCAGCTCTGGCGACACGAAGTAATTAAAAATTAGGGACAAATACTACCTCTTTGGGATAGATGGTGTAAAAAGTGATCGTTGTTGCCCGGGATCTGATAAAATCCGGCTATCTTTTGCCAAAAATTCATGCCGGACAATCGCAAGCATCGAGGAGCACATCCCAATGATCGGAAATTATTCTCGCCGAAATGTCTTCCTGTTATTCGTGAGGCGATGGTAGATCTCTCGTGGCTCAGGGCGAGGGGGTACGGCGAAAAGACCTCTTTAAAGCTAGTTGGAAATAAATACAGACTTCGCGAGCGACAGCGTATGTTGATTAGCCGATGTGTCTGTACTCCAGCAGAGAAACAGTTGCGCAGTCAAAAGTGTCTGTCGCAGCAAAACTTAAAGGGACAAAAAGTATATATTGATGGATTTAATCTACTCATCACCTTGGAAAGCGCCTTGTCTCAAGGATTTATTTTTCGGGCAATGGATGATTGTTATCGAGATTTAGCCAGTATTCATGGGACTTACAAATTGGTATCAGAAACAGGAACAGCGCTTGCTCTGGTAGGGAAGGTGTTGGAAGAATTTGAGGTGAGCGGTGTACATTGGTTGTTTGACAAACCGGTGTCAAATAGTGGCCGCATGAAGGTTATGTTGTACGAACTGGCGTCAGAGTTTGGTTGGCCCTGGGAGGTCTCTTTGGAATACAATCCAGATAAGATTCTTTCAAATCTTTCCGATGTGGTGGTATCCAGCGATAGTGTCATCCTTGATTCCTGCGAACATTGGTGTAATCTAGCCCGCACCATCATTGATCAGCACATTCCCGAGGCCAACCTGATTATCCTCTAATTTTCTGCCATTTTCACCTCCATTGAACGGAGGTATTTATTGAGTCTCTCCATTGGTTTGACAATAGCCACTCTGCCAGACCGGACAAATTCATAAATCCCAATGACTTTCAATTCTTCCAATAAAGCGGATGTTTCTTCTTCATGTCCCGTCTTCTCTATGACCACATATTCCGGTTCGATAACCAACACTCGCGCATTGTGAGAACGAATGATTTTTTCCACTGCATCTCCATTGGAAAAAGCGGTAGTCGGCACTTTGTACAAAGCGATCTCCTGATAAACAATTTCATCGGGCTCATCGTAGAATGCCTTCAAGACTTCTACTTGCTTTTCTAACTGAGCTACCAGCTTTTTAACCATATCGGGAGGAACATCCACAACTATAGTAAAGCGGTAGATACTTGGTATGGAAGACTGGGAGGTGGTCAGGCTCAATACATTGATGTGTCGGCGCGTAAAAATAGAGACCACCCGCGAGAGCAAGCCTGTTTGATTTTCGGTAAAAACGGTGATAGTATATTCCTTGGATTCCATGTTTTTATTGTTTTGTATTGGGCTCTAAAACGATTTCATCTACGGCACAACCAGGAGGCATCATCGGAAAGACATTGCCTTCTTTCTCCACAGTAATGTGGAGCAAATAAGGCCCCTCATGTGCCAGCATTTCAGCAATGGCGTCAGACAATTCTTCCGGTTTGTCAATTGCTTTGCCCGGAACGCCAAAGCCTTCGGCAATTCTGATGAAATTGGGGTTTTTGAGGTGCACGGAGGAGTAGCGGCGTTCGTAGAATAGTTCTTGCCATTGGCGCACCATGCCCAAATAATTATTATCGAGCAATACGATTTTTACTCCAACATTCCATTGCGCACACATGCCTAGTTCCTGAATTGTCATTTGGAAACCGCCATCACCGATAAAAGCAACGACTTGCTTTTCCGGATTGGCCAACTTGGCACCAAAGGCAGCCGGAAGGCCGAATCCCATAGTCCCGGCACCACCGGAGGAAACCCATTGGTTGGGGCCTTTGTAGCAATAATAGCGTGCGGCAATCATTTGGTGTTGACCTACATCTGTTGCCACAATGGCATGACCATCGGTCTGCTCGGAAACCTCTTTGACTGCCATCGCCATTTTGATGAGCCCTGAACTAGAGGGGAACATGTCCTTGTCAATCACCTTTTCTTTCTCTATCCGGTCACATGCTCGGAAGGCGGCCAGCCAATCAGGATAAGACTTGGACTCCACCAAAGGGATTAGGGATTTGAGTACCTCCTTTGCATCACCGTTGAGTGGCACATCCACCGGAACATTCTTGTCAATTTCGGAGGGGTCGATTTCGATGTGGATGATCTTGGCCTGTTTGACATAACCAGATAATCGCCCGGTGACCCGGTCATCAAAGCGCATACCGATAGCAATGAGTACATCACACTCATTTTGCTTCATATTTGGGCCATAGTTGCCGTGCATGCCCAGCATCCCGACATAGAGGTTGTGGTCGCAAGGGATTGATCCTAAGCCATGTATTGTTGAGCCCACCGGAATACCCGTTTTTTCGACAAATTCCTGAAAAACACCTTCAGCTTTCGCAATTTGAATGCCGTGCCCCGCCAGGATCATCGGTTTCTTGGCCTGGTTGATTAATGCAGCTGCGGCCTGCAATTCTTGTGGATCGGCTTTGGGATTGGGATGATAACTGCGAATTTTTGGTCTCCGAGGATAGGTGAAGTCAATTTCTTCCATTTGCGCATCCTTGGTGATATCAATCACCACAGGGCCCGGCCGCCCCGAATTGGCAATGTAAAATGCTTTGGCAAAAACCATAGGAATTTCTTCAGCCTTGGTAATCTGATGATTCCACTTGGTCACCGGCATGGTACAGTTGATGACATCAGTTTCCTGAAAGGCATCTGATCCCAACAAGTGACTCACCACCTGACCGGTGATACAAACCAATGGCGTAGAATCGAGCATTGCATCGCCCAGCCCGGTAATTAGGTTGGTTGCTCCCGGCCCAGAGGTAGCCATACAAACACCTGTTTTGCGGGTGACCCGGGCATACCCTTCGGCAGCGTGGATGGCGCCTTGTTCATGTCTGGGCAGAATGTGCCGGAGTTTGTCCTCATAATGATAAAGTTCATCATACACCGGCATAATGGCGCCACCAGGGTAGCCAAATATTGTATCCACACCTTCTTCAATCAAACAGCGGAGAACCGCTTTTGCTCCAATCATTTTTTCGGTTTTTGATACTTTTGGTTCAAAGTCCTTTACGATGGCTGAAAAATTGTCTTTCATGGTGATTATAATTTTATAATTCGTCTGTTACACAACCAGCACTAGCTGAAGAAACGGTTTTGGCATATTTGATTAATAATCCACTATTGGCACGTAAGGGTGGGGGACTCCACTTATTTCTTCGGGCATTGATTTCCTCCTCGCTAAGGTTGGCATCTATGGTATTATTGACCGCATCAATGGTGATTTCATCTCCATCTTTAAGTAGGCCAATGAGCCCGCCTACTTGAGCTTCTGGGGTGATGTGTCCAACCACAAAACCGTGTGTTCCTCCGGAAAAACGGCCATCAGTAATTAGAGCTACGTCATTGCCCAGTCCCTCTCCCATCAGTGCAGAAGTGGGTTTCAACATTTCCGGCATCCCTGGTGCTCCTTTCGGGCCAGAATAACGAATGACCAATACATCGCCAGCTTTGATTTTTTTGTCTTTGATGGCTTGGTTGGCTTCTGCTTCACTTTCATACACTCGTGCCTTCCCTGTGAAGATTTCTCCTTCTTTACCGGTGATCTTGGCCACTGCTCCCTCTTCGGCGAGGTTGCCATACAAGATTTGTAAGTGACCGGTAGGTTTGATCGGCTGGTCAAAAGGTTTGATGATTTGCTGGTCTGTCGGTAGGTCGGGTACCTCGGCTAAGTTTTCAGCCAGTGTCTTTCCGGTTACGGTCAGACAATCACCATCGATATACCCATGCTTGAGGAGCAACTTCATGACTCCCGGAACGCCACCGATCTTAAAGAGATCTTCCATCACGTATTTGCCGCTGGGTTTGAGGTCGGCCAGGAAGGGGGTCTTATCGCTGATGCGTTGGAAATCATCAAGGGAGATATCTACTTTTACGGCTTTGGCCATTGCAATTAAATGTAGAACAGCATTGGTTGATCCACCTAAGACCATGATCAGGGTAATGGCATTTTCAAAAGCCTTCTTGGTCATGATATCGCGGGGTTTGATATCGTGCTCCAATAAGTAGCGAATGGCCTTGCCAATCCGTTGGCAATCAGCGGTTTTTTCAGGACTAATTGCTGGATAAGAAGAGTTGTAGGGTAGACTCATACCCATGGCTTCAATAGCCGAGGCCATTGTATTGGCCGTGTACATTCCCCCACAGGCACCAGGACCTGGACAAGCTTTTTTTACCACTTGCCGAAAGTCTTCTTCTGCAATACTACCCGCAATTTTTTGACCATGAGCTTCAAAAGCCGAAACAATGTCTAACTTTTGTTTCAGGTGACAGCCAGGGTTGATGGTCCCACCATAAACAAGAATGGCGGGGCGGTTCAAGCGTCCCAAGGCGATCATCGCGCCAGGCATGTTTTTGTCACAACCAACTACGGGGACAACAGCATCGTACCATTGGGCAGAAGCCACCGTTTCAATAGAATCTGCGATAAGATCTCGCGAGGGCAATGAGAATCGCATGCCATCTGTACCCATGGACATGCCATCACTCACTCCGATGGTATGGAAAATTAATCCTACAAGATCTTGTTCGACAACGCCTTTTTTTACTTCATCGGCCAAACCGTTGAGGTGCATATTACAAGTGTTGCCTTCCCATCCGGTGCTGACAATGCCCACTTGTGCTTTCTTCATGTCTTCGTCACTCAGGCCTACACCGTACAACATGGCTTGGGCACCAGGTAGGGTGTCATCCTGAGTAATTCGTTTGCTGTATTTATTTAGTTCTTCCATCTATTTGTTGATTTAAAATAAAGGTAAATGGCTGTTTGTAGTTTTTTGAATTAAAAAATCGGAGTGTTACGAGACTTAGTAGGGGTTCTTTTTGGTTAAAAAATTGATTATCAATGACTTATTTGTGTTCGACTTACGAACTTAGCAACGGGGTAAGCCACGGCCCTGTCTGTGTAAGTCCCAAAAAAAAAGCCGTCCTCCCAAGGAGAACGGCTTTTTTTAAGCACAATACCATTCTCTTATCAAGGCCACATCATTACGACGACCACAATAATAAGAATGCTAATAATATTGTTGCTGAATTGCTGCATAGCTTGACAAATGTGTATAAATTTTGGGATAGTCACAAGTTTTCCGGAAATTAATTGTCAAAGCGCAAGCCTACATGCACCCCCAGGTACCAGGCCATTAGGGCTTCAGATTCAGAGGAAACGGGGTCTTCAGGAGCAGTGGTGTTTAAAAAATCGTCAAGATTCCAATTGTAACTCGGGAAATAACGAAGTCCTCCAAATGGAGTGACAGTGACATAATCATTAATTCCCACATCAAACCCCAATCCTGCGCCAATGCTAAATGTGGAGACATCCGTTTCTCTGGTCTTGTCCCCCCAGGCGTAGGTTTGGGTGACATAGCTAAAGCCAGGAGAAAGTTGCAGGAAAAGTCCTTTTTCCAGGGTGGGGCCTTCTTTGGAAAAGGTAGGACAATCACAATCACCGGCAAAATTTAGAAAATAAATGCGCGTATTGAAGTAGACATTAAAGTGCTGAATTTTAGCGTCAAAACTTAAGTTTTCCAAGGATTCGTTAGCCGTGCTATAATTGAATTCGGGCAGAAATTCGATCCGTTTGTTTTTTAAACGAAACCAATAATTAATGCCCACTGCTGGACCATTGGCCTTAAATTCAACGCTTTCACTTCCTTCCGGCATTAACACTTTCGCTTCGGGCATAAAATAACTGGCATTAATGCCAAACTGAGCTGAAAGGTTGGCAGCGATGAGTAAAAACAAACAGATAGTAAGGTAGCGGAGCATAAACTTTCGGTTTTGTTGATTTATATATGAAGTCAAGGTAAGACAAAAAAGTTTTATTAGCTTATCTAACTAATTAACGCAAAATCGGTTTCCGTTGTATAGAAGTTGCCTATCTTTGTGCACTTTTCGGGCAGAGAAATACTCGAGTTTATGAAGACGAAGACGTTAAGAAGTGATAAAGTAAATGTAATCACGCTGGGTTGTTCAAAAAATCTGGTGGATTCAGAGAATATCATTACCCAATTGCGGGGCAATGACTATGATGTGGTGCATGATAGTAATGAGGATGCCAATGTAATTATTGTGAATACTTGTGGGTTTATTGATTTGGCCAAAGAGGAATCGGTGAATACGATTCTAGAATACGCCGAAATGAAAAAGCAGGGGGGGATCGATAAACTGTATGTGACCGGATGTTTATCACAGCGTTATAAAGACGATCTGGAAAAAGAAATTCCAGAAGTAGACGCCTATTTCGGTACGTTGGAATTGCCGGGTTTGCTGGCCAAACTCAATGCCGATTATAAACACGAACTGATTGGAGAGCGCGTCACTACTACGCCACAGCATTTTGCCTATCTCAAAATTTCAGAAGGTTGTAATCGTACCTGTTCTTTTTGTGCCATCCCGTTGATGCGGGGAAAACACATTTCCAGATCAATCGAGGATTTGGTAGCCGAGGCGAGAAACCTGGCGAGAATGGGGGTAAAGGAACTGATGTTGATCGCGCAGGAATTGACCTATTATGGACTTGATCTTTATAAAAGGCGGGAATTGCCTCGACTATTGGAAGCCTTGGCTGAGGTAGAGGGTATTGAGTGGATTCGTTTGCATTATGCTTATCCCAGCAAGTTTCCGACTGAGATTTTTGAAGTCATGGCTCGTCGTCCGGAGGTGTGCAATTACTTGGATATGCCGTTACAGCATGCCAGTGATGGCGTATTGGACCGCATGCGCCGTCAAATTACGCGACGAGAAACGGAGGCATTGATCCAGACGGCCCGGGAAATGGTACCTGATTTGACATTGCGTACCACCTTGTTGGTTGGTTTTCCTGGAGAGACGGAGGCGGAATTTGAAGAACTTTGTGATTTTGTACAAAAGATGCGTTTTGACCGTTTAGGGGTTTTCCAATATTCCCATGAGGAGGGTACCAGTGGTTTTCAATTGGTCGATGATGTACCTGCTGAGGTGAAGGCCGAACGCGCCAATCGCATTATGGAAATTCAACAGGAAATTTCTTTCGAAAAAAATCAGGAGCAGGTAGGAAAAACACAAAAGGTCCTTTTTGATCGCAAGGAAGGTGAATTTTTTGTGGGCCGTACGGAAGGAGATTCACCGGAGGTAGATAATGAAGTATTGGTGGCCGCAAAAGAGCAGTATGTAAGGGTAGGGGACTTCGCGATGGTAAAGATTACCGAAGCCACCGATTATGATCTTTATGGAGAATTGGTTTTATAAAGAAAGCTTGCTATTTATTAAACAATATGCCGGTCCTTTTCTTTTCTAATGGTAAATGAACAACGGAATGGCAAACACATCTGGTTCGATCTTTGATAAAGCGTACAATCCAGTATACCAGGCTATGGTAGCCTTGGCAGGAATAGTTGTTTTTATTCTTATCTCTAAAGTGGTGAGTTTTTCGGGTTTGTTGGATGTTCCCGAGCGTTTTCCCTGGTTGACTGCGGCCTCTTTTATTTTGCTGTTTTCCCTTTTTAATAGTGTCTTTTCCTTAGCAACGGATAATATGGTGAAGTATTGGGGGAAATCGATCTACTGCTTTTTAGGGGTGGCGATAGGGTCGGGATTGGTGGCTTACCTGTTTTCTTCGATTCCCATCAGTGAAGCAGGCTCTTATCGTTGGATCTATTTTGTTCTGACTATTGGTTACCTTGTTTTCTTAAGTATGATGGCGACCATTCGCAGGATCGTTGAATTTGCCCAAAAAGAAGAGTGGAATCATCCACGCATTCGGAGGAGGAATAAAAAGTAAATCTACTGTCGCATTCCGACACTTGATCCATTGAAAATCTTTGTAAAATCGCTATTTTACAACTATTGGATTGAGGTCCACGTTGAAATGTAAAGCTGCTAAATGGCAGTATCCATATCACCAAACAAAATATCATGAGAAAGAATATCTATTGGGTGTTATGCCCACTACTGGTTGTCTTTAGTATTTCTTGCAATCAAGCTCAAAAAAATAAGGTCAGCAGGGCCGATCAAGGTGCTGTAGAAAAAGCAATGGCCCATGAGTACGACGGTCCATTTATTGGTCTCGATGGCGATACCCTGGGCAAGGTGGTGAAATCTGAATCGGAGTGGAAATCTGAATTGGGTGAAGAAGCCTATCATGTTTTGCGTGAAGCAGGGACAGAAAGGGCCTTCACCGGTAATCTGTGGGACAATAAGAAAGAAGGGGTTTACATCTGTGGAGGATGTGGGCTTCCATTATTTAGCTCCGGCACTAAATTTAAGTCAGGAACGGGATGGCCTAGCTTTTATGAACCCATCAATGAAGTGAATGTAGAAGAGAAAGTCGATGATAGCTATGGTATGTTGCGAACCGAGGTGCTTTGCGCTCGCTGTAAAGGACATTTGGGACATGTATTTTCAGATGGACCTAAACCAACCGGATTGCGCTATTGCATCAATTCTGTGTCATTGGCTTTTGTTGAACAGAAGCCGAAGAACTAGAGTACCCAACGAAGAAGTGGCCATAAAAATAAAAGGGACACCGATCAAGCTGATCGATGTCCCTTTTTTTATGGTGCGTTAGTGTGATTAACGGCTAATCACTAATCTCTGTGTAGACTGGCGTTTTCCATCAGTCAGGTGTACAAAGTAAACACCTTCAGCCAAGTTATTGACATTGAGTTCCAGCGTACCATTCAGGGCTTGGTTAACCACCTGTTGTTGCATTACGGCACCAACAGTATTGGTTAGTTTCACCTGTAAGTCCAAGCTTTCTTCAAAGTTGAAAGACAAGGATACATTGTTGTTTGCCGGATTAGGGAACAGGTTGATGGCTTCTTGGAAAGCCAAATCCTCAGTACCAACGATTTGCTCAACAGTTACGGTCACAACCACATCATCAACACATCCGGTAGCATCGCTAATGGTTACACTATAATCGCCACTAGCAAGGCCCGTGATTGACTCTGTGGTTTCACCATTGCTCCAGGCGTAAGTATAGGCTCCTGAACCTCCGGAAACTGCCGCAGAAGCTTCTCCGTTGTTGCCGGGAGGAACCATTTCTGGAACACTAGCGCTAGTTGCTGCCAGAGCATCCAATTGTGGAAGTAAGTTCACTACGTGGAAGGTACCAACGGCTACACACCCTTCAGAGAAGTCAAGTCCAGAAAGACTACCATCAACATTAATGGCATTGGAGAATACCAAAGGTGCCATATAGTAAGTACCGGGCGCCAACGATGCTCCGTCATTCACCAATGCTGGTGTGTAAGGAGTTGCTGAACCGCCAAAAGCACCAAAGAAACTAGCTTCCGTGAATGGAGAAGTCGTCCCGGTAACATCTTCGGTCCAAACACCCCAACGGAACTGCGTCAAATTGGTCGCATCCCCATCGTTAGGAATTACCACACCTTCAATGGTGAAAGAGGTCGTTTCACCAAAACATACGTTTTCCAGCAAGTTTTCAGAAGTACCTGGATTAATATCTGCACAAGTAATCAGGTTGATACTGGTAAACTGAACACAGAACTCGCCAGCTGCACCATCATATCCATCAACCATCATGTAGTATGTGGTACCAGGGGTGGTCTGAAGAGTTACCAGTGAGGCATAGATATCTGGATCAATGCTGCCATCTTCATTACATGCAACAGGAGTTAGGTTACTACAATCATCTCCTTCATAAACGGCAATTTGAGAATCGCCAGTAGTGATATACCCGGTTGCAGTTCCCCCACAGTTGGTCGTCGTAATCTCATAAGTACCGCCATCACCTACAAAGGTGTACCATACTGGGTTTTCTAATGTACCTGGATCTTCTAAGAAACACTCAAAACCCTCAGTAGGCTCCGTTCCGTCAACAAGAGCATCGGTATTGTCATACATCGGAGAGGTTTGAGGTACGTTGTCTGCTCCACCAAGTAAGCTGGTTAAGTCTGCTGCATCAGCGCAAGCATCCGGCGTAGCAAATTGAGTGGTCACTACACGGAAGTGATAATCATCAGTTTCGGCAGTCCAGTTTGTGCCATCAAAAGAGAAGGTACGATTGGCAACGCCGGGAGTAGTTTGTACCAACCAAACTTCTCCTTCTGGAACAGTGAAACCGACAAAAATATCCCCCGTTAAGCCAGCCAGCTCAGCCATATATGGACGCAAGTCCACTCTGGTCATTGGGCTATTATTATCAAGGGTTGCTTCAGGAGTCACAGTGAATGGAGTCACCAAATCTGCGCCTGGCACGCCTCCATTGTCGTCCCAAATGTGGAATTCAAAATCGCTATTTGGTCGATTGCTATCCGTATAATTTCTAATCAAGGCATATGCGACATCAGCGGTACCATTTAAAGACACTCGTACAGCAGAACCTAATAGTCCACCAGCTGATGCCGGGCCATAGGAATTGACAAAATTCACTACAGCATTGTCGTAAAAGACATGTTGACCAGCAATGTAACTAAAAGTAGAGGTGATGATCGTATTTGAGTTTTCAGAATCATCTATAACCTCCAGATAATAATCTACCTGAGCACCAGCTGCCTGCGCAGGAATGATGAAGCCGTAGAAGTTGTTGAGTACGTTAATTCCACCAATGCCAACTGCTGCGCCACCATCTACAGAGTACCATAAGATGGCCGTGTCAATGCCAGAAATGTCTACAATTTCAGCAAATTGAACAACATCCGTTGGAGAGCCTTCATAAAATGCTGGTGGCGTATGCAATACCAATGGTGCAGAGTTGTCTACATCAGAGCTGGTAATTTCAAAGTCGTCAATGTAAATACCATCAACTTCATATCCTCCATCAGAGAAAAAGCGGAAACGCACCCGTACATCAGCATTGCCTACCAATCCTCCCAAAGAATAAGAATACTCTACCCAAGGGTCTAAATTGCCTTCCCCCAAAAAGGTGGCGATATTCACCCAGGTAGCGCCGCCATCGGCACTTGCCTCAACGAAGCAGTAGTCAAAGTTACCACCTTCGATGTCATAAATAGCGGAAAAAGAAACATTTGCATCAAGTGCTGCCGATAGGTCTACACCTGTAGCCATGGTCGCCGATATGTTTTGATCGGGTAGGTAGTTACCGTCTGGACTATCGGTCAAAGAATTTGAGGGAGAATTTGACTGTGCTGTCGTCAATCCCCAACTTCCTTCCAGAACCCAATTGGCTGTTCCCGATTCAAAGTCATCAGAGAATTCAACAGTTTGGGCAAAAACAGCAAAATTAGTCAAAAGACAAGCTGTTAAAAAGAGTAATAGTCTCTTCATTGGAAAAGGTTTTAATAGTTAAAGACAAATGGATTTTATACAAGAAATGTTTATTAGAGCAAAGATTGGATGGTTTTGCAGCATTCGGGCGATTTTCGGATTTAGATAGATAGCATTAAATATGGGCACAATTTAAAAAAATATACCAATTTCGCCCCAAGGGAAGCATTATTTAACAGTTGAAATCGGGCTATACTGTACGTTGTACGTCTTTTTGTAGTTTTTCTTTTCGGGCTTTTTTTTGCTCATTGTTGCTCTCATATATGGTATAGTTCTCATATTTTACGGGATCTTTTTCTGCCCAAATATCCTTACCGATGTTACAAAGCACCACCAGCTCCTGATAGATTTTATTACCCTGTTCGATACGACGTTCCACCGCAATATCTCTTTCTGCCACACGATCCTGCTGTATATTGAGTGCGGTCTCAAAAGTGGTACAGGCATCACTGACTTTCTTAATTACATTTTCGTTGACACCAACTTCCGCCAGAAAATCAATTTGTTGTCGGGCTACCCGAACCACCCGACGGCCACAGAACAATAATTGGGCATCGGTCATATCTCCTAGTTTTGCAGTACCAAATTTTCGGTAGCGGCCAGAACGATTGCCATACTTCATGGCAACTCTAGTCATGATGCTGCGAATGGCAGTCTTGAGCTTTTCGGCCGCAGTAGCTTTCTTTTCAGTGGTGACCATCTGATCGCCAATTAACTCATCATCATCGGGGAGTTTTCGGAATTTATCACAGGTTGAGAAAAAAGCTTTTAAGCGCTCTGCACTAAAACCATATTGTTCAAATTGAGCAATATCTCGTTTCGCATAACGAATGCGCTCTAGCGCTTGTACGTATAAATCTGCGTCTGGGAAATTGTACTTCCGATGCTGAGTTTGCTTCTTCATGACTCCTGATTTTTATCGAACATCAGCAAATTTAAGGAATCTAATGGTTAAAACAAAATATTTTCAATAAAACCAGATTGGTTTTTTTTGTAAAAATATTTTACTCAGTTAAAATTTTCTTTCTAAGTTCAAAACAAAAAAATACCCCCTCCCAGACAAGTCAATACGCCAATCCGAAAATGCACTCAGACTGGACGCATTGAGTGTGCTGAATATAAAAAGTCAATTACTTCTGTATCAATCTATTACAGGCGATTTTGGGCCCAGTCACTTCCTTCGGTCATTGGAACTTTTAGTATGCAACCATGTTCGCGTTGCAATTGAAGGGCTAATGCTGCGGCAAGACTCGCTTCGGCTTGGTAAGTCTTAACTAGGGCATCAGGTGTGAAATAGTTTTTGACAAAATTGGTGTCAAATTGAGCGGTCAAAAAAGCTTCATGCTCACAGACAAACCGGCCAAAGGGTAGGGTAGTGGCCACGCCCTCAATGTCGTATTGTTCAATGGCTTCAATCATTTTACGGATGGCTGCATCCCGAGTGGGTCCATAGGTGATCAGTTTGGCGATCATCGGATCATAATAGATGGGAATATCCATACCTTCTTCGTAGCCGTCATCCAGTCGAATATGATCGCCAAACGGACGACGGTACACCGAAAGGGTTCCTACGCTGGGCAGAAAATCGTTTTCCGGATCTTCGGCATAAACTCGAATTTCCAGGGCATGCCCATTTATTCTTAAATCTTCCTGTCGGAAAGACAACGGTAATCCACGTGCAATCCGAATCTGCTGTTCTACCAGATCAACTCCTGATATTAATTCTGTAACTGGATGTTCTACCTGCAAACGGGTATTCATTTCCAGGAAGTAGTAATTCAGCTGATCGTCTACCAAAAACTCCACGGTTCCTGCTCCCAAGTAATCACACGCTTTAGCGACCTTAATGGCATCATTGCCCATGGCTTCGCGAATTTCGGGCGTTAAAATGGCGGAAGGAGCTTCTTCCACTACTTTTTGGTGACGGCGCTGCACACTGCATTCGCGTTCAAATAAATGCACCGTATTTCCCTGCTGATCGGCCAATACCTGGATCTCAATATGGCGAGGGGAAGCAATGTATTTTTCAATAAAAACTGATCCATCCCCAAAAGCTGATTTGGCTTCGCTGATGGCTCTTTTCATTTGTTCGGCAAGTTCCGCCTCCGTTTCCACTACCCGCATGCCTTTTCCACCACCTCCTGCTGAGGCCTTAATGAGAATGGGAAATCCAATTTCCTTAGCTATCTGAGTGGCTTCTGCTACATCTTCAATGGCTTTGTCAATGCCGGGGACCATCGGAATATTGTAGGCCTTGACGGCCTCTTTTGCGGCCAATTTGCTACCCATGACTTCAATGGCCTTGGGACGCGGTCCAATAAAAATCATTCCCGCCTGCTCCACGGCACGGGCAAACTCCGCATTTTCACTTAAAAAACCATACCCGGGATGAATGCCATCCACCCCCAACTTTTGAGCGACCTCAATGATCTTGTCACCCCGCAGGTAAGACTCGCTGGAGGGGGCAGGACCAATACAGACCGCTTCATCTGCAAAGCGAACATGGGGGGCATCCCGGTCAGCTTCAGAATAAACGGCCACTACGGCAATGCCCATTTTGTGTGCGGTTCTCATTACCCGTAGCGCAATTTCCCCACGGTTGGCAATTAATATTTTTCTCATCCTTTTGGGTTTTGGGCGAAAATAAGGATTTTTGGGGTTTTCAAGCCTTGCCAAATTAAAGTTATTTAAATGGACCAAAATCAAGAGATCCCAAAAAAGCTTTGGACACCCAATGCTGCGTGGAAAGAAGCCACCAATTTAGCCCACTATTGTCAGTGGTTGGAGGAGCAAAAGTCGTTGACTTTTCACGATTATGCTGAAGTGTGGAAATGGTCGGTAGAGCATCCCGCCGATTTTTGGGAAACCATTTGGGAATATTTTTCTATTCAGTCGAATACTCCTTACCAAAGCGTGTGGGAAAAACCCAATATGCCGGGAACAGTTTGGTTTCCCGGAAGTACTCTCAATTATGCCGCACACATATTTCGCCGGAAAAACCCTAACCAACCGGCCATCCTATTTCAATCTGAATGTACCCCACTGACAGAGATGAGTTGGCAAGAATTGGAAGAATCGGTCTCTAAAATGGCGCATTTTTTGAAAGAAAAAGGGGTCGGTAAAGGGGATCGGGTAGTGGCTTATTTTCCCAATGTTCCTGAAGCAACCATTGCTTTTTTGGCCACCTGCTCATTAGGCGCCATTTGGTCCAGCTGCTCTCCGGATTTTGGAGCCAGCAGTGTAGCCGACCGCTTTGCACAAATTGAGCCCAAGGTCTTATTTACCGTTGACGGTTATCAATACGGGGGCAAAGCTTACGACCGAATGTCGGTCGTGCAAGAATTATGTGATCAACTTCCAACGCTTGAACTGGTTATTGCGCTTCCTTATTTGAAGCCGGATGCCGATTTTTCTGTCATCAAAAAATCGGTAACTTGGAAACAAGCGCTAGATCAACCATTACAACCGCTGACCTTTACATCTGTGCCCTTTGATCATCCTATTTGGGTGTTGTATTCCTCTGGCACTACGGGGATTCCCAAGGCTATCACCCATGCTCATGGAGGGGTACTGCTGGAGCACTATAAATACTTAGCTTTTCACAATGATGTAAAACCTGGTGAACGCTTTTTCTGGTTTTCGACTACCGGTTGGATGATGTGGAATTTTGTTCAAGCGGCGCTCTTACAAGGAGGCACAATTGTCTTGTACGATGGCAGTCCGGGTTATCCAAATCTGAATGTACTTTGGGAACTGGCTGAAAAAGCCAAAATCAATCACTTTGGAACCAGTGCCCCCTTCCTGGTAGCTTGCATGAAAAAAGAAATGCATCCGGGAAATGCCTTTGATCTTACTCCTTTGCGTTCTATTGGTTCGACCGGAGCACCATTGCCCGCCGAGGCTTTTGATTGGGTTTATAAAGCCGTTAAAGAGGACCTCTGGTTGTGTTCTATGAGCGGTGGAACGGATGTATGTACGGCTTTCGTAGGAGGTTGCCCTACTGAACCGGTTTACCGGGGTGAAATTCAATGTAGAGCCCTCGGTTGTGCCCTTTATGCCTGGGACGAATTGGGGCATCCGGTTACGGAAGAGGTAGGTGAAATGGTGATTACCGAACCCATGCCTTCCATGCCTATCTACTTTTGGAATGATCCCAATAATGAGCGCTACATCTCCAGCTATTTTGAGATGTTTCCCAAAGTTTGGCGGCATGGTGATTGGGTAAAGATTACCGATCGGAACTCTCTCATTATATATGGTCGTTCAGATGCGACCCTCAATCGACACGGCGTTCGCATTGGAACCAGTGAGGTTTATAGTGCCATTCATCAAGTGAAGGAGATAAAAGACAGTTTGGTGGTCAACCTCGAACTGAGCGGTGGTCGTCACTATATGCCATTGTTTGTGGTTCTTGAGCCCGATCAAATCTTGGATGAACGCTTGATCAAAAAAATCAAAGACACCTTGCGAAGCCTTTACTCTCCACGTCATGTACCCGATGAAATTATGGTAGTGCCCGATATTCCTTACACCATCAGTGGGAAGAAACTCGAGGCTCCGGTCAAAAAAATCTTAATGGGGATTTCTATTGCAAAAGCAGCCAATAAAGACGCGATGCGTAATCCGGAATCATTGGATTTTTTTCTCGATTTGGCCAGAAATATTGAAAGATAAGGACTTTACAATAGACGTTCTTTTACAAAATAGATTTTGATGTACGCATGGCTCAAAAATATGCTGAGGTTTTTACTGCCCAAGACGCTACTTACGCAGTATGAAATGCCGTTGAGGAAATTCTATGCCAATATTTTTTATCGAGGTAGTGCAGCTGTGTGCAATATTTGCGAAAGCCAATTTTCTACCTTTATTGAACTGCCCAGTGGTGATCTCTTGTGCCCCGTTTGCGGAAGCCTTCCCCGAAATCGAAGGTTATGGTGTCTTCTGCTCGATTTACGGCTTTTATCGGGAAAACTACTACACTTTTCTCCCTCCAGGGGTCTCTATAGGAAGCTAAAGCAAAATCCCGATTTAACCTATATCAGTACCGATTTTGAAGAAGAATTTATTGCGGATCACCGCATTGATATCACCAATATTGAGTATCCGGATGAAACTTTTGATACCATCATTTGCTTTCATATTCTCGAACATATCCCCGATGATGCCCAAGCGATGCAGGAACTCTATCGGGTCTTGAAGCCAGGAGGCAAAGTACTGGTCCAGACACCTTTTAAGAACGGCACTATTTACGAAGATGCCAGCATTATTTCGGAAGTGGATCGAGTCAAACATTTTGGACAAAAAGACCATGTTCGCATCTATTCTGCGGCAGGCTTAAGCGATCGGTTAGTGAACAGTGGCTTTCAGGTACAAGTGCGGCAATTTACAGAAGATGATTTCACCATTCAAATGGGTTTAAAGAAAGATGAAATCATCCTCATTGCCGAAAAGCAGTAAATGCAATCACACCGGAACATTAAAAATATGCCCTACAATTAGAGTTTACTAAATAATTGTTCCTGAGGCTTACTGGCCCAATAATGGGTGTCCAGTGCCAGACAGATATTTCGGATAAAGGGTTTGCCCAATGCGGTGACTTCTAAGGAATAGTCATCAAATTGGATCAATCCATCATTGGCCAAATTTATCAACCGATCATAACTGGCTTTAAGTGTGGGATGTTCCCGTAAAGGCGTTTGCCAACTGGTTTGGTAACGGCACATAATATCCAGAATACATTGACGTACAAATTGATCGGTATGGTTGAGGAAATGCCCCTTAATCAAAGGGAATTCTCCGGCATTAATGCGGTCTTGATACTTTTCAATGCCTTTTTCATTTTGGGCATAGGCGTGCCAGGTATCACTGATGGAAGACGCGCCCAGACCAATGGACAACCGCGTAGAATGGGGGGTGTAGCCCATAAAATTTCGATGCAAACTTCCCGCTTTCATGGCGATATACAATTCATCAGAAGGCAGGGCGAAGTGATCGAGTCCAATGTCAACATACCCTTCTGCTTCCAATAAATCACACCCTAGTTCATACAGTTTTCGCTTGGTATATTTATCCGGCAAATCTGTCTCGGAGTAGGCGCGCTGACTAGGTTTGATCCAAGGGACGTGCGCATAACTGTAAAAAGCAATGCGATCCGGGCGCAACTCCTTGAGTAAGGCAACGTTGGTGCGAATATTTTCTTCGGTTTGAAAAGGCAAACCGTAAATCAAGTCGTAGTTCACGGATTCATAATCTAATGCTCTCGCCCATTCCGTCACCTGACGAATTTGCGCCACCGTTTGAAAGCGGTTGATCACTTTCATAATTTGATCGCTGAAGTCTTGCACCCCCAAACTGATTCGGCGAAAGCCACAAGATCTCAAGGCTTTTAAATGTTCGTAGGTCGTACTGGCAGGGTGGGCTTCAAAGCTAAAACTGACCACATCGGTTGTTTGAGTGGTTTTCAGAATGTTTTCTATCAAATATTGTAACCGTTCAGGGGCGAAAAAAGTGGGAGTTCCGCCCCCCAAATGGATTTCTCGAATCATTGGTTTTCCAGGAAATAAATCCAAATACATCCGCCATTCTTTTAAAATACTTTCGATATACGGATCCTCCACTTGGTGGTTTTTGGTGATGCGCTTATTACAGCCACAATAGGTGCACAAGCTTTCACAAAAGGGCAAATGTATATAGAGACTGATTGCCGAATCCTTTTCAAAAGCTTGGATTACTTTTTCTTTCCAAATTTCGACATCTGGCTGAGATTGATCCCAAAAAGGAAGGGTAGGATAACTGGTATATCGAGGAACGGGCTGATCATATTTGGTCAAAAGCTGGGTATTCATGATTCAATTTTTTATTTTGAGCAAAACTAGTACAGGCATAGAGGTAAAAGGGTGATGAGAATCATCATTGGGCTATGATATGCTTCATCAGTGGCTGATAGAGCGCCCTGTAATTTTACCTGAAATTTACGAGCGATGTCGAAGACACTTATTGACACCTTGACAAAAGTTACCTGTTATCACTGCGGAGAGGAATGCCCTACCCATCCCATTTTACATGAGGAAAAGCCTTTCTGCTGCGAAGGTTGTCGGACGGTATATGAAATACTGGCCAATAATCAAATGTGCCAGTATTACCAACTTGGCAAGGCTCCAGGCCAAAATCAAAGAAAGGTATCGCCAGAAAAATTCGCTTGGCTAGATGACCAAAAAGTGGTGCAACAATTGCTTGATTTTCAAAGTGAAAACTTGGCAAAAGTAAGCTTTGATATCCCACAAATGCACTGCACCTCCTGCATCTGGCTATTGGAAAATCTTTATCAATTAGAGGAAGGCGTTTTAAACACGCGCGTCAATTTTTTAAATAAAAAGCTCTTCGTTTCCTATAATCCACAAATTCTTTCCCTGCGTGACCTAGTCGTTTTGTTGACGACCATCGGGTATGAACCCGACCTGAAACTGGATAAGTTGGAGGAAGCAAAAAATCGTTTATCAGATCGGCGCTTGTATTATCAATTAGGGGTAGCCGGATTTGCTTTTGGCAATGTGATGTTGTTCAGCTTTCCCGAATATTTGGGACTCACTGATCCGTGGACCCGTCAACTCTTTTCCTGGTTGAATGTGATTTTAATCTTGCCGGTGATATTTTATAGCGGACAAGATTATTTGAAGTCTGCACTGAATAGTTTGAGAATTGGCCGACTCAACATCGATATTCCCATCTCACTGGGCATTCTGACTTTGTTCAGCCGAAGCCTTTTTGAAATTATCACCCACACAGGACCAGGATATTTGGATAGTCTGGCCGGCCTGGTTTTCTTTTTGTTGATTGGCAAATGGTTTCAGCAAAAAACCTATGCACATTTGTCTTTTGATCGGAACTATAAGTCTTATTTTCCCATAGCAGCCAATCGTTTAGAGGGGAACGAGGAGGTATCAGTGACCCTTGATCAATTGATGCCAGGCGACACCATATATATACGTCATGGAGAACTCATTCCCGCTGATGGTCTTTTGGTTAATGGCGAGGCGAGAATTGACTACAGCTTTGTTACTGGCGAGAAAGATCCGGTAGAAGTTGAGGCGAAAGCACAAATCTATGCTGGGGGCCGGCAGATGGGAGGTGCTATTGAGCTCTTGTTGACCAAAAAAGTAGCACAGAGTTACTTGACTCAATTATGGAATGACGAGGCTTTCCAAAAGAAAACCAGTAATCAGGCTAGTAAACTGGCTGATGAAGTGGGCAAATACTTCACGGTATCTATTTTGATCATTGCTGTTTTTACCCTAATCTATTGGTGGGGAGAAGATGTCAGGTTGGCGATTAATGCTTTTACCGCTGTGCTGATCATTGCCTGCCCATGCGCCCTGGCATTGTCTGTTCCGTTTACCTTGGGGAATGCTTTACGCATCCTGGCTCGGAAGGGATTTTACTTAAAGAATACTCAGGTGATCGAACACTTGGCGCGAATAAAAGCGGTCATCTTTGACAAGACCGGCACCCTGACTACCAATGAAAGTAAACGAGTGGCGCTTCACGCAAACCTGACGCTGGATGAGATGGCAATCTTGAAAACCATGGCCAATTTTTCAGCCCACCCGCTAAGCCGACTCATTGTTGGCTATCTGGAAGGAGAGCTTGCCGAGCAAAATGTAGCCACTCCGGAAATCAAGACTTTTGAAGAACTCACGGGTAAAGGGTTAAAAGCTCAGGTAGGTGACATGGAAATACAATTAGGGTCAGCCGAGTGGATTGATCCGGAGGGAAAAACAATCACCACCAAGGAAGGGCAGGTTTATATCCTTATCGATGACAAGATACGCGGTTATTTTAAGGTTGAACACCAATACCGTGAAGGGTTGGCCGAAGTCCTCGACTTTTTCCGAAAAAGGGGCGAGCTCTACTTGTTGTCGGGCGATAATGATCGGGAGTCAGACTATTTGGCCCCTTACTTTGGTGGAGCACAACAATTGTACTTTTCCCAAAGTCCACAGAATAAACTAGGTTTTATTCGAGAGGTACAACAAAACAAAAAACGTGGAAATGTGATGATGATTGGCGATGGGCTCAATGATGCCGGTGCTCTCAAGCAGAGTGACGTGGGGATGGTTTTGGCAGAGGATGCCAATCATTTTACACCAGCAAGTGATGCTATTTTGAGCGCAAAAAATTTCAGTCTGTTACCCGTGCTGATTCGCTTTGCCAAGGGTAGTGTGCGATTAGTCTACGCGGCTTATGGCCTAGCCTTTTTATACAATATTATCGGATTAAGTTTTGCGGTTCAGGGAGCATTGTCGCCTGTGATCGCTGCTATTTTGATGCCATTGAGCTCTGTTTCAATCGCCATTTTTGGACTGATTAGCAGTAGTGTTCTGGCACATCGTTTATGGGTGAGGAAAGTCACCCCTGTACATGACCTTACTCAATTTTAATCCCTAAATCGCCTAGTATTTTAGCGCAAAATTGATTGATTATGAAAATTATTGTCCTGCTCATTTTTCTCAGCTTGATTGTTGCCCTGGGCTTTTTAGGCGCCTTCATTTGGGCTGTCCGCTCTGGTCAATATGATGATGATTACACCCCGTCGGTGAGAATGCTTTTTGATGATCAGGAGAAAAAATCTTGACCATGGAATATCTGCAATTGTGTTTTTACACCTGCTTTTTGTTTTTGACGGCCTCCATTTTAATGATGGGTTTATTCAAATCAAATAGCCAATCTTCAGAACTAGTACTTAGAAAAATCAACGAATAACGTCTTAAATTTTTAAATGTCATGGCCAATTTAGAACAATTTAGTTACGACAATGCCATTGTAAAAAAGTTTGCTTACGCAACTTCGCTGTGGGCATTGGTTGGTATGTTGGCAGGCCTCTACGCCGCTCTTGAGCTGGTGTTTCCGAGCCTGAACTTCGCGATACCGGAAATCACTTTCGGGCGACTCAGACCCCTACACACCAATGCCGCGATCTTTGCATTTGTCGGTAACGGTATTTTTATGGGGGTCTATTATTCCCTGCAGCGGCTGTTGAAAACCCGCATGTTCAGTGATGCACTGAGTAATATCCATTTTTGGGGTTGGCAGTTAATTATTGTATTGGCAGCTATAACGCTTCCACTAGGGTTTACCAGTTCCAAAGAGTATGCAGAACTCGAGTGGCCCATTGATATCGCTATTGCCTTAGTTTGGGTGGTTTTTGGTATCAATATGTTTGGTACCATTCTCAAGCGTAGGGAACAACACCTTTACGTAGCCATTTGGTTTTACATCGCCACTTGGATCACGGTGACGGTACTACACATAGGTAACAACCTGGAATTGCCGGTGAGTCTGTGGAAGAGTTATCCCGTTTTTGCAGGTGTACAGGATGCCTTGGTGCAATGGTGGTATGGCCACAATGCGGTGGCTTTCTTCTTGACAACCCCTTATCTAGGTTTGATGTACTACTTTTTGCCCAAAGCTGCAAATCGTCCGGTTTTCTCCTACAAACTGTCGATCATTCACTTTTGGGCACTAATTTTCATCTATATCTGGGCCGGTCCTCACCACTTATTGTATACTTCTTTACCGGATTGGGCACAATCATTAGGAATGGTTTTCTCTCTGATGTTGATTGCACCTTCCTGGGGAGGTATGTTGAACGGTCTATTGACACTGCGTGGCGCCTGGGACCGGGTAAGAACGGACCCCATCTTGAAATTTATGGTGGTTGCCGTTACTGCTTACGGTATGGCGACATTGGAGGGCCCCTTGCTGTCAATCAAATCAGTCAATGCCATTAGTCACTATACAGACTGGACCATTGGCCACGTACACATTGGTACTCTGGGCTGGAACGGGATGTTGACTTTCGGTATTTTATACTGGTTAATGCCTCGTATTTTTAACACCAAATTGTATTCTGTTAAACTTGCTAATGCTCATTTCTGGATTGCGACTCTGGGAATGTTGTTCTATGCAATTCCATTGTATTGGGCGGGTTGGACACAGAGCTTGATGTGGAAAGAATTTTTGCCGGAAGGCATCTTGAAGTATGGTAACTTCCTCGAAACGGTAACCCAAATTCTCCCAATGTATGCCTTACGTGCCCTTGGTGGTACCATCTACGTGGGAGGGGTATTTCTAATGGTTTACAACTTGATTAAAACGGTTAGAAGTGGTGAGTTATTGGCCAATGAGCCAGCACAAGCACCTGCTCGACAAGTAAGTATGGCCGGCCACAAAGGAGAATACTGGCACCGCTGGATTGAGCGCAGACCTGTACAAATGTTGGTTTTCTCAACTATTGCTATATTGATCGGTGGTTTGGTAGAGATTGTACCAATGGTTTTGGTAGACGACAATGTACCCACTATCGCATCGGTGAAACCTTATACGCCGCTCGAATTAGAGGGTAGAGATCTTTACATCCGAGAAGGCTGTGTAGGGTGCCATTCCCAAATGGTGCGTCCATTCCGTTCGGAAACTGAACGCTATGGTGAATACTCTAAATCTGGTGAATACATATATGATCGTCCATTCCTCTGGGGAAGTAAGCGAACCGGACCGGATTTGCACCGGGTAGGTGGAAAGTATCCGGATAGCTGGCACTACAATCACATGCTGGATCCGACGATTACTTCACCCAACTCGATCATGCCGCCATACCCATGGCTATTGAGTAGAACGCTGGATACTTCCAAAACGGCTGCTAAGATTCGCGTTCTTCAAAGCTTAGGCACTCCTTACGATGAAGGATATGATGCCATTGCTGTAGACGATTTAAAAGCACAAGCAAAGCAGGTGGCTGCAAGTCTGAGAAAAGATGGCATTGAAGATGATCAGCTGGAAGAAAAAGAAATTGTAGCAATAATTGCCTACCTACAACGATTGGGTACGGATATCCAGCCAAAAGCTCAGGCTAAAAATTGATACGATTCCGCTTTTTATAAATTGAATCGAGGGCAGTCCTCAGTTGTCTGCCCTCTTTTTAAGAAATCAGATAATCATGTTTAAATATATACTTCAAAACGGAGGCGACATTAACTGGATGGCCATTTTTGCCCTCCTGACTTTTGTGTCGCTGTTTTTAATCAGCTCGGTAGTAATCTTTGCCAGAAGCAAGGAATACATCAATCACATGTCGAATTTGCCTTTAGATGAGGACTCAAATCTTATCGAACCAGAAATTTAGATTATCATGAAAAACCAATGGTATAAACCTAGTCTTATTTTAATTTTATCGGTCCTGGTGACCGGGGGGCTATCGGCTCAGGCGGAAGCGGTCGTAGCGCCATCAACCTCCACTTTCAATGACTTTTTGATGAATAATATCATCCTTTTATTGGGAGCAGCGGTGGCAATATTGGGCTTTTTTGCGATCATATATGTCAACAATCAGTTGATGCAATTGCAAAAAATTCGTCTCTTGCAAGAGCACGGTATGGAAGCAATGGAGGAGGTGAAACTCATTTCCAAGGAACCATTGTGGAAAACTTGGTACAAGCGCTTGACCAATAGAGTCCCAATTGAAAAAGAAGCAGATATCCTGTTGAATCATAACTATGATGGCATTCAGGAATTGGACAATAGTCTTCCTCCTTGGTGGGTCGCCATGTTTTACATTTCTATCGCTTTTGGCGTGGTGTACTATGGCTACTATCACCTGGCGGGTTATGGTCAATCTTCTACCGAATGGTATGAACACGAAGTGGCTGAAGCCGAAGCAGCGGTGAAGGCCTATCTCGCTACTCAGTCGGATCAAGTAGATGAAACCAATGTGGAAATGCTCCAGGACGAAAGTGCTATTGCCCTCGGAGAAAGTATTTTTAAAGCCAACTGTGCGGTTTGTCATGGTCAATTGGGAGAAGGTGGTGTTGGGCCTAATCTCACGGATAATTACTGGATACACGGGGGAGACATCAAGGATGTGTTCCGTACTATAAAGTATGGTGTTCCCGAAAAGGGAATGATTTCCTGGAAGACACAGTTGAAATCCGGAGATATGCATAAAGTAGCCAGCTACATCAAGACCCTGGTCGGCACTAATCCTCCAAATGGTAAAGCCCCGGAAGGTGATCCATTTGAAGAAAATGGCGATAATGCGGAAACCCAAGATAGTTCTGCACAACAGCCAATCGGACAGTTGAATAACTAAACATCATGTCTAACACAAGTTATCAAGATACAGAGGAATTTAGAGACCATATTGCCACGGTAGGGCAAGATGGTAAGCGAAACTGGATTTATCCCAAGAAACCCCAAGGCCGCTTTTACAAATGGCGGACTTGGGTTACCTGGGGCCTTTTAGCCATCCTTTTTGGATTGCCATTTATCAAGGTCAATGGTGAACCACTGGTATTGCTGAATATTCTGGAGCGGAATTTTATCCTTTTTGGCATTCACTTTACGCCACAGGATTTTCACCTCTTCGTGTTTGCAATGTTGACTTTCATCGTCTTTATTGCTTTGTTTACTGTGGTTTTTGGCCGACTATTTTGCGGGTGGGTGTGTCCTCAGACCATTTTTATGGAAATGGTTTTTCGCAAAATTGAATATTGGATTGAAGGAGATGCCAATGCTCAAAGACGCTTAAATAAAGCTCCCTGGACGACAGAAAAAATATGGAAGAAGAGCTTGAAACAAGCCATATTTATCCTGATTTCTGTAGCCATTGCACATACCTTTCTTTCCTATATTATTGGGGTAGATCAGGTCTTGGCTATCGTACAGGAACCCATCACCCAACATTGGGTCGGTTTTTTTGCTATGGTGGCATTTACAGGGGCTTTCTATTTTGTTTTCGCCCGCTTACGCGAACAAGTCTGTACCACTATTTGCCCTTATGGGCGTTTGCAAAGTGTATTGCTGGATAAAAACTCCATCGTAGTTGCCTATGACTTTGAACGGGGTGAGCCTAGGGGTAAAATCAGAAAGCAAAAGGCCAACAACCCAATTGAGCAAATCAATCAGCAATTGGGTGACTGTATCGATTGTAAATTGTGTGTACAGGTTTGTCCTACGGGAATTGATATTCGAAATGGAACACAATTGGAATGCGTGAATTGTACAGCTTGTATCGATGCCTGTGACGAGGTGATGGAAAAAATTGACCGTCCGCTGGGATTGATTCGCTACGATAGCTACAACGGGATCGTAGAAAAACGCAAGCGGATATTTACTCCTCGGGTCATCGCCTACACCATCGTGCTGGTTATCTTGATGGTGGCCAATGTTCTATTGCTGTATAATCGTTCTGATATTGAAGCCGTGATTCTACGTACGCCAGGCATGCTCTACCAGAAAGTGGATGAAGACCACCTAAGCAATTTGTACAACTACGAATTTATCAATAAGACCGGTAAAGATATGATCTTGGAAATCATTCCGGAAACGCCGGAAGCCAAAATCAGACTGGTTGGTGATATGCCTGCCGTTGAGAAAAATGGTATGACCCAGGGGGCCTTCTTTATCGAGATGCCTCGAGATGCCCTGGATGGCCGAAAAAGCACGATTAAAATAGGCATCTATTCGGAAGGAGAATTGGTGGAAAAAGTGAAAACCAGTTTTCTAGGACCAGGAAATTAACAACGGAAAAGCTGGAAGGCTTGGAAGAAGTGGAGGTAAACCAAACAAACACTTCTTCCAAGCCTCCAGGTCTTCCATAAAAAACAACAGACCATGAAATTCAATTGGGGAACCGGAATTTTTTTAGCCTACTCGATCTTTGCTGCTGCGTTATTTTTCGCGGTATATCAATCGACTACCGTTGATCACAATCTGGTGGTAGATGAATACTACGAGAGAGATTTGAACTACCAAAAGGAATACGATGGGAAGGCCAATAGCATGACCCTGGAGGTGAAACCGAATGCCAAATACGTTGCAGAAGGAGAAAAGATCGTGATCAATGTTCCAGTCAATGAAGAGGCAATTAGTGGAGAGGTCTTGTTCTACCGGGCTTCCGACAAGAGTCAGGATTTTAGCTTGCCGCTCACCCCGGATGAATTGGGGAATATGGAGGTCGACGCGAATCGCTTAATCCCTGGTCGCTGGAAGGTGGAAATCAAGTGGAAACGCGGACAACGAAATTATTTTGATACCATCATTTTGACAGTGCCAAAAGCAAAATCATAAGGAATGTTCTGGACGGCCTTTACACTTGGTTTGTTGGGAAGTCTGCACTGCGTTGGCATGTGTGGCCCCATTGTCTTGGCATTGCCGGGCTCTAAAACCCAGAAAATTCCGGTGGATATGTTGATCTATCACCTTGGCCGCATCTCCACTTACTTTCTGTTGGGAGCCATCATCGGCCTGTTGGGGCTAGGGGTGGTGGTCATGCGTTTGCAGGCTTATTTTTCCATTTTGATGGGGGGCTTTTTATTAGCTGCCGCTATTTTTTGGATCTTTCCCATTCCAAAACCCAGAGTAGTCCTGCCCTGGGCCAATAAAGTGAATCAAAAGTTTGCTCAATTAATGAGGTCCAATGCTCCTGGTACCTATTTTAAGCTAGGTATGTTAAATGGCCTTTTGCCTTGTGGGTTGGTTTACCTGGCAGTTGCCGGGGCGGCCCTAAGCGGTGGTATCCTAAATGGTGGATTCTATATGGCACTATTTGGCTTGGGCACCCTGCCGTTATTGTTGCTTACCTCTTTTGCCGGACAGTTTATCAACGTCAATTTTCGCTCCCGGATTCGTCAACTCTATCCCATTGTATTAACAGGTCTGGCAATTTTGTTTCTAATGCGTGGATTTAATCTAGAAATACCCGCTGAGTTTCGATTCTGGCAAATGTCCCAGGATGTGCCAATGTGTCACTAATTTCCAGCCTAATGCCTACCAAAAAGCCTTTACAATTCATTTTTTGATAGTAAAGCTTTCTGTTTTGACCATAAAGACGTTAATTTGACCACTGAATGCTGTCAGTGCTCTAACCAACCCAAATGCTATGGCGATAGGAATACAGATAAGACCTCATCAAAAACTTTATTTGCGTGATCCGCAGGATACCAAACTGGGAAGGAATATTCTCAAAGCCAGTATTATTCTCATCGAAGAATTAGGCATCGAAGCTTTTACCTTTAAAAAGTTAGCGGAAAAGATTGAATCCACCGAGGCATCGGTGTACCGATATTTTGAAAACAAACACTTGTTGCTCATTTATCTGGTGACTTGGTACTGGGAATGGGTCAGTTACCAAATTGAGATCAATACTCTGAATGTAGAGGATACTCAGAAAAAGCTATTGATTGCCATTAAGACCTTAGTGGAAGCTTCCCGCGAAAATCCGGCTATTGAATACATCAATGAAAGCATTTTACACCGGATTGTTATCGCGGAAGGCGTAAAGGCCTATCATACCAAACAAGTAGATGAGGAGAACAAAGATGGCTTTTTTAAAAGCTATAAGTCACTTTGCAAGAAAATTGCGGACATTATTCTTGAGGTAAAATCGGATTTTCAATATCCTGCTGCATTGGCCTCAAGCCTGTTTGATATGGCCAATAATCACATCTATTTTGCCGAACATTTTCCCCGTCTCACCGAAGTGACGGTAAAAGACGGGGATCTATCCGAAGTCATTCAATTTCTCAATTACGTTGCTTGCAATTCACTCGGACTCAACCTAGACAATACCTAGATTGGGGCTTTAGATGACCTCTTTTGTCTTTTGAGGCACAGGAGAATTAAAGGCAAAGGCAATAAGATCGTGAGTGGTCAGAATTCCAACCAGTTCGCCATCATCCAAAATAGGAAGTGCGTGAAACTTATTGGCTAAAAACATATCGGCCGCTAATCCCAAGGTATCTTCTGGTTCCAGAAAGATGGGATACTTGGTCATAATATCGCGGGCACACCAAGCCGTAAATTCATGTTTGGTCCAAGTTTCTCCGGTTGTATTTAAGGACAAGACGAATCCAAGTCTCATAAAATCTTCCTTGCTGATGATGCCGACCAATTCATTATTGGCCTCTACCACGGGCAAGTGGTGGAATTTATTGTTCTTGAAAAGCGTCTCAATTTTTTTGACGGAATCATCTGGATGAACTGTAACCAGTTCCTTCGTCATCACTTTTGAAATAGATTGATTCGGATTCATAATGGTATTATTTTTTGTTCTTTAATTATTCCTCTCTAACAAAGTTATTTTCTTCTGCTCCCTCCAGCGATGATTAAGGTCATTTGACAGGTATGAGCTACATCATCCGTCTTTCTTTATATATGGCGTTAATTTGTTGTCTAATCAGCGTTGTTCATTTACCTGATACTCCAAAATTGATGATCATGCAAAAAATACTTATCATTGAAGATAATCCCGATGTCAGAGAAAATCTGGCCGAAATCCTGGATTTGTATGGATACGAATCTATCACGGCAGAAGATGGTAAAATTGGGGTAAAGCTCGCTTTGGAGCAAGTGCCTGATCTCATTATATGCGATGTGATGATGCCCGAACTTGACGGATTTGGAGTCCTGAATATTTTGCAAAAACGCCCGCAAACAGCCGATATACCTTTTGTTTTTCTGACAGCCAAGTCGGATAAAGAAGATTTCAGACGAGGCATGAATCTAGGGGCCGACGATTATCTGACTAAACCCTTTTATAAGGATGATTTATTAAAAATTATTTCAACCAGAATTGAAAAAAGCCAGCGACTAAAGAACTCCTTTAACGGCACTCCGGAAAGTTGGTCGGCCTTTGTTAATGAAGCAAGAGGATATGACGAGCTGAAAAACCTTGGCGATGATCATCACAACAAGGTGTATAAGTACCGTGAACTGCTTTTTTCGGAAAAGGATTATCCTCGTTTTCTGTACTTCATCAAAAGTGGAAAGATAAAATTATTTAAAACCAATGAATTTGGGAAGGAATTCATCATTCGCATTTGTAAGCCAGGAGAATTTCTGGGCTACACGGCTTTATTGCAAGGCGGAAGCTACAGCTACGCCGCGGAATCTCTGGAGGATAGTGAAATAGGATTAATTCCCAAAGAGAGTTTTTTCCAATTGATTCAAGCCAATCGCGACGTGTCTAGCCATTTGATAAAAATATTGGCCAACAATGTGGTGGAAAAAGAAGAACAGTTGCTCCATTTGGCTTATGATTCTATTCGTAAAAGAGTAGCACAAGCCCTGTTGCAGCTACAAGAAAATGAGGTGAATAAGGAAATTGTGATCCTCAGAGACGATTTGGCGCGGATGGTCGGAACGGCCAAAGAATGTGTAATTAGAATGCTGACAGAATTTCGTCGGGACGGGTATATTGACATCAATAATGGTGCGATTCGCATAAAAAATAAAAACAAATTGGAAAAAATGCCTGGTTAATAAGGGTGAGTCGGGTCTTTTCTTGCATCTTCTAGCTTGAAAGGTCATATTTTTATAAATTGCGGCACTTAAAGACCCGACTAATATGAAATATTTTACACCGCTACTCGGCCTACTACTGAGTTTTAACCTCATGGCTCAGGAGTCTATCGCGCCCTATCCTAAAAAAAAATACGTTACTCAAAAAATTATAGGAGATCCTCCTATAATTGATGGCCATCTCAATGAGACTTGTTGGGATCAGGTAGAATGGACTGGAGATTATGTCCAACACGATCCGGAGCAAGGTGCCGAACCTACCCAGGAAACAACTTTCAAGATCCTGTATGATGAGAGAAATATTTATTTGGGGTTCCGCTGTTTTGATGAGAACCCGGAAAAAATCGTGAAACGAATGTCGCGCAGGGATGGTTTTCCCGGTGATTGGGTAGAAATCAACATTGACAGCTACCATGATTTACGGACTGCTTTTTCTTTTACCATTTCAGCTTCTGGTGTGAAAGGAGATGAATTTGTCTCTAATGATGGCAACAATTGGGATGCCAACTGGAACCCGATCTGGCACGCCAAAACCAAGGAAGATTCCCTAGGTTGGACTGCCGAGGTGAAGATCCCTTTGACACAACTACGTTTTGATAAACAGGAAGAACAGGTATGGGGGATTCAATCTACCCGCCGCGATTTTCGTATGGAAGAACGCTCTACCTGGCAACCCGTCCAACGCAATGATGCAGCCTGGGTCAGCCGTTTTGGTGAATTACACGGAATTAAAGGGATTAAACCGCAACGACAATTGGAATTACAGCCTTATCTGTTGGGACAAGTCGCCACTTTTGAAAAACAAAAAGGCAATCCCTTCGCTACCGGATCCGATTGGCGATTGGTAGGAGGATTGGATGGTAAAATCGGCGTTACCAATGACCTGACTTTAGATTTTACCATCAACCCTGACTTTGGACAGGTAGAGGCAGATCCTAGTGCCTTAACATTGGATGGATTCCAGATTTTCTTCAGTGAGCGTCGCCCATTCTTCATTGAAAACCGCAATATCTTTGACTATCAAATTACGGCCTCTCAGGCGGGAGGTGCTTATGATAGTGATTTGCTCTTTTATTCTCGTCGGATTGGAGGAGCACCACATCACTCCATTGATAATGATGCGGATAATGCCTACTTCGTTCATCAACCGGAAAACACAACTATCCTTGGGGCGGCCAAGTTTAGTGGCAAAACGAGTAAAGGGCTCTCCATAGGCATTTTGGAAACCGTTACCGCGCGAGAGTATGCTAGAATTGACAATATGGGCGTCCGTGAAAAGGTGCCGGTAGAACCACTGACTAATTTTTTTGTAGGAAGAGTGCAACAGGACTTTTCCGGCGGGAGTACCATTGTAGGGGGCATTTTGACGGCCGTAAATCGCGATATTCAGGATCCAGATATGGGAGGGCTACATCGCTCGGCCTATTCTGGGGGGCTTGATTTTGTACATCGTTGGAAAAACCGCTCCTGGTTCGTTTCTGCAAACCTTCTGGCTAGTCAAGTGGTCGGCACCGAAGCGGCCATCCTCCGCACGCAAACAGCCTTTGAACACCTCTTTCAGCGTCCTGACGCCGACCATTTGGAGGTAGATTCGACTGCTACGGGTTTGTTTGGGACAGGAGGCACTTTAAAGATCGGTAAAGAAGGGGGGAAGTGGATCTTCGAAACGGGGGCTACCTGGCGTTCGCCAAAGCTAGAACTCAATGATGTTGGTTTCTTGCGTAATACGGATGAGGTGAACCACTTTTTCTGGGGAGGAAGGCGCTGGACTCAACCCTTTTCGATCTTTCGTAGCTTCCAGATCAACTACAACCACTGGGCCCGTTGGGATTTTTCTGGTCGTGCACTCTATCGGGCCATTAATTCAAATGCCCAGGCTTCTTTTAAAAACTTCTGGGGCATGGGGGCAGGGTTAACCGTGGAGGGCTTGGATATCTCTAAAAATGCACTGAGGGGAGGCCCGTCATTAAAGCGGCCGAATGGTGCGGGAATGTTTGGAAGCCTCAATACGGATAGTCGGAAAAAATTGGTGGTGTATTTTAATACCAACCAGGGCTGGGGCTTTGGTAAAATTGTGCGTTTTCAGGATTATAGTGTATCTTTTGAAATCCAGCCCAGTAATGCCATGAGTATATCGTTGTCTCCTGGATTCAATCGATTTCAACGACTAGATCAATACGTCAGTCAGGAGGAGGTGAAAGGCCAACTTCGCTATCTGGAAGCAGAGGTCGATCAACAAACCCTGAGCATGACCTTGCGACTCAATTACAACATCACTCCCGATTTTACCTTACAATTTTACGGCCAGCCTTTTATTTCTACAGGTAACTACCGCAACTTTAAGAGAGTAACCGATACCCCTTTGGCCAAGGATTTTTGGGATCGACATTATGCCTACCCGGCTTCTCATGTTGAGTTTGATGAGGGTGCGGCTGCCTTCCTGATTGATGATGATGGCGATGGCACAACCGATATCATTCTGGACAACCCTGATTTTAGCTTTTTCCAATTTCGCTCCAATCTAGTTGCGCGGTGGGAATATATTCCCGGATCGGAATTATACCTGGTTTGGACACGCAGTACCACCGAATTGGATGATCCATCAGCTGGTTTGTTAGATAGCTTTTCGCAAAATCTGTTTAACAAAAAGGCCAGGAATGTCTTTTTGGTCAAAACTACCTATCGCTTTGCCCGGTAAAATCAACAGGCGTGAGAGAAAGCCAAGTGCTTTTTCCCACGCCTGTGTTGACATCCCGCAAAAGTAGGACTAATTATTTCAGAATCAAATGAGTATTATACGCATGATTGAGCAAATCCATAATGGAAACAATGCCGACTAGATGTTTATGCTCATCAACTACAGGCATGGCATGAAATAGGTTTTCGCTAAAAATACCTACCGCTACCAAGAGGTCGTCATCTGGATTCAATGTGGCAATCTGTTTGGTCATCACCTCACTGACCAGCAGCGAACGAGCAATGGCATTATTGTATTCTTCCGCTTTTTTCATTTTAAATAGCGTAAATCCATGTTGAATGCGAAAATAATCGGTCTTACTCAACATGCCAACAACTCTTCCTTCCTTATCCACTACGGGAAGGTGATGGAAGTTTTGCGTTTCAAAAATCTTATTGACTCGATCCATGGTGTCGTTAGGGCTGATCGACATTACTTGGTCGGTCATTACTTGACTGATTTTTACGTTTGTGGGAGCCATGATATTTATTTTTGGTACTTTTCAAACTTAATCATATTTGCTTTTTAAAAAGATGATGTAGGTCATAATTGATGATGATCCTTTTGGTGGTTGTTCTCTTGTGTGCTCAGTGCTTGTTTGGAGGTGGTGCTTTATGTCAGGATTTCTTAACTTGCTGAAGTTGTCTAAATGCTTGTTTGGAGGTGGTGCTTTAGCAGCGAAAATTGCAGGTTTTGGGTTTTCGCGAGGCTCATTTTTGAGTGGATCTCGGCTCAGCCGAGACGGACGAAAATTCAGACAACTTCGCCTAGCCAATGAAGGTCTAATCACTTTATCCATGGAAAATATTATTCCCACCAGGGTTTTTGAGTTTTTAAATCGGTACCCACCATTTTCTCTATTGGACGAAGATTTTCTAATGAAAATTTCAGAAAATGTGGTTATCAAATACTTTCCGACAGATACAGTCATCTTTTCTCAGAATGAACCTACTAAACCATTTATCTACATCGTACGAGAAGGAGCCGTACAACTCTTGCGGGAGGAAGAAGACGGGAAAACACTAGTAGATCAATGTGATGAAGGAGATGTATTTGGTATCAGGCCGCTGTTGGCAGAACAGCCGTATGCACTCACGGCGTGCACGGTTGAGGAAAGCCTGATCTACGCGATTGGTACGGAGGGATTCCGCCCTGCCCTCGAGCGCAACCCCAAAGTGGCTTGGTATTTGGCCCAAAGCTTTGCGGCAGGCGTGCGCAACAAAATGGAACTCCAAAAGAAAGGGCGGATCTTCATTACTCCTGAGGCCATTTCAGAGATGGTTGAACCGCTAGTGGAAGTGCAGACAATCAATCATAGCAAGGCTCCGGTGACTTGTACGCCAAGGACTTCCATCAAAAGAGCAGCAGAGATCATGCGGCAAAAAAAGGTAGGATCAATCATTGTCATCAATAAAAAAAGGCATCCGGTGGGCATCCTAACCGACCGTGACTTGCGCAATAAAGTGGTGACCGGAGATTATGGTATTGACCAACCGGTTTCAGGTATTATGTCGAAACCGGTGGTGACCGTTCCTCCCCAACTTACGGTGGCCGACGTACAAATTGCTATGATTCGGCAGAAGATCCATCATTTGTGTCTCACAAAAGATGGCACGGTAGACTCAGAGATCCTTGGTGTCATTTCTGAACACGATTTGCTTGTTTTGCAGGGGAATAATCCGGCAGTTTTTATTCGAGAATTGAGCAGGGGACGTAGTGGAAAGGAACTCCGGCACATCCGGGAAAGAGCAGAGGCCCTCTTGTATGACTATCTAAAGCAGGAGGTCTCCATTGAATTTATCGCTGGGGTAATGACAGAAGTAAACGACGAATTGATCACCAGAGCCATCGGTCTGGCGCTGGGAAAAATGGAAGCTGAGGGTAAATCAATGCCAGATGTTGCCTGGTGTTGGCTCGGATTGGGTAGTGAGGGTAGGGAGGAGCAGTTGCTGCGGACCGATCAAGACAATGCGCTGGTTTTTGAAGATGTGGCCAGTGAAGATTATGAAGAAGTAAAGACCTGTTTTCTGGATTTATCCAGTAAAATTACCACCATCCTTCATGAAGCCGGTTTTGCTTATTGTCCAGGTGATATGATGGCCAGCAATCCTTCCTGGTGCAAATCACTGGAAGAATGGAAAAAACAATTTTCAGAGTGGATTACCCAACCTTCTGCTGAAAACATCATGTACAGCAGCATCTTCTTCGATTTTCGAGCGATCTACGGGGAAAAACGACTCACAGATGAGCTTTCTGAGCACATTTTTCAAGAGATTGATCAACATAGCCTGTTCCTGTCATTCCTTGCCAGAGGAGCTTTGTTAAACCCTGCACCATTGACCTTCTTTCGCAACTTTATGGTGGAACGGAGTGGAGCGCACAAAGATAATTTTGATATCAAAGCACGGGCAATGATGCCGCTGGCCGATGCTGCTCGCTGCCTGATTCTGGAAGCCAAAATGCCGGGAGTTAACAATACTTTTCACCGGTTTCAAAAACTGGCGGATTTGGAGGAAAAAAATCGTGAGCTGTATACACAAGCCGCCGATGCATACGAAACCCTAGTCCGCTATCGAGCTTTCCAGGGCTTGAAAAATAGGAATAGCGGCCGATATTTCCGACCTTCAGAGTTAACCAAAATGGAACGGATGAATTTGCGCAATACTTTTGAACCGATTCGAGAACTGCAACTGTTGTTGAAAGTGCGGTTCCGCTTGAGTTATTTATTGTAGAAATGCAGGCCTGGAAAAAACAGATCAATAAATGGTTGAACAGGGATGATCCAGTCGCTTTAAACGATCCCGCATGGGCTGCGTATATGGCGCAGTTCAAGCAGAAGTTTAGTAAAAGTAAGCCGATCAGAGATCAACGTTTTATTGTTTTAGATACGGAGACCACGGGTTTAGATTTTCGTAAGGATCAAATTTTGTCTGTTGGGGCTATTGGTGTTCAAGATTTCGAAATCAATATTGCTGATCGGTTTGAATGCTATTTAAATCAGGAAAATTACCGACCGGGTGATAGCATTAAAATTCATGGTATATCGAGCAATCGCACTCGGAAAGGTATTCCGGAGCGAGAAATGTTGGTACAATTTTTGGCCTATTGCAGAAATAGCATTATTGTCGGGCATCACATTGGCTTTGATCTGGCTATCCTGAATGAAGCGGTGAGTAAGCACTTTGGAACCAGTTTGAAAAATAAAGTGATAGATACCGGGCTACTGGCTCAGCGATTGGAGTCTATTCAACCTGTTTACCCCATTGACCGATCTCGGTATTCCTTGGATGCGCTTTGTCAGCAATTTCACATTACCGTTAAAAAACGACATACTGCCTCCGGGGATGCCTTTATTACGGCCATTCTATTTTTAAAATTGCTGGCTCGTCTGGAAAAAAGAGGGGTCAAAAACCTGCATCAGTTGTTGGCCAATCAGTGATTTTTTACAGGTCGAAGACCTTGGGGGCGCACTCCCGATCACTCCCGAATTTGATGTCTATCCAATAGATGCTACGATAGGGAAATAGTTTCAATCGAAACTATTTTAGAGTAGACCTGTTATTATAGGTGAGGTGTACAAATTTTTGACGATATCCTTTTTCATGTATTTTACGATTATCTAGCCAAATCTATCCAATAGCAACATTGTGATTAGAATTGGCTATGCTATTGTCAAACCACTTCATTTATTGCGTGTGGATAATGACTTTATTTCTCATTTAAATAAATCATCGATGAAAGATCAATCAATTTTGGAAAAAGCAATTAAGTGGGCCAAGAATAAAGGCTTCCAAAATATAAAGGCAAAGGGTGATGAATATGATGATCCTGTACAGTTCACTCGTAATAAAGATGAGGAGTCCTTCGTCCCCGATATCACTGGATTACAAACTGGTGGTAAAAGCTATATCGAAATTGCCACCAAGACAGATGACGTTCGTCGCACCATTTCGAAGTGGAAATTGTTGAGTACGATGGCCTCAATGAAAGGAGGTCGCCTATTTTTGTTAGCTCCAAAAGGACATAAAACATTCACCGAAGACATCGTCAAAAAGCACAATCTCGATGCGAAGGTTGTTTATCTTCGCTAAATTTTGCCCCCAATAGTTTGCTTAGAAAATAATTTTTCCTTATTGTTTGCCTTGCTGGGCAAAAGTTAGCAATGAGGCAATTTTGCCTGCCAATCAGGCACAAAATGTTAATAGCCTGTTTGGAGCTTGTCCGTACCGGGCAAATCAATGATTTATAAACCTGGCGTTGTCTTTTCGTTTTATTTAGCCTGCTAAACTCAGGTTGGAAGACTTGACCCAAACCACAATCTATTGATTTTCATAGTAGATTCGCTCCAAATGAGACTTAAAGAAATTGAACAAAATAATGGAAAGATTTCAAATAACAGTTTATACTCCGTTCGACAAACTCACCACCCTTGAAGGGGAAAAGGTAGTACAATTCCTGTATGAGCATCTAGATCAATACGGAGATGCCAAACATGACATCAAACAGGCAATCGAGTATGCGATGAAGGAGATTCCTTCTCCCGGTGGCTTTGTCTTGGTAGGCCGAGAGGGGGATTCGATACAAGGAGCTGTAGTTGTCAATAAAACGGGTATGTCGGGCTATATTCCCGAAAATATCCTGGTTTATATCGCGGTGCACGAGGATACCAGAGGAAAGGGCATTGGGAAAAAATTGATGAAAGCGGCCATCAAGAATTGTCATGGAGACATAGCCTTACACGTTGAAGCAGATAACCCCGCTTTATTTCTGTATGAGAAACTCGGATTTGAAAATAAGTATCTGGAGATGCGCTTAAGCAAAGCTAAATATACCAGTCAAAAAGAGGCTGCCAAGGAAAAAAAAGACCTCTCTAAATCGCCGCTTCGGGCAGATCAAAACAACTAGATGCCGATCTAGCTAATTATTTATGAACATTATTGATCTTAGTATTTTCATCCTTTACTTTCTGGCGATGCTGGGAGTAGGGGTTTACTTTTTTAGAAGCAATAAAGACGCTGAGGATTACTATGTAGGGGGCAGAAATATGGGGAGTACCCATATTGGACTTTCTGTAGTAGCCACCGATGTTGGTGGTGGCTTTTCCATAGGCTTGGGAGGACTGGGTTTTCTGATGGGAATATCGGGTTCCTGGATGCTTTTCACCGGTCTTGTTGGAGCCTGGCTAAGTGCCGTTTTTCTGATTCCCAGAGTCAGTCAATTATCCAGGGATCAAAAATGGTTTACCTTTCCACAGCTTTTTCAGCATTTCTACAACGGACGGGTGGCCTTATTGGCGGGGATCATTTCCGCCATTGGTTATATCGGATTTACGAGCTCCCAGCTGTTGGCCGGCGCCAAATTAGCTTCGGCCACCTTCTTGGACCTTAATTTACAAACGGCCCTTTTTATAATGGGCTTCATTGCGGTAGGCTATACGGTGATTGGCGGCCTAAAGGCCGTTATTTATACGGATACCATCCAGTGGATTATCCTTATGGTGGGCTTGGTTTTTATTGGTATTCCCATTGGATATTATTCCATTGGAGGAATTGATGCTATCCGAGCCACGCTTCCGGCAGATTTTCTTTCTTTGACTAATATTGGCTGGGCTACTTTTTTCAACTGGGTGGTCACCATTGTGCCTATTTGGTTTGTGGGCATGACTCTATACCAGAGAATCTATGCCTGCCGAGATGAAAAGACGGCCCAAAGAGCTTGGTATATTGCCGGATTGTTTGAATACCCGGTGATGGCCTTTATGGGCGTTTTATTAGGGCTTTTTGCCAGGGTGGCTGCCGAACAGGGGATGTTTGAATATGCCGGTTATGCTACAGCAGAAGCAATGGATGCTGAAATGGGATTGCCGGTGCTGTTGCGTACTGTCCTGCCGGTAGGATTAATGGGGTTGATGTTATCAGCCTATTTTTCCGCAATTATGTCGACTGCCGATAGTTGCCTGATGGCTGCCTCGGGAAATATCGTTACCGATATTCTCGGACGGGTTACCAATTTGAAAAAAAATGAAGCCCGAGAATTGAGATTATCGCAAATTGCTACCCTGGTGATTGGTGTCTTGGCGCTTTTATTGGCTTCAGCCATGCAAAATGTGCTGGAATTGATGCTCTTGTCCTATGCCTTTATGGTATCTGGACTTTTTGTGCCGGTCATTGGGGCACTATTTTGGAAAAAGGGAACCTCCGTTGCGGCCTTTTGGGCAATGTTGATTGGCGGGGGAACTACCATTGGATTGGAGGTTAGTGATTTCAGTTTGCCTTACGGATTAGATTCGAATGTTGCAGGGATTTCACTTTCTGCCATTACCTTTGTTGTATTGAGTTTTTTGACTACGGAAAAACAAGCTGTGAAGGCATCGCCAGATCAGCAGACAACTATGAATACCATTACCAGCTAAGTAAAAAGAATGCTACATACATCCTGGATCGAAATAAGCCGCTCAGCACTGGAGAATAATTACCGATTTCTCAAAGCACACTTAGGAAACGATGTCAAGATGTCATCGGTAGTGAAAGGAAACGCCTACGGACACGGCATTGAGCTATTTATTCCGCTTGCTGAGGAATGTGGACAAAGACATTTTTCGGTTTTTAGTGCTGATGAGGCGCTTCGAGTTAAGAACGTGAGTCAGCTTGATCCGACCATCATGATTATGGGCATGCTGGACAATGCGCAAATGGAGTGGGCCATTGAAAATAACATGGAGTTTTTTGTCTTTGAATTGGATCGTTTAGAGACAGCGTGCAAAGTGGCTAGACAAATGGGTAAAAAAGCTAAAATTCACCTGGAAGTGGAAACAGGGATGAATCGAACCGGATTTGAAAATTCTACTTTGGATGAGGCGCTGAACCATTTGAAAGACAATGGCGATGTTATTCAGTTTTCCGGATTGTGCACCCACTATGCTGGAGCGGAAAGCATTGCCAACTACTACCGGATTAAGAAACAAAAAATTCAGTTTACGCGAATTTTAAAGCAGGTCGCTGCGAAAGAACTTCGGCCAAAATATTTACACACTGCTTGTTCTGCTGCAGCGATGCGCTATCCAACTACCCGCATGGATATGAGCCGAATTGGCATATTACAGTATGGCTTTTTTCCCAGCCAGGAAGTATTTATTGATTACGTCAGTCGGCGGGAAGAAAAGCATGATCCATTAAAAAGATTGATCAGTTGGAAAAGTAAGGTGATGGATGTCAAAGCGGTCAAGGCAGGTGAATTTGTGGGATACGGCACTTCTTACCTGGCGAATAATGCGATGAATATTGCCAGTATTCCAGTGGGTTACAGTCACGGATTTAGCCGTTCGTTGAGCAATCAAGGGCGTGTTTTGATCCATGGAAAGAGAGTCAGTGTAGTAGGTATGGTCAATATGAACATGATTTTGGTCGATGCTACAGATCTGGATGGTGTTAAAAAAGGAGACGAAGTAGTAATCATTGGAAAACAAGGTGATCGAGAAATTACGGTGGCCTCCTTTGGCGAATTTAGTGAACAGGTCAATTACGAATTGCTGACTCGTTTGCCGGAAAGTATTCCCCGTAAAATTGTTGAATGAAAATAACCCCTTTATCAAGGGGCAAAACCATTTTTGGTTATGGCGTATATAGAGTTGTATAGGGATAAATTAAGAAGGAATTACCATTTTTTAGATAATGTGTTCAAGAAACACAAGATCGACTGGGCAATTGTTACGAAATTGTTATGTGGTAATGAAGTTTATTTAAAAGAAGTCCTTGATTTGGGGGTTAAGGAAGTTTGTGATAGCCGATTGAGTAACCTCCGAAAGATCAAGGAAATGGCTCCTGAAGTACAAACGGTCTATATCAAACCACCGCCTAAAGGCAGTATTGAAGATGTGATCAAATATGCTGATGTCACCTTCAACTCGGAAAGTGAAACCATTCGGGAATTGTCAGATGAAGCCGTTAGACAAGGAAAAACCCACAAGGTGACCATCATGATCGAATTGGGGGACCTCCGTGAAGGAATCATGGGAGAACATTTGATGGACTTTTATGAGAAGGTCTTTAATTTTCCCAATATTGAAGTGGTGGCCATTGGTGCCAACCTGAATTGCCTACACGGGGTGATGCCATCTCATGATAAATTGATCCAGCTGAGTTTGTATAAGCAATTGGTGGAGGTGAAATTTGGGAAAAAAATCCCTTGGGTTACGGGAGGAACGTCGGTGGTTTTTCCGCTACTGTTTCGAAAACAGGTTCCGGCAGCCATCAATCACTTTCGCATTGGAGAAGTATTGTATTTTGGTAATAATATATTTGACGGACAGCCTATTCCGGGATTGGAAACTGATGTCTTTCGCCTTTTCTCGGAGATCATAGAGATTACTGAAAAGCCGAAAGTTCCCATTGGTGAAATTGCAGCCAACCCTTCGGGAGAAATCTATGAGGTGGAAGAAGAGCACTATGGCAAAACCTCCTATCGAGCCATTATTGATATTGGTCTATTGGATGTATCACCTGAGTTTCTTTTGCCGGATGATCCGAAATTGGAAGTAATTAATGCTAGTTCTGATATGCTGATCGTTGATTTGGGAGAAACAGACCGCAACTATAAAGTAGGAGATATGATTTCCTTTACCTTAAAATACATGGGTGCATTAAGCCTACTTAATTCCGATTATATTGATAAAAAAGTAATTTGACATGAATCTAATTAGTAAAATTAAAGCTTTCTTTAGCAAAGGAACAGAAACAAGTATTGAAGAGCAGAAAACTAATAAGTTTAAGACGGGGTTTGTAAAATTCTTTAATCGGTCAAAAGGCTATGGATTCATTCATTCTAAAGACCTTTCAAGTCGGGTATTTGTACATGTGTCTGAGTTGGAAGACCAGGTGAAAGTGGGTGACCGGGTCAAATTTAGAATTGAAAAGAATGCTAAGGGCCTGATGGCGAAAGAAGTAGAAGTAGTGTAGTACCGTATTTGTCAATATGATGCAAAACACACTAATTAGAGTGGGAGAGAGGCCATTAACCTTTCTCCCGCTCTTTTTTGTTTTAGTGCTTGTTTGGAGGTGGTGCTTTAGCAGCGAAAATTGCAGATTTTGGGT
>CAXHCA010000008.1:0-85188 GCA_964015035.1 uncultured Saprospiraceae bacterium
GGGCTCACATAATCCTCTTTATGAAGCCCATTTACCGCATTGTGCTGTTTTTTTTACTGACCCAATTGTTGTATTTTACCACGCGACAGGCAGGGTTTGTGACGGATTATACCGGCCTGATGGAGCGTCTCGATGGGCAATCAGCCTGGGGCATCCTCAATAGTTTTGGGTTTCCTGCGATGCAGCAGGTTTTCAACTTTTTCCTCTATTCTTTTTATCACTTGTTTGGGGAATTGGGCATAGGCTGGTATCTGGTGTATACCGGAATGCACGTGCTGAATGCCGAACTATTGTACCGCTGGGTGCAGTCCATCAATCAAAATTTTCCCTTTAAACACGCTGTTTTTGTGGGATTAAGTGCCAGCCTGTTTTTCTTACTATCTCCCTATCAGACCGAAGCACTGGTTTGGCGGGTTTGTTTTAACTTTTTGCTGTCAACGGCCTGGATTTTAACCGCACTGATTCTGACTACCCATTGGCTCCAGGAGCAGAGATGGCAGCGATTGCTCCTATTGCAACTGGTCTTTGTCTTGGCCTTGTTTACCTTTGAATTGGCCTTGATGATCCCCTTGATGGTCACCCTCGTGGTGATTTTTTGGATGAGAGCTATCCACAAAAGATTATGGAATGCCTTATTGTTACTGGTGCTTCCGCAATTTCTCATCATTGGGGTCTACTTTTCACTGCAACGGTTATTGTTGGGTGCCTGGATTGGCCACTATGGCGCCGCCACCCATTTGCGCATGGATATCAGTGAGATTTTGGGCAACTTCTTCCGTTTTGGTTTAAAATTTGGTGCTTTTGTGCGCTACTTCGAGCATTCCCGAAAGGAAATGATCTTTGGGTGGTTCAATCAAGCCTGGCTATTGTATCCGCTGGTGGCAATGGTAGTCGGGTTATTGGTTTATTTGATCATTAAGTTTACCAAACTATCTCCACGAATACATCTCCTTGGATTGAGTCTGCTGCTGTTTGCCTTGAGCCTGCTTCCCGTGATCAATCTATATTTCAATTACCTGTTTTATATCGAAAATGACCGCTATGGTTACCTCGCCTCCACCTTTTTCTTTACCGCTCTGGCGATTCTTTTCTCTTTTTTGCCAAAATGGGTCCGCTGGGGCGCAACAGGTGTTTTTTGCCTGATTTCGGTTGGCTTTCTCTGGCAGACCAATCAATACTGGGCCAAATCTACCAAAGTCTATTTCAGCCTGCTGGAAGATTTTCGGTGGGCCGATGAAAAGGAAGTGTTTGTGCTGGCCATGCCCGATAATTATTACGGCGCTAATTTATTCCGCAATTTCTCCGGAGAAGGCATCGGCTTGCGTGATGCCCTGATTTACGTACAGGAAAAACCGACCCGAGCCAAGTTTCACGAAGTAGCCCTTTACAATATGACTACGCCTGAAGATGGAGTGCATGTGGAGGCCGATTCGCTGGGCAATCTCAAGGTAGAATTTAACCATTATGGGAGCTGGTGGTGGCGCAAAGGGCAGGGAGCCACCAATTATGAAACGGATCAATACCGGTTTATCAACGAAGGCCATCACTATCGGCTGGAATGGAAGCAAAAGCCCACCGATGCGGCCCTTATTTACCAAGACGGTGGAAAATGGAAAGAAGTGTCGCCCTTTTGAAACTTCTGCCACCCCTGAAACCTGCGGATTGAGCATCCCCCTTATCGGCTCATTGTCCTCCCTGTGAAAAATAATTATTTTAGCAGATTAGTATACTAAAACTACTTTTTATGTCTCCTTTCTACTTGTCAAAACCAAGGCAACTCATTCAAAAAATGTTGCTGGTTTTGGGTATCGCAGTTATGATGAGCCCTACCGTTCTCAACGCCCAAAAGGACGTGAAATGGTTTTGGAATGATGTCTCAGAATGGATCATTCCACCCAATTTAGACCGGAAAATTATTCCGGATAGCTATCGTACATTAGCGTTGAATCTGCCGGAAATGGTGGATTTATTGGCCACTGCGCCCGAACTTTCTCTTTCGGAGGCCGATCAAACGGAGGTGTTGCTGCAACTGCCAATGCCGGACGGCAGCGAAGCAACTTTCCGCGTATTCTATGCCCCCATCATGCATCCTGATCTGGCTAAAAAGTATCCGGATATCCGCGTATACGCCGGAGAAGGAGTCGATGATCCCACCGCAACCATTCGCTTTGATGTGACGCCCAAAGGCTTTCATGCCATGATCAGATCGGCTTTCCACAGCACCGTTTTCATTGATCCTTATGCCATGGGAACGACAAAGTATTACATTTCTTATTTCCGCAAGGATTTCAAAAAGGGAGATGAATTTGTTTGCCTGGTAGATGAATTGACAGACGGGGAAAATCCTTATAAAGCCCCTGAGGTCTTGCCGGAAAAGGCAGGAGATTGTCAACATCGGAACTACCGTTTAGCCTTGGCTTGTACCGGCGAATATGCCACTTACCACGGAGGTACGGTGGCTGGAGCACTGGCGGCAATGAATACCAGTATGGCGCGGGTCAACAGCGTACTTGAAAACGACCTCAATATTACTTTTACCATCATTCCCAATAATGATGAAATTATCTTCTTAAACCCTGGCACCGATCCGTATACCAATGGCAATGGTGGCGCGATGCTGGGCCAAAACCAAACCACCTGCGACAATATTATCGGATCAGCCAATTATGACATTGGCCACGTTTTTAGCACCGGCGGCGGTGGTGTAGCCAATCTTCGTTCAGTTTGTACCAACAGCAAAGCACGAGGCGTTACCGGTTCTGGCAATCCCATCGGCGATCCATTTGATATCGATTATGTAGCACATGAAATGGGCCACCAGCTAGGAGGGAATCACACACAAAACAATAATTGTAACCGCGTCAGTGCTGCAGCACGGGAACCGGGTAGTGCTTCCACCATTATGGGGTATGCCGGTATCTGTCCGCCTAATGTACAGTCGAATAGTGATGGCTATTACCACGCTTATAGCATCCAGGAAATAACGGCCTATATGGTCAATGGATTTGGCAATTCCTGCGCACAAACCTCCTCCTCTTCCAATGATGCGCCTTCGGTGAATGCCGGCGCCAATTATACCATTCCAAAATCAACACCTTTCACGCTGACGGCTACTGCCTCTGATCCTGATGGAGATGGATTGTCTTATTGTTGGGAGCAAATGGACAACCAAATCGCTACGATGCCTCCTCTGCCGAGCAATAGCGGTGGACCTGCTTTTCGATCCCTGTATCCGACGGGTTCACCATCGCGGACTTTCCCCAATTTGCCGGCCATTGTGGCCAACCAAACGCCCACCTGGGAGGTACTGCCAAGTGTGGGACGTACCCTCAGCTTTCGGGTTACCGTACGTGACAACGTCGCAGGAGGAGGCTGTACAGATGAGGATGATATGGTGGTCACGGTGGCTTCAAATAGTGGCCCTTTTCAGGTGACCAACCCCAATACGTTGGTGGTGTGGGGAATTGCAAGCCAGCAAACCGTCAACTGGGAGGTGGCCGGAAGTAATCAATCGCCGGTGAGCACCCCCAATGTCGATATTTTATTATCCGTTGATGGTGGATTTACCTATCCATTTACGTTAGCAACCAATACCCCTAATGATGGTTCCCATCAAGTAACTGTACCCAATAGCCCAACCAACAATGCGCGGGTCATGGTCCGCGGAGCTGGCAATATTTTCTTTGATATTTCCGATGAAAACTTCATTATCACTCAAACGGTGCCAATTACCCTGACGATTACGGGGGTCGATGTTAGCTGTTTTGAAGGACTTGACGGACTCGCACAAGTGGTGGCCAGTGGTGGAGATGGCAATTTTAGCTACAGCTGGAGCAACGGGGCTAGCACCGCTGTTATCAGCAATTTGATGGCGGGAACATATACCGTCACAGTAACCGATGATAGTGGCGGAAGTGCTACCGGATCGGTAACCATTATTGAGCCTGATGAATTGGTGGCCAGTGTCACTAGTCAAGATGTTTCTTGTGGCGGCATTGATGACGGGAGCGCTACGGTTCAGGTGAGTGGAGGGACTATGCCCAATACCTATCAGTGGACTGGGCCGAATGATTTTATGGCTTCAACGGCGACCATTAATGGTCTGGCTGCGGGGAATTACTTCGTTACGGTGGTCGATTTTAACGGCTGCATCGCTTCAAGTTCGGCTATTATTATTGATGACAACCAGACTTATTATCGCGATATGGATGGCGATAATTTTGGCGATCCAGCCAATGCTACCCGCGATTGTGATGTGCCTCCCGGATATGTCATCGACAATACGGATTGTGACGACAACAATGCAACCGTTAATCCCATCGCACCGGAGATTTGTGATGGTTTGGACAACAACTGCAACAATGAGATTGATGAAGGCATTTCCGAAAACACCTTTTATGCTGATGCCGATGGAGATGGTTACGGCGATCCGGATGTTTCGGTAGAAGCGTGTATCGCCCCAGAAGGTTATGTGGGGGACAATACGGATTGTGATGACGATAACGCGACCGTTAATCCGGAAGCCCCGGAAATTTGTGATGGCCTGGATAACAATTGTAATGGTGACATAGACGAAGGGGTTAGCTCCACAACTTATTACGCCGATGTTGATGGCGATGGTTATGGCGATCCGATGGATTCAGTGGAAGGCTGCACCGTACCCGATGGTTATGTGGCCAATGATATGGATTGTGACGATACCAATGAAGAGATCAATCCGGAAGCCACCGAAACCTGTGATGGGATAGACAATAATTGTGATGGTTTTATTGATGAAGGCTTGGATGTACAAACGTATTATGCCGACAGCGATGGCGATGGTTTTGGCGATCCGATGAATTCGGTGGAAAGCTGCATGGCACCCGATGGTTATGTGGCCAATGATACGGATTGTGACGACACCAATGAAGAGATTCACCCTTCGGCTACGGAAATCTGCGATGGCGTGGATAACAACTGCAATGGCATGATCGATGAGGGCGAGTTGAGTACCTTCTATGCCGACACCGATATGGACGGTTTTGGTGATCCTGACAATAGTCAGTTGAGTTGTGAGCAACCCACCGGATATGTCGCCAATAGCATGGATTGTGATGATACCAATGCCAATGTGAATCCCAATGCGGAAGAGGTTTGCGATGGGGTTGACAACGATTGTAATGGGGAGATTGACGAGTTAGACGACTGTGATTTTGTTTTTGAAAGAGGGATGGTCACTGCTGTGGGCGAAGAGTGGACAACGGTTCAACTGCAAAACGCCTACAACTCGATGGTGGTTATCGCTACATCGCAGCTGGTCTCTTCTGCACAAGTGGGCGTTGTGACGCGTATTCGCAATGCAACTGGCAATACCTTTGAGTTGAAAATTCAACGCCCCGACGCGCATACTAACGATACTTACGATGTGTATTATTTTGTGGTAGAAGAAGGCGTTTATACGCAAGCGGGTCATGGCATCGCATTAGAAGCGCGAAAGGTGGATGCGGAGCAAACTGCGGGAAGGAGCCATTGGGTGTTTGAAGAACGGGCTTACGCCAATACTTATGCCGAACCAGTGGTCTTGGGGCAAGTAATGACGGATGAGGATGAGAGGTGGTCGGTGTTTTGGGCTTCCGCCAATGGTGATCGGACTTCTCATCCAACGGACAATAGTTTTGCAGCGGGTAAACACGTTGGCGAAGACGTAGATCCCGGCCGTGTTACTGAAACGATTGGTTATGTGGTGGTGGAAAGTGGCACCTATACTTTTGGTGATGAAACCTTTACGGCAGCAGTAGGGGAGGACTTGATCCGCGGGCCTGTCAGTTCCCTGGAAGGAAGGGCTTATGATACCGGATTGCAATACGTGGATCATGCGGTATTGAGTGTTGCTGGCATGGATGGTGGTGATGGTGGTTTCCCTGTATTATTTGGGGAGAGCCCCTTTAATGAAAATGAATTGGCCATCGCCTTTGAGGAAGACCTCATCCGGGATAATGAACGCAAGCACGCTTCCGAGCAGGTGGCTTACCTGGCCTTTGCCGACCCTGCCCCTGATCCGGTCTACTGTGGGGCGGAAGGTATGGGAACCAGCTACGAATGGATAGAGGCAGTAAATATTGGCGATCTTAATAATGCGAGTGGTGATAATGGCGGATATGGAGACTTTACGGCTCAAATCCTGGATCTGGTAGCGGGGCAGGATGTGGCCATCAATCTGACCCCCGGATTTACCGGAGATGCCTTTCCGGAATCTTGGCGGGTATGGATTGATTTCAATCGGGATGGAGATTTTGAAGATGCAGATGAACTGGTCTTTGCCCCGGCGTTGTCTTCCACTGTGGTCACCGGTAATTTTACAGTACCCAATACCATTATCTCTGGAGCAACCTTGATGCGAATCAGTATGAAATGGAATGCTTCTCCTGAAGCTTGTGAAGCCTTTTCCTGGGGAGAAGTAGAAGACTATACCGTGATGCTGACCAATACCTTGCAATCTGGAGAGGTACAGAGCAGAGGTAGTTATTCTACATTGTGGACGATTGGTGCCCCCGGTTTTTATACTTATACAGAAAGAATTCAGCAGGAGGTACTGCAATTGTTCCCCAATCCGACCAGCGGGACGATAAATTTGCTTTTGAATGCTCCGCAAGCAGGTAATGGAACCATTTTGGTGGTCAACCACCTGGGCAGAAAAATACAGGCTTATGATTGGAAGCTGCAGCAGGGGAATAATTCGATGCAACTGGATGTGAGTCAGCTGCCTAATGGGGTTTATACCCTACTGCTAACAGACACGAAGTTGAATACAAGCGCGACTCGGTTTGTCGTGCAGCACTAAGAGCATCTAAGGATGTAAGCCCCACAGATGGCCATCTTGGCTAGCTGTGGGGCTTCTTTTTTAGAAAACTTACTGCAAAATTTCCTCCCGCAATACTTCCTTCAAGTCTTCAAAGGAAATAAACAGCCGAATTTCGCCAACGGCATAAGCCGAGATCTCATAAGGCACATAATTAAAAATAATGCCTTTAGCCGTTAGGCCAAAATTGTCATTGGCAGCAATGGTATCCTCAAAGAGGACTTCAGACAAACCTCTATCCGCAGGAATTTCGTAATTCTCGCGGATGGCTTGGTCCAGGGCCTGATTTAGTGTTGTTTCATAGCCGGGTTTGAAAATGTCGTTTAGAGTCAAGACCTTTTGCTGAGCCAGATCGTAAACCTTGAAGGTTGTTCCATAATTGCCATGAGCACCTCCCGAAAAAGAATAATTTAGGTAGGCGAGAGTCACCAGATCTTGGGTGTTGTAAGTGACTTCCATAGAGGTAGAACTGGCATATCCCGGTGGCAACCAGGCGGGTTCTTCTCCTTCGTTATTTTCAAGGATCAGCTTCATTTCTGTTGCAAAGTCATTGAAAAACCAATCCCTTTGCACTTTATATAATGATTGCGGGTCGTGATAAATATTGGATAATGAATCTCCGGCCATTTCCATTAAAATTTGTTGTGTCAGAAAATTGTGGCGGTCTGCAGCCAAATTGCCGGAAGGCCATAACCAAGTTTCGTCAAAATAGGCGGTAGATCCTTCGGTGCCCGGGGCCTCCCACACCAGAGAGTCACTAAAGGCAAGTAACTTAAATTGGACCCCCGGTTGGGGTAGGAGTTTAAACTCCAATGTCTTACTGTTGTCTCCACTGCGCCAGGTGCCTTCAAACACATTTTGTGCATTGATCGCGCCCACAAATTTTCCGGTGATCTTACCCGGCCGATCATATTCTTCTAATTCTATAGGGCTGTTTTTTACGAAATATCCCTGAAGGGATAGAGGTTTTCCTACTTTATCATAGTAGTAGGTTCCAGAATAATCCCATCCTTGGCTGGTCCCCGAGGGATCGATTTGTAAGTCCATGGTCACTGGATAATTGCCAATGGTACCTTTTAAATGTAGGTAACGCTCGCCAGAAGTGGGGATCGCTTCTTCCTCCATAGGCGGAGTGGTGGTTATTTCGGAGGAAGTCTGATCATTATTTGCCTTGGTGGAGGAATCCGATTGACAGGCATAAAAGAACAATAAGCTGATAATCGCTAAATAAGTGTTTTTCATAGAGAATAAATTTTACCAAAGGTAAATAACCATTTTATCGTTTGCTAGACTATATTTTCTTTTTATTAGTCAGTATTGATCTCTTTGTATAACCGGCAAATAAATGAATTTGTGCTATTTTATCAAGGATGAGTAGTATATTACCTGCCCAATGAGTTTCACCTTTTTTATTAGTTAATCTAGCATCTAAATCGGCATATTGGCTGTCAATTGTTACTGTTTAATCCGCTTAATTTTGTGGAGGAAAATGACTAAGTGCATGTTGGGAAGTGGTGCTTTAGCAGTCAAAATTCCGGTTTTACCGGGACTGAATGACCACCTCCAAACATGCACTAACACTGATGCTCTTAGATAATTGAAATCATCCAGAGGTTAGGCATTGTTGAAAACCAAATTGATTGACATGCAATTGAATCAAAAAGAATTACAGACCAATACGATAAGATTGGCCCGATTGGCGGTAGCGATTACCTTTTTTAATAATGGCTTCCTCTATGCCAACTGGGTATCCCGGCTACCTCGAATTCAGGAGATTTATGGCCTGGACAACGGGAATTTAGGCATGATTTTGCTGGCGGTAGCAGTGGGCGCATTAGTTGCCATGCCATTTACCGGCTGGATTATAAGTAAAGAAGGCACCCAGCGCATCATTACCTTTGGTGCGATCTTCTTTTGCCTGGCGGTGCCTTTTATTCCACTAATGCTGAGCCCGGTGGCCCTATTTGTTCTGTTTTTTGTCATGGGGGCTACCACAGGAATACTTGATGTGACCATGAATGCTCAGGCGGTACTGGTGGAAAGTGGCTACAAACGCCCCATTATGGCCTCTTTCCACGCCATCTTTAGCGCGGGTATGATGGTTGGAGCGGGTACAGGAGCGGTGTTTACGATGCTGAATACCTCCTTGTTTTTACACCTGGCCATTGTCAGTAGTATTTGCCTGTTTTTAGCCTTTTGGGCCGTTCGTCACCTCATACCTGATCCGAAAAAGGAACCTTCTGTTGGGGATGGGCCTGCCTTTCGTTGGCCTACCAAAGCCCTGGTAGGGATTGGGCTTATTGCCTTTTGCTGTATGCTTGGGGAAGGCGCTATGGCCGATTGGAGTACCAATTATATGCGTAAAGTAGCTATGGCCGACAAAGGACTGGCACCTATTGGTTTGGCGGCCTTTTCTTTGGCCATGATGTTGTGTCGCTTTATGGGCGATCGGTTGCGCATGGTCCTGGGAGATGTTAAACTCTTGACCTTCGCCAGTTTGACCGCTTTTGCGGGTATTCTGTTAGTCATCACGCTGCCACAACCCATCCCGGTCATCGCCGGTTTGTTTATTGTGGGCATGGGCTTGTCCATTATTGTTCCCATTGCTTACAGCCAGGCGGGGTCCATGCCGGGTTTAGCGCCGGGGGTTGGTATCAGTATGGTGACTACCATTGGCTATTCGGGCTTTCTTTTTGGACCACCCATCATCGGTTTTTTGGCGGATTGGCAGGGGCTCCGGTTTGCCTTGGGGTTGGTGATGATCTTATTTCTACTGATGACTTTACTGAGCTTTCGACAGGGGAAACCTCAACAGGTTAAGGGGCAGAAGGAGGGTAATACACCTGTGAACAAGCCGAAGAAGATACTGGAAACCGCATAATGCAGTTCCCTATGGAAACTGCATCGGATCAGGATGTAGGAAGGTATAATTCAAATCCTTTTTAACTTTTGTATTCAGAATGAGCTTCCCATCTTCCCCATTCATTTGAAAGGTGGGAGGCTCCATTCCCAGTTGTTGGGCCATAAAGGGATAAATGGTGGCCTTAGTCGGGTGTTCATCGGCTACTACCTGATAGATTTCTCCCCATCTTTCTTGTTGTATAATGGCGCTAATAATGGCGATACAATCATCGCGGTGTACCAAATTGACAGGGGCTAATCCATTGGGGAGATTTTTTTTGCCTGCCAAAAAGCGACCTGCTTTTCGGTCACCACCGGCCAAGCCAGACAGCCGAAGTATCGTTGATTGGAGATCTTCTTCTGCGCGTAGTAGGTTTTCTGCAATGACCAATCCACGGCCGGAGCTCGTACTGGGAAGCGGCTCGGTATGTTCCGTAATTTTTCCCGGCAAATCCCCATAAACACTGGTAGAGCTGGCAAAAATTATTTTTTGAATTCCTCCGTCGAGGGCTGCCCACATAATGGCTTCCACTTCTTGTGGGTACTTCATTTCTACCCCTTCTCTGCGGCGGCCGGGGGGAATGTTGAGGAGGAGAATATCACTGGAGAAAAAGTCATTTTCAGATGCGATGACCCCGGATTCACCGACTTCAATCAGGTATGGTTCAATACCCGCATCGGCAATGGGCTGTAGCTTACTGCGGGTAGTAGTGGAGCCTTTAACCCGGTGCCCTTCTTTGACCAACTGGATGCCCAGAGGAAGACCCAACCAGCCACAACCCAAGATGGAAATACTATACTGTTTGCCCATACTATGTTGTCAAATATTTTATGAATTCAACAAGGTGGCTTCAAACTTGTTTATAGAAAGTATAATCAACCAAGATGTCAACATATATTCCCATCAACTGCAGCTACTACGATGAACTGGAGGCCATTGCGACCTTGCGGAAGGTAGTCACCATTCATTTTAGGGATCAGGCCGGAATAGATCGGCAGGTGAACGCAAAAATCACCAATCTCTTCACCAAAGAGAAGGAAGAGTTTATGGTATTAGACAACGGCCTGCAAATCCGCCTGGATCAACTGATTAGCGCCGATGGTAAAGCCGTACCCCGGGACAATCATTGTCAGTTATAAATCCATTATTGCTGAAACTCAAAACATCCGGCATCCGGCAGGTTATCTCGTGGATTTCCTTCCAAATCTGTCGTTGGTGTTGCTAATTGTAGTCCAATATCAATGGCAATAGACATTGTATCCAGGTGATAGTCATCTTCGTCTGAGTCTATGAATAATTCATCTGTCCGGGTACCATTGACGCAATTGTTACAAAAGGTTTCAAAAAAGTCAGCATACAGGCCCATATTTTCCGTCAATAGCTCGTCCACTTTCACCAGGCAATTATCCATTTTTACATCAAACAAACTCGGATCTTGGCGTCCACTGATGTCACTAAAATCGATCTCATCACGGCGCGAGCCAAAGAAGATACAATTTTGAAACCGCGCCTTTAATGGATTGATGGCTTGTAGTTCACATGACAGAGGTGTGCCTTTATAGCAGAAGGAGTTGCCCATGCTTACTGCGGAGGCATCAACACCGTAGCTGGCAAAGGTACAGTGCGTGAAATTATAGCTTCCTCCCAGGATCAATTGCAGGGAAGAAGCGTTATTGTTGTACAGCAAGCAGTTGGTGGCATCAATGGTACTGTGAAAGCCGATGAGTCCACCTCCGGTCGTATTATAAAACTGGCTATTGCTTACACTCAGTTCGGCGGTAGAGTCCACATAGATACCAAATGCCGCGTTTTTGACGATGGCATGATCAATCTTATTGCCTTTACTCCCCTTACTGAGGATGATGCCATACCATTGGCCGGCTACTTCCTGAAAAGGTTCTTCGAGGCGATCACCTTCGATAATCACGGGCTGATCGGCGGTGCCTTCCACTTTTAATTGACCATTGGGGAGGAAATACAGGATCCCATCATTAAAGATTCCAAACAGGTCGTTCTGAGCCACTCCACCGTGCACATAGACGTGGGTGCCGGCAGGAATACGCAGTAAGCAGCTATCGATCAACACCTCCCCATAGATGACATAGGGTTTATCATCGTCCCAGACCCATTCTTCATTGTCACAAGTATAGATGGCCGGTACGCCTTTGTTGAAGCGGCTAGGCAAGTAATTGGCATTTTGCCCCCAGGCTTCTAAGCGAATTTCCTGGGTATTGCCGTTGGTTTCAAAGATAATTTTATCTTCTATGACAAACGGGCTGACAGATTCCGGTTGATCGGGATCAATAGTCACTTCCACAAAAACGTAGATGCTGTCATTGGCCCATACTTCTACTTCTTCCACGGAATTGCCGGGATTACCATCCACATTCATTCTGAAAAAGGCGCCTTCTGTACCCTCAAGGCGGGCTTTGGAAATGCGGATCGCCTGGTCGTTTCGATTGAACACTTTAAAAGAACGCGTGGCGGAGCCCAATTCCGTAAAAACGGTATCAAAGCGCAAGGTATCCAGCGAAAACTCCAGCTTGACACTGCTATCCGTTGTAAAGGACTCCTTTTTATCGCAGCTGGCTAAAGACCAAACGAGTATAGCCAGTAAGCCAAGTGGTAAGGTTATTTTTTTCATATTTTTTATTGTAGCGCACAAAGATATGGTCAAGTGGGCAAAGATTACAACTTAATAAATGGAAACCTCACCTCATTAAGTGACATTACCCATGTTTTAACGTCAATAAGACAGTAGATGATGCGGGTTTTAGCCCGTTTTTAAAGATAAAGTCGCCCTTTTTGCACGAATATATTCGGCGGGAAAAAGCGATTTTTTGAAGCTCGAATTTAATCAAGGTTTGTGTTAACCAGTCCAAAAGTTACCACCCGGACAGTTGCAATGCCGCGAAAACTGCTAACTTTGCAACATAAAACCAGGCCACACGCAACATAAGCCATAAAAAAGACAAATTGGAAAAACCAGTCATTGACGTTATCATACCGGCATACAACGAAGAACAATCAATCGGGCTGGTGGTTAAAGATATTCCCCGGCCTTTGGTTAGAGAGATTATCGTTTGTGATAATGCTAGTACGGATCAGACGGCAGCCAATGCCAGAGATGCAGGTGCTACTGTGGTGTCTCAGCCAAGAAAGGGATACGGGAGTGCTTGTCTCAAAGGAATGGAATATATTGCAGCTCGTCCGGCAGCGGAACAGCCCGATATTATCGTTTTTGTAGATGGAGACTATTCCGATCATCCGGAGGAGTTACCCCTTTTGGTAAAACCCATTGTGGAAGCACACTATGATATGGTGATCGGTTCCAGGGCTTTGGGGGATATGGAAAGAGGGGCCATGATGCCCCAGCAGGTTTTTGGCAATTGGTTGGCCACCAATTTGATTAAGCTTTTTTACGGCTATGAATTTACTGATTTGGGGCCCTTTCGGGCGATTAGCTGGGAAAAATTGCAGGAAATTAAGATGTCCGATCCCGATTTTGGTTGGACAGTGGAGATGCAGGTAAAGGCCGCCAAGTATGGATTGAAATGTACGGAAATTCCTGTAAGTTATCGGCGTAGGGTAGGGGTTTCCAAAGTATCGGGAACCATAAGAGGAACCATTTTGGCGGGACATAAAATATTGTGGACTATTTTTAAATTATTATAAACGCTTTTGGCGGACAAGTGCAGGTTTGGAACGGGTTTTACTAACCACCAAGCATGCCCTGAAATAAAATTTTTACCTTCTTTGACAACTCTCCCTGATATAAAATCGGGAGCAAACTAAAATGTGAAGCACAGATCAATATAGGATGTGGCGATTTGCATTTTCGATTGACTTTCAATCACGAGACTTGTCGAAGAACCAACTTTTAAAGGATGGCTCTGATCGCGTATACCGTATTGGGCATTTATACCATCGCACTCACTTACATTACCTTGTATTGTGTGATGCAATTCAATTTGTTGTATCACTACAAAAAGGGCAAACGCAATGGCGCGGAAGCCAGTTCGCCGGTGCGGAAGGAAATGAAAACTCCACAAATGGCTATGGCTGGGGATGAACCCGGAAATTTTGCCAACAACGGCATGGTCGATTCCGAGGAGGAACAAGAATTGCCTTTTGTCACGATTCAATTGCCTATCTTTAATGAAATGTATGTCATTGAGCGGCTTATTGATAGTGTAATGCAGTTTGACTACCCCAAGGATCGTTTTGAAGTTCAGGTGTTGGATGATTCTATCGACGAAACCGTCGAGGTGACGCAAGCTAAAGTAAAAGAATACCGGGCGAAAGGCTTTCAAATCGAGCAAATTTGCCGCACGGACCGAAAGGGATTTAAGGCGGGGGCTTTAAAAGAGGGCATGAAATATGCCAAAGGAGAATTCATCGCCATTTTTGATGCTGATTTCTTGCCACGGCCTGATTTTTTGAAGAAAACCATTCCCTTTTTCCAAGATGAAAAAATTGGCGTAGTGCAAACCCGCTGGGAACATATCAACGAAGATTATTCCTTGATTACGCGCTTGCAAGCCTTACAGCTGAATGTACATTTTACGGTGGAACAAACCGGCCGGATGAATGGCAATCACATGCTGCAATTCAATGGTACCGCAGGTGTTTGGCGTCGCAAAGCCATCGAAGAAGCTGGAGGTTGGGAGGCAGATACCCTTACGGAAGACCTGGATTTAAGTATTCGGGCACAACTCAAAGGCTGGAAAATCAACTTTTTGGAGGATGTGGGGTCTCCCGCTGAGCTTCCTATAGAAATGAATAGCTTAAAATCCCAGCAATTTCGCTGGATGAAAGGCGGTGCAGAAACGGCCAAAAAAATGCTGCCCACCGTGTGGAAATCAGACTTGAGCCTTTCGCATAAAATTCATGCAACGGCCCACCTCTTGGCCAGCTCCATTTTTGTATTTGTCTTTATCACAGGGGTGTTTAGTGTGCCTTTGTTGTTTTTCCTCGGCGACTTGATCGAACTTGGGTTTAGCAAACATTTCTTTGCTTATTTCCTCGTGGGGCTGTTGTCTATCGTGGCCATCTACTACGTAGCCAATGTACAAGCCATTCCCGAACATGCCCAGGATTTTACCAGGTCGGTTTACAAGTTTATCTTCCTCTTTCCACTGTTTCTGGCCTTGTCTATGGGACTATCCCTGCACAATACGGTGGCGGTCATTCAGGGCTTTTGGGGTAAAAAGTCACCCTTTGTGCGAACGCCAAAATTCAACATCAAATCTCTGCGTGATAACATCACCAGCAAGAAATACCTCAATCGGAAACTCTCCTGGACTACCGTGATGGAGGGGTTGTTGGCCCTTTATTTCTTTGGGGCAGTGGTATTGGGGATTCATTTGCAGAATACGACCTTTATCGTCTTCCATTTGATGCTGTTTTTGGGCTATGGCGCCATCTTCTTTTTTACCCTTCGGCCCGTAAGCCTGCGTCGGTAAATGGGGGCCAAGTTGCTTAAATCAATTCCTCAGCTGTCGGCCATTCACTGGCTGATTGGCCTTGCCTTATTGGGGCTTACCGGAGCCCTTGGCTTTATACCCACTCAATCGGATTTTGCAACATTGATGTTGTTGTATATCCCCTTTTTTGGCCTCTATTTATGGTGCATCAAGCGGATTTCCTCCCGGGAAGTCCCTTTCTTTTTGCTGATCGCTATTGCGGCACGACTGATCATGCTGTTTGCCTTTCCTCAATTGTCAGACGATGTCTACCGCTTTATTTGGGACGGGCGCTTGTTGATCAATGGGTATAATCCATTTGAACAATTGCCCATTGATTACATCAAGGGCGCGGAGGCGATACCAGGCTTGACGTCAGCGCTTTTCCAGGAGCTCAACTCTCCGGAATATTTTACCATCTACCCACCGGTGGCGCAAGCGACATTTGCCTTGTCTTGTTGGGTTTTTCCGACAAATATTGTAGCGAGCGCCTTAGTTATGAAATTGGTATTGATCGCTTTTGAGATGGGCAGTTTGTGGCTATTGGTGAAACTCTTGAAGCATTATGAGCTCCCTGCTCAACTCATCTTGATCTATGCCCTTAATCCACTGATTATCTTAGAAATTAGTGGCAATCTTCACTTTGAAGGGGCAATGATTTTTTTCCTCTTGCTCGCCTGGTGGTTGCTCATTCGGGAGCGTTGGCTTTTGTCGGCGCTGGCCCTGGCGTTGTCCGTCGCAGCAAAATTATTGCCACTCATGTTTTTGCCCCTATTAATTCGGCGCCTAGGTTGGAAACGAAGCCTGGCTTATTTTGCCGTGTTGGGCGGTGCACTACTCTTATTATTTGTCCCGCTCTTCAGTCAGGCATTTCTGCAAAATTTTGGCAACAGCCTCGATTTATATTTTCGCAAGTTTGAGTTTAACGCCAGTATTTACTACCTGCTCCGGTGGCTCGGTTACCAACAGGTGGGCTACAATCTGATCGCCTACATCGGTCCGGGATTGGCCTTGGGTACCCTTTCGGGAATATTGCTTTTTACCCTGAGTGAACGGCGTCCAAGTCTGCGCAATTGGCCCACTGCCATGCTTTTTGCCATTACCTTATATTTGTTTTTTACGACCACCGTACATCCCTGGTATACAGCCATGCCATTGGTGCTTAGCATCTTCACCCGCTTTCGCTTTCCCGTCTTGTGGACCGGACTGGTTATGTTGACCTACGTCAATTACAGTTATCCGACCTATTTTGAAAACTTGTGGGTGGTGGCCTTGGAGTATGGGGTGGTTGTGGGAATGATGGTTTGGGAGGTTTGGCACAAAAGCCCACCTGAAAATAGGATGATTGATCCTGGTGCATAGACTTTGACTTCTGGCGTTATGGGGGGGATCATTTTATCGCATCTCCTTCACCCGAAAGTTCCGGGATAGTTAAAAATTGGCCTTAATTTCATTTCAATATTTTCTAAATATGATCCCTGCTGCCGAATTGTTATCTTTGGTGAAAATTGTCATTCCATGAAACAAGGTCTCATCTTGCTGGCCGTATTTTTTTGCAATACACTGTGGGCACAATACGCTGTAAAAGCGGTCCACGAAATGGATTTCCACTCTCCTTTTGAAGAAACCGTTTTAAAAGCGCCGTTGCCTAAAACACCGCAGGATCAGGTGCGCCTATTACTTGCGGCTTCTCCCAATAATAGCGAACACGACTATCGGTACATCGAAGTAGAGTTGCGGCAAATTTACCGGGAGTTGGAACGGGAGAAAGTAAACCGGAAATCCACTAAAAATGCAGTTGAAATTATTAATAAGTACCTGAGAAAGAAATACTTTCGAAATTACAATGAATACGCCGGGTTTGAACAACTCTTTAGCCATAATTTATACAACACGGCAACGGCAACGGCTATGTATGCCTTGATTTTTGAACATTTTGAGTTGCCCTATTACATTCAGATGGAGCCTCAACGGCTTTTTCCGGTCGTCGATCCCGGTAAAGCAACAATTGTGCTCAATACCGATAGTCCTTCACAACTTAAGAAAAAGCGCAAAAGCAGATTTGCGCGAGACTATGTACAATTGTTACGCGAATTGCGCTTGCTCAATGGCCAGGAAACAGTTTCGGAAGAAAGCCTCTTTTACCAGTATTATGCTCCGGAAGAAACTCAGATTAGCCTAAATCAGTTGGGAGGCATCCTCTACTACCAGCAGGCACTGCAACAATATGATAAAAAGCAATATGGTAAGGCACTCCAGCTGGTCGACAAAGCTCATGCCTTATTTCCCTTGCCTCGGCATGAATCTTTCCGGTACACTTGCCTCTTTCAATTGGCCAAATCCAGAGATATTTTGCAAACAGGTGATGCTTCTGGCATCTTCCAGCTGTATGAACAATACCCGATACCGGCGGTTCGAAAGGAAGTGGTGAATTCATTCTACCGCTTCACAGATTATCAATTGGTGGAAAAACGGGAACCCGAGAAACTGGCAGCAATTTATCAGTCCTACCGCCAGCACTTGCGTAAAGAAACGAATATGCTAGAGCAAATCCGGGAGATTTATTTTACCCAACTGGCCCGTTATTACGCCCGTCAAAACGAAACGATTAAGGTTTTGGAATGTATGGATAGCATCAAACACGACTATCCACGCGACAAGAAAATTCAAGATGCACTGGCAGGGCTTTTGGTAGAATCACTGAGCAATCAACGCGACTTTGAGAAAGGCCTGCGTGAATTAGAAGAATACAAAAAGCAGTATCCTTTTTTGCGAAATCACCCTTTCCTGCAAGATCGCGACCTATTCTACAGAGCAGAACGCATTCGGCAAAGTTTTGATCAGGATGAAATGGATCAGGGCCTGCGCTATTTGGATGATTTTGAACAGGCGCTTGCCGTTAGCGGCCATTTACCGCGGGTAGAATTGTGGGTGACCACTGCATATACAGCTGCCTCCAATTATTTCTTTCGTGCCGAAGACTATCCCAACGCCCGATTGATGATCCAGCGAGGTCTCAACCTGCAACCAAACGATGCCTATCTGAAAAACCAATGGGAATTGCTCTGGAATTACTAAGTGCATGTTAGGGGGGCTTTAGCAGCAAAAATTGCAGGTTTGGGGTTCTCGCGAGGCTCATTTTTGAGTACATCTCGGCTGAGCCGAGACGGACGAAAAAATACCCGAAGTGAGGTTCCGGAATCCCGGTTTTACCGGGGCTGAATAGCTTGCCCGAATATACTTCAGGGACTACCTCCAAACATGCACTAACGCTTGAAGCTTACGCCACAATTCTACCTGTATGTCCCTACAAGACGAGGCATTCTACATCAACCCAATATAAAATATAAACCTTACCCCCAATATCTTCCCTCTCAACGCTCCCTCGCTTCTACACATACCCCTGCGCCTGTAAATGGAATAACTCTGCATATTTGCCATCAATCGCCAATAATTCTTCATGGCTGCCAATTTCCAACTGTTGCCCATTTTCTAAAAATAAAATGCGATCAGCCATACGTACGGTAGAAAAACGGTGAGAAATTAAAACGGCAGATTTGTCTTCAATCAATTCTGAAAAACGTAGGAAGACCTCATGTTCTGCTCGGGCATCCAATGCTGAAGTTGGTTCATCGAGAATCAGGAGCTGTGCGTCTCGCATGTAGGCTCGCGCTAGAGCGATCTTTTGCCATTGCCCGCCTGACAGGTCAACACCACCGGAAAAGCGTTTACCCAATCGCGTGGCGAAGCCTTCCGGCAATTCCTCTATCACCGTATCGGCCAGGCTTTTCTGCGCGGCATTTTTAATGATGGGCATGGTCTCGACCTGCCGAATATTTCCTATGGCGATGTTTTCACTGGCGGTCAACTGAAAGCGAATGTAATCCTGAAAAATAATCCCAATGTTATCGCGTAGTGATTTTAAACCCAATTCTCGCAGATCAATACCGTCCAGTAAGATCCGACCCTCCGTTGGTTCATAGAGGCGAGCCAGTAGCTTGACTAATGTCGTTTTACCGGCACCATTTTCACCTACCAGGGCCAGTTTTTCGCCTTTTCGCAACTGAAAACTCAAATTGCGAATGGCCCACCGGTCACTACCTGGATATTTAAAACTGACATTCTCAAAAATAAAACCCTCCTGAATTTTTTTGGGGAAGGGTAGGGGATTGGGTTTGTTTTTAATCAGTGGCTCAATGGCAAAGAAGTCAAATAGATCCTGCAAATACATGGCACTTTCAGCAATGCGGGAAAAATTGGTCATGATGTTTTGCAGTAGCCCCTGCATCCGACTAAAAGAACCCGACAGGAAGGTCAGGGTACCTACTGTGATGAGTCCACTTACCGTCTGGATGATAATGAATACATAGGCCCCATAGTAGGAAAGGGTCCCCAAGGACGATAAGATACTGCCCCAGCTCGCATGCCGGATGGAGAGGGCGCGATTGGCTTGGTAGTATTTCATTGAAAGTTTGTCAAATCGCTCCGTGATAAAATCGGAGAGACTGAAAATTTTTACTTCCTTGGCGGTTTGGTCGCTGGCACCAATGTAGCGCAGATAGTCCAATTCCCTTCTTTCCGGAGTCCAACTGCGGGTGAGGGAGTAATTTTTTTGGTTGAAATAGGTCTCCCCAATAAAAGAAGGGATCACTGCTAAAAACAAGATCAAAATCAACCAGGGATTAAAAGCTACAAGGCCCGCGGCCAGGAAAAGCAAGGTGATGAAATTTTGTAATTGGGACAATACTTGCGACATCAAGACCGTACGTCCCGTGGTTTGTCGTCTGGCGCGCTCCAGTTTATCATAGAAATCAGCATCCTCAAATTGGTAAAGGTCAAGACGGGAAGCATGGCGGATGAGATCTACTGAAGTGCGATTGGCCACCAGGTCTCCCAAAAGGCTATCCAAGAGGTTGATCCCTCTGTTAATCAGGTCTGAAACAATGGCTAGTGCAAGCTCCGTACCCAGTAACCACCAGATGTACTCCATATCCTTTTCCGGCGTTTCGCTCAATCGAATGACTTCATCAATAATGAGTTTGCCGACATACAGCATGGTCAATGGAATAGCCGATTTGACTAGTCGTAGCAGGACATTCCCTAGTGCCATTTTCCAGTTGGTTTCCCAGATCAACCGGAAAAAAGGCGGCAGATTACCCAGTGCAGAAAATTGTTCTTTAAAAGATTGTTGTGGTTTATCGGTTCTACGACTCATAAATGATTTGGCGTCTTATATTGAAAGGTCAAAAGAGGGGCTTATAAATAAGGTTAAATTAAAAATCTAGGCACTACTTCATAAACCTATAAACTTTTACCATATTAATTGCTTTATTTCTGATAGAATACAAATCCAGATACACGAAAGTTGACAATGAATAAAATACAGACGGAATTGGCGCAATTGTTGGAATTGCTAAAGCTGGAAAAAAAAGAGGATTTTGAGCAGCACAAAAAGCTGGTGCAACAACTACCACTCGATGAGCGCATCAAGAAGGGGTATACTTGGTATGCCGTACAGATAGTAAAAACGGGCTATGCCCTGGGAGAGCGAGCTTATGTGGTGTTGGAGAAGAGCAATGAAGATCATGAACATCATTTCCGTTCGGGAAAGGCGGTAAATTTATTTACCCAACAACCCAATGTATCTAAGCCGGAGAAAAGTGGTGTCATCCATTATGTGAACAAGAACAAGATGAAGATCATCTTAAATAGCAAGGACTTACCAGATTGGTTGGGGCTGGGGCAAATTGGGGTAGATTTGATGTTTGACGAGACCACCTACCTCGAAATGGAAAAGGCTTTACAAAAAGTCATGAGGGCCAAGGGAGACCGGCTGGCTGATTTGCGGGATGTATTATTGGGCGCAAGCCCGGTCCGCTTTCATGAATTGCCATCAATCGAGTTGCCGCAACTCAATCCTTCACAAAATGAGGCCATCAGTTATATCCTAGCAGCTTACGATGCCGCTGTAGTGCATGGCCCTCCGGGTACTGGTAAAACAACTACGGTGGTGCAGGCGGTCAAACTATTGTGTGAAAGGGAAAGTACCGTGTTGGTCACAGCGCCCAGCAATACTGCGGTGGATTTGTTGACAGAGAAACTCGCTGAGGAAGGATTGAAGGTGGTGCGCATTGGCAATATTTCCAGGGTAGATGAGGCTATTGTCAGACACACTTTAGACATGCAATTGTCTACGCATCCTGAAAGTAAGAACATCAAAAAGGTAAAAATTGATGCTGCGGAAGCTCGGCGGAATGCGCGCAGGTATAAGCGTAAATTTGGGCCAGAAGGGCATCAGGAGCGCAAGCGACTCTTTGCAGAAGCTGCTGAACTAATGGCTTGGGCCAATCAACTGGAAGACCGTCTGATCAATCAGATTCTGGATGGGGCACAGGTGATCACTTGTACTTTGGTTGGTGCGGCCAATAAGCTTTTAGAAAAACGCACCTTTCGGACTGCCGTGATTGATGAAGCGGCACAGGCTTTGGAACCAGCTAGTTGGATTCCTATCTTGCGGGCATCGAGGGTCATTCTTACCGGTGACCCCTTTCAGTTGCCGCCCACGGTAAAATCAAGAGCGGCTCAGCAGGGAGGATTTGGCGTAAGCCTAATAGAAAAGGCCATGGAACGCTTTGAGACGACATCCTTACTCAATGTGCAATACCGCATGCACGAAATCATTATGGGCTTTTCCAACCAACAGTTTTACGAGGGAAAATTGCAGGCCGCGGAGATGGTGAAAGACCAGCGACTGCCTATTTATGAAAATGATCCACTCGTGTTTATTGATACAGCAGGCTGTGGGTTTGAAGAAAAAATTCGCGAGGCCTTTCAAAGTCGCTACAACCCGGATGAATACCAGATGCTTTGTGAGCATTTGTATCAGTTGGCAGAGGCTTATTCGGAGGAGGAATTTCCTTCGGTAGCCATCATTTCGCCGTATCGGGAACAGGTGGTGTTGATGAAACAATGGATAGAGGAAGATGAGCGATTACGAGCTTTGCCGATTGTGGTTAATACAATAGATGGCTTTCAGGGGCAGGAGCGGGAGGTCGTTTACATTTCGTTGGTGCGTTCCAATGCGAAGGGAGAAATCGGTTTTCTGAGCGATCACCGGCGAATGAATGTGGCCATGACACGTGCCCGTAAGCAGTTAGTGGTGGTTGGGGATAGTGCGACCATTGGCAATCATGGGTTTTATGGCAATTTTCTAGATTATATTGATGCTCATGGCACCTACCAAACGGCATGGGAATACATGCAATAGGCGCTGCGGTATAAAAAAAAGGCCCTTCCGTTTCAGCAGAAGGGCCTTTTTTTTGAGATCAGCAATCATTAATAAGACCACAAATCGTGTTCAAAATTAAAGATTTCCTGTTCGATTTTTTCAGATTCCATAAGAAGATCAACTCCTGATAAGTATTCCTGAAGTCGTCGGTCAAAGACGTTAGACTCTTTATAAACATAGCTGGCGAAAAAGCGCATTTCCAACAAGTCTTCCCAGGTAATAGGGGAAGCATCATTGCCAAAATTAAAGACCCTTTCACGAGCCAACACTTTTCTAGCCTCAGGATAGTAGACCCAGAACATTGGCTTTTCGTATTTGAAGTTGCCAGCGTCATCTTTGACGTCGATCAGTGGTGCAATACCAAGGATACGAACTTGCAAAGTGGAAGTTTCTTCGTCAAAGAACCAGATTTCCTTGATACGGAAACGCTTCACATCCTCAGGGTTGAGTTCGTTTCGTACAATTTGGATTTGTTCTTCGTAAGTTTCCGGATCAAAAGTAATGACGGTATCAATGGTAGCGCCCATTGCCGATACTTCATCCGGTTGTAATTTAGCTGTAAATTTATCATCTTCTGTACTGTAAACAGTAATTTCGTCATTCTCTGCGGCTTCCATCAAGATGGTGAAGAAGGGACGCTCTTCATAGGCAAATGGGAGGTTCATTTTCTCACGTATGTCGATAACTCTCCAAATCCTTTTTTCCCAGAAGATGTCTGCTTCGCGTACATGGTCATAGGGGAGGATACGCTTTTCAACGATTGTTCTTTTTTCAACGATATCATCTAGTGGCTGGTCTGTGTCGTCTTCAACCTCAGCTTCAGTCAAAATAATATTATCGGGCCCCTGGGCATTGGACGGGGTAGCAAAGAACAAGATCAATAAGCTTAATCCTAGCAGTTTCAAAGTGATCTTCATGATTGGACTTTTGTTTATTAAAGTGTAAAAGTGCACTGATTTAACGAGTTAACCAAGCGCACTATTACACTTTAACAGAAAAAAATTAGCGTATTTTGAATACCAGGGAGTTAATCTTCCGTCCAGCGACGTCACCAGGACATTTCGCCTTCACATTTTCGAAGTAATAAGTATCCCCTGGTTTAGCGGCGTTAGCTAACCTAGCTGACTTAGAGTTATATTTTCCACCTGAGTTTACACTCTCGATTGGGTCATCGCGCTTTGGTACACGAACCAGCGTAAAGCCCTGAATATCGCATCTTGCGTCGAAGTCAAAGTTGTCCAACCAGGCGATCAAACCTTGTTGCGCTTTGAATTCACCATTACCCATAGATCCATCTTCTTTGTTACCCAAGCGGGCTGTTGGATCGGGAATACGCTTAACGCGGAAGTCGAAATGAGTCGTTGGCAATCCACCACCACTAATGGTGATTTTAGCATCGCCAGGCTTATTTGCTGTTACCGAATATTTTCCGGAAGCTCTGTTTGTTGCTTTAATGCTTACACCACTAGCACTGACATTGATATCATTACTAGAAGCACCAGCTACAGATACAGATACCGGGTTTTCTACACCGATGTAGAATACGTTCATCTTATCGGCAGAAACGGTTGCAGAACGCGTACCAACTTCGTATTCGTAAGTACCTTCACCTTCAGATATTTCACCAGTCAATGGGTTGCGCACTTTCACTGCCAGTTTCAGGGTTTGTTTACCCGTAGAAGAAGTAGTGGTGGTATATTCCGCCTTACCATCTTCTCCAACTGTCAAGTTGCTTCCATTTACGGAGATAGAGATATCGTCAGGGTTAATAGAAGTACTATAAGTACCGATAGAGATTTGAGCTTTAAATGGATCTCCTTTGATCACATAAGCTTTTTCTGCCTGTACTACAGGGAAGAATGCGTCAAATTCCACTACACGACCACCGGCCAATTCAGCCATGTTGTTGATCAATGTAGCTTCAGAACTCTTGGCATCAGATTGCATCTGGCTCAACAGAGGCAGCACAGCAGCAAGGGGCATCTGGCGGAATTTGAAATCCTCCCAGCTGTTTTTATCCTTACTTTCCTTCCAAGTTTCATCATCGATACCAAATGGCAGGTTGTTACCAATATTCTGGATACGATTTTGAATTTCTTCCTGTTGCAGGCCGAAAGTCTCACCGTGTTGGGTCAATAAGTCAGTGAAAGCTTTCACCAAAGCCTCCTTGGTTTTGATGATTTCCTGCTTCAACTCAGCACCGGCGCCGTCCATTACGAGCATACGAGTGGTCACATCTTTATTCTTTTTACCCTTTGCCACTTTTACCCCGTGGCTCATGATATAGTCACCTTCGTCTACTTCGCCGTTTTTGTTACCGGCAGCATCAATTAATTTATCACGCAGATCGTTTACATAGCTATCAAAAGAAGCTACTGCACCACGAACCTGATCTACAGCGGGTTCGATGGGCTTATATTTTGCTTTGGATTCGTCGCTCAGCAATTTTTTCAGACCAGTTACCGTCTGATCGAGTTGCGACTCCACGGTGGCAATACTTGCTTTATTTCCCTTGTCAAGGGTAAAGAAAGCGTTCATTACCTCGGCAGAAACGTTCAAGGCCAAGAGGGCCGTAAGTACGAGGTACATCAAGTTGATCATCAACTGCCGCGGTTCCTTAGGTATTGACATAATTTTGAGTTTTTGCTTTTAAAAATAGAATTTACCTAAAAGAAGGAACTTAGCCTTTGTTCGCGTTACCCATAGCTGAAATAACATTTCCATACACGTTATTCAAGGTGCTATAAGCATTGTTCAATTGACCGATATTCTGGTTCAAAGCAGTCAGTTGTTCTTTGTACTGCTTGGTATCTTCCAGAGAATCACCCAAATCGGCCATGGCCTGATTCAACTTAGAATAGAAGTTACTCATCGTCTTGATCTGGTCGCTGGCTCCGGAGAAATCAACTTCCTGCAAGGCTTTGAGAGAAGATAGGCTTTTAGACATGGTTTGCAGTTCGCTCAGCATGCCGCCCAATTGCTGCTCTACAACTTCACCATTCAGTGCTGGAGGACCTGCACTCACTTCACCGGCAGTCAACGGAGCAATGTTGGAACTGTAATCATCCAATCCTGGATACAATTTTTCCCAGTAGTAATCTTTTTCTGGTCCAATCAATCCGAGGAATAAGAAGATAAATGCTTCAACGGATAGCCCGATAATCAGCATGGTACTCGCCCCTTCCCAGCTTTCTAGTTTAAAAAGGGCACCCATCAATACTACAGAGGCACCAACACCAATAATCAGGTTCTTTAAGTACTTGAATCCTTTTGATTTTAAGAAACTCATTTTGCTAAATCGTTTTTAGTGGTTAGCTAATCTATTTATTAAATTGAAGCAATTTTTTCCTTACTGGATACGCTTCGAAAAACTTCTCGGGCTTTTGACCCACCTATATAATGCGGGGTCAAAAAAAAGTAACACTTCCCGATAAAAAAAAGTAAAAAAAATATTTCCGGGTAGGTTTCTTGCCCTTTTTTGGGGCTAAAACCGAGGCTCTAGCCCTAACACATCGTGTTTATGGCAAGGACAAAAACAAAGAAGGATACTGCGTGAACAGTATCCTTCTTTAAGTTATAGTAGATTGTTTTAGAAGTCGTTGATTGACCGTCCGAGGAAAGTCAGTGCACAACGGAAACCTACATAAGACTTGGTCGTGTCTTGGTATTCCCAGTGGCGAACACCGGTTTGCAGGTAGTGCATGATGTCTTTCCATGATCCACCTCTGATCACTTTACGCTTGTATGCTTCAGGATCATCATCCTTCGCGTCGTAACGGATATCAGGATTCAAATCATGAATGAAAGAGTAAGCATTTTCGTAGAAGGCAGAACTGGTCCACTCAGATACGTTACCTGACATATTGTACAGGCCATAGTCATTGGGATAATAAGCATCTGCTCTTACGGTGTATTGACCACCATCTTCCGGATAGTTACCACGGCCAGGCTTAAAGTTAGCCAGCAAACATCCTTTTGCGTTACGGATGTAGTAACCACCCCAGGGGAATGGAGCCAAATCGTGACCACCCCTTGCAGCGTATTCCCATTCGTGTTCGGTAGGCAAACGGAAGTCTTCCGAATTTACTCCGTCACCACGGGTTTGCTGGTAGGTATTCCAGAGCTTAGTCCGCCAGTAACTAAAGGCGTTGGCCGTATGCCAATCGATACCTACCACGGGGTAGTCATCAAAGGCAGGGTGCCAGAAGTAGTTACGGGCCATCGGCTCGTTGTAAGAATAAGAGAAGTCACGAATCCAAACCAGGGTGTCTGGATAAATGTTTACTTTTTTGCGCTGAATAAAGGCGCTGCGAGGAGAATTACCCCGATCAGCAGCTGCTTTCTTCCAGTCGTACCATTCGTACTCATAAACTAGCTTGCTTACGTCCAGCTCCCGTTTTCCTGCGAAACGGTCGTCGCCCTGATAGTACATATCTTCCAGGGTTTCGTCTGTCCAGTCAATTTCGTACTCCCAATCGATGATCTCATCACCTGATTCGGTCTCAATATAATGATCGAGATAGGAGTGGGCGATGGAGTCTCTTACCCAATTCACGAACTGACGGTACTCATTATTAGTGATTTCCGTTTCATCCATGTAAAAGCCCTGAATAGAAATTGATTTCTGTCGCTGAACGAAGGTGTTGCTAATGTCTTGGTCACTAGGACCGATGTGTAATGTTCCGGAAGGAACATATACCATGCCATAGGGATTAATGCCTTTCCATGCGGGACGGTCCAAAACTCCAACCAATTGGCCGTTCTCACGTCTTCCGCATGAAGCGATCACAAGCACTAGTAGTACCAGTGCAATTTTTGATAATTTTTTCATGTTAACACCCGAGTTTTCCTTCAGAATAAAGTATGATCTTTTTTAGCGATCGTAAATATAGGCTGTTTACCAGTTTTACAAAAATTAATTTTTCATTTTTGTAGGGAAGGTGCCAAAGTTTAACATACCTAGTATTTTTTAAGCGCTAATTGATAAGTGTATCCAAACAATAATTCTCCTCCCTGCCCTTTGACATTTCAAAACTGCAGGTTTAATTCTTTTATTACCGAAATTCCAGTAGTCATTTCAGTAACGGCCTTCGCCTTCTCATAATGGTTAGGAGTAGTTTGCTAGAGTGACCGAGGATTGTAGATAATCTTTGGCGGTCTTCCGGCCCCGATAATTTTGTTGAGGTTGTAATTCAACAAAATTTCGTGTGAACCGCTGTTTACTGTGCGCAATCCTGATAAAGTCAGATCGTACGCGTATGCCAGTGTAATATTATCACTCAGTTTTAATCCTGCAAGCAGGACGAGCGCATCTATACTATTTGAATTATATCCTCTAAACGATGCCCCTCCGAATATATTGTCGTTGTACCGAACAATTGTGGAAAAATCTGTTTGTGTTTGAACCAGATCCGAACGAACAAGAACTGATGGGTGCACCGACAAACTTGAACTCAAATCAAAATGCATCCCAAAGGTAAAAAAATAATGACGAACCATTTGCAAATTAAGGGTACCTAAATCTGTACTTGGTTCAGTTATGTTGGTCACGGAGATGCCACTTTCCAATTTTTCGGACTGATAATAGACTCCAACCCCGAAGGTATTCACACTGCCGCTTACTTCTTCGGCAGAGAGCAAATCATCATTGTGGTTGATGGGAACCCCCGGTTCAGAGTAGTCGCCATCAGGGGTTTGAATCTTGCTGCCATCCAGCGATCGCTGTACAATACCGGCCCGGGCACCTAACGAAAGAATGCCTTCGCCTAAGTCTCTTTGAAAATTATAGGAAAGGTTAATCTTTGTCAAATGCTGCGCGCCCAATTGGTCGTTTTCAAGATTGATGCCCACACCGCCACTAAGCATGTACAGCGGAAGATGCGCATTGACGTTTTGGGTAACCGGACTACCTTCCAGACCCACCCATTGGCTGCGATACACCCCGGTGATGCTTAGCGAGTTATCCAAACCGGCATAGGCTGGATTCCAGTTGAAATGATTGAGCATATACATGCTGTAGTGAGAGGGCTGTTGGGCCAGTGCCAAGTGGGTGGTCAAAGTCAGCGCGATAAAGTAGAAATATTTCATGAACCTGAATTTTAAATAAGCATCAGTAAAATAAGCGTTTTTTTTCAAATGCAAGCCTTCCGTTTTGTATCGCTCTAATAAAAAGACTGTAAAATGTCGGGAATTGTTGCCTAAAGTCACCGGTTTTTCTCAGTGCATGTTTGGAGATCGCCATTCCGTCCCGGTAAAACGGGGATTTTGGAACCTCACTTCTGCTATTTTTTCGTCCGTCTCAGCTCAGCCGAGATGCACTCAAAAATGGTATTTCATTGAGCACTAGTGAGTTTTATGGCTTCTTCTACCGTTTTAACGGGCAATTGGCAGGCGAAATTTTGGCATACATATACTAAGGTGTCCTTTTCAGGAAAACGGCCGGCTAAAAGTGGATATGCTTCAAAGGGGGCTTCTGTGGCAACCAAAATTCGATTGGGTACATAATGGGTGTTGAGCTCGGCGGCTAATGCAAATGCATCTTTACCGGCTACCGCCAATTCATTCATGGGAAAGGCTTCCATCAGCAGGGCGCTGGCCCAATTGGCAAATGAAATGGGGTGTTTTTCTACTGCACCTTGAATGCCTGACAGGATTTTCCGGGCGAGCTGATGGTGCTCTGGCTTACCGGTAATGGTGGCCAAGCGGATTAAATTGTGGACCATCACAGAATTGCCGGAAGGCAATGCGGAGTCGTATAAGTCTTTGCGGCGTACAATGATATCCTCTTGGGTACTTGCGGTGAAAAAGAACATGCGTTGTTCCGGATCTAGAAATTGCTCAATGACGTGTTGGACCAGCTGACTCGCCATCGCAATGTGTGATCGGTCAAAATCCAATTCGTATACATCCAGCAGGGCGGCAATTAAAAAGGCATAATCGTCCAGAAATGCATCGTATTGGGCTACCCCCTCCTTATAGGTGTGGTAAAAAAACAGGCTGTTGTCTTTTTGGAAATTTTTTAATAAAAATTTCAGATTTTGTTGGGCGGCTTTTTTATAGGAATCTCGTTGCAAAGCCGCAGCAGCATGTGCGTATGCTGAACACTGCAAGGCATTCCAGTTGAGTAAAATTTTATCATCCAAACTGGGACGGATGCGTTTGCTGCGGTTTTCCAATAGCTTTTCGCGGCTGGATTTCAATTGCTTATTTAGAACATCCACCGTCAGATTTTCCTGCCTTTCGGCAAATGTGGCTTCGGATTGTGGTCGCCACAGAATGTTTTTGCCCTCCCAGTTTCCGCCTTCTGTCACTTGATAAAAGGCGTTGAATAAAGGCGCTGCATCGCCTAAAATTGTATCAATTTCAGCTTTGTCCCACACGTAAAATTTTCCTTCCACTCCTTCGGAGTCGGCATCAAGAGCGGCATAAAAGCCCCCTTCTGGACTGGTCATTTCTCGCTGGATGTAAGTTAGGGTCTCTTCAATGGTTCGCCGGAGTAATGGGTCCTTGGTCTTTTTGTAGGTTTTAGCCATCAAACTGACCAATAGGGCATTGTCATAGAGCATTTTTTCGAAGTGCGGGACCAACCAGGCTTCATCGGTGGCATACCTGGAAAAGCCACCACCCAACTGGTCGTAAATGCCTCCGCGAATCATTTTGTGCAGAGAAAAATTCAGATATTTTAAGGCATCTTCATTTCCCGTAAGGGCATGATAATCCAGAAAAAATTGTAAAGCCATGCTCGACGGAAATTTGGGGGCTCCGCCAAACCCTCCTTCCCGTTTGTCAAATCGTTGTTGCAGGTCTTCAAAAATGCCGGCCATCTGCTCTGGTGTAAATTTGACTTTGGGGAGCTCGTCCTGGCCAAAAGCTTGCACAAAGCTATTGTCCGTACCACTGATGATCTCTAGTAGGCGATTGGCCTGTTCTTCAACGACCGTTCTTTTTTGCTGGTAGGCACCCGCCATATTTTGCAAAAGCTGCAACCAGGAAGGGCGGTTGTGCATCGGTTGGGGAGGATAGTAGGTGCCGGCATAAAATGGCCGCCCATCAGGTGTAAGAAAACAATTCAAGGGCCAGCCACCACCACCTGAGATAATCTGGCAAGCCTCCATGTAAATCTGATCTACATCAGGGCGCTCTTCCCGATCTACCTTAATATTGATGAAATGTTGGTTCATAAATGCAGCTACCGCATCGTTTTCAAATGACTCTTGCTCCATCACATGACACCAATGGCACGTAGAATAGCCAATGCTCACTAAAATGGGCTTGTCTTCTTTCTTGGCTTTTTCAAAGGCTTCCGGTTTCCAGGCAAACCAATTGACTGGATTGTGAGCGTGTTGTAACAAATAAGGGCTGGTCTCAAATTGCAGGCGGTTCATGTATGGTGAAGGCATAAACAATTGTTTGAAAAGAGAGTAAATATCTTTTCAATAAAACATTATGGGCCGCATTAAGTTTTGACTGGCGGATCGGTTTGAGAATCGAAGCATCTAACTGATGGCATAGGCCGTCAAGCGGCATTTCACCTTTAAGATTTGCCGGATGTCTTCAAGGGCTACATCGTAAGGTTTATAGACCGCGTCATTGTCGGAAATTAGCCGAAGCGTGTGTACTTCATTGCCATTGCGAATCTGCTGAATGCGTTTGGCCACCACCACATCAGTAACCACCACATACACATGATTGTCCCGAAGTGGGGTGTCTCGTTCTACATTTTCACAGACGACGATATCACCATTGGTAATGGTGGGCATCATACTGTCTCCACTGATCTCAAAGGCGATCATGGTCCCATTCAGATTGGGGATGGAAAACTTTTGCAAGTTTTGCAGATAGGCATCATCGTTGTGATCCAGGGCATATCCGGCTACGGCTCTGGAGGGCACTAAGGTGATATTGTCCCGGCCTCCGAGTTGCTTTTCGTCTAAAGAACGGGTGGGTAGTCCATTGGAAATATCGGCGGAGTCCAGAAACATTTCTTCGCTATTGCCAAACAAATAATTGGCATTCACACTGTAATGGTCAAATAGGGCGGAAAGCTGATCAACGGTGATATTGCGTTGGCCCTTGAGGATACTATTGATCACATGATTGTAGGTTCCCAGCTTCTTGGCAATGTCAGATTTCCCACGAATCAGATTGTGCGCTTCTAGTGTGGAAAAAACGATTTTAAATCGCTGATTCACAATGTTTTTTGAAAAATCACTCATTTGTGTAAAACAAAATTGTTTAAAATATTTGGTTTTAAAAACTTATTGTTTTAAATTTGTTGTATCAAGACAATAAATCAATCGTAATATTGCAACTTGGAAGGTGAAAATACAAAAAGTTGCCTAAAATCAGTAAGTATGAAACCAGAATATTCAACAAATCGTCAAATGGGCAATCGCAACGGGGGGAATAACCCCATAAACAGTAAGCGAAGCAATATGCAAAGCTGGGGCAGTGGTTCACCCTTTCCGGTCTTTGATATTGCCCTTTTGATTCGTAGGCTTATCGCAGGACTATGGCGGCTTTTTGTCGCTCTGAAATATCAGGTGTTTCAGTTGATTACCGGTACTGGCGGGCGCATGAGAATGCCATGGTTTCGAATTGGATTGGCGGCATTGACCTTGTTTGTCTTGACCAAAAAGGACATTCAGTTTTCCATCAATATGAAAGCGCCATTAGCGGGATTAATGGGGACGAGTTCGAGCAGCGACCAGGTGAGTGTGGATCAGTTGGGGGTTGCTCAAACAATAAGTTTCAGGGAGGCCAAACCGGCCGTTGCCAGAATTGAACTTCCGGAGGATGCTATTGTGAAGGCTTACATCGACCGATTTTCCCGGGTAGCTCGTGCGGAGATGGAAAAATTTGGTATTCCAGCCAGCGTGAAGCTAGGTCAGGCCATTTTGGAGAGTCGTGCGGGGAGGAGTCCCGCTGCTCGTGATCAAAACAACCATTTTGGTGGGCCGCTTGGCGGAAAATCTTTTGATAGTGCATGGGCCAATTGGCGGGCACATAGCCTTTTCATCGCCCAGGAACATACAGATCTACTCGATAATGGGCAGAGCTACAAGAAGTGGGCAAAGGGGCTCGTAAAAGCCGGGTTGGGGCAAAGTGCCCAATACGAACGACAACTTATCGAAGTGATCGAAAAATTCCAATTGTACAACTTGGATAATTCTTTTTAAATATGCTCTAAGTGGTTTTCTACTACAGAAAGGCTGTCTTGTAACCCAGGATAGCCTTTTTTCTGTCGCCTTGACGAATGGACGACCAACAATGTCTGCCAGGGAATTGTTAAATTTGGACAACGGATAAAAATTCAGCAATAATCAGGATATTAATATGACTACCAATCCCGAACCTCAATCTGTTTATTCTCCCGGCGTACAGGTTATGCTACCACTGTTTTACGCAGCTTGGTCGGATCAAGTGCTAACCCCGACGGAAGTAGTCGCTTTGCGGAAAAAGGCTGAAAAATTGAGTTTTCTCACTCCTGAGGACAAAAAAATACTATTGGGTTGGAGTAATCCGATGCATCCTCCTTCTAGAGAAATGTTTAAATTTTGGGAGATTGAATTGCGTCAGGCGGCCAAACAATTTGTAGACAAAGGGGATAAAACACTAGTTGATTTAGGATTAAAAATGGCAGCTGAGGCGTTGGAAGACGAAGGCCTTTGGGATGAAGCCTCGGTTCGTGCGCAGTTGGAAGAACTTGAGGCCAACTTGAAATTGGTGAATGTAGATACCTATCGCATTATTTTTTCCGAACAAACCGAGGAGGCACTTCTACGCGAAGAGAAGGTAAAAACCAGTTTTCCAGTAGCCAAAATGCAGCAGCTGTTAGATGATGATTATGCCGATGTTCGCAACAAGGTGAAAACCATTCTCCGAGACCCCGTTTTTCGTTATCAAGTCATTCCCAATAAAACAGCCTACCGCAATCAGGTATTGACCTGGTGTAAGCTACTGGCCGAGCAGGGTCTGGGCAATTTGTCCTACCCGGAGGCGAATGGAGGACAGGACGATATGGGGCTTTATGCAGCTGTTTTTGAGACGCTGGGCTACCACGATCTAAGCTTGGCTATCAAATTTGGGGTACAATTTGGTTTGTTTGGTGGCAGCATTCTCTGGTTGGGAACAGATTATCACCACAAAAAGTACCTCACAGCGGTTGGGAAACTCACTTTGCCCGGTTGTTTTGCCATGACAGAAACGGGGCACGGCTCCAATGTCAGAGGCCTGGAAACAACGGCTATCTACGATCATAAACAGCGTGCATTGATCATCAACACACCTCACCGACAAGCCGGAAAGGAATACATTGGCAATGCTTTGCATGGGAGAATGGCTACCGTTTTTGCACAACTCATCGTGGAGGGGGAGAGCCAGGGGGTACATGCTATTTTGGTGCCAATGCGAGATGAAGCAGGAGAGTTGTTGCCGGGAGTTGAAGTGGAAGATTGTGGTTATAAACTCGGATTAAATGGAGTCGATAATGGCCGGATTTGGTTTCATCAGGTGAAAGTTCCAAAGGAAAATCTGTTGAATCGCTTTGGTGATATTGATGAATCGGGCCATTATTTTAGCTCGATCGAAAATCCCTCCCGCCGATTTTTTACCATGTTAGGAACCTTAGTGGGCGGACGTGTATGTGTGCCCAGAGCGGGGCTGAGTGCGGCCAAATCGGCTTTGTCCATTGCCGTAAAATATGGTTTGCGGCGTCGGCAATTTGCGGCAGATAATGTAGGTGGGCAGGAAATGCTCTTGTTGGATTACCCAAGCCATCAGCGTAGATTGATGCCCCATTTGGCGAAAGCCTACGCCTTGGATTTTGCCTTGACTTATTTATCAAAACGCTATGTCAACCGAACCGATGCTGATATTCGCGAAATAGAAACGCTTGCAGCCGGTATGAAAGCGTATGCTACCTGGTTTACTACTGAGGCCATTCAGGAATGCCGCGAGGCCTGTGGCGGGAAGGGCTACTTGGCAGAAAACCGCTTTGCAGATCTGAAAGCCGACTCAGATATCTTTACCACATTTGAAGGAGACAATACCGTTTTGATGCAACTCGTGGCAAAAGGGGTATTGTCTGAATTTCGAAAAGAATTTCACGAAGATGGTACCTGGGCAATGCTTCGGTATTTGGGCGACCGGGTCAGTACGGCCATTAGTGAACGCAATCCGATTGCGATTCGCAATACCGATCGGGCACATTTGTTGGGTGCAGAATTTCAGCAGAATGCCTTCTTGTTTCGGGAGAAAAATTTATTGTATTCTCTAGCACAGCGCATTCGGGGGTTGGTGAAAGAGGGCATGACCGCCTTTGATGCGGCACTAACTTGCCAAACGCACATGATTGCTCTTGCCGAGGCCTTTGTGGAAAGGGTGGTATTGGAACAATTTCAACAGGCCATCAAGGAACAAGCCGATTCGGAATTGGTGCCCATTTTAGAAAAGTTGTGTCAATTATATGCCCTCCATACGATTGAAAAACACAAAGGGTGGTACCTTGAGAAGGATTATATGGCAGGAGTGAAGACCAAAGCCATCCGGAAATTGGTTGATGAACTATGTGCTACGTTGCGTCAGGATGCGCAGGCTTTAGTAAATGCCTTTGGAATTCCGGATGAATTGCTGGCCGCGCAAATTGTCGTTGGCACTGGATTTATTCTGCCAGAACAAGTGTAATGAGTTGATCAGCAACCCTTTTCCAGACTTGTTGTCATTGATAGTTGACACCAATCGGTTTGGAGTTAAAATTCCCCAAAACTTTTGATCGTGAATAAATGGTCATCAGGGAGGGAACTATCAAAGTAGAAAATCATTTGACTCTATGAAAAATATCTTAACAAACATCCTAGTTGGCCTCTTGAGTACGGTCCTTTCCTTTTTTCTGTTTACACAATATCACCAACAAACCATTGCCGGGCAATCGAAAGAAGAAGTGCCGGCCCAATTGGTCAAACACGAAGTAGAACAACCGATGGTAAATGCAAAACCCCAGTATAAATCGATCCTTTCGCTACCTGATTTTCGGGAAGTGTCAAAGAAGGCTACAGAATCGGTTGTCAATATCACCGTATACAGTGCAACGGGGTATCGGGTGGCCAGTGGGTCTGGAGTGATTTTGTCTACGGATGGCTATATCGTGACCAATAATCATGTGGTGGAGGATGGTTCTCGATTGGAGGTAGCTTTAGCCGATAAAAGGCAGTTGGAGGCTACCGTTTTAGGCAGTGATCCCAGTACCGATCTGGCCTTGGTTAAAATAGACGCACGTGGTCTGAAGCCCATTTCCTTTGGCAATTCTGATCTGGTAGATATTGGTGAATGGGTATTGGCAGTAGGTAACCCCTTCAATCTCACCTCAACGGTGACGGCGGGTATTGTGAGTGCTAAAGCCCGCAATATTCGGATTTTACAATCCAACTATTCGATTGAGTCTTTTATTCAGACCGATGCGGTCGTGAATCCGGGAAATAGTGGTGGTGCGCTGGTAAGTACAGACGGAGCATTGATTGGGATCAATACGGCGATTATTAGTGAGTCAGGCGGTTATGAGGGCTATTCTTTTGCCATTCCATCAAATTTGGTGCGCAAGGTGATTGCTGATTTACGAGAGTTTGGAGAGGTGAGAAGAGCCATTTTAGGGGTGATTATTGAAGATGTAACCGGTGATTTGGCCGACCGGCTTCGGCTTCCTGCTGTTTCAGGGGTCTATGTCAATAACGTCAGTCAAAACAGCAGCGCTGATGAAGCAGGCTTGGAGGTTGGGGATGTCATTGTTGGTATCAATGGCGTAGCCACGCCTTCCGTTCCTGAGCTACAGGAGCAAGTGGCTCTTTTTCGCCCTGGTGATCAGATTTCCGTAGATTTTATCCGTTCCGGAAAAAAATATCGAAAAGATAATGTTAAATTAAAGAGCTTAAATAGTATCCGGTCATCCGGTGACCAATAGCATTATTTTAGGGTTAATCTGTATGAAATAGCCGGTTAGAAGCAATTCTAATCGGCTATTTCCATTTGTGGATGGAAACGGGGCCAAATAAAAACAAGAAAATATACACATTTGTGTGACTTTGTGTTTATTTTTAGTCAAAAGGACAAATACAATATATGATCAGGGGCTATTAGATTTAAAATGGTTAATGTGGAGCAACTGCAATAGTACCCCTACAAAGATGTTATAAACCCAACTTTTAAAACAGAAATGGAACAGCATTCACACCTAAACTTGGTAAGAGATGTTTTTTTTATTAAAAACGGGCAAACACTACATCGCCTTTATCTCCAGGAGGTGCAATGGATATCTGGTGAAGGAAATTATACGACTTTCATCACCTCATCTCGGAAGTTTGTAGTCAAAATTTCCCTTAAGAAAACCCAGCGTTTACTTCCCGAGGCTTTTTTTGTACGTGTTCACCGCAATTATATTGTTCAGCTGTCGAAAGTTAGCAAGATTGATACAAGCAATAACCTCATATTTATTGATTCACAGATGCTCCCAATGGGGCGGACTTACCGGGAGGAGGTGCTGAAGAAAGTGGTATTGATTGATTAGTCGCGTCTGAATTGCAATTCATCACCCATAAGGAGGGTGTTGTCACCATTTATGCCGGAAGTTGTAGGATTCTTGTGTTTGAAGGGTACATTTGTAAACAGGCATTGATTGTATTTTAGTTTGACACTGAGCCACCAGATTTGTCAAAAAAAAGAAAATTAGAGGCTTATTAATTTATAAGCTTAAAGAGTATAAGTAAGGGGGAACGGTTGTCAGGGAACGGATTGGTTTACCATTCCAGACCTGGCAACTTTTTTTGTTTAAAAACTACCGTTTCCTAAATTCTTTCCAAATTAATTGGTATTGCGTTCTGGATATTCTAAATTTGTTGTGCCCAACAGATTTTTACTTCCCTTCACATGTACAATTCAAAGTATAGTTGCAAAAGCATCTATAGTATCTTTTGGCTATTGTGTCGACAGCTTTCTCCCCCCTAAGACACTATAACCGTTTCCATTTTATCGTCTGCCTCTGTGGTTCAATAGGAGTTATTGAGCTACTATCAGTATTTACAAAATTATCCAACAGGCTTACTAATTAACTATTCCTATGATGACAAAATCTACAATACTTTCACCCATTCTGGTCTTGCTATTCACGTGCCAGCTGTTTGTGGTACAGGCAGAAGAAAATCTACTGGATGACCCCTGCTGTAGTATACCGCACGATACTGAAATCTGGTGTATAGATCTACCTTGGGATTTTGATCCCTACAATACCTATCAATTGTCCAATCTTTTTGGATCACCCGGAGGAGGGTGGGGGTGTCCATCTTATTACTGGACAGAACTCGAACCGCAGGTAGACCTCAACAGTTGTGAGGTTGGCACCATCATACGCAATTTTCAGGGAACCTCCGGCAGTTGGGGAAGTGGCACCTATTATTGCCAACAGGTCATTACGGTATTGGGGACTCACGATTATCGCATCAAATTTCCGCAGGATGTTGTTGGCATCTGTGAAGAACCCGATGCTGGAGACATCGAATACGATGAGGAAGGTTGTGATCTGCTTGCCATCAATAGTAGTGATCATACCTTCGATACGGGCAGCAGTGGCTGTTATAAAATTTTTAGAACCTATACCGTAGTCAATTGGTGTGAATACGATGGTATTTCACCGGCAATGATTATCGGCCGGGATGAAGATTGTGACGGCTTGGCTGGTGACGAGGATGTGGTGCTCGTTCGCAAACCGAACGGTATCTTATACATCGATCGGGATTACAATCCATTTAATAACAATCCCGGAGCCGGAGAAATTAATACCGCATGTGGCCACGATGGAAATGTGGGCTACTGGCGTTCGGTGGATGTTGGACCAACCACCACCTACTTCCATGATGGCGGGTATTATAAGTATGTACAGCATATTAAGATTACCGATAATATTGACCCCGAAATTGACTATACCGACCCGGCACCCTTCTGTAGCTTGAGCAATAACCAAGCGGCGGGCTGTCCGGGGGACGTAGAGATCCCTTTCACGGTGACCGAGGAGTGTTCCGGACAAGTAGAGGTCAAGGTGTTTTTGTTTGCCAATAATGAACCGGTACCGCTTACTCCGGAAAATGATATTTCCGATCAGGTTCTGAGTGGTAGCTATCCAAATTATTTGATCCAGGGTACTTATCCTATTGGGAATCACACCTTCGAAGTACACGTTAAAGATGGATGTGGCAATTCGGATGCTGTGGCTATTCCATTTGAAGTGGTGGATTGTAATGCCCCCTCTCCGGTTTGTATCGTGAGTTTGTCTTCGGCCTACATGCCCCTTCCTCCGGGTACGGATGCAGATGGCGACGGCGATGAAGATAGAGGTATGTTTGAAATTTGGGCCAGTGATTTTACCACAAGTGGATTGAGCGATTGTACACCACCGATTAAATTATCGGTCAATATTCAGGGAGAAACCCCGGATCAGGATCAGTCTGGCTTGGTGATTACCTGTGATGATGGCGAACTGGTTGTTGTGGAAGTGTATGCCTGGGATAGTGCCGACAACCCCTATTCCGTGCAGCCAGATGGTAGCATTGGCGGCCCCAATTACGACTACTGTCTGACCTTTATCTCCTTTCACAATTTTGAGGAAATTTGTGAAATTGTAGCGCACCATCCGGTGGCTTTATCCGGGTTTATACATACCCTTTCTGATACCACGATGGCGGATGCAGAAGTTTGGTTGACAGGAGGAATGGATACCATGATGATGACCTCTCAATCTGGCGATTTCGAATTTGAAGAAGTGCCTGCTGATGAAGATTATCAAGTGCGCCCTACTCGTGATGGAGACGACAGGAATGGGGTCACCACGCAGGATCTCATTAAATTGCTGCGGCATGTGTTAGAATTAGATACACTGGATAACCCTTATTTGTTACTCGCAGCAGATGTAGACAGCTCTGGAGTAGTTGACATAGCAGACTACCAGCAATTAAGGCGTTTGGTACTCAATCAGGATACTGCATTTGCAAATAATACCAGTTGGCGGTTTGTGCCCATGGACTATACGTTTTCAGACCCCACCAATCCGTTTGTGGATACGATTCCAGATTACATACAATTGGAGGAGGTGCATGAAAATATGGATAGCCTGGCATTTATGGCCATCAAGATTGGAGACCTGAATATGGATGCAATTCCACAGGAGGACCTCAATGAGGAAGTCGCTTCCAGAAGCGGTACGGATACCTTCACTCTATCTGTTGATGACCAAACGATGCAAGCGGGTAACCGATACACGCTTGAGTTCAAGACGACAGAACTACCGGTGACTTCCGGATTTCAATTTGCGCTGCAAATGGACCCTGAATTGTTGAGAATTATTGAGGTTGAGGGAGTGGCTATCGGCGGGGAAAACTTTGGCACCAGCCAGCTTTCACAAGGAATCTTGACCAGCAGCTGGGTCCGCTTGGAGGAAGTCAATATGCAAGATAACGAGCAATTGGTTTTCCGACTTGTGGTAGAGAGCGAAAGCTATACACAGTTGAGTCAAGCCATGCAGCTACTAGTGGGGGGAACCCGTCCGGAAGCCTATAGCCTGGAGGGAGCCGTCAAACCTCTGGCGATCAGTTTTCGGGCAGTGGATACCGAGGCACCTGAGTTTTCTCTGTTGCAAAATAGGCCAAATCCATTTACTGATCAGACCCTGATTGGCTTTACCTTGCCGACCAATACCATGGCGCGATTGAGTATTTATGACCAGTACGGTCGTTTATTGAAAGAGTTCCGCCAGCAATTTACTCGGGGTTATAATGAAGTCGCTATACAAAATACCGATTTTCAACCGGGAATCTTGTTTTACACTCTGGAAACGGATGAACAGCGCCAGACCAGGAAGATGATTCTTTTAAAATAAGTGAAACAACAACGAGATTGTTATAGATGTTGGCCTCCTGAATTTTGAGAAAGTGGAATTCAGGAGGCCACTTCTTTCTTGCAAAAACCTATCTTTGTGCTGTGGCTAGAATTTTATCCATCGACTACGGTACCAAGCGCACGGGCCTGGCAGTAACTGATCCGTTGCAGATCATTGCCAATGGTTTGGACACCATTTCAACCAGTGAATTATTTCCCTATTTGGAAAACTACCTGCAAGCAGAAGACGTTTCCACTATTGTGGTAGGGGAACCGCTCTATCCCGATGGCAACCCTGCCCAGATTCATCATTTGGTCGTTGGCTTTGTGCGCAAGCTCAAGAAGTTATATCCGGCTATAGAGGTAGTGATGTGGGATGAGCGATTCACTTCAGTAGAAGCCAAAGAGATCATTCTGCAAAGTGGGGCTAAAAAGAAAAAGCGCCGAGACAAGGGATTGGTGGATAAGGTGGCTGCCGTGCTTATTTTGCAAGATTATTTAGAACAAAAGCGTTATTGATCAATGATTTTACCGATTTATGGATATGGTTATCCAGTGTTGAAAAAAGTGGCTGAGGAAGTCCCTGAAGATTACCCGAATTTGGGTGAATTAATCGAAAACATGATGGAAACCATGTACAATGCCTCTGGGGTTGGTCTTGCTGCTCCGCAAGTTGGCTTATCCCTGCGTCTATTTGTGATAGACACCAAACAAATCATGGATGAGGGCAAGGAAGATGAAGGTTTCAAGCAAGCCTTTATTAATGCGGAAATCCTGGAGGATGCGGGTGAGCTGTGGGCTTATGAGGAAGGTTGTTTGAGTATTCCGGATGTACGGGGAGATGTAGAGCGACCTACACAAATCCGCATGCGTTATCAGGATGAAAATTTTGAAACACACGAAAAGGTTTTCACCGGGATGCACGCCCGTGTGATTCAGCATGAATACGATCACATTGAAGGTATTCTTTTTACCGAACACCTCAAGCCAATCAAAAAGCGCCTGGTCAAGCGCAAGCTCGAAAATATTCGCAAAGGGAAAGTCACTGCGGAATATAAAATGAAATTCTATGGTAAATAAGGTCTATTTTCGGCCAAAATCTGCCGGGATTTCTCCCCAATGATCGGTATCCCATTTCAGTATTTTGTTGGGATAGGTATTATTTTTCAGCCAGCTCTCCGCTCGGTTGATCAATTCGTAGAGATGAGCCGTAGAAGGGGTCCTTTTCAAGTTAGTATTGGCCTTTTTTTTGCGTACCCAAGCCATTGCCGTTCTGGAGTCGGTATAGATCGGGGTATCTTTTCCTTGTTTTTTGAGCATGGCCAGTGCATGAACAATGGCTAGGAACTCTCCAATATTATTGGTACCCAATTTAAACTGTTGGTGGAAAATTTGGCTACCGTCTCGAGTATTAACTCCCTGGTATTCCATGGCTCCGGGATTGCCAGAGCAGGCAGCATCGACGGCTATACTATTCCAATCTATTTTTTGCTTTTCCGCATCCGGAATTTGAGTGATTTTAGGTTTGGTTTTGCCTCCCCGGTCGATGGCGTCTTCATAGTTGCCTCCGAAAGCAGCTACCGCTTCGGCCTCTGTCTTAAAAGACTTGTAACGTGCATTCGGGTAGCCCTTAATTTGGAGCTGGCACTCTGTCCAGGATTTGTAGATGCCCGGGTTGTTACCTTCCCAAACCACATAATATTTTTTGCCTTTTGCCATGATTGTCTGCTTTGATTGCAAATGTAACAAACCAATGCTAATTTGGAAAAAATCCGCAAGCCGCACACCAAAGTAGATCGAGAATGAATCTTGACGGATAACTAAGTGTATCTAACGAAGAATTCCCCCAATTCGATGAAGAGGTTTGTCAAAGAAGCAAATTAATCGATACTTTTGCAGAAAAAAGCAAGATGAAATTAGTTGATACGCACACGCACCTATATGCAAAGGCTTTTAATGGCGACCGCGATGCAATGATTCAGCGGGCAATAGAGCAGGGCGTTGAGCAGTTTTTTTTACCCAATATTGATGGCGAGTCGATTGAAGGCATGCTGGCGTTGGAGGCCGCATATCCCAACCGGTGTTTTGCCATGATGGGATTGCATCCTTGTTCTGTCAAAGAAAATTTTAAAGAGGAACTGGCTACCGTGCGGCAATGGCTAGATCGGCGTAAATTTTGTGCGGTAGGAGAGATTGGCATTGACCTTTATTGGGACAAGACGTTCTTTGAGCAACAGAAAGAGGCTTTTTTGACGCAGATTCAATGGGCCATTGAGTTTGATATTCCCATTGTCATTCATTCGAGGGAGAGTACTGATATTATTATCGAGATGCTTAAAAAAGCCAAGGATAATCGTTTGCGTGGAATTTTTCATTGTTTTGGAGGAACGGAAGAGCAGGCTAAAGCGATCATTGATCTTGGCTTTTTACTGGGAATCGGGGGCGTATTGACGTACAAGAACAGTGGATTGGGGCAGGCCCTTCAGGAAATTGATTTGCAGCATATCGTGTTGGAGACCGATGCCCCTTATTTGGCGCCGGTGCCCTATCGTGGAAAACGCAACGAGAGTGCCTACGTACGGGCGGTGGCTGAGAAGTTGGCAGAAGTAAAAGGAGTCACGCTAGAAGCCGTAGCCAAGGCCACGACTCAGAATGCGGAACGGGTTTTTGGGGGCATCTTGTTGCCTAATTAAAAAGACTGTGCCAGGACAATGACAAGGAAAAAATAAAGATTAAGGTGCAATCGAAAGAAAAAATTTTGATTTGTTACATCTTTTTACAATTTTTGTGACCGCTGGTATGATTAAAAGTTCTTAATATCTATATTTGTTAGTGAGGGGAGAAAAGTGGCTCCCAGGAAAATAAATAGTCCAGCTAGAAAACTCGAGTGGCTTAAATTTATTATTTTAGCCAGGAACTTTTCGGGAAAGGCCAAAAATGTTTGGCCAATGAGCCGGGAGAAATCCCGGGATGGCTTATGAGCCTCCTTTTTTGACCAAAGGGAGGAATCGTTACGGAGAGGTGCTCGAGTGGCTGAAGAGGCACGCCTGGAAAGCGTGTATACCCCCAAAGGGTATCGAGGGTTCGAATCCCTCTCTCTCCGCTTTATTAAAATCGTTAACTGGTTTTAGTTATCAATCAAACAATCGTAAAACCTAATTTACTATGCGTAAAAGTTTAGCATTACTGCTTGTTCTAGTATTGGCAGTGTTCACCGTAAACGTTCTGCATGCACAAGATGCGGCTGCAGGTGAAGCAACGACCTCCGGTTACCAGTTGTTGAAAAAGTATTTCATCGATGGGGACTGGCGATTCATGAGCTTCGTATTGATTTGTCTGATTCTCGGATTGGCTTTCTGTATTGAACGGATCATCACCCTCAACATTGCCACGACCAATACAGACAAACTTTTGGAGCGCATTGATGAAAATCTGAAAAATGGTGACATTAACGGCGCCATGGAAGTGTGCAAATCAACTCCTGGCCCAACTGCCAGCGTACTTTATGAAGGCCTGAAAAGTGCCGATGAAGGGCCTGAAGCAGTTGAAAAAGCTATCGTTGCATACGGTAGTGTACAAATGGGCTTGTTAGAGCGTGGCTTGGTTTGGATTTCTCTTTTTATCGCCATTGCCCCGATGCTCGGGTTTATGGGTACGGTAATCGGTATGATCCAGGCATTTGATAAGATCGAAGCTGTAGGTGACCTCTCTCCATCAGTTGTTGCCGGTGGTATTAAGGTAGCCCTTTTGACTACGGTATTCGGTTTGATCGTGGCCATTATTCTGCAGATTTTTTACAATTATATCGTTAACAAGATTGACGGTATCGTTAACAAGATGGAAGATGCCTCTATCACTTTGGTAGACATCATGGCTGAGAATAACGTATTTAAAAACTAAGAGAAACCAACACTGCTATGTATAAAACATTAACGAAGAATGGTCAGACATTCGCATTCATCTTAGGGGCAGTGATCACGGTGATCTTCCTGGCGATGGTTTTGCCGAAGTCAGGGGATTTCGACCTCTTGGAGAAAGAAGAACAATACAAAACGGGAATTTTCAACTTTGGCTTGTACGGAGCAATTTTCCTGACGATCGTTGCCATGGCCGGTATGGTTATCTTTGGAGTGCTTCAGGTGCTTGGTAACCTGAAGAGCTCATCTAAGGGACTGATTGGGTTTGGTTTCTTGATCGCCATCTTTGTGATTGCTTACGCTACTTCTCCGGGTGAAGCTACAGGAGCTGTAGCTGGTGCTGTCGAAAAATTTGAAAGTTCTCAGAATACGACATTGTCTGAGGGCAACTTCAAATTCATCAGTGGAGGGATCACTACTTCATTGGCCTTGCTAGCGATTGCAGGCCTCGCCTTTGTTGTATCAGAAATCCGGAACTTCTTTAAATAAATTCAGCTATGGCTAAGAAGAGCGTAAAAGATAGAATGACCAATGAGATCAATGCCGGTTCGATGGCCGATATTGCATTCCTGTTGCTCATATTTTTCCTGGTAACCACCACCATCGTGGAGGATAAAGGAATCCGTGTTAAGCTTCCGCCATGGTCTGAAGAAGAACCGGACATTACCAAACTGAAGACCAGAAATGTATATTCGGTATTGGTAAATGCACAAAACCAATTGTTGGTACGTGGAGAACCTGTTGACATCAGAAATTTAAAGGAGGATGCCAAAGAGTTTATCAGCAATCCTAATAAAAGAGATGATCTGGCTGAAAAACCTACCAAGGCAATTATTTCTTTGAAGAATGACAGGGGAACGAACTACAAAACTTATCTGGAAGTGTATAACGAACTCAAGGCCGCGTATAACGAGCTTTGGGATGAACTTTCCATGAAAAAGTATAATGTGCATTACAGCGAGGATCTGCCTGCGGCCTATCGTAAGGCCATCAAGTCAGAAATACCTTTTGTATTGTCCGAAGCGGAACCAACTAATTTCGGTGAAGAATAAATTAGGCTGTCGTTGAAAAACTCCGGTTTATTACTTCACAAATCGACCTGCCAGGTAACTTCCAGAAGCTTGGTAATAGATAAAAATGCTAATTATGGCTAAGTTTACAAAAAAGAGAGGTAAGGCTAAACCAGCGATCTCTACGGCGTCCTTGCCGGATATCATCTTCATGTTGCTGTTCTTCTTTATGGTGGTAACCGTATTGAGAGATGCTGAATTGAAGGTGAAAGTGATTACGCCTTATGCTACCGAATTGATTAAACTGGAGGAAAAGTCTTTGGTGAATTATATTTATATCGGAAAACCACTGAAAAAATACCAGGACATTTACGGCACCAAGCCACGGATGCAACTTGGAGATAAATTTGCCGACGTAAAGGACATTCCTCTTTTCCTGGAGAAGCACAAGATTAAAGTTCCTGAAAATAAACGCCCAAGAATTACTTCTTCCCTCCGTGTGGATGGTGAGGTTACCATGGGTATTGTACAGGACGTTAAAACCCAGCTTCGCAAATCGGGGCAGTTGGTAATCAACTATTCTGCAAAACAACGTCCAGATTAAATAGAACTTGGTTTGGACTCCAAAAATAAAAAGGGCTTTCAGATTTCTGAAAGCCCTTTTTGCGTTTTTCTACGGGGCCTTTTTCCTCCTACCGCAAACGGTCCATTGATTTTACCAGCTTTTCATCTTTGCGAATATACCGGCTGGCTACTACTGCAAAAATAATGGTCAAAATTGGAAGGGAAATGCCAAAGCCATAATCAATCGAAGCATTGGCCGTTTCAACGGCCTTGTCTTGCAACCCGGCAATCAAGGCCCAAGTGCCTCCCGCAAGTGCTACAATAGCAGCAAGCAGAGAGAGGCGGGATTGGAACACCCGATTTTTGAACAGGAAGATGGCAATAAACGCAATCAAACCCGCCAGTCCAAATAGAATGAGTAAGGCAATATTGTCCTGGGCAGTGTATCTCGCGTCTTGAAAAATGGCCGAGGCGGTTACGGCTTCCTCACTGGTAGCAAAAGGCGTGGCCAGTGCACCAAAAGCTGATGCTGAGGCCAGAAAAAGGAAGACGGATTGAATTCTCTGAATCATATTATTTTTTGCGATGGAACGCTATCAGAATGGTTGCTCTATTCGCATTCTGAAGGCCATCTTTTTTGGTTAAAAATTGGTTTACTTCGCAAAGATACTATTCATTCATCCTCCTGACAAAAGTGTAGGGGACGAAGATTACCTTCTCTAATTATTTTGTCGGATGTAGTTTTTGACCAAATCCTCCAAAACAAATAGTGGTACACAACCGTGCGTTAATATGACATCGTGAAATTCGCGAACATCAAAATTGCCTTTTAAGGCTTTTTCAGCCCTATTGCGCAATTCACGAATTTCGAGCTCTCCCATTTTGTAAGATAGGGCTTGCGCCGGCCAACCAATGTAGCGATCAATTTCCGTATTGACCTCGTGAAGAGAGAGGGCGGTATTGGAAGCCAGAAAATCCACGGCCTCCTGCCTGCTCCATCCTTTACTATGGATACCCACATCAACAACCAGGCGACAGGCTCGCCACATTTCATAAGTCAATCGGCCAAACTCTTGATAAGGGGTTTCATAAATGCCCATTTCCTGTCCCAGCCATTCCGCGTATAAGCCCCATCCTTCTCCAAAGGCACTGAGGTAGCTGTGTTTGCGGAATTCTGGAAGGCCGGTCATTTCTTGAGCCAGCGAGATTTGGAGGTGATGACCAGGCACGGCTTCGTGTAGCGTAAGTGCAGGGAGTACATAGAGTGGCCGACTGTCTAATTTATAGGTGTTGACCCAATAGGTGCCCGCCTTATGGTTTTCCCAGGACCCCGGCACATAGCGACCCCCGGTGTATTTGGGGGCAATGGCATCGGGTACTGGCGCTACACCATAAGGTAGGCGAGGAAGGTGGTTGAACAATTGGGGTAATCGACCGTCAATTTTTTTGGCAATGAAGGAGGCTTCCTTTAGCAAGGCTTCAGGAGTTGGTGCATAAAATTGTGGATCGGTGCGCAGGAAGGACAAGAAATCTGCAAAATCTCCGGAAAACCCAACAGAATCGATAATACTTTGCATCTCGCTGCGAATGCGGGCGACTTCTTTTTGGCCAATGTCAAAGATTTCATCGGAAGAATAGGGGAGGGTGGTAAAGAAGCGGACTTGCTGTTCGTAGTATTCTTTGCCTCTAGGAATATTGGATATACCGATGGATTCTCGGGCAGCGGGTAAATATTTTTCTGCAATAAATGCCTTGATACGTTGGTAGGTAGGCACTACCTTTTGTAAAATCACCTGTTGAGCCTGCTTGCTGAGTTTTTGCCGCTTGCTGTCACTAATCTGTTCGGGCCAGTGTTGGAAAGGAGTATAAAACACACTTGATTCTGCACGATCCACCAAATGCGGATCGATGAAGCCTTCAAAGCCTTCTAAAATGACTTTGGGGGCAACAATGCCTGCTTCAATGCCCTGTTGCATCAAATCCAATTGTTGGTCTGCATAAAGGGGAAATGCTTCTAAACGAGCCAGGTAATTGTGGTAATCCTCCTCGTTGTTAAACGGCATTTCATCTGGGAGGAAGGTGAAGTCGGTATAAAACCCGCCTTCTGCATTTAATGGAATCAGGTGTGCCTTGAACTCAATCTGGGCGACATCATTTCGCAGCAAATATTTGAACATCTCATAACTCACCCGATCTTCGGCAGATAATCGGTCAGGATCAATGCGGGCTAATTCTATGAGGATGGAATTCCAAAATTCTACCCGACGCCGGATACTGCTTTCACTGAGATTGGTTAGTTTGTCGTTATATTGGTTATTGCCGCAAGAGGTGGCGTAAACCGGGAATTCCTGCATGCGAAAAGCCCACTCCTGTTCAAACAGCGTGTACAGTGCGCGTTGCGCAGATGTAGGCGCCGGAGCTTCTTGCTGGCAAGACCAAAGAATCGAGGCTAGACAAATACTCAAAAAGTATTTCATTGATTTTCTTTCTGTAATTTTACCGGTAAAATTAATAAAATAAGCACAGCTTGGCGACTCTATCACATACCTACCAACTAAGCTATTGGGAAAGCGAGGTTTTTTTTAAGAAAATTGATGTAGCAATCATCGGAAGTGGCATTGTTGGACTCAGTACGGCTATATCCCTGAAAGAAGCTGCTCCGGCTCTGAACGTTGCCGTTTTGGAACGTGGTCCATTGCCTATTGGGGCAAGTACCCGCAATGCCGGGTTTGCTTGTTTCGGCAGCATGACCGAGTTGTTGGATGATTTACAAGTGAGGACAGAAGCAGAGGTTTGGAGTCTGGTGGAGCGCCGCTGGCGGGGGTTGCTGCGCTTGCGAAAGCGGATTGGCGATGCGGCATTGCGGTACGAAGAAGTAGGGGGCTTTGAACTCTTTCGGCCGGGGGAAGAGGCTGCATTTTCGGCCTGCCAGGATCAGCGCCAGCAATTTAATCAGCACTTGAAGTCCATTACGGGGCACTCAGCGGTTTTTAAAGTAGGCAATCGGCAAATAGCAACCTTTGGGTTTCACGGGGTAAATCACTTGATGGAGAATCAGATTGAAGGCGTCATCCATACGGGAAAAATGATGAAGGCATTACTAGACATGGCCGGGGAACTAGATATTCAAGTCATCAATGGAATTGGCGTGGAAGGGCTTGAAGAGGAGGACGATGGCGTTGCTCTATTCACCTCTATCGGTTGGAGGATCAAAGCCCGACAAGTGGTAGTCGCGACGAATGGCTTTGCAGCAACACTTTTGCCAGAGTTAGGTGTAAAACCTGCGCGTAACCAGGTTTTGGTGACCCAACCAATCCCAAACCTGCCCTTTCGAGGAGGCTTTCATTATGATCGCGGATACATTTATTTTCGGGAAGTCGATGGTCGCATCTTATTGGGTGGGGGGAGAAATCTCGATCCGGATGGGGAAACGACTACGGACCTGGGGCAGACGGAAGGTATTCAGGAATACCTGAAAAAGTTATTATCAGAAGTCATCCTTCCCGGTCGGCCTTTGCGGATCGATCAGGTTTGGAGTGGGATCATGGGGGTAGGTACAGAGAAAAGCCCCATTTTGAAAAGCATAAGCCCCAGAATCATAGTAGCGGTACGCCTTGGCGGTATGGGCGTTGCCATCGGTAGTCTGCTTGGAGAAGAAGCCGCAGATTTGGCAATAAAACAGTTGTAAAAGATAAAGCCGATTTTATTTCATTATTCTTCCTTTTCTCTACCGACAAGGACGACCTGATCTTCTTCCAGCAGTGGCAGGCGCCGGTAACGGCAATACAGTTGCACGGTTGCCAGTACATCTTTTTCACAATACACAGCAATGCGATCCAAATCATTTTCTTCCCAATAGACCCGGCCTACGTTGCTGCCGTCAATGTCATCTTTCGGAGAGGGGAAACCTAGTACGGCAGCCAATAGTTTGAGAGAAGTATAGTTTTTGTAATCACCAAATTTCCAAAACTCCATGGTGTCGAGCAGGTGCTTGGTTTCCCAAGGTTTCTTACCGGCAATCTGCAGTGGTGTTGGCAGCGGGAGTTGGTTGATGACCAATCGGCGGCAGATGTAGGGAACGTCAAACTCTCTGATGTTGTGGCCACAAAGGGCATATCGATTGGTATTGCGGTAGTGTTGTTCGAGTAATTCGCTAAACGCGGTGAGCAATTCGGCTTCGTTGTCGCTGGCAAAGGATTTGAGGCGGACCATCAGGCGTTTTTCCTTATCGCGGTAAACGGCACCCACCGAAATGCAGATGATCTTACCAAATTCAGCATAGATGGCCGCCCGGTTTTTATAAAAATCCGCTATCTCGGTTTCTTCTATTTCTTCTTCGGGTTTTCGAAGCAGTTGTCGCGCTTTTGCCCTCCACAAAGGTTGAAAATCTTCCTCCAGTTTTTCGTAGGTAGGTTGAGCCGAAACGGTTTCAATATCTAGAAATAGGATGTTGCCAATATCAAATCCTTCTAACATATCAAGTGGTTTTGTCAATAAATGTGGTTAAAAGTAAGGATAAATTGAGAATTTTTTTAATCCTTCGAAGCCTTGGTTTTATTGATAATTTGGCGCATTAGACTTAAGAAAATATTAAATTTGTAATATATCGACACAATTTTCAGAATTTGAAGCCCGTTTTATTGCCAGTTCAAAACACACGCTTCAAAGTTAATTGGTAAACCAAATTTTTTAAACATGAGTACGAACAGTTCAAGTCCACGTCCAACCCCTCCAAATCCGGGGCCAACGACGACCCCTAACAAGAGTAATCAACAACGCAACACGGCGATTGCTGCTGTTGTCATTGTTGCTCTTCTGGGACTCTGTACGTTTTTGGTTGTTAGAAATTATCAACTTGGTAACAAGAACACCTCCCTTGCTGCTTCCTACGATGAAAGCGAGCAACTGAAGGCTGAACTCGAAAAGCAGTATTATGAGGCGCTTTCCGAGCTGGAAGAGATGAGAGGAAGTAATGAAGAGCTTAACGCTTTGATTGAATCACAGAAAGAGGAATTAAAAACACAGAAAGAAAAGATTGACGGCTTGCTTCGTTCGAAAACTAATCTGGACAAGGCTAGAAAAGAGCTGGCAAGTCTGAATGCTAAGGTAGAACAGTATTTGGCGGAGATCAATCAGCTACGCGAAGAAAATGAATTGTTGGCCGCCTCCAACTCACAATTGTCAGAGCAAAATCAATCCCTCTCGGGGGAACTGGATTCTCAGCGTATGAGCAATGCAGAATTGTCTTCTGAAAAAGCGATGTTGGTTAGCGAAAAAGAGACACTTGAGCAGGAGAGAGCCAGGTTGTCTAAAAAAGTGAACATCGCTTCTGTGATTAAAGTAGAAGAAATGGAGGTCAACGGATTGAAAACCAGAAAAAGTGGAAAAGCGGTAAAGAAAAAATTCGCTAAAAACATTGAGCAAATCAATGTATGCTTCAACACCACGGCAAATGTCGTAGCGGAAGAAGGCACGGAGATTTTCTACATCAGAATCATCAACCCACTGGGCGAAACCCTGGCGATCGATGATTTGGGATCTGGTGTTTTTACCAACAATGCTACTGGTGAAGAAGTACGCTATACTAAGGCAAAGGAAATTAAGTACGATCAAACGGAAAGAAACGTTTGTTTGGACTGGACACCTGGTCAGGCTTTCCAAAAAGGAACTTACGATGTAGAAATCTACAACAAAGGGTACCTGGCGGGAAGTACTTCGGTTACCCTGAAGTAATCCGGGATATCAAGAATGAAAAAACGTCGGAGCGGTAAGTGCTGTTCCGGCGTTTTTTCGTTATGTGCTAGTGGTAGATCAAAAACAAATCCTAATTTTGAGCGTTAGTGCATGTTGGGAGGTAGTCCCTGAAGTATATTCGGGCAAGCTATTCATTCCCGGTAAAACCGGGATTTTGAAACCTCACTTCGGCTGTTTTTTCGTCCGTCTCGGCTCAGCCGAGATGCACTCAAAAATGAGCCTCGCGAGAACCCAAAACCTGCAATTTTCGTTACCAATGCACCACCTCCAAACATGCACTAAGTATATGGAAAAAGGATCAAAGGAAAAGTCAAAGGATTTTGTTAATCCCATCGATAAAGAAAAGGTGGCAGAGGATCCACATTTGTTGCCCTATGCCCATACCGTCGGTGGAGTGGTCATCAAGCCAATTGATAAAGGGCGCGTAAAAGGCAGAGCGGTCAGCTCTATGTACAAACAGACAGAGATGCAACTCAATCAGATTAAGAAACAGATTGAGTTGTTGGCCCAGCAGGCACAAGCCATTCAAAATCGCGTAGCGATTTCTGAGGAAATTTACCAGGCGGAAATGAGTTTTGAACCTTTGGTGGGCTTTGTCTATCATCTGTATCGCCGCAATAATGGGAAGGCTTTGTTGTCTATGGTGGGGCCAGAGGAATGGGGAACTGGTGCTCCTTACGATTTTGTGGCTACGGTACACCTACTGGCCGATCACACCTGGGAAATTTTGGAAGATTGATTTTTTAATTTATTGATATGCAGTATTTTTTGACAATCCTGTTGGCTGGAACGCTACTGTTGGTAGGCGATGTCTCCAAGGTAGAGTGGCTCACAGCAGAAACGCATGATTTTGGCGATATCTTGCATCGGGAACCGGTTGAGGTTTCTTTCGAATTTAAAAATATCAGTGGTGAACCCATCGTGATTGACAATGTTCGCACCTCCTGCGGATGTACTGCTGCTGATTGGGGGGTAGCCCCGATTTTGCCAGATTCCGTTGGGTTGATCAACATTGAATTTGATGCCCGCGAACCCGGCTATTTTCACAAATGGATCAAGGTTTATTTTAGTGGCCAACGCAAAGCAGAAAGGCGGTTTATTGAAGGCTTTGTCGAGGAATAGGGGACTGACTTGCCTGTTTTCGTTAAAATCTCACCTCAAAACTGGTCCTATTCTTTTTTCGAGTGCTTTTTCCGTTATCCCTGAACGGCGGCCGCGGTAGTGATAGAAGCGGTATCCCGATGCCTAAATCGGGATAAGAGCGGATAGCACGACCCGAAGCGAGGCTGAGCCGAGTGAAGGGGACCGCCCAAAAAAAATCTCAAAAGCACAACTTTCTGCTCAAAAATCAGTACTTATATAAGGAAATGATTTAGACTTATTTTCCTGGACTGGGATCTTAAAGCCTTGATGGCTGGACTGTGCCATTTTTTCGACCCACACCTTCCAGGGCCTGCTTGGCAGCAATAAGCTTAAATCACTTCAATACCAAAGATCATTTCAAACTGAAGTATCCGTCATGGACGAGAAATTTATTGAAGCCTTATACAATGCACACAGAGATGCAGAATCCATTCCATCACCGGATTTGGTTTGCAATTGGTTGAATGGGGTGCTCAAATTGTTGTTTCCGGAATTGGCGGATCGGCACTATGAGAATTACCGCAGTTTTCAGCAGCACTACGCTGCCCTGCGTCTGGAATTGTATACTATTTTGGACAAAATAGGCACTCATCGGCTGGAGTTGGCTCCCGAGGTGCTGGAAAAGCGATTTTTGGAACAACTTCCCGCTTTGCGCAAGGCCTTGTTGATTGATGCCGAGGCCATTTTGGCCGGCGACCCCGCGGCACCGAGCATGACGGAGGTGATTAGAAGTTACCCCGGTTTTTTTGCAATTGCTGTACATCGGTTGGCACATGAGTTTTATAACATGCGCGTGCCATTGATACCCCGAATTCTCTCAGAATTTGCGCATAGCCAGACGGGCATTGATATTCATCCGGGGGCAAAGATAGGACCTCGTTTTTGCATTGATCACGGTACGGGGGTAGTCATTGGTGAAACCGTGGTCATAGGCGAGCATGTCAAGGTGTACCAAGGCGTAACGCTTGGGGCGCTAAGTGTGCGCAAGGAGATGGCCAAAACTAAAAGGCATCCGACAATAGAAGACAATGTTGTGATCTATTCCGGCGCCACCATTCTGGGGGGCGAAACCGTAATTGGACACGATAGTATCATTGGCGGTAATGTCTGGATTACCCGGTCTGTAAGTCCGCATTCCAGGGTGTATTATCAAGGACAGGTGTTGCAACGCGAAGAAATAGAAACTCCACAATTATAATAGATGGCAACAATATTAGATTTAGTAGGCAATACGCCCCTGGTTGAAATTACCCACTTGTTGGATCGGCCTGGGGTGCAGCTTTTTGGAAAGCTCGAAGGGCAGAATCCCGGGGGTAGTGTGAAGGATCGGGCCGCATACGGGATGATCAAAGGAGCCCTTGACCGTGGCGAAATTAAGTCTGGAGGGCAATTGGTGGAAGCGACGAGTGGTAATACCGGAATTGCTTTGGCCATGATTGCACGATTATTTGGGATTGGCATTACGCTTGTGATGCCGGAAAGTGCTACTAAGGAACGGGTACAAACCATGAAGGCCTACGGGGCGAAGGTGATTCTGACGCCAGATGAAAAAGGGATTGAATATTCTCGTCAATACGCTGAAGGATTGGTGGAAGAAGGGGGGTATTTTATGCTCAATCAGTTTGCCAATCCCGATAATTGGGGCATGCACGAGCGAACCACTGGCCCAGAAATATGGAAAGATACAGAAGGGAAGATTACCCATTTTGTTTCTTCCATGGGTACTACTGGTACGATTATGGGGGTATCGCGCTACCTCAAGGCCCAAGATCCTGATGTACAGATTATAGGGGTACAGCCTACCGATGGGTCCAGCATCCCGGGGATTCGCCGCTGGTCTCCGGAGTATTTACCTAAAATTTATGAGCCTGAACGGGTGGATCGCATTATTGATGTGGCGCAGGATGAAGCGACGCGAATTATGCAACGCCTGGCGCAGGAAGAGGGTATTTTTGGTGGCATGAGTAGTGGAGGAGCGGTAGCCGCTGCGTTGCGCTTAGCCGAAGAGTTGGAGGAAGGGCTGATCGTTTGTATTATTTGTGATCGTGGCGACAGATACCTCTCATCGGGTATTTTTGGGGCTTGAGGAGAGAAAATATCATGCTGAGCAACAATTGAAGAGGCTTTTTTGGACTATAAAAAAAGAAATTAGAAAAAAAATGATGTAAAATCTAGTCGTTTATAAGGTTAAAACGAGCTTTTAAATGCAGAATTTTGAATAGATTTTAATTTTAAATAATTGATAGTTAATGAATTGTGTTTTCATTGACTATTTTTTTTGATACAGTAAAAGCATAAATTGTACTTATTTTCGGGTAAGAAATGTGACATCTTTGTATTGTCAACGAAAGAGAACATATTAAGACGACCAAAAATTAAAGTTGACACGACCTACTACTAACAAATTATTACGAACGTATTTTAATGACGACTTACTACTAACAAGGACGTAATCCCACGAATGCAAGTTATAATCTCATGAAGTTTTTGAAGGATATCGATGGATATCCTTTTTTTTGGTATGTAGATAGCCTCTCAAAGCTCTTTTCCAACCGATTAGGTAATCTGATCGGTTTTTTTGTTTGGGCTATTCCCTGATTTTTGCGGAATGTGTCTACCTTTGTCAAAGATAGAATATCATACATCATGAAAAAACATTTGGTAGCACCTTCACTTCTTGCCGCAGATTTCACACAACTCAATAAGGCTATCCAGCTTGTCAATGAAAGTGAGGCAGACTGGTTTCACTGTGATGTTATGGATGGTCGATTTGTGCCAAACATCTCCTTTGGCATGTTTATCATCGAAGCCATTAAGAGGGAGGCTAAGAAACCGCTGGATGTGCACTTGATGATTGAAGAGCCCAGTCGTTATATTGACGCTTTTCGCAAGGCGGGAGCAGATGTCATTACGGTCCATTATGAGGCTTGTACGCATTTGCATCGGGTGGTTCACCAGATCAAGGAGAGTGGTGCGAAGGCGGGAGTTGCACTAAATCCGCACACGCCGGTGCATTTATTGGAAGATTTGATTGAAGATATCGATCTGGTGTTGATTATGTCGGTTAATCCAGGTTTCGGAGGCCAAAAGTTCATCTATCAATCCATCCCCAAAATCCAGAAATTAAAGGAAATGATTACTGTTCGCAATACTCGTACCCTGATTGAAGTAGATGGTGGTGTGGGGTTACAGAATGCACAAAAGCTACTAGAGGTTGGAACGGATGTACTGGTGGCTGGTAGTAGTGTATTTAAGGCGGATGATCCTAAAGCGGCGATCTCTAAACTCAAAAATATAGGACACGAGGTGGCAAAATTTGTGTGATAAGCAGGGGGTAGGTGCGAGCTGTCAAAAGTTGGGTGCAAATGGTCCAACTCCTGACATCGGATTCCTGGCTTCTGATTCCTAAAATAATACCTATGCAGCGTTTTTTTGCTCTCTTGGGAGGGTTGTTGTGTGCCGTGGGACTCCAGGCACAGTCGGGAAAGGCGGTCGTTACCGGAATCGTGACAGATATCGAAAGTAAAGCACCCATTGAATTGGTAACGATCTATATAGAGGGGACCAATACGGCCGTAGAATCGGCGATCAATGGTCGCTATAGCATTGAGGTTCCGGCGGAAGAGGAAGTAACCATTGTATTTTCTCGCATTGGCTATAAAGAAACATCCACCAAACTCAGTCCGATGCCTCCGCGGAGCACTCGACAGGTAGATGCTTCACTGGCGCCGACTGATTCAGACATAGAGGTTGTCGTTCGCGAAAGCAAAATTGATGACGCCGGCATGATGCGGGAGGATGTTTCTCAGTTGAAGTTGCTTCCTACCACCACGGGGAACTTGGAAAGCGCCTTGCCGCACATTGCCCTGGGGGTAAGCAGCGGTTCCGGGGGGGAGCTGAGTTCTCAGTACAATGTGCGTGGCGGTAATTATGACGAAAACCTGGTATATGTCAATGATTTTGCCATCTACCGGCCGCAGTTGATTCGCGCGGGGCAACAAGAAGGACTTACCTTTCCCAATATTGATTTGATTCGTGATCTTTCCTTTTCATCAGGTGGCTTTGATGCCAAATACGGTGATAAGCTGTCATCGGTGCTGGATGTCAAATACAAACGCCCGGATAGCACCCGCGCTTCGGTAGGCATGAGTTTTCTGGGGGGATCGGCGCATATTGAAGGCAGCACAAAGGTGGGTAAAGGCGGCTATCGCCAATTGCGTTACCTGGCTGGGGCGCGATACAAAACGACCCGATATTTGCTGGGCACCTTGGATGTACAAGGGGAATATGTTCCCAATTTTGCCGATATTCAGGCTTATGTGACGTATGATATTAGTCGCAATTGGCAGCTGGGGGTTATGGGCAATTACAACAGTAGTGTTTACCGCTTCCGACCAGAATCGCGGAGTACGGCCTTGGGATTGATTAATTTTGCGCTACAGCTTTTCAGCGTATTTGAGGGGCAGGAGGTAGATGACTTTACCACCAGTATGGGGGGGCTTTCACTTACCTATATTCCCGATCGGGATCACAATCCGTATTACCTGAAATTTTTGGGCTCTACGTTCCGCAGTGATGAAAATGAGCGCATCGACATTATTGGCGATTATAGCTTGCGCGAAATTGAGACCAGTCTGGGTAGTGATGAGTTTGGTGAGGTTTTGTCAGAATTGGGAACCGGCACACAGCATCAGTACGTACGCAATTTTCTGGATATCCGGATTAGTAATATTGAGCACAAAGGGGGGATGGAATTCCAGCTTTATCCAGATAAGGACGAAACGACGGCCAGTCACTTCCTGCAATGGAGTGTAAAACTACAGCAAGAAAATTTCGATGACCGCATTAATGAATGGGAGCGGCTGGATTCAGCAGGGTATTCGCTGCCTTACGATACCAATCAGGTGCAGTTGTTTAATGTATTAAAAACGCAAAACTCGGCTTCTTCTAATCGCTTTTCGGCCTATTTGCAGGATACCTATACCTGGCGGAAGGAGAGTCGTGCCGAGATTAAGTTATCGGCTGGAGTAAGGGCCTCCTACTGGGATTTGAATGAGGAATTGATCATCTCACCACGTGCACAATTGCTTTACAAGCCATTGACCAGCAATCGTGATGTTTCTTACAGGTTGGCCGGTGGACTGTATTTTCAACCTCCTTTCTACCGGGAAATGCGGGCTTTTGATGGTACTGTCAACACTTCACTGCGGTCGCAAAAGTCGCTGCACATTGTAGGAGGGATGACTTTCGACTTTAATATCGGGAAAAACAATCCTAAGAAATTCCGCTTTATCACAGAAGCATATTACAAACGCTTATGGGACCTGGTATCGTACGAAATTGAAAATGTACGCATTCGCTATTCCGGATTGAATGATGCTCAGGGGTATGTGGCAGGCGTTGACTTTCGCATCAATGGTGAATTTGTGCCCGGTGCAGAATCCTGGATCAATTTGTCGTTCTTGCAAGCCAAGGAAAAGCTGGACGGGGTGCAGCATTTGCAGCGCGAAGTTGGTCAATCAGAGGCCAGTGAAGTGGAATATGTCTCCCGCCCTACAGATCAATTTATGACCTTGTCTATGTTCTTTCAAGATTATCTGCGGCGCAATGAAAATTTCAAAATGCACCTCAATTTTACTTTGGGAAGCGGCTTGCCGTTTGGGTTGCAAGGCAACAACCGGGTGTATCGAAATACCTATCGTTTTTCGCCCTATCACCGGGTCGATATAGGCTTTTCAGTGGCCTTGTGGAAAGAAGAAAGTCGAGTGAAGAAACCGCATCATTTTCTACGCTGGACCCGCAATACCTGGCTCAGTCTGGAGGTTTTTAACCTCCTGCAGGTACAAAATCAGGCAGGAAATACCTGGATCAAGACCATTTTGAATCAGCAGTATGCTATTCCTACTTATTTGACTTCCCGACGGATCAACCTGCGGTTGAGAATGGAATTTTGATGGGGGTAAATGGTACTAAATCGTTATAAATATCATCATGATATCTATAAGTGCTTGTTTGGAGGTCAACCTTTGGGCTGAAAAACAACACTTTTTCGATGACACATCGTTCTTTTTTTTATCCGTCTCGGCTCAGCCGAGATGCATTTCAAAAAACGCCTTGTTTCACCAAAAGAACGATGCTTTTCGCCAGCAAATCCAACCTCCAAATATGAACTAAAAACTTCTCTACTTGTCGACTTGTTTTACTCCTGACTTTTTTTGCGAATGCTCGTGACTTTCTACCTGTTTTGAGTCCAAATACAAAATAGTTGATAGAATAGTTTGATACGATGCTTTTCTGTCATATATTTATTATTTAAATACATGAAACGTCGAAATAACCAGAGAGATGAGTGACGCAACTGAGAAAAAAAGAATCCTGTCCCGTTGGGATGTCATTTGGCTAGTAGTCGTGTTTGCGATTCTGGCCTCTGTGCTACTGGATAAAATGGGCATGCCGATTGTCAATACCTCTGAACAAACGGAGATGGTTGATCATCCGCACCGGGATTAGCAGATTTATTTTCACCCTCCCACGACCACAAATTGCTTAACCAGTATTTGGGAACTGGCATTGATCTGTATAGAATAGACGCCAGCGTTCAATCCTTCTAATGCGATATCTATTGCCGGCTGACCCATTGGCCATAGCCCCTGTTGTACAATTTGTCCAGTAATATTGGTTATCCTAAAGCTTTGAGGTTGGTGATGAACTCCTTTAAATTGAACACGTAGTACATCCTGCACTGGATTGGGAAATACGATCAGATCTACGGGATTGGCAATGACCTTTCTGGTATCAATGGTAATATCAGTGCAGAGGCTATTGTTAGTATGATTGCCATCAATGTGATCATTGGGTAAGCTGGTCCAAAAACAGAGCTCTGCTAAATCTTCAAAAGGTAATCCTGGAACCTGCAAGGTTCCCCAATCCAAAACAGTGCTTTCTCCAGGGGACAATAAAAGATTTTCAAAAGTGTGGTTGATACTTGCCCGGGAGGGACAAATGAAGGCACAGGGGACAAAGGAGGTGTTTAAAGTGACGGATTCAAGTGTGGAGGTGCCCTGATTTTGAATCAGAATTTTGATGCCTTCCCAGGTCACTGTACCGGCTACACTTCCTGTGAAACCACAGGTGCCCAATGTGTCCAGTTGCATACTTTGAAAACTCACTTCTAAAATTGCGGCATCATCTGCTAAAGCGGAAGGAGTACCATCTAAAGCTGTAGCGTAGAGAAAAATATTACTGCCCCGATGCACCAAGGTTCGATTGTAAACATTGACTACCTCGTCGCTGTCGTAGGGGTCGGGCAATTCATTACCGGTGAAAATGAGTTGGTTATTGGCAATAATAAAATCATAAGGAATGAAATGAGGTTCTAAAAAAGTAAAGGAATGATCCACCTCCAGATTATTAGTAACCCTGACCACCACCGGGCGTTCAGCAGCAGTTCTTCCCAAAAGAAAAATTAGTTGGTCTTCAATGAGAATTTTTGAGAAGGCCCCCTCCGCACTAAGATCTGCCTCGTCGATGGTATTTAGTTGGGCATCAAGCTTCGATAATTTTCCACTACTGAGTAGCCATAAGGTATTGTTGTCAGATGAAACTTGCAGCGTTTGACCACCGGTAACGGCAACTTCATCAATCGTTTCGCCTTCCAGGTTAACTTTTACGAGTCGATCTTCACTCAATACATAAATATGCTCATCTGGACCGAAAACGACTTCCTGGCTTTGGAATAATTCCCCTGGTGCCCAGAAGCTGGTCTCCCAAATGAGGCCTTCAGCCAGATCAAATTTGATCAATTTACCAAAATCAGAGAGTACAGCTAGACTACCATCTGGCAGTTCACAAAAGCGATACATTCCCCATACTTCATGGAAGGAAAGCTGATTGCCCAGGGTATCATATCGAGCCAGGAATCCGGGGAGTCCGTAATCGCACCCCATGACCAAGCCAGCTACCAGTATATTGCCCGCATCATCTACTTCCATTGATAAAACTTCCCCCAATTCGGTACCGGTTACATTGGTAATGCTTTTTTCCCAGATGAGGGTGCCGTTTTCATCTACCATCCTCAAATACGGAGAAAAAGAGGGATATCCCATAAATCCTCCTGTTTGGCCACCAATCACAAATCGATTTTCCCCCACCTCAACAATTTCATTGGCAAATGAAAAAAAGGAAGGTTGAAAAGCATAGTTAAAGTTTTGGGCGACTAGACATAGGTTGAGCGACAGGAAGAGTGCTAACAAGCAGATATGGGTTTTCATTTTCATAGTATTTATAATGAATAGATAGTACTTATACCATTGGCGAAAGCGGTGACCATCAAAGCAATAGACGCTAATCTGAGGGGTAGCGTTGGGCGAGACGAGTTAGCATTTTGACAAAAATAGGATAACCACTCAAAAAGTCACTGGTCTGGAAGGAAAAATCTTTCCTTTTCTCTAAGTGCATGTTGGGAGGTCATCATTCAGTCGCGGTAAAACCGGGATTTTGGAACCTCACTTCGGCTATTTTTTCGGCCTTAGCGCTCCTAAGGGTTCAAAAAGGAGCCTTGCGAGAACCCAAAATCTGCAAACATGCGCTAATGCACTTTTGAGCTCCTTGCCAGAAGTTACCCATAAAAATGACGTTTCCACTTTTTTACTGTGCAGTTGATATGGACTACAGATCTAGGGTAAGGAAATGCTCCTTTAACTCCTGTTTAAAGCGGTCAATCACAGCTTGTTCTTCTGGTTGGATACCATCTTCACTGGCTTTGGCAATGACATCTAGTGCGTCAAAGAGCATGGCATATTCTTCGGCAGGTCCATAGGCCTTACACGTTTCCAGTGCCCGGTCAAAAGTTTCTGCCACGCTAGTATCTTTGGTCTTTTCATAATTAAATGACCACTCAATGTCCGCGGCTCCAGGGATATGAGTAAGAAGGGCAACCAGCTTACTCGTTTCTTCAGCTTGTACAATACCATCCGATTTTGCAACAGCATAAATCATTTCACCAATGGCACTGTAGAGTCGGTCTTTAGAAGGTCTCATGGAGTTTTTCTTTTGCTTACAAATTACAGACATTTTGCCAATCTAGCAATATTAGGAGGCTTCTAACGCTTCCCAATACTCTACGGCCCTTCTGGTATGAGGGATACAAATCGAACCTCCCACCAGATTGGCGATGGCAAATACCTCAAATACCTCAGCACGTGTAACCCCTATTTCGTAGCAGGTGCCCAAGTGGTAGCGAATACAATCATCACATCGCAGTACCATAGAGGCTACCAGGCCAAGTAACTCCTTCGTTTTTTTATCTAATGCCCCATCCTGATAGGCATTGGTATCCAGATTAAAGAAGCGCTTCAGCACCTTGTTGTCCTCCCCCAGAATCTTTTGGTTCATCTGGCTTCGGTAGTCGTTAAATTCTTGAACGATTGACATAGATTTGTTTTTATTGCAAGATAGCTAAAGGTGTAGAAAGAGGGAAAAGTTGGAGGAGTGGATTGTTGGAGTTACGTTTACTAAACTTTTAAAGTTTAGTAAACATAAAACATAGCCCCATGTGGGTTGGTGTGGTCAGACACCAAAATTTACAAGGGTTTTGCCTTCTACTCAAAAAAACATCCCGAATTTTCACTGTTAGGAAAATTCGGGATGACTCATGTTTTCTGTATGAGCAACCTTTTACAACCCCCTCAAAATGGGGTCATTCAACATACACCGTTGCGGCATCTGTTGTACCCGATGAGAAGTTCTTTTTTTGATCCTTTGGGGCGAGGTCCCGACGATCATATAAGTTGATAACTTGCGTTTCTTGTAGGAGGTTTCCCGCGCATTGGTCGTTGATGGTCCAGTGGCGGAGAAGTTGGATACCGCTGTCTGTTTTTTGAAATTCATCTTCCCAACTCAACTCCAGCTGATAAAAATTATTGTCTATAGAATATCGGTCTCCTTGAGTGTAAGGGTTTCCATCACGATCGATGAAGGGGTACCCCAATTGGGAAGGAGAGAGTTCTTTTTTTTCTGTTTCGGGAGCGAGTATCGCTCCACTTCTATTGGCGGGAAAAATAATATCGGCCAGATTTGCCCTTTCGAAAGTGACAAATTGTGGAAAGGTGATTTGTTTTTTGGTGGTATTCAAGGACCAATTTCTCACTTGGACACCTACCGCATTGGTCAAAAAGCGGAATCGGTGGATCAAGGCTTCGGCTAAATATTGCTTTGTGCCAACAAAACGCAGGGAAAATAGGTCGCCAGAATAGAGTAGGGGAGAAAAGAAAGGGTTGGGTCCGGCATACTTCCGCGAACGGAGCTGGCCGTTTACCCAAACCTCCAAATAAAGATTGGAGCCCCCAACGTTATCCCATTCAAAATTGATGTAACCCTCCGCGGGAATCGCAATTTGTAGTTGCAACTCACTTAGAGCATCAACTCGAACGAGTGCCTTATTGGCCCCTTCAACCAATAACGCATTGGGAGCTCCGGTGACATCTACCCCACCGTCACCATTTATCTTATACACCTCCCAATTGGAAGGTGAAAAATAGTCAGTCCATCCTTCTTGCTGACAGCCCAGTTGGTAATTCTTAGTACCAAACAATGCCAGGCTGGCAGCAGCACAGGATTTTTCAATTGTGGGCTCGGGGAATGTTTCTGCGCAGGTAGCATCCACGCAAAGTGTTGAGATGTGTCTAGGATTGACCAATACCTGACAGTCAGAATCGATGTTAAACGCGCTGGGGGAGGATATTGTGCTTTGGGAAAAAGCACCCGCTAACATGCAACTCCATATAAGGACTGCTAGAATAGGCCAATATAGTTTTATAGGCAAGATCATAGGGATTATAATTGACAACTATCCGCTTTTAAGGATAGCATACTTACCAAATCATTTTCTCAGCAGTTGATTGTGTTTATCGAACGTAGGGTAGTTTTATACAGACTAAGGTCAGGCATTGCTGACAGTGATCAATTAGTGCTGTATAGTAGATGTAAGAAAAAAAGGTAAGTTGAGTCGGTAAAATCTTCGCCTGAGGCTATAACCGAGGGTTGCTTTTTTAATCATGGGATGCGGTTTGTGGGAATAATGAATTATAATTTGTATTAACTGAGAACAATTATCCTGAAAATAATTGGTTTCAGTTCGAGAACAAAGATAGAATCTTCTAGGCTCTATTCCATACCAAAAATAGGGTATTTTTTTCATTATTGCAGAAAAATATGTATTTTTTTTGTTTTTGTTCAGGTTTTGAACAAAATGCTCATTTTGTTATTTATGCAATATGGTCAATGTTCAAAACCAATAATTTATGAATGTTAAATGCAAAAGATGGTCTCAATTTGTACCAAGGTCATTGGGGGAAGTTTGGGACTTTTTTTCCCGTCCGGAAAATTTGGACCGGATTACACCGGAAGATATGTCATTTGAGATTTTGTCTGATATTAAAGACCTTCCAATGTACGAAGGCATGATCATTCAATACCAAGTGAGCCCCTTTTTAGGTGTTAAAATGAGGTGGGTCACAGAAATTACAACGGTCCGCGATCGGGCCTATTTTATCGATGAGCAGCGGTTTGGCCCTTATGCATTGTGGCATCACCAACACCACTTCGAAGAAGTAGACGGTGGTGTGATGATGAAGGATATCCTGCACTATAAAATTCCTTACGGAATTATTGGGACTATAGCTGATGCGCTGCTGGTAGATAAAAAAGTGGAATCTATTTTCACCTACCGCGAAAAAGTGGTTGATGACCTTTTTCCAGAGTTAAAACAGCGGGTCCCTTAGTGCTATTTAACTACTGAAACTGAGCCGGAAAATTGTCTCGTTTTGCCGTCATGCATTAACACACTGGCCAGATAAACATAGACCCCCGGATTGACCAAACGACCATTAAATTTGCCGTCCCAACCGGCACTAACGGCCGGCGGTAGATGATTACCGCTGTACACCAAGTCCCCCCATCGATTGAAGACTTTCAGGCTTTCCACTTCCACCAGGTTGCCATTACCCAATACATTAAAATGATCGTTGAATCCATCGTCATTTGGTGAAAAGGCATTGGGAAAGTAAATCTTATAATAGTCGAGAAATAAAGTAACCAGACTATCACAACCCAGAGAAGAAGTCAGGGTAACCGGATACACGCCGGGGGATCTGAAACTTTGGGTACCCACTTGGTATTGCTCTCCTTCAAAAATTAGCGCATTGACGGTATCAGAGGCAAACCCAATGACCGAAAGGTTGAGATGAACGATGCTGTCACAATTATCTACTGTTTTAAAGGTGTCTACATATTCTCCCGGAAAAGTAAGCTGGTTTTGGCCAAAATTCATGACTTCCCCTTCACAAATAGTATGGTTGATAAATTCCTGAAACACAGGCTTTTGCCAGTTGTAGATCTGTGTGATGCTGCATTCCCCATCTCCCAATATCCGAACCCGATATTGCCCTTCTCCGTGCATTGTGCTCAACTGAGGGGCTGTTTCTCCGATCAATGCTATCCCATCTTTATACCATTGATAGGTTAAATCAGGATCTTCCGGTACGCGAAGGGAAAAGTCTTCGGCACAAGGATGTTGCATCTCTTCGATCCGGAAAGTAAAAGCCCGTTCATCAGCCAACACCAAGTTGTCGAAGAAGTAATAGGTACTCCTTAATGAGCTGGTGTTTTGGCAGGAAGGACCAATGGCAATGGCGTAAATGTCTTGCTCAGGGACAACCGTAATTTCCCCTAAAACCCAGCTATGAGACCCTTGCAGTCTTACTGCCCCCAATTCGACCCAGCCAGGGCCATTGGTAGGACATCCAAAAAAGTCGTTATTTCCTCCAAAAGGTAGGTTTTCACAATCGGGGGTTCCAAAAAAGGTAATATTAATGGGGGGAGAGGATTGTAAATTGACAAATCCAACGTAGAATTCAAAGCGGTATTGGGTATTGGCTTGCAATGGCGCCAGCAAACAAGCTCCCGCGTATTCTTTCCATCCTGGTTGGGGGTTGTTTTGCTGCAATACCCGCCCATCGCGGAAGCCTACGATGGCATCTCCATCCGGGAAAGGCAGGGGGGGCGGGAAGTCCGGCCATCCCATATAACCACATGTATGGAGGTAATCTGTCGTGGCATCCGAAGCTTGAATCCAGGTGTCGGAGCAATACAATTGGCTGCGATCAGAAGGGCAACAGTTCATTTCCTCGAAAGAGGGATTGGGAATCAGGGAAACAGGCTCGACTACCGGACAGTCGCAGTCTGGGTCATTAAGATCGATCAGGCCATCACCATCATCGTCTATTGCATTGTCGCAAATTTCTTCTAAAACGGGGACACTCCCGGTAAAAAAATGCGTAAGTGGCAATAGCCCTATCGCAATGCAGGCGGTGATGAGGTGTACCGAGAGACCATTCATAGCTAGGTGTTTTGAAAATGTGTTAACAGTAGCTAAATATAGGGTTTTACAAGCAGATTTTTAGTTTTGAAAAAGGCTGATTTTGGCAAATCGGCGACTTTGGGAAAGCAAAGGGCCAGCTCCGATTGAAATCAGGGCTGGCCGCTTGCTGATATTCCTCTAGTTGAATTATCGGTTCATTTTAGAGATGCTATGTTAGTGTCCAAACATGCTTTTAACACCCAGGTGGATACCTATACTTGGCGTTTTATTGATTTTTCCACGGGCATTCTGATTGAGGTCGAGGTGACCGCTAAGGCCGGTGTAGAACCAATCCATCCAATAGTAATTGATGCCGACCTCCAAGCCTGCAGCCCAGGAAGTATGTTTGAATTGGTAGGGGAGTACATAGTGTTCTCCAGCCAGTTGTACCTTCAAGTCTTCCGAATTGATGAACTGCATGCCTCCCGATACTCCTCCGTAGAAGGCAATCCTGGATTGTAGCAAGATATATCTCAAGATCAATTCAGGCGCAGAGTAGTGGAGTTGAGTGGATAATTTGGCTGCATATTGTGTGGGCATCGGTTCAGTACTAAATACACTTAAGGGCAGACTACCCGTAATTTCCGTTTTGTGATAGCGGTATCCCAATCCAATCAGTAAGCGTTTATTTAGTGGATAGAAAGCTCTAAGATTGACATTCAATTTTGCAGCGGCTGAATAATCCTTTACAGGTGCTTCAGCGTAGAATTCTCCACCCATCTTCTTAAATAGCGGTTCAAACAATTCCGGATTAGAATAAATGGGGTCAAGAATCTGATCGGGAGTACTTGGTAAATCGGCACCGCCTTCAGGGTGGGTAGTGGCGATGAAGCGGGTACCTCCTTCGAACTGGAATGGTTTGAAGCTGACAACGAAATCATCAAATTCGCGTTCGTCAGTAGGGGTGGCCTCTTCTTTGTGTTTTGAGTCATCACCTGGTGCTGCATTGGGGGCACCCAAATCGATTGGATCACTTTTATCATCCGGGTCGAAGGTAATTGGTTTACTGTCTTTGGTCCACCACCAATTGTGCAATTCAAAATCTTTGCTACTCCGCAGTTTGATTTCAATCGTGCTGTCCATTGGCATATTGCCATTGCGGTAATGGATAACCTGCAGTTTTTCATCACTATTCTTACAGACGGACTTACAGGGTTCATCTAGGCGGTTCAATTCTCTTTGCCGGGCACGCGGCTGGCTGAAGGGAGGAAGGTCTTGACAATTGCAGGTCACCTTTTCCGCATCCGCAAAACGCCCGCCATATTTGGGCGTATCTGTAAGAGAATCCCTTTTTTTATCAATGGGGTCGGGACTGACGTTGCCTTTTAATACGATATGCAGATCATTAACCCCGTAGTCTTCAGGAACCCAGCGGCGGTCGTCTATTTTAAAATCCTTGACCTTATTTTTTAATTTGATGCTTCGCACAACGTCTTCGCCGGGCACAATGAGACTACCCGACTGGCGGGTTTTAAATTGATCCCCTAGTTGTACGTCCCCAACTCTTTCTCCATCATAAGTCCACCACCATTCCCGGATTTTAACAGGTCCGCGACCATCTTTTTTGAAGATACCGTACACCGTTCCCCCATTGGGTAAGGGGGTATTGCCTTTGCGGTGAATGGCATTGGGATTATCATCTGTGGAGTTGTCAATGGGGAAGAATTTGTTGATATGGCGGTCCATTTTCGAATGAGTTCCAGGTTCTTCGATATAAACATTTTCTTCGGTGAACACGATGTGGATGTCATTAACCGAACGGCCGGTGTTATTGATAAAGACATAAGGTTTGCGAGCGGCAAAAAGGCTGGTCGTGCTGAATAGCAAGATGGCCAATAACTGGATCAGTTGATTGCGTAACATGACAGTTGAATTTTGTGGTTAACAAATTGATTGGTACCACAAGTATAGGCTGTATTCGGGGTCGAAATCAATTACAAATAATCGGGAAAATCGAGTGAAAAATACAAGAAAAACAAGAGGTGTTGAGTGTGGTTTAGATGGTTTTTAATGTTTTAATCGATTGATAATCAGTGTGTTGTTGTTTGTGTGGCTTCGATTACCCAAAAATGGCAAAATCCGCTGAACGATGGTGTGGAATGTTTTTTTGCAACCCTTCAGGCCACAGTCAGATGGGCATAGCGGGATGTTGATTTTTATTTAGGACAACATTTACAAGATAAACAGGATGGCCATCAATTGAAGTTGGTCAATGAAAATGTAGCTAAAAAAACACCACCTTCACATAGCACTGCCCCGGTCCGTCACTGATCTTTAGGAAATATATAGCCGGAGGAACTTCCCCTGTGGATAGAGTGATTGTTTGCGGGCCGGCGGCCATTAAGGAGGTTTGAGGGAAAGCCTGCACCAACCTGCCATTCAGATCAAATAACTCAAAAGATAACCTACAGCTCCTATTCAGCGAAAGCGACACCTGTATTTCATCTCTTAGCACCGGATTGGAAAAGACACTGACCTCCGAAAAGCCGGGTAACAGCGTTGGTACCGTTGTCGTCATACAGGAATCGTGGATAGAGATGAAGTCCTGTTTATTGGGTCCATAAAAACCGTGTTTGCTGCAATACATGTGGTAGGCATCCTGCACGATTTCGGTGAGATCAGGGCAGGGAATGGTTAGTAGTTTTACATCATCAATAGTTACAATGGTGAATCGCAGTTTAGCACTAAACACCATGACATTTCCGGGCGCGAGTCCCGGGCAAATACTATAAATTTCAAAGGTATGAATGCTATCAGTAGTTGATAGTACCTGTTCCCAAAACGGCTCTGGTGTATTGCCATTACTGGTGGGCACTCCTCCCGGCAAATAGGCCACATTCCAGGAGTCTACCTCCGGGGAATCGCTCCATTGAAAGCTGACGAAGTTGTTGTTTAAATCCAGAATTTGCAGGTTGAGGGGGGGCGGACAAAAGGGATTAGCTTCCGAATAATCGAGAAATAAGGTAGCACCAAAATGAAGGCTGTCATCCGTACAGCGGTTGACCGAGGAAAGTTTGTGGAGCTGCGTTTCCGGATGATGTGGCAATGTAAAGAATGGCTCCACATTGGTGATCATATCCTCAAAGTTATCGGCTCCCAGGTTGTAAAAATGAATTAAGGAGTAATCGGCTACATTGGCTTCAGGACTAAGTGTAACGGTAATATTGGGTCCGATGCTACCCGGCTCGTAGCTGTTGATGTACAGGGTGGAGGCCTTGCAAAGCAGGGTATCCTGTGCGAAAACATTGAGCGAAAGGATGCTTAGAGTGAAGGTAGCGAGGAAAGATTTCATAACCGAGTTTTTAATCCTCATGAATTTAGGCTAAATTTCTAAGAAATTCAATCACTGCACATGCATTCGAGATTGACAGAGTTGTTGCAGAAATTACCTGCCCCCGAGCTTTCGCGCATCGACAAGTTTGTGCAATCTCCCTATTTTAACACACATAAGCACATTACCCGTCTTTGGGCATTTTATCGAAAGTACCATCCTGATTTTGCCGATAATCATTTTAATGATAAAGGAGCTTTTCAGTACCTCTTTGGGAAAAAACAGGCTTTAGATCGCCGCAAACTCAATCGGTTGAACAGTGAATTGTATAAGCTGATTGAGCAATATATCTGTGTGAGAGAACTGGAGTCTGACCGATATATTACTGATGATTTGCTGATGAACTTTTTTGAAAAGGAAGGATTATCTGAACATAGTTTGAGTCTGCACCAGCGTTTGCGCAAGCAATTAGCGCAACATCCGGAAGGAGAACAATTGTACTTTCGAAAACTAGCTTTGGAAAAGTCTTGGTCAACTTATCTTGCTAAGCGGGACAAACGAACCGGAGATGTGAATTTACAAGCCTATAATGAGGCTTTGGACCATCATTTTCTTATCCAAAAATTGAAGATTCTAGCCCTCATGGTCAACAGGAGACAAGTGGTACATTCAGATTATGACTTAAGTTGGGCCAAGGAAACGATTGCGCATGCAGAGGAAGAAAAATATAAGACGAATCCTACGATTCAGCTTTATTTGTGCACCTTAAAAATGCAGCAAAATAGTACAGATAAAAGGTATTATGACCAGTTGAAAAACTTGATTGAGAAGTGGTATGAGTCTTTTCCACAGGATGAATTACGGTCATTTTTTGCTTTTCTGACAAACGGGGTAAAATATCATTTTACAACCCCAAAATATACACAAGAGCTTTTTGATTTATACCAAAAGCAACTTGAGATGGGGGTTCTTCATCAAAATTCAAAAATTTCCCACGGGGCGTTTAGAAATGTGGTTTCTGTGGGCTTGGATTTGAAAGAATTAGAATGGGTAGAAAGGTTTATAGACAAGAACAAGAACTGTATCAGCCCTGAATCTTATCAAGAAGAAGCCTACCTTCTCAATCTAGCCAGCCTCCGTTATTATCAGGGAGCGTTTGATGAGGCTCAACAAATCCTTGCACAACTAAACCCCTCAGATATTTATTATAAACTTCTACAAAGAAGCCTACAGTGTCGACTTTTCTATGAGCAAAGAGAATTGCTTTTCCTTGCAAAATTTTTGGCTTCCTTTTCAAAATACGTACACGATCAGCAGGAGAAAATTGCAGAGGCCAAAATCGCATCTTACCGGCATTTTATCAATTACCTGAACGCATTTATCAAGATGATAATGGAAAGTGAAAAAGCCTGGTCGGCATTTGATCAGGGGCTGCCGATTAGAGAAGCGGAAATAATGGAAAGACTTAAGGATTTAATATTTAAAATTGAAAAAGAATCACTTTTTTACAATAAAAAATGGCTCCTCGATTGCATCAAAAGATCGTTATAAATTTCATCGATATTTATAGCGGTTTTGGCTTACTTCATCGGGGCGTAGCTGGCAATGGGTTAATGCTTGGGGAAGTTGCCTTGCGTAAATGCTTGTCTGGAGGTAGTGCTTTAGCAGCAAAATTGCAGGTTTTGGGTGCTCGCAAGGCTCATTTTTGAGTGTATCTCGGCTCAGCCGAGACGGACGAAAAAATAGCCGAAGTAAGGTTCCAAAATCCCGGTTTTACCGAGACTGAATAGCTTGCCCGAATATACTTCAGGGACTACCTCCAAACATGCACTAAACCAGCTAAGGCCATTAAAAGGGACCGCCGGAGGCATCTAAGAAGCATAAAAAAAGAGAAATTTAAACTGGCTGTGGGGACAAACCCCAACAGCACTTTAATGCTTTACACCTCCACCGTTTTCCACTTTCCCATACGAAACAACCACACGGCGATCACAGACAAAATGGTCTCACTGATTGTGACGGCCCAGCAAATGCCAGGAAGCTCCCAGCCTAGTTGTACCGCCAGGAAATACCCCAATGGAATTTCCAATAGCCAAAAGCAGATGAAATTGATAAGGGTGGGCGTACGCGTATCACCGGCACCGTTGAAGGCCTGGCTAATCACCATGCCGTAGGCAAAAAAGACGTAACCAACGGCAAAAATGCGCAAACTGTTGATGCCGTGTTCTACAATCACAGGATCCAATGTGAAGAACTGAATCAGTGGGCGAGCGGCGATGAAATAGACAATAGAAACCGTAAATAAAAAAAGCATACTCATATTAGCCGATCGCCACACGGAGGTAGCAGCCCGATCGGGTTGTTTGGCGCCGAGGTTTTGTCCTACCAATGTGGCGGCGGCGTTGGCCAATCCCCAAGAGGGCAATAAGGTGAAAATAATCAATCGGATGGCGATGGTATATCCCGATATTGCCTCACTGCCATATCTTGAAATGATGCGCATCAGGAATATCCAGCTGGCAGAAGCAATGAGAAATTGCCCGGCACCGGTTGCTGCAATATTGCCCAGTTTGCGTAAAATAGTCCAGTCGGGTTGCAGCTTCTTTATATGAAATTTCACTGTACTGCGCCCACTGATTAGAATCCACAATTGAAAGCCCACCCCAATGCTGCGTCCAATGGTCGTGGCAACAGCGGCTCCCGTAACGCCCATTTCCGGAAAGGGGCCATAGCCAAAAATAAAAAGTGGATCGAGGATAATATTGATGATATTGGCCACCCATAGCGATTGCATGGCATAGGCTGCATCTCCGGCACCACGGAAGATGCCATTTAAAAGGAATAGCATCATGATGACAATATTGCTGCCAAACATAATGCGTGTATAAAGGGAGCCGGTAGCAATCAAACTTTCGCTGCCGCCCATCATGCGCAAGATATCCGGGGCAAAGATTAGTCCGGGAATGCCAATTAGCAGGGAAACGGCAATGGCCAGGTAAACCGCCTGCAAAATCACCTTGGATGCTTTTTCCTTTTTGCCTTCACCGATATAGCGCGAGATCATTGCTACGGGGGCCATACTGAGTCCGATACCAACGGAATAGACTAGCGTGATCACAGATTCTGTAAGGCCAACGGTGGCAATGGCATCGGCGCTGATCTTTGCGACGAAAAAGGCGTCAACAACTGCAAAAAGGGATTCCATAGCCATTTCCAGAATCATCGGAATGGCCAGTAAAACGATGGCGCGATTGATACTACCAGTGGTATAACTCTTTTCTTCGGAATTCAGTGCTTCTTTGAAGATGTCTAATAACTTCTGCATGAGGTCGTCGGGTTTGTCATTGGTTGGGCCACCAATTATGGGCACTTATCCTATACACCGGCGAAAATAAAAAAGTTCCGGTGGTCCATTTTTTTGCAGGCACCTTGCCATTTGATGGATTGTGCCGTCTTTTTGACTAAATAAAACACGGTCCCGGAAAATTGCAAACAAAGCCTTACTTTTGAGGTATTAGACAACTCTCGTGATCCAGCGTTAATCAAAAATGTTAATCAACACTTGTTTCGCTATTGGAGATTCACATTTTAGTTTGACCCCGATTTTATACCGGGTAGATTTGTCTAAGTGCATGTTTGGAGGTAGTCCCTGAAGTATATTCGGGCAAGCTATTCAGGCTGCAAATTTCAGTTTTGGGAACCTCTTTTCGGCTGTTTTTTCGTCCTTAGCGCCCCTAAGGGCTCAAAAATGAGCCTCGCGAGCACCCAAAACCTGTAATTTTCGCTGCTAAAGCACACCTCCAAACATGCACTAAGAAATTATGTAAATTTTCATCCGATAATCAAGCCCATAAAACTATGATTAGACGCTATTATTCATCCCTTTTCGCGATTTTTGTCTGTGTATTTATTGCTAAGGCTCAAACGCCAACAATCCAAGACTGCCTGGGCGCAATTCCCGTTTGCCAACAGATTTATATGGAGGATATCTCAGCTATTGGTTCTGGTAATTTTACCAATGAAATCAATACGGGGATCAGCTGTACAGCCGGAGAGCTCAATTCCATTTGGTACATCTTTACCGCCAATGAAGATGGTGAACTCGGCTTTGTGATCACGCCGAACAATCTAAATGATGATTACGATTGGTCGCTTTACGACCTGACCGATGCCACTTGTGGCGAAATTTTCACCAATCCCAACCTACAGGTGAGCTGCAATGCGGCCGGGGGAGGATCTTGCCACGGTCCTACCGGCGCAACCGGTGCGACCAACTTTGATGAGCAAGGTGCTGGTTGTGACGTCAATCCTCCCAACCAGTTTTCGGGGTTTACCCCTTTTAATGATTTGGTCCCGATGCAAGCGGGAAATACCTACGCCCTGATGGTGTCCAACTGGACGGGCTCCACCAATGGCTATACCATCGATTTTGGGCTCTCTACCGGTTTGGGGATTATTGATGAAACCCTTCCGGAATTGGGCGATATCATTACGCCCACCCAGTGTAATGAAAATACCATTGAAATCGAGTTTAGTGAATTTATTCAATGCAGCACCATTGACGACGCCAATTTTCAACTCACAGGGCCAGGTGGCCCCTATTCCGTCAGTATTTCCTCCGGTTCTTGTGATGTGGGTGGCGATCAGGAAAGGAACTTTTCACTGGTGATATCGCCTCCCATTAGTTCCCGCGGGGACTTCACCTTGGAATTGGTCACCAATGGCACCGATGAAGTATTGGACCTTTGCAACAATCCCGCTCAAACTGCCGCTTATGATTTTTCAGTAGAAGATCCAATAGATGTTGAAATTGAACTTGGGGGAGACACCTCGCTGGTTTGCGATGGCAATACCCTCGTATTGGATGCAAGTGGACTGGGCTTTGGTTTTCTTTGGTCGGATAATAGTACCGGCCCCACGCTGGGGGTGACCTCTGCCGGCATTTATAGTGTGACAGTGGAAAATGCCTGTGGATTCGGTAGTGACTCCCAGGAAGTTGTCGTGCAATTTGAACCGCCAACCATTGAGCTGGGAGCGGACCAAGTACTTTGCGCAGAAGAGCGTACGACATTAGATGTCTCCAACGACCTGGCTACCTATTTGTGGCAGGATGGCTTTACCGGACCGATCTACGATGTGGATCAAGAAGGTTTATATAGTGTTGAAGTGACCAATGCCTGTGGTACCGTGACGGATCAGGTGGATATCGATTACATCGAAGCCATTGATTTGGATTTGGGTCCCGATCAGGTTTTATGTGACGGAGAAACCCTCAATCTCAATGTAGCCAATGCCGATGCCTCCTTTCTCTGGCAGGATGGCAGTACCAATTCGGTCTATACCATATCGACAAGTGGCATGTACGCGGTAACGGTAACCACCATTTGTGAGGAACAAGAAGACAGTATTCGAGTAACTTTTATTGACGAACCTACCCTTACCTTGGGGCCGGATACGCTCTTGTGTCAGGGAGAGTCTCTGATGATTGATCTAGCAGTTCCAGGTGCATCTTATCAATGGCAAGACGGTTCGGGGTTGCCTACTTATACCATTGACCAAACGGGGGTTTACCGAGTTAGTGTAACGACTGCCTGCAATCTATTCACCGATGAAATCGAAGTCATTGTATTGGATTCTATTCGTACAGATTTAGGGCGAGACACCTTTTTCTGCCCTGGAGAGTCTATTATATTAGATGCCTCGGCAGGAACGATTGCTGATTATTCTTGGCAGGATGGCTCTGATGAGGCGACTATTGTGGTTAAAGAGCCAGGCATTTTTACCGTCAATGTATTCAATATCTGTGAGACAAAACAATTTTCTCTGGAGGTGAAAGATTGTGAGCGTTGTGATGTCTTTGTTCCTACGGCCTTTTCCCCGAACGACGATGGCGTGAATGACTTTTTTCAGCCTTTCTCCGATTGCGAATTGGCAGATTTTAGTATGCGCATATTTGATCGATGGGGCGCGTTGATTTACGAAAGTAGTGACCCCTTCAAAGGCTGGGATGGCTCCTTCCAAAGCAAGAACCTGGATATTGGTGTTTATGTATGGTTTATGGAATATACCGTAGTGGAAAATAACCGATCTCGTCGAGCGCTGATTAGCGGGGATGTGGCCATTGTGCGGTAAAGCGCAAATAGAAAACCGGTTCCGAATATTTTCGGAACCGGTTTTAATTTTGATCTTAAATCTGGTTAGGTTACTTTAAGATATAGCGTACGGCCAGAGAACCATATCCTCCACCAAAGCCACTGCCAAAGCCACTAAAGAAATAAGTAGGGACCCAATCAACCGAAAGGTTAATCGGCACAGAGTCAAACGCATAGTCTAACCCAAGATAGCCCTGTACTCCGAAAGTGGTATTGTTGTAATCGTCGGCTCCAATAAAGGAATTTTTATAGCCCCAAAAGAATACAGAGGCACCACCGCCAACGTACCATTGTAAACCGTCTACACCTGCAATAGGCTTGTGGTACTGATAAGCAGCACTGACGTTGGTCCAGCGGTAAGTAGAGTATCCGCGAGTACCGACATAGGCTTCTACGGCGCTATTTTCGTTAAAGAAATGCTTGGCGGTAATGGCTAAGGGATAGCCTAAGCGTAGACCTAAAGCAGTTTGATAAGTTTGGGCTTCTGCAGAATTGGAAAAACAAAACATTAAGGCCAATACGGGAATCAGGAATAAATGTTTTCTCATCTTACAAAGATTTATGAGGGTTAAAAATAAAATTCCAAAGGTAAGGGTGTTCTAAAATAGGGCGGGAATTTTAGTTTTCCAGTGAGAAACAGGGCTGGAAATTTTAGTGATTGATGGCTTTTGGGCATAGGGATAAATGTCTTTGATGGCCCAAAAATATGTTTTTTCGGGAAAGCTCCTACTCTTTTGGGATTTTTTTTTTGATTTACTACTCATTCACCGCTCCAGGCAACCCATTTTCTTATTACCTGTGTGAAACTTGTTGGGAACTAGAGGCCTTTCAGCAAATCTTGCTGACGTTGGCTGTAGTGAAATGCTTCAAAAAGAGTAATCGTCAATGCTTCCTCAAGATTGCCATAGGCGTTTTCATAATCCACCTGACTGCGGCGAATGACTTCTCTGGCTTCATCACATCCATAGACATGAGTGATTTCACATTTAGGCGTCTCGCCAGGTAGTTGCTTGTAAGTCAGGAAGTAATGTTTTAGTCGATTGAGGACGTTATCGGGCAGGTCACTGATGTCCTTCCATTGGCCGTAGACTTCGTCTTTATTCAGTACGGCAATAATCTTATCGTCTGCTTCTCCTCCATCAATCATGCGAAAACCACCAATGGGAATGGCATTGACGATAATGTTCCCATGGGTTACTTCTCGTTCGGTCAATACACAGATATCCAGTGGATCGTCATCTCCTATAATATTCTTTCGATGAGTTTTGTCCATACAGTAGGCTGCCACTTCGTCTTTGCACAACGTTTGGGGAATGAACCCATAGAGGGCCGGAACAATGTTGGAAAATTTTTGTGGCCGGTCAATCTTTAGATATCCTGATCGCTTGTCAATTTCGTATTTGACCGTATCGGAAGGGATCACTTCAATGAAGGAGGCTACTTCTTCCGGTGCTTTTTCGCCAATTGGTATGCCATGCCAAGGGTGCGATTTGTACCGAAGGCCAATCATTTTCCAAAGCTTGCTAAAAGATTCTTCGCTCATAGGGCATAAAATTTGGGCCGCAAAAATAGAATAAAAATCGAAAATTCCGTTAGAAAATAAAGGAGGTATCCTTAACATAGAGGATGTTTGGAGCGGATTCTATTTGAAAATCAGCAGATTAGGATTTTAGCTCAACGCCAGATTCCTAATATATTGGTTTTCAGCAGGAGCAAGCTCCAAACATGCTTTTAGATAGTTAAAGTATTTCGGAATACTGTTGACGCGCTTAATGTACTGATTATGAAGGACTATTTTGTGGTTTTGATGTTAATTTTAATAATGAAAATCGCCTTTGCCCAATCAGCTACTCCGCAAAAAGGTGCACCGGAGGTATATTCTATTAGGGTAATATAGAAGATTGTTTTATCCAAAAATAAGGAGACAAATTATAACTGCACCCTTGATTCATTAGCATCCTCTTTTGAACGCTAATATGGAAACCTTTGGCGTATTTCAAATTGCTTTTAAGGGAGTATTTTGTAAATCACTGATAATCAGTATTGTTGCGGGTGTTTTTGTTTCTTTTTACCGGCCAATACGCTTGTTGTTTTTGCCCTTAAATTGGGTTGGTTTTTGGTTCGTTTGAGATAGTTTGCCTCGATGTTATATTGTTGTATTTATCCCGAAATTATTCCGATATCTTTAAGGTTGAATTAGAAAGTAGGCTGCTTTGTATGCACCTAAAGGATTTTATTGATATATTCGCGGTGATAAGCTCTGCTTATCACTCTCCTAATAAAGGAATATATTTAAGAATTCCAAGAGTTTTCTTGGGGTTAAGATCGCTAACTAGTGAGAATTGTAAGGCAAATGACTGGAATTTTAAAGAACCTGAACGTAGCTTTCTTACCTATTTCAATTAGACATCACTTAGTAGACCTCAAAGATACTTTACCTTTTTCTAAGAAGAAACATGCTAATCAATTGATTTTGTGCTATGTAAAAGGGAGCAAAATGATGAAATAAAATGAATGTTAAGTTTTATTTATTAGTAGATTTATTTTTTATTTAGAGACATTTTTAAAACCAGAAACATGAGTAAGGAATTGACCAAAGATCTGATTCAAGATCTTATCCAGCATTATCGAGGGGAGCTGGGTAAGCTTGAATTCCAGGTCAAAAAAACAAAGGAGGTGATCTCCGAACTACGGGAGAAAGCAACCACAGCAAAAGTAAGAGCCGTGAAAAATCCGGTTGAAATTGCAGCAATTGGAAATTCTTCTTCAGAAACCGTAGTTGTGCATACGCCTCCTGTCAGAAAGACTAGGGCTATTGCCAGAAAAGGTGCTAACAAGACTAAAAAGATTACGAGAAACCGCAAATTATCGGATTGGGATGAATTAATCCTGAATGGTATTGAAGCTACCGGAAAAACAATGATTAATGCGGACCTGATCGAGCTAATGGAGTCTAAAAAGAAGAAAGACAAATTAGATTGGGATGAAGTAAAATTGAAAGCCAAGCTGAATAGCACCCTTCATAAACTCGCGAACAAGAAAGGCCTTTTACTAAAAGTGCCTTATGAAGGAAAAGGCTTTGGATATGCTTTGTCAAAATGGGCAACTAAGAAAGGGGATATTCCCAAAAAATATCTTCCTTAATTATAATCACCTACTGATGACAGGTGTACATAGAGACACTAAGATAAAGTCTACCTGCAGAAGTGCTTATTACCCTGATAAGCACTTCTTTTTTTGTGAGAATCGGGCTATTTTACCGTAATGGATTTGAGGAAAACTAAGTGCATGTTTGGAGGTAGTCCCTGAAGTATATTCGGGCAAGCTATTCAGCCTCGGTAAAACCGGGATTTTGGAACCTTACTTCGGCTATTTTTTCGTCCGTCTCGGCTCAGCCGAGGTGCACTCAAAAATGAGCCTCGTGAGCACCCAAAACCTGCCATTTTCGCTGCTAAAGCACCACCTCCAAACAAGCACTTAGCCGATGAAAAGGGATTGAAATTTAAACCATCTCAAAACACTTTTGATCGGGTATATTTGTTTTATTTGCCTTTTTTTGAACATGCATTAAAGCAAATTCAACATGGTTGGTAATTCAGAGCAATTATTGCTGTTAATCAGCACGCCGATCTATATCGTCTTGATTGGTTTGGAGTTCTTTTTGAGTTATTGGCATGACCGCCGTTATTATACCATCGGTGACACGGCTTCAAACGTTTATTTGATGCTATGCAACATGGGGCTGGATTTTCTGCTACGAGGCGTAGCCTTTTTTACATTGACCTTTGCTTTTCAGTTTCGCCTGATTAACTTTGAACAAGGGTTTTGGTATTGGTTCGCATTGTTTATCGCCGAAGATTTTATTTTCTACTGGCTCCACCGAATTGATCATCATTCTCGGTTGTTTTGGGCGGTACATGTGACACACCACTCCTCCAGTCACTTCAATTTAACAACCGGGTTTCGATCCTCCGTTTTTCAGCCCCTATACCGTTTCTTGTGGTTTATCCCACTGGCTTTATTGGGTTTTCAGGCCATAGATATTTTTTTAATGTACTCTATAACACAGATCTACGGCATCATTATACACACGCAAATGGTCGGTAAATTGGGTTGGCTGGAATATGTATTGGTCACGCCTTCCCACCACCGGGTGCATCACGCCTCTAATATCCCTTATCTCGATAAAAATATGGGTATGGTATTGATCATCTGGGACCAGCTATTTGGTACCTTTCAGAAGGAAAATATTGATGAACCCATCCAATATGGATTATACGGTAAGGAGATTCGGCGTGATCCGGTCAATATCGTCTTTCATGAATGGAAAAGCCTTTGGCAGGATATTAAAAGGCCATTGCCATGGCGCACCCGATTGGCCTATATTTTCATGCCTCCCGGATGGAGCCACGATCGTTCTACCAAGACTTCCAAACAACTGCGTGAAGAACGGAATCGGTTAGCAAAAAAAAATTGACCTAAATCTGCTACGGGAAGGCAAAAAACCTTATTTTTTCCAAAAAATAAGCATGCCCAGCCTTCAATCTACAACGCCTTGGTACAAAGATAGCATCATTTACGCCCTACACATTCGCTCCTTTTTTGACAGTAATGGCAGTGGTATCGGTGATATTAATGGATTGACTGAAAAGCTGGATTATCTCGAAGACTTGGGGGTCAATGTGGTCTCTTTGCTTCCCTTCTATAAATCGCCTTTGCGAGATGATGGATATGATATATCCGATTTTTGCTCGGTGCACCCGGACTACGGAAATATGTCTGATTTTCGACGGTTTTTGGCGGAAGCCCAGAAAAGAGGCATTCGGGTTATCATTGACCTGATCATGAACCACACTTCGACCCAGCACGAGTGGTTTCAACGGGCCAGGAAAGCAGCGCCGGGATCTCCGGAACGCGACTTTTATGTGTGGAGTGATACTCAGGAGCGCTACCAGGATGCCAGCGTGATTTTTAATGATTACGAAACCAGCAACTGGGAGTGGGACAATGTTGCGAAGGCCTATTATTGGCATCGATTTTACCACCATCAGGCGGATTTGAATTATGACAATGAGCAGGTCAGAGAAGAAATTCGTAAAGTAGTTGATTTCTGGTTTGACATGGGGGTCGATGCGCTAAGGGTTTCTTCTATCATGTTTACCTATCGTAGAGAAGGCTCCAATTGTGAAAACCTGCCTGAGGTACACGATTACCTCAAGGAACTTCGGAAGTATGTGGATCAAAAGCATCCAGGTAAAGTACTGGTGGCTGAAACCAACCTTTGGCCCGAAGAGGCTGCTCAGTATTTTGGTAAAGGAGATGAATGCCACATGAATTACCACTTTCCGTTGATGCCGCGTCTTTTTATGGCCTTACAAACGGAAGATCGTTATCCCATTGTTGACATCCTGTACCAAACGCCAACCATCCCGGAAAATTGCCAGTGGGGCCTATTCCTGCGGAACCATGATGATTTGATGTTGTCGATGGTCACTGAGGAGGAAAGGGATTACCTGTATCGGGTATTGGCACAAGATCCGGGGTCCCGTATCAATAAAGGCATTCGCCGCCGATTAGCTCCTTTATTAGCCAATGATCGCCGAAAGCTGGAATTGTTGAATAGCCTGCTTTTTTCACTTCCCGGCACACCGGTGATTTATTACGGGGATGAAATCGGGATGGGCGATAATATTTACCTGGGGGATAGAAACGGTGTACGAACGCCCATGCAGTGGAGTGCCGACCGCAACGCCGGTTTTTCTGTTGCCAATCCGCAGAAGCTCTTTCTGCCGGTGATCCAGGATCCACTGTATCGTTATGAGGCGGTCAATGTAGAGGTGCAAAACCGCAATTCATCCTCTCTTCTATGGTGGATGAAAAATATTATTGCCATGCGCAAGCGCCTCAAAGCTTTCAGCCGGGGTGATATTACCTTCCTGGAGCCGCTCAATGGTAAAATTTTGGCTTTTACCCGGACTTATGAGGGGGAAAGCATTTTGGTGGTCTACAACCTCTCTAAACATTCCCAGGCCGTAGAATTGGATCTCAAAGACTTTGCAGGAGTACGCCCGGTAGAAATTTTTAGTCAAAGCAAGTTTTTTACGGTAGGAACAACACCCTATCGCTTTACCATGGGCCCTTATGGATACTATTGGTTTTTGATGGAGCAACAGGAAGACCAGGATGATATGCCCAAGGAAAGGTCCATTCCCGAAATTGTTTCAGAGGAGGAATGGAGTGCCTTTTTTGATACTTATACTACCAAACGGCATTTTGAAAAAAAGATATTGCCCACCTACTTGCGCAATTGCCGCTGGTTTAGTGGAAAATCCAGGAAAATCGTTTCTATTGATGTCAGCCGTTATCCCGCGATCATGGTCGGTGAATCTCCTGTATTTCTCTTACAGATTCACCTGCGATATACACACGGCTTGCCGGAAACCTACTTTTTGCCGGTAGGATTGGTCATACAGGCAGAAAGCATCGTACGCTATCTCAAAAATGAATCCAATAGTGTACTTTGCTATTTAAAAACCCCTTCTGTAGAGGCCATTGTGGTCGATGCCATTTATCAGGAAGAATTCCGCAATGAACTGTTTTGGCTGATAAAAAACCAAACGGATGTTGCATTGCCAGAAGGCCTTCTACGATTTGAACCCGGAAAGATTTTGTCCTCCTTGGTAATGGAAAAAGAAGACGTAGTATCAGAGGTTTTAAAGGTGGAGCAAAGCAATACTTCGGTCATTTACAACAATCAGTTTTTCTTTAAAATCTACCGCAAACTCGATGTCGATGTCAACCCAGACCTGGAGCTGGTACGCTTTCTATCGGAACAAACGGATTTTGAATATTCGCCACGTTATGGCGGGGGCATTCAATACATCAATCAAACTGAAAAATCATATACGATACTGGGCTTATTGCAGGATAAAATTCCCAACCAGGGAGAAGCTTGGACCAGCATGTTGGAATCACTGAGCCGGTATTATGAAAAGGTCTTGACCCAGGTCGAGCGGCAAGCCGCTTTGCCAAAATTGGTTCGTAAAAAGCGGCTCTATTTTGAAGATATTCCCGAAACGATCCAGGAACTGATCGGAAGTGTGACTTATGAGCGGGTAACGCTATTGGCGAGGCGTACGGCCGAAATGCACATTGCTCTGGCCTCCAACGAGGACAATCCGGACTTTTGTCCGGAGCGCTTTACGCAACATTACCAACGAGCGGTGTACTCCAGCAATCGGAAATTGGTGAGTGAGAAATTTAATGCCCTCACTGCACGCCTTGATCGTTTGCCCCCCAAGGTAGCGGCAGAAGTGGAGCAGGTGCTCGATCTACGCGAAGAGATTTTGCGGACGTTCAGTGATTTTTTTGACCATAAGGTGGACACCTACAAAACCCGTATTCACGGGGATTATCACCTGGGGCAGGTCCTCTTTAATGGCCGTGATTTTTATATCATTGACTTTGAAGGAGAACCGATGTTGTCGATCAGTGAGCGACGCTTGAAAAAAACACCCTTTAAGGATGTGGCTGGCATGATCCGGTCATTTCATTATGCGGCTTATGGTCAGCTATTGCTCAATGCAAATTATCGGAAGGAAGACATGGAATTCCTGGAGAAGTGGGCGCGCCAATGGTTCCATTACATCAGCCAATCTTACCTGACGGCCTACCTGGATCGGGCGGCCGGACAGAAGTTTATCCCGGAAAAGGAGGTAGATTTACAGCTTTTGCTTCGCAATTACATTTTGGAAAAAGCCATTTACGAATTGGGATATGAAATGAATGCCCGCCCCGATTGGCTGCCGATTCCCGTTAGAGGCGTATCGTATGTTATGGAGGAAATTCGAAATGAATCAATGACCAATGCGGAGGAATAGCGCTTACCGTTTGTCTTTTCTCATCTTTGACAAATTTCCATTGTCTTTTCATCGACTTTTAGATCAGATGGCACGAGTTGAACCGGCAAAAGAGGCCAAATGGGTGCCCTGGCGCTAATGTTAAGGTAGAGTCATCTTTGTCAAAACAAGAGAAAAGGATTGATAAACCAGTCGGAATTGCGTAATTTTGCACCTCATTTTAAAAAAATAAATATTGTTATCCATGCAATCAACAGGAAGTCAAGTAAAATACAAGGTAAAAGATATTGCTCTGGCAGAGTGGGGGCGAAAGGAAATGGAACTAGCAGAGGCAGAAATGCCGGGCTTAATGTCCCTGCGTGAAGAGTACGGCGAGTCAAAGCCATTGAAAGGTGCGCGCATTGCCGGATGTTTGCACATGACGATCCAAACTGCCGTATTGATCGAAACGCTGATCGAGCTGGGAGCGGAGGTTAGTTGGTCTTCTTGTAACATTTTCTCAACACAAGATCACGCGGCCGCTGCCATTGCCGCGGCTGGTATTCCCGTTTATGCCTGGAAAGGTATGAACGATGAAGAATTCTGGTGGGCTATTGAGCAGACCCTTTTTGCTTTTGAAGGAGGCCAACCGCTAAATATGATTCTTGATGATGGTGGAGACCTGACCAATGTGGTATTGGACAAGCATCCTGAATTGGCTGCGGGTATCAAAGGATTGAGCGAAGAGACAACGACCGGTGTACACCGATTGTACGAAAGACAGCAAAAAGGCACTTTATTGATGCCAGCGATCAATGTCAATGACTCGGTAACCAAGTCTAAATTTGACAACAAATACGGTTGTAAAGAATCTTGTGTAGATGCTATTCGTCGGGCTACAGACATCATGTTGGCTGGAAAGGTCGCTGTTGTTGCAGGCTATGGTGATGTTGGCAAGGGGTCTGCAGCTTCATTGCGCGGAGCAGGTTGTCGGGTAATCGTCACAGAAATTGATCCCATTTGTGCCCTACAGGCCGCAATGGATGGTTTTGAGGTGAAAAAGATGGTCAATGCCATTCCTCGGGCTAATATCATTGTCACGGCTACGGGTAATAAAGATATCATCACTGCGGAGCATTTCAAACTGATGAAGGATAAGACGATCGTTTGTAACATTGGGCACTTCGACAATGAGATCGATATGGCTTGGTTGAATGGTACGTACGGTGATACAAAAGTGGTGATCAAACCACAGGTAGACAAGTATACCGTTGATGGTAACGATATCCTGGTATTGGCGGAAGGTCGTTTGGTCAACCTCGGTTGTGCTACCGGCCACCCATCTTTTGTCATGTCCAATTCCTTTACCAATCAGGTATTGGCTCAACTCGAATTGTGGCAGAATAGCGATAATTACGAAAACAAGGTATACATGTTGCCTAAGCATCTGGATGAGCAAGTTGCTCGTTTGCACTTGGCAAAAATTGGTGTTGAATTGGAAGAGTTGTCTAAAGATCAGGCTGAATACATCGGTGTTGAGCAGGAAGGACCATTCAAACCAGAATACTACCGTTACTAGGATTTGCTTTAGCAAATTAGAAATAGTCTAAGTGCATGATTGGAGGTAGTCCCTGAAGTATATTCGGGCAAGCTATTCAGTTCCGGTAAAACCGGGATTTTGGAACCTCTTTTCGGCTATTTTGGTCCCGGCCCTTT
>CAXHCA010000009.1:0-83631 GCA_964015035.1 uncultured Saprospiraceae bacterium
TATGAAAAAAGCCTTCACTTTCGTGAAGGCTTCCTTTGTAGCGCGAGGCGGACCCGAACCGCCGACCTCAGGATTATGAATCCTGCGCTCTAACCAGCTGAGCTACCGCGCCATCTTCTTTAACTTTTTCGTACCGGAATTCGATCCAATTGTCGACCTCCCGTACGGGCGCTATATCCAGCTGAGCTACCGCGCCTTTTGTTTTAAGTTTTGCCTTATGGCAATGGACAACTGCTTGCCCTGCCAAAAAAAGCGAGTGCAAATATACCGCTTTTCAACATTATCGCACAAATATTTGCGGAGAATATTTTTTAGAAATATTGCCGAGGACTAAACAAATGAGTCTCCCTCACATTATATTGCAAAAACTATCCTTATGATGGACCGACGTACCTTGCGACCTGAGCTCCACTTACCTACCGATCAATCCAAACCGGATGAGGTCTTTCAGAACACCACCCTGCGGTCCATTCTCAAGATGCAGCACGACTTATTACTGGCCATCTTCCAGCATCATTTACAACAACGTAAGGTGGCCCTGAATCAGTTCCCGCTACCACAAAAACGGAAGAAAATTGGGCAGCTACTACAGAAAGACAACCGGCTCCGGGAACTACTGCGGGGTTGTGTCATTGGACACTTTACGATGCAGGAATGGGCATATTATGAGCTGAATAGTGCGGAGGTGAATAAACGAATTTCGGGATTACTGGGACAAAAGGTACTGAGAGAATGGGGGGGAGCATAGAATATTAGGGAAATTTCAGAAGAGACAATCGTTATAGATATAATGATGATAAAAAACATCATTATATCAATAACGATTATTGGTGGTATTGCAAAGAGACCTTATTCTCCAATATCTCCGTGCCCTCCCCTAATAAAACGACTTTTCCTCTCCCTCTGCCGTATCTGTTGCTTTACCAAATGCTAGATTTATCCCCAATCGCACATTGGCATTATTGCTATTATTCACCTGAAAAGCGGTCAGGATATTATCCGTAGCCGCGACGATCTGCACAGGGCCGACGGTTACAGCGGCATTCACTCCTAGGTTATCAAAGGTATCATTGCGGAAAGCGTAGAGTCCTCCAAATTGTAAGAATTTGTTTAACTTATACTGGGCACTAACGGCTACCGCAGGGAAGTTTTCGCCGCGAAAACGTTCGGTGTAGAAAAGGCCGCCTAATTGTAGTTTTTCGGATAGCTGGTAGGTGGCGCTCAGGTAGACCCGTCCGGGTAGTTTGGTTCTATATGAATTGGTGGTTTCGGTTGGTTCGTAAATGGCTTGTAGCGTATCCAGCGCAGAACCGATGTCTGTCGAATCCTCCAGCACTTCTCTAGCAATATCGAGACCTTCGTATTCATAATCACCCAAAAGACTGTAGTTTTTCACCTCGTCCTTCCAGGTGATTTCGCCAATATCAATGACACTAGCGGCCAGGCCTAGCTTGCCAAATTGGGCGGAAGCCCCCAAATCAAAAGCAATACCACTATTCTTGGAAAGGAAGTTTTTCGTCTCAAAACGACCAAAATTAAAATCAATCACCAGGTCGTCAAAACCGTTGTAAAACAAAGCGCCCGAGGTATTGACGCGAAAATCGGCGTCGAGATTGAGCTGGTAAATATCGTCACTGGTGTATAAACTCAGCTGGGTGCGATCTGTAGATACATCCGACACGCCGCTGAGCAGCTTCACACGTCCACCTATGCTGATATTGCCCAAGCGGTAGGCCCCTCCCAAGGCAATTTCGTGGTAAGCAGAAGCTTGAATGTCCGGACTAAACTCCACTGTTTGGCCAACAAATTGGGCATTTCCCTCCCACACCAGTTGTGGAAAGGCCTTTGGATAGTTGATGAACGAATTGAAGCGCAGCTTGTGACCGATACTAAGCATCAAATTGCCCAACTGCCACCCCACACTAACGGTTTCAATGTCCAGATCTTCCCGGATAAAATTATTATCGCCCAATTGGGAAATGGCATTTTTTACGTCGATGCGGTTATTGCCATTTTCGTCCTCTACCAAGATATCGGAAAAGGTTACATTGGTCACCAATAAATTATTGTACACCCCAGGCAGTCCAATCACAATGCGAGAATTGGGCATGAAGGACGGATTGGTATTGGTCGATTGCCAATAGCCTTGCATAAAATGAGTGCCCAACTCCTGCTGAGCCTGGCTATAAGAGACAAAACAAACTCCCAGAAGGAGCAAGAATATATTTTTCATATTTGGATTCTAATTCAATGATAAAAGCATTCACATTTTTTGTGAATGGAAAAAATTGACCAAGGATTGAAATCACCTGCACGTCTATTTAAGCTTCGCCAATAACGCGCCATTCTAATCAAATCTAATTACTCACCTTAAATTTCGCCCCAATCCGGATTCGCACATCTTGATTGGCCAAAATTTTCACATATTCATCCGGTGCATTAGTAGAGCTAAAAGCTGCCACCAAAATCAGTTTTTGGGTCGGTAAAATCTTGTCAAAACGCTCCCTTGGAAAGGGCACATAGGTGGTTTCAGTAGCCGTGGCATTGGCAACACCTTCACTATCGACACCGGCCGGAGAAACCAAGCGTTGACGACTATCCAATAAGGAATCAAGGACTGTACCGTTTTCATCCAAAAAGTACCCTTGAATGTCTACACCCAATGGCATATCATTTTCGGTAACAATCTTAAATTCGGCTTCATCTACCTGATCATATTTGTCGAAAGACAATTCAAAGGTGTCCTGAGTCAAAAAATCGAAAGCCCATCCGTAGAGGGGCAAATCCACATCCACACGCACTTTATAATAGCTGCTGTCTGTAATAAATCCGCGAATATTGGTATCCATATCCGGGTTGATGCTCGCGTCTACTTCGTAATCAATCGCCAATGGGCCGGCACCTAGTACCACGTCGATATTAGAATTTTCTTTGTCAAAAGTAAAACTCTTGTATTTCACTTGTCCCACTTCATCCAGCTGCGGATAAGGAAAGTCGATGCCGTTGTCGATAAATTCACTTTCCAATGGCAAGACTTCTTCCCTCACGGTAAAAATGTCAAATACATCTACCTGGGAACGTGTAGGTACCCCAAAGGAATTCTCAAAATTGACTGTAATCCGCGGATCGGCAAAATAAATATCCCCCCGGGACCAATTTTCAAAAAAGTCGATCACAATGGTATCACGGGTTCCTTCGTAGACATCTTGTCCGAGATAGCCCTCTGCATAGTAAAAAGACAACCCCTCGATAAGAATCCCTCCTACATCGGGCGTCACCGTATCACCGTTGGGCAAAGTCGCTTCGTAGATGATGTTGATATTGCCATTATCCTCCGGTACCAGAGCATACCCTTCCAGCGATGCGGGAAATAAACCATTGGTGGCCAAACTGGCACTTCCCGACCCGGAATAGGCGGCAATGGTAAATTCAAATTTTAAAATATTGCCATTTTTAGTCGCTCCGGGTATCGTTAATACCACATTGATGGGCTCAGGATTGGTACTTTGGAAGGCGTAGGTAAATTTGCCCGTTTTCAAATCCAGGCGATCCACATCCAGTCCGCTGGGAAACTCAAAGGGTAAAGGAGTGGTATCGCTGGTCAGCGGAATAATGCCCCCTTGAACTAAGGTTTCATTAATGGCGGCAAAAACATTCTCACTGGTTTCCGTAAGGACATCGCCACTGTACTGAAAGCGGATCAGTCCATCTGGATCAATGACCAGTGAAGAGTTTTCTTCAAAATTTTCCAGCAAATCTCCAACTGAGGTGCTGGTGTTTACCAGAGGAATCGCATATTCTGCATCGTAGTCAACGCCTTTGATGTTATCAAAATCATCAAATTGACTACAACTGGTCAGCAACAACGCCAAGCCAGAAAATGCGAGACAAAGTTTTCTCGTAATCATGTAGCAGTGATTTTTAATTCTCAGACAACGCTTTAATTGCCGACCACTACAACGTTAAATGGGTCGATACAAATTGCCAGAGAAGGGTAATTTATACGTTAAGCCTAGAAAAAGAACTAATGTTCGGTTATTTCTATAACCGTTAAAAAGGTGTAATGTGCTTCAGGGGCCATTTCGAGAATGACGTTTATTTACTGACTTGGAAAGCCATTTATGAGATTGGTCTGCTGCTGATCGAATGCAAAAATAGAGATAAAATCCTTACGCTGCGCTATTGTAAACGACTAAATGCCCATTTTCGCTGTCAGCCACACAACAAATGTAAATTTTCAAACTTCTATTAATCGCTTATCTTTGTACACGGAAATCAATCCTATGGAAGGACAATACACAGTAAGGGAAGCGGGAAGCAATTCTCCCCTGCTGATCAAGGCGAGCCAGCAAGTACAGCAACTCTTTGATAAAAGAGGGGATACTCGACTGGTTTTTCATCATTATGCCCTGGCTAGAGAAGTTGTGCATTATGTGGAGATTTTATGCCAGAAAGGCACAGTGGATGAAAACACCCAGACTATCAGTGAGTTGGTCGGATGGTTTGCCGTTACAGGCTATTTATCCGTTTATTCCAACCCTTTTCCACACAGTGCGCGCATGGCAGGAGCTTTTCTGGACAGTCAGTCAGTGGACACAAACATTAAAGCACGTACGCTGGCCTGCTTGGAAGGATTGAGTAGCAATCGCCGCCCAGAAACGGAAGAGGGCAAGATTGTGACTGATGCCCTGCATATGGCTACCTATGTGCACCAATATTCCGAAAGGCACCAGTTATTGAGGCTGGAACGGGAATTCATGCAAGATCAGACTTTTGACAAGCTACAATGGGCACAACAGCAATTGGAAGAGCTGTTGAGTGTTAAGTTTTTTACGGCTCATGGCCAAATGCATTACACGCCCAAGCTGTCGCAAAATATCCTGTTGCAAAAATTACAAGCCGAAAAACAGCAAAAAAATGCCCGGCCGGAAGAAATCCTGCCCCCGGAGCATTTTCAGCAATTGGAAGATCAGATTCCGATTCGCAGCATTCAAACCTTCTTTCGAACCAACTATCGCAATCACATCAACCTCAGCGCCATTGCTGACAATAAGGCCAATATCATGATCAGTGTGAATACCATCCTGATCTCGGTGCTCATCACGGCGCTATCCTACCAACACATTGCAGAGAAAAACCCGATGGTGATTCTACCGGTCGTCATTTTTCTCGTAACCGGGTTGGCCTCGCTCACCTTCGCCGTGCTTTCAGCGCGTCCCAAGGTGACTGTGCTCAACCAGAAATTGTCTCCTGATCAAGCCAAACGAAACATCATCTTCTTTGGCAATTTTGTCCAGCTCAACCTTGACCAATATGAGGCAGCCATGGACGCCATGTTTCGAGATGGAGAATTGCTGATTGGCAATATGACCCGCGATTTGTACTATCTGGGAAAAGTATTGGACAAAAAATATCGGTTTTTATCCATTTCTTACAATATTTTCATGGTCGGTTTCGTAGCTACGGTAGTTACTTTTTTATGGACACTGTTTTAATCTGAAAAAAGTTAACAAAAAGATAATCGTTTTACCCAATTACCATTCTATTTTGAATTCTGTGGCTAATCCCTTCTTTGGGGATTTTTCATAGAAGATGCTAAAGAAAAAAAAATGCAAAAGAAACTGCTCATTGTTTGTCTGCTGTTCTCCTTTACACAACAGGTGTGGACCCAAAACCAAGATTTTATTCGATACATCGAAGACTATGCCGAAATCGCCATCCGGGAAATGGAAAGAGCCGGTATTCCCGCCAGTATCAAACTGGCGCAAGGTATCCTCGAATCCAATGCCGGTAAAAGCGAGCTGGCCCGAAAAGGCAATAACCACTTTGGCATCAAATGTGGCAACAACTGGAAAGGCAAAAAGGTATACCGGAAAGATGACGATTATAATGAACAAGGTCAATTGGTAGAATCCTGCTTCCGGTCCTATAAATCGGTGGAGGCCTGTTATGTCGCCCACTCAGAATTTTTGCGGGATCCCAACAAGTCCTATCGCTATGGATTCTTATTCCGCCTTAATCCACGAGATTATAAACGCTGGGCGGTGGGCCTGAAACAAGCGGGTTATGCCACCAGTGCCACCTATTCCGAAAAACTGATTAACCTCATCGAATTGTACGAGCTGCACAAATACGATGAAATGTCGACCATTGATTTGGAGACGCCTGCTTCGGAAATTGTCGCCGGTATTTTGACCAATAATGACGTAAAATATGTACGCTCCGAATCCAATGAAACCCTGGCAGATATCGCCCGCCGCACAGATGTGGCTCTACGCCAATTGTTGAAATATAATGAGATCGCCTCCGATGGAACGGAAAAACTCGAAGAGGGCGATAAAATCTATATCCAACCCAAACGCAATGCGTACAGGGGCAAGGAGAAATACCACTACGTGGAAAGCGGACAAGACATGCTCTACATTTCGCAACGGTATGCCGTGAAAGTGTCAAAACTCTACAAACGCAATCGCATGGATGAAGGGACTCAGCCTGCACCCAATGAGCGTATCAAATTGCGTGGCTGTAAGGTTAAGGAAAGACCGAAACTGCTTAGTGAGTATCGCGAATCGGATGAACCACCGATGCCCGAACTCCTCATTGATGAAAATGAAGATGGAGAGATCGAAACGGATGATTCGGAGGAAAGCGTTGATGTTGTGGAACCTGAAATTCCAATCACCAAACCCAAACCACCGGTCCTAGACCCCGGGAAAACTACGGAATATCCCGAGTCAAAGCCCAAAGACCCTTCTACCATTCCCGAGAAGATTGAGGTGGATATCCCCCCTACAGATAAGCCAAATCCACCAGTCGTTACGCCACCGGTAACCACACCCCCAAATCCGACGCCAACGACCCCAACAACGCCAACGACTGATGAAGAGGAGGTCATTGACAATCAACCCAGCTTCCCGGAAGAACCATTGGTCGAACCCGATGAACCTACGGTAGTGCCCCCACCGGTTGTTACCGAAAACTTCCACGTGGTGGCAAAAGGGGATACATTGTACAATATTTCCAGAAGATATAATTTGACCGTAGATCAGTTGAAAAGCTTAAATGGACTGACCGATAATGTCATCCATGTCGGTATGCGATTGCGCACAAAGTAAATGAAGAGGTAATGCCAGCCCTCAAAATCTTGAAGATATTGGGGGCTGGCTCCATTACTTTTGTAAGCCTGCCCCATATAGATCTTCCCCCTGAAAATACTGGATGAATCGCGTTTTTTGCCTACCTTTCGGCGAACAATGAATCTAACTACAACCGATAGCAGATGAGAAAGATATTACTCTTTTTAGGTTTTGCATTGACAACTTATTTTGTTCAGGCTCAAGGGTATGCTTTTGGGATCAAAGGTGGATTAACCATAGGTATCCAAGACTGGTCTGGACTAGATCAGGATCCCTTATTGAAATACCACGGCATTGCCTTTATCGAGTCCTTGAGCGATGATAATGCCTTTGCACTGTTTGCCCAATTGGGGTACCATGTTAAAGGAAGTGCACAGCGCAACCGACAGTTTATTAGTAGCATTACCAGCCAAATTTTCCAACCTTCTGCTAAGGAATTTCGCTTCAACAACTTATCCTTGACCCTGGGTGGTAAGCAAAAATTTGACTTTTCCGATCAGGCTAAGGTTTATTACGCCTTTGGTATTCGGGTAGATTATACGGTAAGTACCAACCTGGATGAATACACCGACTTTAATCTACGAAACCCCGCTTATGCTATTTATCCATTTGATGAGCCTACTTTTATCAATGAGTTCAACTATGGTATTTATGCGGGTGGTGGATTTGAAATTCCATTTGGTGAACTGACGGGTATGATTCTGGAATTTTCCATCAATCCCGACTTCTCTTTACAATACCGTCAGCCTCCCATTCCAAATGTCACCGACCCTTACACAGGAAACGAACGGACTTTATCAGAACGGAAGATCCGCAACATCACCTTTGAGGTGACTGCCGGATTCCGGTTTCTGAACAAATATGAGTATATTGATTAATTGTCTAAAATAGGGGAGGATGATGAAACTTTGGTGCCAAAATCTGGTGAAAGTATACGGTCGTAGAAAGGTCGTGAAGGATGTGTCTTTGGAAGTAAACCAGGGGGAGATCGTGGGGCTGCTGGGGCCAAACGGTGCCGGTAAGACGACCACCTTTTATATGGTAGTGGGATTTATCAAACCCAATGGAGGTTCCGTCTTTCTCAACCAGGATGAAATCACCGATCTACCCATGTTCAAGCGGGCCAAACGTGGTATTGGCTACCTGCCACAGGAACCATCCGTATTCCGCAAGCTGAGTGTAGAGGACAATATTGCAGCGGTTTTGGAGATGCGCAAAGACCTCGACAAAGCCGCCCAGAAGGAAAAGCTCGAATCGCTGATCGATGAATTTGGTTTGGCCAAGGTACGTAAAAGCCGTGGCGACACCCTCTCAGGTGGTGAACGACGGCGGACGGAAATTGCCCGCGCGCTGGCTACCGATCCACACTTCATTCTACTCGACGAACCCTTTGCCGGGATCGATCCTATCGCGGTAGAAGATATTCAGTACATCGTGGCCAAGTTGAAGACCAAAAATATCGGTATCCTGATCACCGACCACAATGTACAGGAAACCCTTTCCATCACCGATCGGGCTTACCTGATGTTTGAAGGCAGCATACTCAAGGCGGGCACCGCCGAGGAACTGGCCGCTGATGAGATGGTTCGTAAGGTTTATCTGGGTAAAAATTTCGAATTGCGCAAAAAGATAATCGATGTGGACCAACGTTAAAATTGGCTTTTTTGTCATCGCAGGGGGCCTATTGCTCTGGAGTTGTGGCGAAGATGCAGGCACCCAGGTTAGGCTGAGTTCGGAGGAACGCCGGTTGATTGATACGCTCTTCCTACAGCAGGTCAAAGAGATAGCACCAATACTCGATAGCATCTGTGATGCCAACTTTGAGAAGGAGGTTAAATCCGCCGTCGACTCCATCGTAAAAGTCCGCAAGCTAGAAGAAAAGATGCTGCGCGAAAGAATGCTAAAGAAAAATGAAAATTAGAATTCTAATCCATCTTTGTTTGCTCACTTTGCTGAGTTGCGAGCCTCCGGAAACAGAAACAGAGATTCGCCAATCCGTGATCGAAGAGCAGGTCAAAGAACGCTTGGCACTCCATCGGGCGACAAAACTTCGCGTCTGCCAGGAAAAGGTACTAGCCGAAGCCAGCCGCCTGGCCGATTCTATACTCATTCACCAGGCGCGCCTCAAACGAGACACCCTCAGCAAGCCCCCAAAGCCTTTCAAACCAGAAAAACCTGAGATCAAAACCTTGATCGATTCAGTACCCGTTAAGCCCTTTTTCCGCGATTCTACGTTGGAATTATTGGACACCTCTGCCTCCAACTAATGGGAGTTGGGACAACAAGACCGTTGTGTCGCTGCTACGCAGCTCAATGTTGCTTTCTCTTACTCCGCTCAAGACCAACCACGGGCTAATAGCTGTCGCCACACTGCGGCCCGGCTACATCAAGCATGCTCTCAGACACGAATGATCATAAATCTCCCAAAAGTCGAATCTCCACTATCTCCACCCATCCAATAAATAACTCCACGTCCCCTCCTCCCGAAAAATAAATTTGTCTTTCTTCCGTTTATCTACTAACTTTGTTTTTCAAAGTACTTTAATTAATTAGATACGTATGACCCAGCATCACAACTCCCACCTGGAGGCATTGAGCGAAATTCGCGCGCTGATGGAACGCTCTTCCCGATTCATTTCCCTGAGCGGATTATCTGGTGTAGCCGCAGGTACCATTGCTCTGGTCGGTGCAGCGATGGTTTACATTTATTTTGGGATTATGCCTTTTGATAGTAAAAAAGCCTACTATGCGCTGATGCCTGATGCCAATAAATGGGGCATGAATTATCTGACTTTTCTGCTGGTAGACGCCACCGTGGTATTGGTCGGTGCACTGACGGCAGGAATACTTTTTACCACGCGTAAGGCTCGCCGTAAAGGGCAAAAAATCTGGGATCCATTGACCCAGCGACTACTCATAAATCTAGCTATTCCATTGGCTGCGGGTGGCATCTTTTGTTTGGCGCTGTTTACTTTGCAACTGCGCGGATTAATCGCTCCTGTTACGCTGATTTTTTACGGATTGGCACTGGTTAATGCCAGTAAATATACGCTGAATGACGTGCGCTATCTGGGCATTAGTGAAGTCGTCTTGGGTTTACTGGCTATGTTTAACCTGGGCTACGGACTGGAATTTTGGGCCATCGGTTTTGGCATTTTACACATTGTTTATGGCATGGGCATGTACCTGAAATACGAACGCACAGAAGTGGCATGAAAAAGATTATTACGCAACTCAATAAATCCTTCGACAATCGGGTCAGACTGGGCATCATGTCGATGTTGATGGTCAATGACTGGGTGGATTTCACCACACTGCGCGATATGCTGGAGCTCTCAGATGGTCGCCTGGCCAGCCACATTAAAGCACTGGAAGAGGAACAATTTATTGAGGTGCGCAAACAGTTCATTGGCCGCAGACCCAATACCTCTTATTGTGCCACCAAGGTCGGTAAGCAGGCTTTTACCGATCACTTGGATGCCTTGGAGCGCATTATCAAAGACATTAAAGAATAAGTATAAAATAATACGACTAGAAGCTGCATTTTTTTATTCATCAACTTTGAAATTCAAAGTACTTTATGAACATCCAGATTCATTTAAATAACAGAAACCAGCGCCTCTTCCTGACCCTGGTACTGATGACCGCCTTCGATGGTTTGTTACTGCTATTTCGCTTGTACAAAATGAATAGCATCCCCGACGAAATTCCCAGGATTGGTACACTTACCCGGTATAGAGGGTATACTTTTTTGTTCCTCGCCTGGAATCTGTTCCTCGCCTGGATTCCCTATCTCTTTGCGCTCATCCTGGAACGCAAAGCTTGGCGGGGCAGCAGTTTGTGGCAATTGCTGCCCATTTTCTGCTGTTGGCTCTTATTTTTTCCCAATGCGCCTTACATCGTCACCGATTTGTTGCATTTACAGCACCGACCTCCCTTACCCTTATGGTACGACCTCCTGGTCTTGTTTTCCTTTGCGTGGACCGGACTAATGCTGGGCTTTTTGTCATTGTTAAAGGTACATCGGGTATTAGATGTTCAGATCGGTAAAAAGATGGGTTGGCTGGTGGTGCTGGCCAGTATTGGGCTAACTGGTTTTGGCGTGTATCTCGGGCGGTTCCTGCGCTGGAACAGTTGGGATATTGTCACACAGCCACTGGCTTTATTCCAAGACATTGGACGGGTGCTCAGTCAACCGCTATTGCACCTAAATACCTTCGGATTGGCCATCGTCCTTACGGCCATACTGATGTTGGGTTACTTCATGCTACTGGCCTTAAGTAGTCCCACATCGGCAGACACCTCCCCAATGATCAATGACGACTATAAATACAAATCGATATGAAAAAGCACTTCGTTATTACCGGACTCACCGTCCTCAGCGGAATCACTTATGTACATCTATTTTCGGGAGAACAAATGGGGTTGAACACCTTAGTGTTTACCATTGCGCTATTGGCAACCATTTTTGGTTTTCAACCCGAATTAAAACATACCCCTAGCGCCTTATTTGCTGCGGGAGGAGTATTGCTCACCGCATGCATTGTCATCTGGCACAATTCTGATTTTGCCAAAATGATGCACTGGTTCTCCCTACTACTCCTAATCGGATTTGCCCAACGGCGGGAATTGCGTTTTCTGATTTTTGCCATCCTATTGGCATTGACCAGTGTGCTAACCCTAGCCCAGCAGTGGCTGCGGGAACTGCGCAAGGTGATTTTACCAGCGTCCTATCAGCGGCTACCATTTCAAAAGATTCCGTTGATGATTCTGCCCATATTCTGCTTGGGGCTGTTTGGTAGTATTTATTACCAAGCCAACCAGAAGTGGGCAGCTTTATTTGATCGCATTTGGTCGAGCTTCCTAAACGTATTTCACTGGCATCTTTCCATTGAGCAAATCCTACTTTTCATGGTTGGCTTTTGGCTGATGGGGGCGGGCATTCTTCGCTCTCGTTTTGGGGAGTTATTTACCCATCTGGAGGCCAGCCAAAGTGATCTATTGGTACGTCGACGCATTCCCTTTAAGGAGCGCTGGTGGCCACAAACACATTTGCTCTCTCTGAAAAATGAGTATTGGGTGGCCATTCTTACCATTGGCCTACTCAATACCCTATTGTTTGTGGTAAATATGACCGACTTGCGTTATGTCTGGATAGAAACAGAAATGACCACAGCTGCGGAATTGAGTCAGTATGTACACGAAGGCACCTATTTACTCATCCTCTCCATCTTGCTCTCAGCAGCTATCCTTCTGTATTTCTTTCGGGGCAATCAGAATTTTTACAAACAAAACACCCTTTTGCACGAGATGACCTATGTTTGGATCGCCCAGAATGGCTTGCTGGCCCTTTCCGTAGGCATGCGGAACTTTCGTTATCTGAGTCAATATGGACTGGCTTACAAACGCATCGGCGTCTTCATCTTCCTGATTATGGTCCTGTCCGGATTACTGTTCCTATACTTCAAAATTCGCGACAAAAAATCAGCCTTTTATCTATTGCGAAACAATGCCTGGATTTTTTATGCCGTGTTGCTCACCTTCAGTACATTGAATTGGGATGTGATCATTACCAAATACAACATCCATCAGGCCGCTAGCACGGGAAGTGTGCTGGACGACTACTTCCTGACCCATGAGGTAGGTTTGGGAAATGTATGGCTCCTCGTCAATCGCGAAGCGGAAATCAGCAAATTGGTGAATGATCCTGCCCAACTGCGGGAAGATATTGAGCAAAAACGGAAGGTGTTTATGCGACGGCAAAACCAATTGAGTTGGCGCTCGTGGAATTGGGCAGGAAGTCACATGCAACGGCAACTGGCAGATCGTTAGTGCATATTTGGAGGTGGTGCTTTAAAACCCAAAACCTGAAATTTGCAGCCTGAATAGCTTGCCCGAATATACTTCAGGGACTACCTCCAAACATGCTCCCCAAAGCACAAATCCATAATAATGACGAAGCAAATTAATAGAATCCCATCTGCTCAATCTTTTTTTGGGACAAACCTGACACCCTCCTACAATTTGTTATATACACAATAAGATCATTTATTTGCTTCTAAATGACTATATTTGCAAATATAGAGTCAAAAAAATGATCTTATATGCCACTTTTTCAGATAACAGAACAACAGATCCTAGATAGAATAAGGTTTGAAAACCCTTGGTGGGTTGATAGAAAAGTTGATGATTTTTACCAATTAATGAAGAGGAGATTATATTTTCCTAGGTTTGTTCATCTTGTTAAAAATAGTAGAATTAAGAGAGCTGTTGTTCTTATGGGGCCAAGAAGAATAGGCAAAACAGTAATGATTTTTCATACTATTCAACGATTAATTGATGATGGAGTTGATCCGAAAAAAATATTCTACCTATCGATTGAAACACCTATTTTTAACAGTATAGGAATAGAAGAATTATTTAACTATTGTCGAAAGGCTGTAGGGAAAGAAGATGACTTAAAAGGATACTATGTCTTTTTTGATGAGGTACAATATTTGAAAGATTGGGAAGTTCACTTAAAATCTTTAGTAGATTCATATCACTACGTTAAGTTTGTCGTATCGGGTTCAGCCGCAGCTGCATTGAAGTTGAAAAGTAATGAGTCTGGAGCTGGTAGGTTTACAGATTTCACTCTTCCTCCGTTAACTTTTCACGAGTATATACATTTAAAAGACCTAGAGCATTTAATCATACCAAAAGAGAAGACTTGGAACGGCCATTCATTTATAGTTTTTAATACAATCAATATTCAAGAATTAAATAAACACTTCATTAATTATATAAATTATGGCGGATACCCTGAAGTATCTTTGTCAGAGGAAATTCAGAAAAATCCAGGCAGGTATATAAAAAGTGACATAATCGATAAAGTTCTGTTGAGAGATTTGCCTAGCCTATATGGAATTCAAGATGTTCAAGAATTGAATTCCTTATTCACGACAATTGCCTTTAATTCTGGCAATGAATTTTCATATGATACATTATCAACTACTTCTGGTGTATCTAAGAATACAATGAAAAAATACATTAGCTATCTAGAGGCTGCGTTTTTAATCCGCGTTGTTAACAGGATAGACTTAAGTGGAAAAAAATTTAAACGAGCAAATTATTTTAAAATTTATCTAACAAATCCTTCCTTAAGAAGTGCACTATTTTCACCTATAAATTCTGATTCAGAAGTGATGGGGAACATGGTTGAAACTGCAATTTTTTCACAATGGTTTCATCGTTATTGGCATACCCCCTACTATGCAAGATGGAAAAGTGGAGAAGTCGATATTGTGGGGTTGTCTTCAGAAAAATTAAAACCAGCTTGGGCTGTAGAAATTAAATGGTCAAATAGATATTTTGATAAACCAGGCGAACTTAAAAGTTTGAATAGTTTTTTAGTTAAAAATAAGCTTAATCGCGCTATTGTAACCACTATAGATATTACCGATGAAATCGAGCTTAAGGGGGTAGTTTATGATTATATACCTTCGTCGTTATATTGTTATACAATTGGAAAAAGAACTATAGATCAATAACGCTGTGCCCAACAAATAAGCCCCAAAGCAGAGCACCAGCGATGGCCTGCTAAGCTGTTTTGACGCCGAACTTTGGGCTGCAAAGCCAGCTCTAACACGCCCAAAAATAAAAACACCGGTATCAAATCTCTTCGATACCGGTGTTTTTTGCTATTGACTAGCCCCTTAAAATCGCGGAATTAAACGCCACGGAACCAAGCCATTAGAAACAGTAACCATTGGCCTCAATCATGCGATCAGCAATCAGGCGACGATCCGCTTTGACATTGGTGGGTGGGTACTTCGTGAAACGGTTAAGTCCCATCAACATAGTCCGCAACAGATCACCCTCCGCAAAGGATACCAACGCATCAGTAGCATTCTTGGTCAGGCGGGCAGTCATATCCGTGAGGAAGACGCGCAACATGGCATCGTACACCTCCTGTGGATGCTTGGTCTCCATGTCCGCCAATTTTTGTACGCGCAACAACAGTGATTCCGCTTGCAATAAGTCAATCAACATATCGGCCACATTCATCACAATTTCTTGCTCTTCTTTCAGGTTCAGATTGCCATCCATCTGCATTTTAGCCGCAGCGCCCGCCACCATCAAAATGGCTTTTTTGAAGTCCTTCAGCGCCTTAATTTCTTTGCCGTATGCACCACTAGGCTGCTCAAAACTTGGCATGGAAGCCAATTCCTTCTGTACCGCCCAAGCAGGACCCACCAAGTCAAATTGTCCTTTTAGCGCCCGACGCAACAGCATATCTACCGTCAGCAGGCGATTGATCTCATTGGTGCCCTCGTATATGCGGTTGATCCGGGAGTCGCGATAGGCACGAGCCGCCGTTCCTTCCTCCGAATAGCCCATTCCGCCGTGAATCTGTAAGGTCTCATCGGTCACATAATCCAGTACCTCAGAACCTACCACCTTCAGAATGGCACATTCAATGGCATATTCTTCGGCCGCTTCGAGCTTGGCATCTCCAAAACTCTTTCCTTCTGCATCCATCGCCTTTTTCTTCTCTTCCATCAGATTGGAAACGCGGTACAAGGCACTCTCTCCGGCAAAAATGCGGATGGCTTGCTCCGCTAACTTGTGCTTGATCGCACCAAAATTGGCAATGGGTACTTTAAACTGGATGCGCTCGTTGGCGTATTTCACCGCCGTGTTCACACTCTCCTTAGAACCACCCAAAGACAGGGCACACAACTTGAATCGGCCGGTATTTAATACGTTAAAGGCAATCAAGTGCCCCTTGCCAATATCACCCAATACATTTTCTACGGGGACCTTTACATTTTCAAAAAACACCTGGCGTGTGGAAGATCCTTTGATACCCAATTTCTTTTCTTCAGCGCCCAAACTCACTCCTTCTGCATTGCGATCTACAATAAAGCAGGTGAATTTGTCGCCGTCGATCTTCGCAAAAACGATAAATACATCCGCAAAACCGGCATTGGAAATCCACATTTTCTGACCATTCATGATGTAGTGCTTACCGTCTTCCGACAAATCAGCCCGCGTTTTGGCGGCCAATGCATCTGATCCGGAAGAAGGCTCCGTCAAGCAATAAGACGGCTTTAGCTCGGCACTGATGAATTTAGGCAGGTAGTATTCTTTCTGCTTCTCAGTCCCAAAATACAAAAGTGGCAACATGCCAATACCTGTTTGCACAGCATAAGAAACGGTAAAGGCACCGGCAGGGCCAAGGGCATCACAAATTAGGGTATTGGTGTTGGTGTCCATTTCCAACCCACCGTAAGCTTCCGGCATGTGGGACCCCAGTAAGCCCAGTTCGGCAATTTTGTCTAACAGCTTGGCCGCTATATTGTCTTCCTGCAGCTCAATCTTGTCGGCATTGGGCAAAATTTCCGTGGTCAGGAAATCGCGCACCATATTGCGCACCATAATTTGCTCTTCATTGATCTCTTCGGGAATGAAGGTATCGGTAGGCTGGGCATCTTTGACCAAAAATTCGCCGCCTTTGAGGACGACCTTTTTTTCTATTGTATCTTGCATATTGAGAAGAATTTATCTGATTAGCGAAAATTCGCTATAAAATTAAGCGCTTTTAATCAATATGTAAAGGCATAAGACTTATTTTTAGCGAAAATTCGCAAAAAACTTCCTATTATGGCTACATCCAAGAAGCTTCCAGTCGTTTCGCCCCTCCGAACACTGGCTCGAGTTACTCGTTTTGCGGTAAATCCCATTCCGATTCTCGAAGATTACCTGCGCGACTACGGTGAGTCCTTCATCATGTATCTTGGCGGAGCACAACGCTCTATCATTACCACCAATCCGGATTTTGCGCAATATGTACTGCAAAAAAACCACCGCAACTATAAAAAATCGCCCATTCAAACTAAGCACCTGGGCCAATTCATCGGTCAGGGATTGCTCACCAGCAACGGTGATTATTGGTTGCAACAGCGTCGATTGATTCAACCGGGTTTCCACCGAAATCGCCTGGCAGGACTAGTGACGCTGATCCAGGAAGCTATCGACGAGTACCTGGAAGATTTTGACAAGGAAGTGGAAAAAGGTCAGCCCATCGATATTTATCCACACATGATGCGCCTCACTTTTCGCATTATCGCGCGGGCACTGTTTAGCGCAAGTTTGGGCGAAGCCGAGCTGGAGCGACTTTCGGTAATCGTCACCGAGATTCAAGAATTTGTCATCCGCATCATTCGCCAACCATTTCTCCGGCCGATTTTCAGATTGCGTGGCGAATACCGCAAGCATTTCCAATTAATGCACGAAGCGGATGACATCATCCTCTCCATTATCCGCGAGCGGCGGTCATCCAGCCTAGAATGCGACGATCTATTACAGATGCTGCTCGATGCCCGCTATGAAGACACCGGCAAAGGCATGACCGACCAGCAACTACTCGAAGAGACCATCATCCTGGCAGTAGCAGGCCACGAAACCACTGCCAATGCCATGAGCTGGACTTGGTACCTGATGAGTCAACATATCGATGCGGTGCAAAAAATGCGGACCGAATTTGAACAGATCGAACATCTTGGCCCATTGACCTTCCCGGATTTGCGCCAGCTCACCTATACGAGTCAGGTTATCGATGAGAGCCTGCGCCTCTACCCTCCTGCTTGGATTACCGATCGGCAAGCTATTGAGGCCGACAAATTTGAGGGGATCAACATTCCCAAAGGCAGCATTGTGATCCCTTATATTTATGGGATTCATCACGCCAAAACACTTTGGCAAGACCCCGAAATCTTCCGCCCGGAGCGTTTTACACCAGAGGCCAGTAAAAGCCGCCACAGTTTCAGCTATCTCCCGTTTGGCGCGGGTCCGCGCATGTGCATCGGCAATAATTTTGCCATCATGGAAATGCAACTGCTTTTATACAGTATCTTACAACGCTATGACTTTGAATTGGCTCCTGAGGCAGATATCGAGCTCAAACCACTGATCACTTTAAGACCAAAACATGGTGTACCTTTGGTCTTTCGTCGTCGTTAGATGCTCTTAGCGTTCTCGAGTATTTGTTTAATTTTGGGCGTATCCCTCGGCCAGGCATAGCCTGACCGGGGTCGGGCTATCCGCTATTACGCCCTGCGGTCGTAGCCGCTACTATCCCTTACGCAGCCCATCGTTCCAGTATAACGGTCCCTCTTCATCAAACCATTGTCTCTCTAAACTTCATAAACCAACATAAAGCGATAATGCGTCTCCGACACGAATTATTTGCCCGCCACAAAGTGACCTCGCTGCAACTTCACCGTCTCAAAAATAAAAGTTAGTTTAAAATCAAAGCTAAGCAAACTATTTTTGATATCTTTGCGTTAGTTTAGTAACCAATACTAAAATTCAAACATCATGAGTGCCATAGCCTTTGCCGAAAAAAATCTGACCCAAAAAGGATTCCTCGACCTAGAGGTTGATCCTACCCTGGACCTGTTTGAAGAAATTGAAAAGCTGAAAAAAGAAAAGAATGCCATCATCCTGGCACATTATTACCAGGAATCCGAAATACAAGATATTGCCGATTACATTGGCGACAGCCTGGGCCTTTCCCAGCAAGCCGCCAATACGGATGCCGATATCATCGTTTTTGCGGGAGTCCACTTTATGGCAGAGACCGCCAAAATGCTGTCTCCTCATAAAAAAGTCCTCCTGCCCGACCTGAAAGCAGGTTGCTCCCTGGCAGACTCTTGCCCGCCACCACTCTTCCGGAAATTTAAGGAAAAATACCCCGATCACGTGGTGGTGAGCTACATCAACTGCACCGCCGAATTAAAGACACTGACCGATGTGTGTTGTACTTCTACCAATGCCGTACAAATTATCGAAAGTATCCCCGAAGACAAGAAAATCATCTTCGCTCCGGACATTAATCTGGGGCGCTACTTGGTGAAAAAAACGGGGCGCGACATGGTGCTTTGGAATGGCTCCTGTATGGTGCACGAAATTTTCTCCAACGAGAAGATCACCAAGCTGATGATGCGGCACCCCGATGCCAAATTCATCGCCCACCCCGAGTGTGAAACCCACATTCTGGACAAGGCCGACTACATTGGCTCTACCAGTGGATTGCTGAAATACACCAAAGAAAATGAAGCCACGGAATTTATCGTGGCTACCGAAGTGGGGATCATTCATCAAATGCAAAAAGCTTCTCCTCACAAGACATTTATTCCTGCCCCACCCAATAATACATGTGCCTGCAACGAATGCCCACACATGAAGCGCAATACTTTGGAAAAACTTTACCTTTGCATGAAATACGAACAGCCGGAAATTATCCTTCCCGAATGGGTGATCGAGCAAGGCGTTGCTTCTATTGATCGCATGCTGGAAGTTTCGGCTAAAGCCGGATTATAAACCTGAAACACATGAAATTGTATCCAATATCTTGGTTGGTGGCAGGGGTGCTGTTTTTCAGTGCCGCCTGCACTACCGATGCATCAAAAAATGAGCAAACGGCAGCATCACCACAATTGCCAGCCACTAAAACATTGCCGATTACCATCGAAGGGTCTACGGAATCGATTACCACTAATTTGTATCAATCCCCGGCCGATTATCCCCTGCAATTTCACACCTACATTCCCGAAAATTTCACGACCGGCCGCGAAAAATCCGGCGAAGCGGATATCCTCCTCTTTCAAATGGGTGATGCCACCCTGAAATTAATGACCTTTAGCACATTGATCAACCAAACCATGGCCATTGGCTTGGTCAAAAGCATGATCCAGGCGGAAGGAACACTAGTTGAAGATAAAGTGAATGGTCAAATCATCTATCGTCTTGATGGTGACCCGGAAAAATCAATGATGGCAGAAGTCGGAGAGCGCAACAAACATGCTTACGTCTGGTGGCGCGAATACCCCCACGAATATGGCGATGGATTTGCTCCCCGAGTCGGATTGATCCTAGCAAACACTATTTGGCCCTCCAGGAAATAAAAGAATCCCGGGCAGCCCCCCTGCATGCTCAACACCTTGCCCTCCATGATCTCCGTGTCCACCCGCTCAAAACCTGTCTTCCCAATCCCCCTGAAACTGTTTTGCCAAAATATCCGTTAAAAAAAATGAATCCCATTACACCTCTTCTTCCCGGCGACCTGCCACAACTATCGCAGCTACAACCACCTGACTGGGATAATATCACACCCCATTTTCAAGGCTATTTACAAACGCCCTTTTGTCACCCATTTAAAATAGTCATTGGCCCCCAATTGGTGGCCATCGGTACTGCTATCTTTCACAAAGAAACCGTCTGGCTGGCCCATATCATCACCCACCCAGAGTACCGCAACCAGGGATTGGGTCAAAAAATCACGCAAGGTCTCGTCAATTTTGCTTTTTCTAATCACTTCGCGACTATCTTATTGATTGCTACCAAAATGGGAGAGCCGGTTTATCAAAAAATCGGATTTAAAACAACCGACACCTATGCATTTTACCAAAGGGCCCCAAGTCCCCCTCTGGAGTTTAGCCACCCCAATTTATTTGCCTTTGAGGCCAAATACACACCGGCCGTGCTGCAATTGGATCAAACCATTTCCGGCGAAGACCGGAGTATGCATTTAAGAATGTACTTTCAGGGGGCCAGAGTGTTTATAAAACAAAAGCAGGTTCAAGGCTTTTATCTGCCTATGCTCGGGGATGGGCTCATCGTTGCCGACCAGAAGGAAGCCGGTTTAGCATTGATGCACTATCGGCTAAATTCCCGTCATCATGCCGTCTTGCCGGTTATAAATCAGGCAGGAAATGACTTTTTGCTAAAGCAAAATTTTGTACATTGCCGTACTGCTAAACGCATGTATCTTGGTAAGCCAATCAGCTGGAAACCGGAAAAATTGTACAATCGCGTGAGTGGACGAATTGGATAAAACCGCATCGACATCATGAAACCATACCTATTGGCCCAATCTAATTGGAAGTACATCAAAGACGCCCATTTTGATCTCGTTATTTTACCCTGGGGTGCCACGGAAGCCCATAATTATCACTTGCCTTATGCCACCGATATTGTGGAGGCTGATCACATTGCAGCCGAAGGGGCACGTTTGGCCTGGGAGCAAGGTGCCAAAGTAATCGTCTTACCCACCATCCCCTTTGGCGTCAATACCGGGCAGGCAGATATAAAACTGGACATCAACCTCAATCCGAGCACCCAGATGGCTATTTTAGGCGATATTATCGAAGTACTCCACCGCCAGGGCATGTATAAATTATTGGTCTTTAACAGTCATGGCGGCAATGATTTCAAAACCATGTTGCGCGAATTGGGATTAAAATACCCCAAGATGTTTCTGACTACCTGCAATTGGTTTCAAGCCCTGGACCGATCTATTTATTTTGAGCACGATGGTGATCATGCCGACGAAACGGAAACCAGCCTCCTCCTCTACCTCCAACCCGACTGGGTGCTACCGCTCGAAGAGGCAGGGGATGGCGCCGAACGCAAAATCAAGATTAAAGCACTACGCGAAAAATGGGCTTGGGCCGAACGCAAATGGTCGCAAATCAGTGACGATACCGGTGTGGGCAACCCCAAACTAGCAACCAAAGAAAAAGGAGAACGATTTTTTAAAGATGTGACTAAAAAAGTGGCAGAATTGTTTGTAGACCTAGCTAATTGTGATATTAATGATTTGTATAAATAGCTTCCGTAAAAGGAAGCAATAAAGCTAATTCTAAAACTTCGTTCTTTGACAAATTTCGTGGTCAAGCTAAAATATAAATCAAAAGTGCATTTAGAAGCGTTGGTTTATATTTTTGATTGACTTTGAATCACGGATTTTGTCTAAGAACCTAAAACTTAAGTTATGAAAAACTATTATTTGCTGCTAGTGATTAGCAGCCTGACACTTCTGTGGTGCATGCCAAATTCCATTTCTGCACAAACCTGGCAAACAACTGATATCACCTTCTCCAGTGCCCGTTTTGAGGACATGTTTTTCCTCACTCCAACACTCGGATATATTGTCAACGGGGAAGGCTTCATTTATCGGACTGAAGACGGTGGCGATCACTGGCAGGGGGTGTTTATCACCTCTGATTATCTCCGTTCCATTGAATTTTTGGATACTGAAGTTGGATTTGCCGGCTCGCTGGATGGTAGTCTCTTCCGCACCACAAATGGCGGTGCCAACTGGCTGAATATTACCGGGCAAATCCCTGGATCAATAAGCGGTATCTGCGGCATGAGTCATGTGGGCACACAGACCATCATAGGTGTGGGCACCTTTAGTGGCGACCCCGTCTTTATTCGCAGCGACAACCAGGGCGATGACTGGACTTACAAGGATATGTCTGATCTGGTTTCCGGGTTGGTAGAGGTCCACTTTTTTGACAGTCAAAATGGCCTTATCGGGGGAATTTCCAACAACTCCGGTGCAGTCATTTTGCGTACCGAAGATGGCGGCGAAACCTGGGAAAATGTCTTTGAAGCCAATCGCGTGTTGGAATTTGTCTGGAAACTTGATGCACTCGACGACAACTTAATTTACGGTGCCATCGAAAATTATTTGCCTGAGGGCAATGGACGGTACATTGTCAAATCGGAAGATGGTGGCCATACCTGGGAGGAAAAGTTGGTCTCTAACGGTTTCCACGACCTGCAAGGCATCGGTTTTCGCAATGAATTGGAAGGCTGGGTGTGTCCGCGCAATTCGGGCATGTTTCATACTCTGGACGGTGGTGAGACTTGGTCGCAAGACAACACCATTTCCAACATCAATCGCATCTGGCGGGTCGATGAAAACTTGCTCTACGCCTGTGGTTCCCACTTCTACCGCAACGGAAATTTACCCACTGAAACGAATGTTATCTCGACAGAGCCAATCATGCCCGCCATTTCGGGTATTGCACCAAACCCATTTGGCGAAAGCCTGAGCTTCACCGTCCAGGTTCCACCCAGTGGTCAAGCCTTGGTGGAAGTGATCAATCAGGAAGGTAAATTGATGTACCGCTGGGAAAAACGAAACTTCCCGCAAGGCGCAAATTCATTTACCCTTGATCAAACCGCAGACTGGCCAAGTGGTGTTTATTATCTATCCGTTCGTTGTAAGGAAGGGCACGCCGGTAAAAAAATCATAAAAAGATAGAACAGAATTACTCCATAGAAATCACCCGCTACTTAAATCGCATCCAATACGATGACCTCTATCTCCCGCAAATGAAGTCAAGACCACTGAGAGCATGTTTGAAAATCGGATTTGCTGGCGAAAAGCATCATTTTTTTGATAAAACAAGGCATTTTTTGAAATGCATCTCGGCTGAGCCGAGACGGATAAGAAAAAGAACGATGAGTCACCAAAAAAGTGTTGTTTTGCAACCCAAAGGCTTATCTCCAAACATACACTCATGGCTAATCTGATGAACCATTACTTCACTTTGCAATACAGAATGCTCAACCGGCACATTGCCGAATTTGGGTTAAATCCCTATATCGGATATGTGCTGGCGTTGGTTGGCTTTACAGGATTGTCAGAATATTTGTTTTTCAAAACCGTTTTTGCGGCTTATATCTACGCAACATTGGCACTTAGCATGGTGGTCAATGCCAGCGAAACCGGAAGAAATGAATTTTTAAAAAGCCAATTTAGTCGGAGTGATTATTTTAAAATCCGATTGTTGGAAAACGGCCTACTGATTCTGCCCTTCGTACTCTTTTTACTATATAAATCCATATTTCCGGTGGCTTTGGGTCTATTGGTCGCTTCCGGTGTTTTGGCTTTCCTCAATTTCAACCGAGGTTTTCGGGGGGTCATTCCAACGCCATTTGCCAAACAGCCCTTTGAGTTTGTTGTTGGTTTTCGTAAGACTTTTGGGGTAATAGGCTTTGCCTATTTCCTGAGTGGCATGGCCGTTTACGCCGACAATTTCAACCTGGGTATTTTTGCTATTCTTTTGATCGTTTTTACCACCTTATTTTACTACTTGTCGCCAGAAAACAAGTTTTTCGTGTGGAGTTACAACCTCGCGCCGAAGCCCTTTTTATTCAAAAAAATCCGGACTGCTCTTTGGTATTGTTTTTTACTATGTGTCCCCAATTTACTGGTATTGGGATACTTCTTTCCCGATAAGGTTATTTTTATAATGGCTGCGTTGTTGCTCGGCTATTGTTATTTGATCCTCGTGATCCTGGCGAAATACGCGGTTTTTCCCGGCGAAATCAATTTGCCGCAAGGCATTCTGATTGCCATTGGCATCTGGCTGCCGCCATTTTTATTGGGCATTATTCCGTTTTTTTACCAAAAATCCGTTAAAACCCTCAAGCAAATACTGGAATGATCACTATCAAAAACTTGTCAAAATCATACGGCCGCAAAGAGGTATTAAAAGGCATCAACCTGCATTTTAGTGCGGGAAGGGTCTACGGTATTGTTGGCGAAAACGGTGCCGGGAAAACGACCCTTTTCAAATGCATTGCCGGATTGGAGACTTATGACGGCCTTGTTGAAAGCGAGCTAAAACCGCTTAAAAACCACCTCGGCTTTCTGCCTACCACCCCCTTCTTTTTTTCCAAAATCACCGGCCGGGAATACCTGCGATTGCTCGCCATTTCCCGACAGGTGCTCCAGGTTGATTTTGACCAAAAAAATGTCTTTAACCTGCCCTTGGATGAATACGCCATCAATTATTCCACCGGCATGAAAAAGAAGCTGGCGCTGACGGCCATTCTGATCCAACCCAATGATTTTTTCATCCTCGATGAGCCGTTTAATGGGGTAGATATTCAAAGTAATATTTTGATCACGGAGATCATCCACCGCCTCAAAGCGGCCGGCAAAACCGTGATCATTTCCTCCCACATTTTTTCCACCCTGGACCATACCTGCGACGAGATCCATCTGCTTAAAGCCGGACAATTTGTCAAAAAAGTGGAACAACATGAGTTTTCCGATCTGGAACGCGAATTAAAGGACTTCACCATCGGCAATACGCTGGACCGACTGTTTGAAGAAACCTAATTCTTTTGTACTTTTATTCACATGAAAATATGCGCTTTCCCGGCCAATATCATTCAAGCCGTTAAAAAGCCAAAGCTCGAAAAGCAGGTCAAAACGCTTTGCGATGATGCCAAAGTGAGCCTGTGGACGGAAATACCCGCTGGCTTTGCCGATACCATCCCGGCAATTGAAATGAAGATCAAGCCATTACTTTATCAGATTATATTTTTCTTTTGTTTAGCTATAGTGCCAACTGCCGTACAAAGCCAAATCAGATACGGCGTTTGTAATACCGATTCCATACAAGCTTGGTTTCATCGGGAATTGCTAGCCGATAATCAAACCTTGGAACAAATGTTTGCCGTTGGAGATAGCATTGAAGCCAGAACACTGCAATTCCTGAATGAGAATTATTTATGGCACCAAGATGGTGTGCAACGCATCTTCTTTTCAAAGGAAGAATACGAAAACAGAAATAGTTATATTGAGTTTTTAAACCAAAACTATCAGACGATTGAAAATAAACTTGACAGTTTATCCCTTCTGGGAAAAAAAGACGTACAGGTAGAAGCAAGCACTCATTTAAATCAAGCCATTGCCACCATCGCTAAGGACAAGAACCTAGATCTGGTTTTTGACACAAAAACAATTCACTACCAAGAAGTCAATAAGCTTAACGTTACGCAAGAGGTCATCTCCTATTTAGTAGAACACCTCAATGAAATAAAGGCCAAGTTGAAATTCCCATCCATCTTGCAAGCCTCACAAGAAATCGAGGACAAACAAGCCAAATCAATTGAATATGAAGACTTTAAGAATGATTAACAAAGTTATATAGACCAACACAACACCTCCATTAAGTATGAAAAACAGCATCCTATTTATCGCCAGTTTCCTCCTTTTTTCTACTGTAGCTTGTCAGCAAAAAGCTACCCAAAAGGCCGCCGAACCGTCGACCAGTTCCGGCGCACAACCCATGCCGCCAGCGCCTAAATACTCCCTGGCACAATGGTCCTTTAACCGGGAGCTGTTTGCCGGAAAAATGACTACGGTTGATTATATCAATGCCGCCGGTGAAATGGGCTTCGAAGGGGTCGAATATGTCAGCCAGTTTTTTCAGGACAAGGTGGATAATTTTACTTTTTTGGATAGCCTCAACGCCGCCACCAAAGCCGCTGGAGTCCGGAGTTTACTAATAATGGTCGACGGAGCAGGTAATCTTGGAGCCGCCGATCCGGAGGAACGCAACAAAGCAGTTGAAGCTCACAAAAAATGGGTAAAAGCAGCACAATATCTTGGCTGTACGGCCATTCGCATCAACGCGCACGGCGATGGTACTCCCGAAGAGATCAAGGCCAATTGTATCGATGGCATCGGTCGATTGGCGGCTTGGGCACAAAAAGAAAACATCGCCATTATCATCGAAAACCACGGCGGCATTTCGAATAATGGCGCTTGGCTCGCTGATCTGGTCGCCGATCTACAGGAATACCAAGTAGGTACCTTACCCGACTTTGATAATTGGTGTGTGGAACGCGAAAACGGCCAACTTTGGGGGGCGCCCTGCATAGACCGCTACGATCGCTACAAAGGGCTTACTGAATTGATGCCTTATGCCAAGGCACTGAGTGTCAAAAGCTTTGCCTTTGATGAAGAAGGTAATGAGACCACCATGGACTATGCCAAAATCTTTAAAATCGTACAGGGTTCCGGATATATGGGGTATCTGGGTATTGAATTTGAAGGCCACGATTTGCCCTCTCGGGAGGGGATCAGCAAAACACGGAACTTGGTAGAAAAGGTCTGGCGGCGGTAATAAAAAAAGCCGCAACACTCCAAGGGAAGCCGTTGCGGCGGAAAGATGAAATTAAAACTTCTTTACCCAAAAACTACAATCCAAGGTAGTGTCCCGGATCTTCGTTTTCGCCATCTTTTAATACTTCATAGTGTAAATGAGGTCCAGTACCCGAATTGGGTTTACCGATAACCCCGATCTGCTGCCCACGCTTCACTGTTTGTCCCTCTTTGACCTCAAAATTGGCATCCAAGTGGCTATATAAGGTCTGATATTGATCATCATGTCGGATCATCAGATAGTTGCCATAGCCTTTGTGATTCGAGATTACTTTTGCCACAACCCCGTCGGATGTAGCGTACACCGGTGTACCGATTTTCGCTTTAAAATCAATCCCTTGGTGCATCTTTTTAGCGTTGAGAACGGGGTGATTCCTCATGCCAAACGAGCTGGTGATGTGTACCTCGCCAGCCAATGGCGGAATGCTGGGAGGATCGGTTTGCAAAGACCAGAGCATGGTGCTAAACATTAATAAGCAGGCTGCGGTAATGAGACTTACCTTCTTCATAAGTACAGATTTTTGGTTCAACAATTCGAGCGATTTCTGCTCAAGCTCTTGCATTTCATCTTTCCCAAAAGTCTGGAAGGCAGCTGTTTTTGCTTCCGCAAAGGCCATTCCCTGTTCCATATTTTCCTCCACCACGCAACAAAGGTGGTCCAGCAATTCTTCCTTTAAAGAATCGCTTTTTAATCCCACTACTTCGAGCTGATCGGCAACCTCATTGATTTGTGATGTGGTCAGGGGGCCCATATCAGCTCATTTTGGGGTTAAAAATCAATCGCATCATGCGTACGTAATCTTCAAATTCCTCCAGTTTTTGCACTGTCGCTTCAACCCCCGAAGGGGTCAGGGCGTAATATTTACGCATTCGCTTGCCCTGGTATACTTTTTCTGTACTCAACAAACCATCGGCTTCCAACTTATGCAAAGTCGGATACAAGGCGCCTTCGGTTAGCACCAAATCTCCTTCCGTCAATTCTTTTACCCGCTGGGTGATTTCGTAGCCATACATCTGGCCGTGCTCGCGTAAAAGCTTGAGAATGATCGTCTTTAAGCTCCCTTTGAGCAATTCTGTCGAATACATAAGATAAAGATACATAAAATTCTTAGGTATTGAAAAAAATGATGCCGATTTTGAAAAAAAATCATCATTTACCCTGCCTATGATTATACCGGTACTCATCAGTTTTCTCCACATACTCGAAAAAACGACCGCTCAATCATGTAACCTTTCATATCTATAAATGGACCTATACCTTTGTACCCGGATTGAACTTCAGCACTTCCATCGAAGTCCTACGGCATGGTACACCAAAAACCAAAACAATGACTATGACTCCCCATCGATCTCCATATGCGAAGGTGTATGGAAATCATCCAAAAGAAAACAAACCATCCAATTGGGACTTCGAGGAAGTTTTTCCCACTTCTTTTCTGCAATTTCGTCGTCAATGCATTCGGGTGCTAAAAATCACCGGTTACTGGGTCCTTTGTGCCCTGTTGCAGGATATCTACGACCAGTTTGTCATTCTCAACTATGCCGCCGAAAATATACAAATTAACTTCACCTTATTTTTATTGACTGATGCCTTAACCTGCTTAATTGCCGGATTGATTGGTGGACCATTAATTGTCTTTTTCCTGGAGAAAATTTGGCGGCAACAGCCAATGTACCTCGCCTTACCAATATTGACGATCTGTTATTCTGTGGTGATGTCCTTCAGCGTTGCAGTGGGGGGATTGGTACATTATTGTTTGCTGTTTAAACTTCCCATTTTTGCACCAGAGGTACTAGCCGCAACCATGGATACTTTTCAGGGAATGGAATTTTTGAAAAATTACGCCACCTGGTGGGTCATTTCAATTGTTACCATTCTCATTCTTCAGATCAATGACAAATACGGCCCGGGCATGGTGGCAGATTTGGCTACCGGCCGCTATTTTAAACCCAAAAGAGAAGAGCGGATCTTTATGTTCCTCGATTTGAGGTCTTCTACACAAATTGCCGAAAAATTGGGTGAGCTAGCCTATTTCCGGTTCATCCAGCAGTTATTCAAGGATGCCACCGACCCGGTTTTACGCACGAAGGGCGAAATTTACCAATACATTGGCGATGAGATCATCATTAGCTGGAAGATGAGAAAGGGACTACAAAAAGCCAACTGTTTGCATTGTTTCTTTGCCATTCAGAAAGTCTTAAAAGATCGGGCAGGAGAATACGAAGCCGCCTTTGGCATTACGCCCACCTTCAAAGCGGGGCTGCACTACGGAAAAGTAATGGCGGGCGAGGTGGGAATCATCAAAAAAGACGTGTCTTTCTTCGGCGATGTCCTCAACACCACCGCCCGTATCCAGAGCATTTGCAATGATTATCACTTAGATCTGCTGGTTTCGGACCAGCTACTCGAAATTCTCACCGACAAATCAAAATTTGAAGTACTTTCTATCGGCGATATTCAGTTGCGCGGCAAGCAGGAAAAGATTGGATTGAGTACGGTTTTCCCAAGGCGAAAGCGGCACTTTTTCCGGCCATCCGAAGCGTAACAATTAAGAAGAAGCGATCTCAGTGCATGTTTGGAGGTTGGATTTGCTGGCGAAAAAGTGTTGTTTTTCAGCCCAAAGGCTGACCTCCAAACATGCTCTCAAAAGCACAAATCTATAATAATGACGAAGCATACTAATAGAATCCCAGCTGCTCAATCTTTTTTTGGGAACAAACCTGGACTGCACCCCTCAATAATCCATTCCACAAGTCAGATAAAAATTCCTAAAGTACAACGCCACGACCAGAAACTATCGCTCTACGCCAAACCCTCCCCCTCCTGGGGTCTCTATTAAAATCCGGTCTCCCACCTCCAAGTTACAACTATCCAAACCTTCCAAAATAATTTGTGTACCATCCTTTTTAATCAAATATTGCCGGCCACATTTTCCTGGACTTCCACCAGCCATTCCATAAGGTGCTTCGGTACGGTGCTGACTCAAAATAGTCATTTCCACCGGTTGCAAAAATTCAATTTCGCGGATGATGCCCTCTCCACCGTGGTATTGGCCTGCTCCACCAGAATGAGAGCGAATGCCGAAGCGGATCAAACGGGCCGGGTACCGAAATTCAAGGTCCTCCGGATCGGTGATCCGGGTATTGGTCATGTGCTGATGTACCGCGGATCGTCCGTGAAATCCAGGCCCCGCACCTACTCCACCGCCAATGGTTTCATAATAACCAAAAGTAGTATTGCCAAATAAGAAATTATTCATCGTGCCCTGACTACAAGCCGCCATTTCGAAAGCTTTTAGCAAGGTATCAACCAATCGCTGACTGACCTCCGTATTGCCGCCAACCACGGCCGGACAATGGCGGGCATCATCTGCAAAGTCTGGATGTAAAAAGCTCGTAGGCAAATGTATCTTCACACGCTGCATCAAACCTTCGTTGAGCGGAATATCGGTTCGACAAAGTAATCGCAGGACATACATGACCGCGCTGTATACGATGGAAATATTGGCATTCAGATTCTTCGGATGCACCTCACTTGTTCCGTTGAAATCAAGTTCCAAAATGCCATTTCCCAAGGTCGCTTTGACCTGTATGACGTGTCCGTCATCCAGTTTTTCTTGGGCAAAAAATTGTTTTTTATCCTGCAATTGAAGGGCTTTTTGTAAGGCATCCGCCGATTGGTCTTTCAGGGCCTGCATATAATAAGTAACCCTTTCCAACCCATGTCCTTTTACCAACTTTTTCAAGGCTTTTGCGCCACTGTGTAAGGAAGCCAGGGCTGCTCTGATATCTGCCAGATTTTCGGAAAGCGAGCGGGTAGGATAAGTGGCTTGCGCCAGCATATCCTGAATAATGGACCATTGGATGGCCCCGGCTTTTGCCAAATAAGTGGGCAGAAAAACAACGCCTTCCTCTTCGAGATTTTGCGCATCCGGAGGCATTGAGCCCGGGCGTTTTCCACCAATTTCCGCATGATGCGCCCGATTGATGACGTAGCCAATCAATGCTTTTTGTTCGGAATAAACAGCAGCTAAAAGCGTGATGTCCGGCAAATGAGAACCGCCATATTTAGGGTGATTCACAATGATCACATCACCTTCTTCCAGAACTGTTTTTTGCAAAACCAACCGTGCGCAAATACCTAAACTGCCTAAGTGTACCGGAATATGAGGCGCATTGACCAGCAATTCCGCCTGCGCATCTAAAATGGCACAGGAAAAATCAAGGCGCTCTTTGACATTGACCGAAAAGGCCGTGCGTTGCAATTGCGCGCCCATTTCTTCCGCAATCGCCTTGAAACGATTGGTGAATAATTCCAAGGCTACCGCTTCTTTTATATCCTGCTTGGCTGAAGACTTTTTGGCAATCTGCTTGAGCAGCGCATTGCGATCGGTAGCAATGGTGAGTTGCCAATCTGCTTCCAAATAGGCCGTTGAAGTGGGATTGATAAGTACTGCCGGCCCATCCAATACTGCACCGGAATCAAGCGAAGTCCAATTATAGACCTTGATTTTTTGCCGACTAATCGGGGTAAGAAGTGTTTTATACGCCTGCGGACGGAAGGTCTTTTCAGGTATTTCGCTTCGGGTCAATGCCGGCGGTTTGGTCGCGGCAATAACCTTGATGCTTTCTACTTCCAATTCCCGCTTCTCGGGATAATGGCCAAACAATTCCTGGTAAGCTATGGCAAATTGATCGGCTAAATCATCGATTTTAAAATAGTCAATTTCCAAGCTGCTTTCCTGTCCAATAAACCGCAAATACACCAGGCATTGGGTTAACTCAATCGCTTTTGATGAATAACCCTCCGCTTGCAGGGCCGCTAAGGCATTTTGCGAAAGCTGATCAACAATTGTTTGCAGCTCCGGTTGCACGGCTTTTAACGGTTGCAACAATTGCCTTTCGGCCAACCTTTCTACCCGGGCATGCCCAATCCCGTAGGCACTCAACAGACCGCCATCAAATGCCAAAATTGCGCGGTCGATCCCCAATAATTCAGCAATGCGACAAACGTGCAATCCACCCGCTCCCCCAAACGCCAGCAGGGCATAATCTCCTGGATCAAACCCCTTGGCCACGGAGATTTTCCGGATGGCTTCGGCCATCTTTTCATTGGCGATTTGCTCGAAGCCCTGCAACAGCTCCAATTCGGTATAATGCTCCTGTACGCTCTCTAAAATTTGGGTCTGCACTGCCTTTAATGCCGCCCGGGCATGCGCCAACTGGACAGGAATCCCCATTTGGGACACCTCCAGTTTGCCCAACAGTAAATTGACATCGGTGATCGTTAATGGCCCACCTGCACCGTAACAAGCCGGACCAGGCGCTGCGCCCGCACTTTCCGGACCAACTGTTAGTTTGTGGCCGTCGAAACTACAAATGGAACCCCCTCCTGCTGCCACCGTCTCAATGGCTAACGACGGGCTATGCATTTCAAGCTCATCAATTTGGGTGGTAAATTGATAATCATACCGCCCCTCATAACGAGCGGTATCCGTACTGGTCCCCCCCATATCCAGCGTCAATACCTTATTGATGCCCAGCTGCTCAGCAATACGTCCTGCCCCCACCACTCCTCCGGCCGGCCCACTGAGTAAACTATCCTTTGGGAAAAAAGCATTTGCCGGGTTCAAGCCACCTGCACTGGTCATGATCAAAAGGTTGGCTTTTGCCAAAGAGCTACGGATGTTGTCGAGATATTCGTTTAAAACCGGACTCAAATAGGCGTTGACCAAGGTGGTTTGGGTTCGGGGAAGCAATTTGATACCTGGACTCAATTCCTGAGAAAGGGAAATGTATTTGAAGCCTCTTTTGCGCAAAGCAGTGGCCAGTTGCTGTTCGTGCATTGGATTGCGATATGCGTGCATCAGGGAGACGGCCACAACTTCTGTTGTGACTTGGTTCAATACCCGCCCGATTTCGGATTCAGTTAAAGGAGTGACCACGCCCCCCTTTGCATCCAGCCGTTCCTCCACTTCAATGACTTCATGGTATAAAGGCTGCGGGTTTGGTATATCCAGCTGAAATAAATGCGGCCGCTGCTGGGTACCAATCAACAATAAATCCCGAAAGCCTTTGGTAATCAGCAACGTGACTTTTGCACCTTTTCGCTCCAACAAGGCGTTCGTACCCCTCGTGGAGCCAAGCCGCATATCTAGCGGAGGGAAGGCTTCTTTTAGCCCTGTTTGTGTCACCAATCGCGTAGCCAGAATGGGTGCTTCTTCTCGGGCCGTGATTTCAAAATCCAATCCTTCCGGCAATGGGAAGTCCTCTTTTAAAAATAATAAGCCCTGTTCCAAATCCACTTTTTCGACAGTTGTTGCCCGGCCCTGATTCCCCAGAGCTTCCCATTGATAGCCTTGGAAAATGTCCTTCTGCACCGTCCATTTATGGGTAAATTGATAACAAAAGGGACTAACTTTTTCCACAATACGCCCTCTCAAATGTCCACTGCTCAAGACTTTGGCCCGCAGCCGATCACCAGCAGGAGTCACCGCAATACAATCGGTAAAAGTCCCTCCGGTATCAATCCAGATTTGCCATTTTGGAAAAGGATGTGCCATGGGATAAAGGTAAGGAATTGGCAGGAGGTGCGCATTCTCAACAAATGATGATGCTCAATAGCTCGAATTATCCTATTTTTATGGCGACCTCACAGTGCATGTTTGGAGGTGGTGCTTTAGAAGCGAAAATTGTAGGCTTTGGGTTCTCGCGAGGCTCATTTTTGAGTGCATCTCGGTTCAGCCGAGACGGACGAAAAAATAGCCAAAAAGAGGTGCCAAAAGCTGAAATTTACAGACTGAATAGCTTGCCCGAATATACTTCAGGGACTACCTCCAATCATGCACTCAAACAAACGATGCTAAAACCCATGAGCAAAACGAACAAAACGAAAGGCAAAAAGGCAAAAAAGGCTGCGGCTAAGACAGTAGCAAAATCCGGTTCTTTCAAAGCCTATCAACTATACCTTGCAGCACTGGTTGCAGTCACCTTTATCGCATTTTTCCCATCCTTGCAAAATGGTTTCACCAATTGGGATGACCCGGTTTATGTAACCGAAAACAGCTTTTTGTTTAATGCCAATTGGGGGGCACTCTTTAGCGAACCAATTTCACTAAACTACCATCCCCTGACCATGTTGAGTTTGGCGATCAATTACCAGATTTCCGGGTTAGAACCCTTTGGCTACCACCTGACTAACCTGGTTTTGCACCTGATCAATACCGTGTTGGTCTTCTTTTTCATTCTGCGACTGGCACCCAAAAATTCAATTTTTGTGCCTTTTTTTACCGCCCTGCTGTTTGGCATTCACCCCATGCATGTCGAGTCGGTAGCATGGATTTCGGAGCGAAAAGATGTGCTCTATGTGCTGTTCTTTTTGTCGGGCCTGATCACCTATCTGCGCTATCGCGAGAAGCAGGAAACGAAGTGGTTATTGATCACCGGAGTGCTGTTTTTATTGTCGCTATTATCGAAGGCAATGGCCGTGGTTTTTCCGGTTATCTTGTTGCTGATTGACTGGTTTAAAGGGCGGAAATTGGATCAGCGGGCGTGGCTGGAAAAGGTACCGTTTTTTGTTTTGTCGCTCTTTTTTGGTGGACTAGCCTATAAAATCCAATCCGCTGGTGCCATTACGGATTTTGCCGTCCTTTCCTTTTTCCAGCGCATCATTTTTGCGGCCTATGGTTTTTGCATGTATCTATTCAAGGCCATCGTGCCGGTGCAGATGTCGGCTTATTATCCCTATCCGGATTTGCAGGCGAGTTTGCCTCCCGCGTATTACCTCTGTCCATTGATTGGCATCGGCTTAGGGGGCTGGGCACTTTGGCAAGCCAAACGAAACCGTATGCCCCTGTTTGGTTTGGGTTTTTATTTGGTCACGGTCGCTTTGGTCTTACAATTCATTTCGGTGGGAAAAGCCATCATGGCCGATCGTTATACATATTTACCCTACGTGGGTGTTTTCTTTCTGATTTTTCATTTTGCCTTTGCTTTCGCAGAAAAAAAGCCGACGTATCACCCCCCCGTAAAGGGCATTGCCATAGCCTTTGCACTCTTGATGGCCGCCATTACCTTTCAACGCAATCAGGTGTGGAAAGACAGTGAAACCCTCTGGACGGATGTCATCCAAAAATTCCCCGAAAGGGCTGATGAGGCTTACGCCAATCGGGGCAGCTTCCGCGGCAAATCCGGTCGCATTGACGAAGCCATTCCCGATCTCGAAAAGGCCATTGCCATCAACCCAAAAATGGGCAATGTCTACGAATCGATGGGTAATGCTTACGGCTCTAAGGGACAAATGGAAAAATCACTGGAAGCCTTCTCTAAGGCCATCGAACTAGAGCCGGACAATGCCAATTTTTTCCTCAACCGAGCCATTTCTTACGCCATGATGCAACGGTATGATCAAGCGTTACAAGATTTTGACCAGGCCATCAAGTTACAACCAACTGGCAACCAGCTGGCAGCCATTTACGCCAATCGGGCGATCCTCTACCTCAACCGTAGTGACGTCAACAATGCCGAATCTGATGCGACCAAATCCTTACAGTTAAACCCGAACCAACCTACGGCGCACTTTTGCATGGCGAAGGTCTACGCGGCTAAAAATCAAAAAGCATCCGCCTTACAATCAGCACAAAGAGCCAAACAGTTGGGCTTCCAGGTCCCCGATGATTTCATGAGGCAGCTCTCCCAATAGGTGTCTACATGACTCCTCCAACATCCTCAAAAAGCACTGCTTTTTCTGGCTCTGTCTCCCAAAAACAACGCCATTACCGCACCACCATCACCTTTTCCGTCATTGCATCGTGGTTGGTGCGTAGATGGATCAGATAGAAGCCACTATCCAGATTTCCTGCATCAAAATTGACGCGATGAGTTCCGGCTTCCTGCTGCGATAAATTCACCAATTCCAGCATCGGTTTGCCCGTGACATCGAAGACAGTAATCATCACCCTTTCGGGAATATCCAGGTGGTATTCTATGGTGGCCTGATGCGACATCGGCGAGGGATAGCATTTCAATAAAGCTCCCCCTGCTGGCGGATTATTTTCCACTAACATTTTCTCTTTAGTGTCCTTCTCTCGCGGGCTTGGTGCTGGGGTACACCCCAAAATCAGGGCCCAGAATTCGCTGCCCGCTTCGGCAGAAAAACCGGCAGTCATTTCTACATAATTACCTGCCTGAAAAATGACGCGGTCACCGGATTGGATGGTTCCGTTGGACGTAATGTACTCCGAAGCAACGTAGATTCCCGGACTCACCACGCCAGAGATATCCAAAAACTCCGGACAGGCAGAAAGCATGGTGAAATAATCAGTAGTATACATGCCTCGTCCATGGGTAGCAGCTGCCACCAGGAAGTCGGAAGTACGGTATTCCAACATATCCACCCGTACATTGGCCAAGCCAAAATTATTGGTGGGATACCAGGTCGTATTATTGCCATCCAGGTTACCGGTTGACCATACACCTAGTTCGGTAGCCACCAAGGCCTCGTCACCGTCCAGCGGGTTGAAAATAATCCAACGGATGGGCATATCCGGCAGGTCTCCTTCAATGCTGGTCCAGGTAGCCCCGGTATCAACGGACTCCCAGACACTGTTGACCCCGTAGTTGCTGTAAGTAATGGCCAGGTGACCGTCATCACCATCTTCTACCGCAATGGAAGAGACATAGCCGTTTTCCGGGCCATTGAGGTCAGTAACGCTGATGGCACCATTCTGGTCGGCATCGTCCACCATGAAAACATCGCCATTGGTCATACCCATAAATACCCGATTGCCGGTATTGGGCGAGACCTTCATCGCACTGACCAAGCCTTTCCCAAGAATGGGAACAAATTCGTTGGTGACAGTATTGGTACCACCTACATCGGTGACTCGGATGAAACTGGAAATGGTATCCGAAACGTAGAGGATATTTTCGACATCGTCATAGTCCCCTGGTGTGATGAATAAGCGTTTGCTATCGCCGGAAACGATATTGCTGAACGAGCCGCCTGCATCGGTGGAGACATTAAAGGAGCCATCCTGCGTTGAGCCTATCTGAATATCGGGATTGTCTTGATCGATAAAAGCCCAGCCGCCGTCGCAGCAACAGAGGACGCAGGAAGTAGTGCTAAGTCCGGGGTTGGTAAATTTCGGAGTGGCATTGTCTTGCGTACCTCCCAACATATAATTGGAGCCTGCATCCGGATGTACCGCTACGGCATAGAATTGGGTTACATTATAACTCGAATTTTTATCACTAATGGAAGGACTTCCGGCAGAACCGTTACTGGTTTTGTACACGCCACCATCATTGCCAAAAATTATTTCATCCGAATTTCCCGCTTCAAAAACGATAGCGTGATGATCAGAGTGAATTCCGCCTACATTATTCCAACTGGCACCGCCATCGGTGGAGAAGTTCATACTCACTGCGCCACACCACACCCGCTCCTCATCATTGGGGTCGACCGCAAGAATTTGATTGTACCAGGTTTGTCCGCCAAAACCGGGATCCATCACGCGGTTGGTCCAACTGGTACCGCCATTGGTAGTCCGCCAAATACCCAGTACCTGATCCTTATTGGCCGCTGTGGTATCCTGAAACATGACGTAGACATAGTTGCTATTATTCGGGGCACAAGCCAATTCAACACGACCGTAGTTTGAGCCCGGCAATCCGGTATTGACCTGCGTCCAGGAATCACCATTATCCGTTGATTTATAAACCCCAATGGCCCAAAAAGAGGCGTAAAGATCGCCATTGGCCGCAATTTCGATATCATTGGCTGACTCGTGGGGCGTGCCCACTCCCGGACTGACCCCAACGCCGATGCCAAGTACTTTCGGCCAGGTTAGTCCGCCATCTTCGGAGCGCCGCACGCCCCCCTGTGGGGTACAAATGAAAACAGACCCATCGGCGGCGATAACCAGCTTTCGAGTGGACCGAAAGACACCTCCGGTAGCGGATGGCAAGAGGTCCCAAGTAGTTCCACCATCTGTGGTTTTCCAAATACCGATTCCCAGTACACCGTCGATATTGCCCCAACCTTCTCCGGTAGAAAAGTACATGGTATTGGGATCGCCGGGGTCTTGTGCCATGGCAGAAATGGCCAGATTGTCAAACAGATCATCGACTTTTGTCCATATCGGGTTGGCGGCATCGATATTGGTGGTTTTCCACAAACCGCCCGATACACTTCCCGCCCACACCGTGCTACCATCGGGATCATTGGCATCGATGACAATAGCTCGGGTGCGCCCGCCCACATTGGTAGGCCCCCGCTCTTCCCAATAAATGGGCAGGGCATCCGAAGCTTTTTCTGCTCTCTTTTGTTCCGCAAGTTGAAATGCCGTGAGCAGTCTTTCCTTAGGGACTTCTCCGGTTTTGGGTACTCGGGTCATCAAATATTCCTGGTCAAAACGGCGCTGAATGCGTTCCAGTTTTGGCGCTTTCTCCTCTTCATATTCGGCTTCACAGGTTTCGTAAGTTTCTGTTATTTCCGGATTCTCCCGAATTCCCAGTAGCATAACCAAGAGCACGCTAAGCGCAATAGAGATGGTATAAAATGTTTTCATTGCAGATTGTTTTTTGGTAAGTTTTCTCACCCATCTATCCGTTGAAGGAGTGAGTTGTTACCAGAGGGCGGAGAATTTCTGTCTTTTGAGGTGGTGATATTGGAGGAGTGGAGATGGCTGAGGCGGAAAAGAAGACGGTTTGTGGGGGCTACCAGGCCCAAAAAACTAATTTGACTATTTTTTGAAACGTGAAATATAGAAAGAACCTACCTGTTTTTGGAAGGCTGACCCCTCGCCTAAACCGCCAGCACCGCTGCCCAAACGCGATCATCCACCTCCACGCCTTCTCTCAATTGCTGCTGCCGAATCTGAAAAGAACGCTCGCTGGGATAACGGACGGCTTGGTCTTGCGCCGGAGATTTTTTGATGTATTGCAGCAGTTCCTGAGACATTGCCAAAATGGTACTTTTGCTCATCAATCCTTCGGGCTTGAGACAAATAAAAACCTGTGAAAGTCCGTACTCTGCCTCATTTCTGCCAATATCTTCCGTTGAACGGCCTTCTGAGAGCATGGCGGCAAACATATCCAGCAATATAGATAGACCGGAGCCTTTCCAGTAGCCAATCGAAATGGGCAACTTGCTTTCCAGAATAGCCTGCGGATCGTCGGTCAGTTCACCGGCCTGATTGACGCCACCGGGAAAGGGCAATTTGGTCCCCTCCCGCTGGTGTGTTTCCATTTTTCCGTAGGAAAATAAAGACATCGACATGTCCAACAATATCGGGTGTGGATCACCGGGCACGGAAAAAATCAACGGATTATTACCAATCCAGGGCGCTTTCCCTCCCCATACCGGCATATTGGGGGTTGTATTACTCCAACAAATACTCATATACCCTTTTTCGGCTGCCATCAAGCCGTAGTTGCCGCCGCGCATCCAGTGATTGGTATTGCGTAAAGCAACACAGCTGATCCCGTATTGGTCGGCAAGAGACATGGCTCTTTGCATCGCAAAACCCGCATTATTGGGCCCGGACCCCAGCTGGCCATCCCATTGCTCTAAAGCATTGAAGGCTTTCATTTGCTTCGGTTGGGCGTGAACATCAATGATGCCCTTGTCTATATTGCTCAAAAACAGGGTAAATCGATTGACCCCGTGCGAATTAACGCCATCCAAGGTAGCTTGCGCAAATAATCGGGCACATTCTGCTGCCGCAGCTTTGTCGAATCCTTTTTGTTGTAGCTTTTCCTGAAAGGTGCTCAATAGCTGAGTATAAGGGATTTTCATGTGGTATGTTTTGAGCCTTGAAATTAGATAAACTTGGCCAGAGGATCCTAAAAATTGCTTTGGGCATTGGGATTCCTCGCTCGGGTGATGTTTGCTATATCGACCATTATGCTGAATCTCATCATTTATCGACTGCCTCCGTTACATTCGGGCGGCACAAAAAAACGTGCCGCTGCTATGCCGCTTAATCTTGCGTTTTCGCCCGGCCTTTCTCTATGCCCTCTAAAATAATTCCACACGCTTTGCGAATTTCGGCCTCAGTGATGATCAGCGGTGGCGCAATGCGCAATGATTTGCTGTTAAACAAAAACCAATCCGTGACCAAGCCTTCTTCCAGACAGTGTTTGATCACCCCTTGCACGAAGTCAAAATCGGGCAATTCGACGGCTAGCCATAGTCCGGCACTTCGGACCTCCGCAATATCCGGGTGTTGCAGTAATTGCAGAAAGAGCTGTTCTTTGCTTTTAACCTGCTGAATCAAATCCGTTTCCACTAAAGTCTCCAGCGTCGCCAATGCTGCAGCGCAACTTACCGGGTGACCACCAAAGGTAGTGATATGACCGAGTATTGGATCGTGTGACAAGACCTGCATCACCTCACGCGAAGCCACAAATGCAGCGATCGGCATACCACCGCCCATGCCCTTGGCCAGCAGTAGAATGTCCGGTACAATGCCGTATTGTTCAAACGCCCAAAGGGTGCCCGTTCGGCCATATCCCGCCTGAATTTCGTCGAGAATCAACAGGCAGCCGACTTCATCGCAACGTTGGCGGAGCTTTTTCAGGTAATCCTTTTTCGGTGTTTGCAATCCACATTCTGCCTGCACCGTTTCGACGATGACAGCAGCGGTTTTGCGGGTGATGGAGGTCAGCTCTTTTTCTTCATTGAACTCAATATGTCGAATGCCCGGCAACAAGGGATGAAAGGCCTGCGTGAAATCCTTGGGCCACATCAAGCTAGCCGATCCCTGGGTACTGCCGTGGTAGGCATTTTTGGCGGCAACAATCTCAGGCCGCCCCGTGTACCGCTTGGCCAGTTTCATCGCTCCTTCGGTGGCTTCGGTACCGGAATTAACAAAATAAACACTGTCCAGCACGGCGGGCAAATGATCGGTCATCAGTTTGGCCAGTTGCACCTGTGGCGCCAGCACATACTCTCCGTAAACCATCGTGTGCAGGTAGCGATCGAGTTGCGCTTTAGCCGCCGCCACTACCTTCGGATGTCGGTGTCCCAGACTACTGACACCAATACCCGCAATGAGGTCCAGGTAGGCTTTGCCAGCGGTATCATAAAGGTACATGCCTTCCGCCCGGTCGATTTCAAGCAGGAGCGGAAAAGCACTAGTTTGAGCAAGATTTCTCAGAAAAAGTTGTCGTAAATTAGGCATAAAACAGGCTTTTGAGCCGCAAATTTAGGCTTTTGCCACCAGCTTTGCATACGCCGCCCCAATCTACCGATTCCAGGCGTGTCGCCCACCGATGCTATTGGTGTTTTCCGGATTGGTTCTGGACCAGCCACCGATAAATTCGCAGGGAATATTGATTTGTCGACACAGCGCCTGAAAGGTATAGGCGTAGTTTTGGCAGATGCCTTTTTTTCGCTTTAGAGAATAACTGACTTCGCCGGCAATTTTCTCCTGAATTTCTGCTTGTCTATACCGCTTTGGTTTCTTCGCATCATTCATGCGCTTTTCCAGCAATCGGTGGTCATAGGCAATATTGCGGGCTACCCAATAGTACAGGGCCTCCACTTTTTCCTTGGGCGTCTCATAATTTTGGGTAATCTTATTGGATAATTCCTCGACATCGTTAGCGGTAAGGTCAACAATCGCATCGTATTTCGTCCAGTTGGTTTGACCAAATACAGTGTGGCAAGTGCAAAGCAAGAGCATTGCCGAAACGGTAAGCATAAATTTCATGATATTGTTGTAGAGCACGATGAATAATGTAAATAAGCTCCGCAATAATGGATCTTTTTATCAAAAATAAAAGACAATATCACCCCCAATCAAAATCGCTGACCAGCCGATCCATAAACTCATTTACGCTGGCATCAATTCCCCCCGGATGTTTTTCAAACCAGTCCACAATTTCCTTCACCCCTTGTCGGAAGGGGATCTTGGCTTCGTATTCCGGTACCAGACTCTTGATCTTGCTATTGTCAAAGATCATACTGTGGGATTTATCGCCCAACAGGCCATCGCCATATACGGGCGCATAACGGGCAACGACCTTAGAAGGCACGTGCACCAGCTTGGGTTCGACCCCCAATTCGCGCGCAAATAAATGATAAATATTATTCCACGACAGCCATTCATCGGACGTGATTTGATATGCTTCGCCGATGGCCTCTTTCCTGCCTAAAAGGCCAACAAATCCCACTGCAAAATCCTGGTGATGGGTCAACGTCCAGATGGAAGTGCCGTCACCGATGACCACAACCGGCTGGCCCTCTTTCATACGTTGCAGGGTAGTGTATTTGCCCAACAAAGGAATCATCGTTTGGTCATAGGTGTGGGAAGGGCGCACGATGGTGTAAGGAAACCCATTATTGCGATAAGCATCCTGCAACACCTCCTCACAGGCCATTTTGAGTCGGGAGTATTCCCAAAAGGGATTGTGCAAAGGGGTGTCTTCGGTAATGGGCAACTGCTCTGGTGGCGTCTGATAGGCGGAGGCCGAACTGATAAAAACAAACTGCTTGGTGATACCGGCAAACAACTCAATGTCATGGTGAATGTGCTGCGGTTCAAAAGCGATCCAGTCGACGACTACGTCAAATTCGTGTCCTTTTAAGGCTTGCCTGGTAGTGGCCAGATCTCTGATGTCTGCCTGAATGGTTTTAACGCCCGCTATTTTTCTCAGGCTGGTTATACCGCGATTCAAATGGTAGAGATCCATTCCTTTAGCAACAGCGCGTTGTGAACAAGCGGAACTAATGACCCCGGTGCCGCCAATAAATAATACTTTCATGCTGAAAAGATTTTTGCTAACAATATGGGAGGAAAACGGCAGAAACAGTTACTAATCAGCCCATTATTTCAAAAATCATCGTTCAAAAATTGATAGCTTTTTCAAAAATTGATAAGATTTGTTCGTTTTTTGATACCCCTTACCTCCCGTTTCCCCGCATCTTTGTGTCGTTCACAAAAATAATTCATGCGTCCTGCCACATTGTACAATCCGGCAAGTAAGAGCCGAGTTGACCGGGACCGTCATCACCTTTCTAAAACCTTTTAAATCATTAACATGAGATCAACAATTTTACAATCTGCAACTTTATTTTATCTTTTATTAGGAACTTTTTCCACCCAGGCACAGGTAACCATTACTGCTGACAACTTCCAACGGCAAGCTGAATTTATAGATACATTTGCCGAGGTCTCCCTGACCGGGTTGAGCGTACCCACCGAGGGCGAAAATCAACTTTGGGACTATTCCGGTTTGGTTAAGATAAGTGACAACTTCAGGGACTATTTTGATGCCACAGCAGATCCTGATTTCCCCGAAGCCTTAAACCGCCGGGAGCGGGATCTGGCATTCCAAAGCTTTATCATTCATAGTGATGCCTACGAAGCTATCGATGAAAATGGATGGTATAATTACGGACGTTACATAGAAGGTATCGGACATTCCATTACCTCCATCTCTGGTGGCCCTACTGATTCTTTATTTTTTATTGAAAGCGCCGATATCTTCGAAGGTCGAATTAATCTGGTTCAATTTCCGATGACCTATCAGGATAACTGGGAGGGCACCTACATAGAGACACTGAATTTGGAGTTGAGTATTGCGGCTTTTGGCCTGAATCACACCCCTGGCGTACAGCAGCGACATATCTCTCAGACACGTGAAGTGGTGGGCTACGGCGACCTGATTATTCCCGATGAAAATGGTATGCCTTCTCCCCCAATGCAGGTCTTGCAACTGAAAGTAGCCGAAACGGCGACGGATAGCTTTTTTTTAGGTGGAGCCCCGGCACCTGATGTGTTGTTAGCTGCTTTTGGCCTTTCACAAGGTGCCACTGTAACCACTGACTTTTATGTTTTTTACAAGCCAGGCATTAACACCCCGGTTTTGGATATAGAATTCGTTGGCAACCAGGCAATCAGCTCATTTTATCACCCGGGGGCAGCAAACTTAGCTACTGCAACCAACGACGTGACGTGGGCAACCGCCAACAGTTTTCCTAATCCCATCTCTGCCGGAGAAAACCTGACCATTACCTTAAAAGAGGCTCCTGCCAAAGGGAGCGTCCTGATGATGGATGCTACCGGAAAATTGGTCAAGCAAATGAACTTCGAAAATGGGCATAGTGATCGAATAACATTATGCATTCCCGACACGGCTATTCCTGGCTTGCATCTACTACAAATTCGCGATGCTTCAGGCCAAGCAGTGGGCTTTGGGAAAGTCATGATTAAATAAGCATCTCATTTTCTGCATCGAAAGGGGGATAAAACCGATGCATTATATCAGCGAGGTTGTCAGGAGTTATCCGGCAACCTCCTGTTTTTTGGGAGGAACAAAATCCTTGAAATCTTCGTATTTTGCGCGGAAATAACCTGCGTTTTCATCCTATGAAGTATTCCCTCTTTTTTCTCCTGCTTTGCGGCTGTTCTTCTTCCACTTTTGCCACTACTTATTACCTAGATCCGATCAACGGCAGTCTCAGCAATGATGGCTCAGCCACCAATCCTTGGCCATCTTTAAAGGAAGTGATCGATAATAACCTGATTGAAACCTACGAATACACTCCCTTGCCTTATGATCCGGCAGGTAGTCAGTTGGTGATTAAAAATGCCGGTGCCCCCATCCATGCCGGAGATACACTGCTGTTGCGCGATGGCCTGCACGGCGAAGTGGAGATTGACCGGATGTATAATGTAGCAATCATCACAATAATGGCCGCACCGGGGCATACTCCATTGCTGGCAAAGTTGCATCTTCGGTCGTGCCGAAACTGGCGATTGCAGGGCCTCGACATCAGCTCGGAGCCTTATAATTATTATGTCAATGACAAATTGCTTTACATAGAATCCCATAGCTGGCGGGGACCGGCTTCGCATATTGAAATTATTGGTTGCCATTTATACAGCGGGACCAATAGTTGGGATTGGACGGCGCAAGACTGGCTGGCAAAAGTGAGCTCGGGAATTCACATCAAAGGAAACCATGTACTAGTGCAAGATAATATACTGACCAATGTCGATATGGGCATTACGCTCGTGGGCGACAGCTGCCAGGCAATCAACAACCAGGTCATCAATTTTTCCGGAGACGGCATGCGGCCCTTGGGCGCTTATTTGCTACTGGAAGGCAACACCATCAAAAACTGCTTTGACGTAGACGACAATCACGACGACGGTATTCAATCCTTCAATCTGGGTACCTACGATGTACACCACGTCACTATTCGCGGCAATACGATCATCAATTATGAAGATCCAAATCAACCGTTGCTGGGGCCCTTGCAGGGCATGGGCTTTTTTGACGGCCCTTACAACAATTGGATTGTGGAAAACAACGTCGTGTCTGTCAATCACTGGCACGGCATCACTTTCCTGGGGGCTTACGACTGTCAGGTGCTCAACAATACAGTCATTGACCCCACACCCGATATTACTCCCGGTGCTTCCTGGATTCGCATTGACGATCACAAAGATGGCACGCCCAGTGCCGGTTGTGTGGTCAAAAACAACGTAGCCAACCAGTTCATCGTTGACGGCGAGATGAGCAACAATGTGGTGATCAATACCTACCCCCAATACGATGCCCATTTTCAGGCTTTCGCCGAATACAACTTCCGGCTGCTCCCCACCAGTACATTGATTGATCAGGCCGATGAGGCCTATGCCCCCAATACCGATATTTTAGGCATCAGTAGACCACAGGGACCGGCAAGTGATATCGGTGCTTATGAATATGTATCGCCTTCCGGCAATGATGCCATTTCGCATGAAGGAAGCATTGTGTTGTATCCCAATCCGGTAACCGATGTATTGGTCATTGATTTTACTGAGTTTCAAACACCGGAGGAGGTTGTTTTGGAGATTTATAACGTACAAGGCCAATGTCTGCTTCAGCAAAAGGTCATAAAAAACACGGCTCAGCTTTCGCTGAACATCAGCCGCTTCCCAACGGGTATTTATGTGATTTATTTTAATAGAAAAGTGCTCGGCAAGCTTGTGAAGCAGTAACTTTATGATTATCTTCGATCAACATTTGAATTTTGTCGGTTTCTGCTAAGTTCATGTTTGGAGCTTGCTCCTGCTGAAAACCAACATTTTAGACACTTCGCCTTGACAAATCACATTCATCTCGGCTCAGCCAAGCCCCAGATGGTTTCTCTTTGCGAAAACCTTAAGATTCTGACTTCCAAGTAGAATCCGCTCCAAACATGGGCTATTGATCCAATAGTAAAAGCTTGCCAAGTTGAAAAATAATTATATCATCTGCTAAACAAGCTGATATTATGGGAACTAACTTTTTTGAGATAGAATCAAATCAACCCTTTTCAAAGAGCAAAATCTGGCAACTCAATCGTGACTTTTATCAATTTAGGGGCATCAGTGCATTTAGTGAGGACATCGTACCGCACCATTTGACCAGCAACTCATTAGTAGGTAAAACTTATGCCGAACTTATCTTTGGCTTTTTAAGGGATCTGGCATTCAAAGGAAAAACAGATGAAACCGTTTATATTCTGGAACTCGGTGCCGGTCATGGTCGTTTGGCTTTTCACATTCTTACGCACCTTCAAAAATTAATCCAGGCGACAAATTTAACAACCCCTCGGTTCTGCTATGTTTTAAGCGATATTGTTGAAGAAAATCTATCCTTCTTTCATAAGCATCCCCAGTTTCAAGGCTTTTACCAAAAAGGGATATTAGACCTATCTTATTTCGATGCTGCTGATAGCCAACAATTATCTCTTCGACACGCTAAAAAGTCAATTCACCTACAAGACTTGGGGCAACCAATAGTTGCCATTGCGAATTACTTTTTTGATTCAATCCCCAATGAACTGTTTCTAGTAAAGGACAAAAACATATCCAGTTGTTCTATTTCAATAAGATCAAATGAAAATCCGGAAAAATTAAACCCGGAAGAGCTGATAAAAAATTTAGAATTAACTTATCAAGAATCGCTCTCAGAAGTTCCTTTTTATGAAAACCCTATAGTAAATGAAATTCTTGAAGAATATAAACACCTGATCGCCGACACCTATTTGTTCTTTCCGGAACGCGCCATGCATTGTATCGACAATCTCAGGCGCCTTTCAACACAAGGGTTATTATTACTGTCTATGGATAAAGGATTTCATGAAATCCATGACTTGGACCATCAAAAAGAACCCGATATTGTCACTCATGGGAGTTTTTCTATTTGGGTCAATTATCATGCCTTGGGTGCCTTCTGCAAAAAACTAGGTGGTAAAGCTTTATTCCCTTCTTTTTCAACGTTCCATCTAGAATTAGGGGCCTTAATGTTTTTAAAAGAGGGAGCGTCTTATTATCAAACAATTGGCGCTTATCAAAAATTTGTCAATGACTTTGGCCCAGATGACTTTAATAGTTTAAAGCAATTTTATTACGCCAATATTTCAAGGTTAAACATTAAAGAAATGCTAGCTCTTTTCCGCTTGAGCAGCTATGATTCCACTTTTTTCATCAAGATGTTGCCCAGATTAAAACAAGTAGCAAAATCGATTACCTTTAATGAACGGAAAAGAATTTCCGAGACCATGCACAATGTTTGGCAGAGGTATTTTAGCATAGGCGAAGCATTTGATTTAGCCTATGAAATTGGTGGGATTTTTTACGATTTAGGCTTCTATGATGAAGCATTGCAGTATTTCCAATTTTCCGTAAATTTACATGGTTCAAAACCAGACATTTACTACAATATAGCGCTGAGTTATTATCAATTGAGGCAAGACAAACTATTTTTTGAGACGATACGCAAAGCGAAGGAGGAATTTCCGGAATATGAGTTGTTTAAAAACTTGGAAAACCTGGATATGCGTTGATTTGTTGGTCAATACCTAAGTGCATGTTTGCCTCAATCAACTATTCCAATAGATTTCAACCATTTTACTTTGTCATAGGCATATCCACTACAAATTTGAAATTCGGGTGTCATCATCGAGTGGTTCCCACGCTTGTATAACTCAGCAGTGACGTCTAAACGGTCTGAAATGTGTTGATAGAAGTTTTGCAAAGACCCCAATGGATTTACCCGTTGGTCATTTTCACCATATTGAAGAAAAACCGGAGCAACCAGCTTATTGGCATCCGCGACCACTGTATTATCCATCAAATCTTCCTTTTTTGGTGATAGGGGAATCCTATCGCTTGTTGGCGGTAAAAATGCGCGATTGTATTTTGCCTGCAATTTTCGAATCGTTGCAAAATTGGCCGTGTCAATCTTCTCATTTAAAATCCCGGAATAGTAATTTTTCCAAATCATGAGCGTGGAAACGATCTCTTCTTCTGTCATGCCAATATTTCTACTATAATGGTTTGCTGCATATAACTGACCTTCAATAGCTGTCATGAGTGGTGCTGCCGTGGCGTTTATGAAAGCTACTTCACCACCCAAATTTATTCCCATCATTAACGCTAATCTCCCTCCTTCGCTAGGTCCATGTAAACCGACCTTTTTCGGATCAACCTCTAGGTGTGATTTCAAGTAATCAAATAGTTGCTGGTACCTCAACGCTTTTTCTTTGAACGTATAGTTTTCAAAATTTTGTCCATTGGATTTACCTACACTTGCTTTATCAAATGTCATGGCTACCATTCCATGGGCAGCAAAGAAACGAGCCTCATATTCAAAGTTCTCCATTTGAGGTTGACCTCCTCCTCCCGGAAGGAGTAAACAAGCCGGCTTTCTTCCTTTTAAATTGGGAATAAAGATGTTCACATAAATTGAATCCTCATCAACCAATATCCAATCTTCTTTCACAGAGTAATCGTGGGACCTTTCGAGCTTGATTTGCTGACCAACTCTATTGGTAATTGATAAGGCTTGAAATCTGTTTTTAGAGGTTTCGAAAAATTCTGTTGTTTCACCTGAGGTGCTCCAGAATTTATTCTTGCTCACTGGTTTTAAAGAAACGGTTTGTTCAGCATAAGGCGACATTAAATGTAAATATCCATTACGAACATATACAATGGCTCTTTTTCCATTTTTATCCACAAAATTTCCGGTATACTTGTCCAGATCACCTTCCTCCATGGCCTCCAACTGTCTCATCAACGTGATTGTCTGAGGGGTTCCTGTAAAATTAGTTGCTAGTTCAATTTGTCCGAACTCAACACGCTTAACTTGAAAAGTTCTTTGTTCTGCACGGGCTTTAACCGTAAAGTCATTTCCAGCTTCTGCTTTTATATTAAATGGGAATGTTTGCCTGAATTCATACGGCAAAGAAACGAATATGGTATCCGCTTTTACTTCCAGTTTCAGGTATTGAAACCCATTGGGTGTTGCAACTTCACCAACAAAAATTTGTCCATAAATTGAGTTCCCAATCAGAATAAACAGGCCTAAAATCACCTGTACTCGTAAATGTATCATGGTTTAGCTATAAATTTCTAAGAAAAATAGGTTCTTTATCACAGTTTTATTCGGGAGAACAAGCCAAAAGGTGTCGCAATGCCGCTACCCGTTTCCAATTGCAACAGAGCACTTGGTTAGTGCTCTGAAACACGAAAATTGACCGGCCTATCGCCCCCCTTTTTGAGGGTACTTCCATTCCAGTATCGAATAATCCTCATTCTTTTTGGGTTCAGCCATCCCTCCAAGGTGCTTGCTTAAAAAAGGTTCAGCAAGACTCCAAAAGGTAGTCCACGATCCTTTAGCCTTATAATCGTGCCCCTCTTGCGGATAGACAAAATAAGTTACGTCCTTATTGTTTTTAGACAATGCATCCGCCATTTTATCCATTTGCATTTGTGGTACCCGCTCGTCTTTTGCTCCGGTTGACAATAGTATTGGAATATTTATCTTATCCGCGGCATACAATGGAGACTGTTGATGCGCCAACTCTAGTCCTTTTTCAGTAGTAACATCTGCTATTCGCAATAAGCTGTTGGGGGAATATCCAAAAGCATTTTCTTCTTGCGGTGCATCTAAATAGGTGGGTCCGTATAAGCCAACCGCACAAGCATAAGTTTCAGGAGAAAATGCAGCTCCGGCCAAGGCCGCATATCCGCCATAAGACCAACCCAAAATGCCGATTTTGTCCTTCAAAACATTCTTTTCCTCAGCCAACCACTGGGCAATTGCTACTTTATCTTTCATCATTCCGGCCCCCCATTCTTCATTCCCGGCATCCAGGAAGTTTTTGCCATAAGTCAATGCGCCTCGAAATTGTGAATAAACAACCAAATACCCTCTGTCGGCCAGTAATTGAAGATGCCTTGTTATTAACCAAAAATCTTCCATCCATCCTTGCCATGGCCCACCATGTACATAGACAATGGCTGGTATTTTTTCATCGGGTATTCCGTCCCTGTTTTTGTCAAATTTTTCGGATAGATAATATTGTATTGGAAGTTGTAATTCATCATGAGAAGAAACAATACTGTAAAATCTGTTGACGGGAAAATAAGTCTCTAAGACCTCGTGATCTGTACATAATTTCCTGACGGCTTTATTTTTTAAATCATACAAATAGGAGATATTTGCGCCTCCATTCATTTCTTCAATCACCCAATAGTTAAAGTCCGGGGTCATATCAAGGATCTGAAAATCCTGAAACCTGCTATTTAGTATTTGAAAGTCATTTTTATAATTAGCATCAATCACATTCCATTTTCTGTTGGCATAATGGTTTGCAATTGCAATGGGATTTCCCTTTACATTGGCAATCAAGGAATGGGGCATTAAATCAGATACTTGTTCAGTTAGCAGAACTTTTGATTGTTTGGAGGCAACATTGAACGATTTCAGAACGGTTTTATCTGTGTTGGAATTATCTGTAAAATACACTTCTTTACCATCAGCACTAACCCCGACTATTGATTTTAGTCCAGGACGGAGAAACCGTTCCGCAGACCATTCATAGGTCACAATTTCATTCCATTGGCCATTTTCAAAATAAGCCAAAATTTTATTACCTGACTCCCGGTCGATTTTTTCGCCGGCAACCACATTGAGATTTTCATCAAAAAACAGAGGATAATGGCCTTGCGCAACATTGGACAAGGTATCCATTTGTTTTGTATTAAAATGATAGACAAATAGAATTGGATTTGCGTCAAAAGGCATAGCGATAAAGGCTGCAGCATCTCTGTTTTTGGAAAAGGACAACCACCTTATCCTTCTGTACCGCTCCGTTAAAATTGGATTTAAAGTGGAACCCTCTATTTCAAATAGTTCAATGGATTGACCTTTAGAACTTATTGTTCTGACCAGCAATTGAGATTGATTCAAGACCTCATAGTCTCCAACCGGTTCAGGAAATTCAAAAAAGGACTCTTTTTTAAATAGAGAATCAGAGCGGTAATAAACACGCTTGTCAGGGATGGGCTGATAAGCTCCTTTAATGTAGAAAAGGGTTGCAGCATCAGGCGAAAGTTTAATCCATTCTTTTCGATCACTTAAGTCGAAAAGCACCTCTCTGGGAATCAAAGAATTTCCTTCACTGGTTTGTGCAACGGAACGACCGCCTTGAAGAATGAGACTTGTAAGGATAATTGCTTTTAAGAAATTTTTACCCATCTTGAGATTGACTTTCTTGAGGTTTAAATTACTTCAATTTGAAATACAGTGCAGTTAGAAGAAATCCGCCAACACCTTGCTCCACGAAATGCCAGCCAGTATCTACCAAAGCGTAGTTTAGAGAGAAATCCCATCTGCCGTAAAGAATCAGATACAAGGGCAAAGTGGCAGCTAATCCAAAAGTAGCCCCAAACATAAACCCACCTACAAATTTTGGATTTTCACCCATGTTGACCACAACAATAAAAGCCATTATTAGGGTCAACACAAAATACCCCAAAGCAATAACCCCAAGGTTGAAATCCGCGGCGGGCCTCAAGATTTCCGGAGAATTTGAAATGTAAAAATCTTCTAGAATGACCGCATTCCATACCCCACCGAGGGTAAACATTACGACAAACGCTACTGCTGTTGCAATTAAAATTGCTTTCACCTTATTCATATAAATAAATTTAACTTGGTTCAACGCAACAAAAGTGATTAATTCGTCACAGAAAATCCGCCTGCTGATATGAGCCTTAAGATATTTGAAGTGAATCCGTTATAATTTGAATCAAGGCAATTCCCTGAAAACCCAATTAAACGCTAATTTTGCACTGTGGGGGAAAGTAAAAATATAAGCCAAGGATCTGTTGCACTGATAAGTTGGGTGATAATCGTACTAATAAACTTCTTTCAGCTGCTTTATGTTAAATATTCTCTTCCGGGAAAATTTAGTTGGGATGATGTGTTTTATTATCCTGTAACCTCACTAACTATAGGCATCCTGCTGATATATCTTTTTCTACTGCCCATATTCAAGAAAGTTAGAAGGTTAAAGATTGGGGTCCAAATTCCCCTTTTTATTTTACATGGATTGGTTTATACCACTCTTTACATCATTTTCATCTTTTTTCAAATTGCACTCTGGTCTGACAATTTAGACTTGAGTTCATTTTCAAGTGCCATACACAGGTTTCTTTATACCGATTTTCACAATATTGCTAAAAACTATTTCTTTCTATTGGCTATATACATCGCCGTAGAGTACGTTAACAAAAGAGCCGAAACGCTGATTGAGCAGAAGGAACTGGAAAATCAATTAAAAGAGGCCAAACTGCACGCATTAGAATCCAAGTTACATCCTCATTTTCTTTTCAATGCTTTAAACGGGATCACCGCACTGGTAGGCGAAAATCCCAAAAAAGCAGAGAATGCAATTATTGAACTCAGTGATCTTTTGCGCTTTGCCCTTGAGGGAAATTTACAAAAACCGATATCTCTGAATGAGGAGCTTGAGCTTTTGGAGAAATACACATCTATCGAAAAGATGAGGTATGAAGATCAATTGGAAGTTGATGTTTCAATTGAGGATGGAGTTGACCTGAATAAAGCCACTATTCCACCTTTGATATTGCAACCAATATTAGAGAATGCCATTGTTCATGGTTTTAAAGGAATTAGTCATCCTCTGAATATTTCAGTTCGCATTAATAAGGACAAAATTATTGTGACGAACAATGGTGCTCCCCTAATAAAAGAATCCGATTTTGGAACCGGGTTAAGAATCGTAGAGCAGCGCCTTAAATATCATTTCCAGGACACTGCAACACTAAAAATAATGCAAAATAAAGATCGGGTGATTTGTGAAATAAACGGGTTGAATCTATGAGAACATTAATCATTGAAGATGAAGGTGCTGCTCGCAGAAGGTTAGAAGGAATTGTTCGGAAGCATCCACAACTGACTTTAGAAGGAAGTGCTTCATCTGGAGGGGATGCTGTAGCACTCATTAACGCAACCTCAGCGGATTTGCTTTTAATGGACATTCAACTCAAAGACATGACCGCCTTTGAAGTATTGAACAAGATTGAAAAAGATTATTCTGGAAACATCATTTTTATAACGGCCTACAACAACTTTGCGATTAAAGCTTTTGAAGTATTTGCCATAGATTACGTGCTCAAACCCTATTCTGAGGAAAGACTATCGCATGCTATAGATCGTTGTCTAAAAATCAGAAAAGCTCCAAACAAAGAAGTTTATGCCATTCTGGAATCACTTCATTTTCCCGGTAAAATTTGCATTCCCGAAGGGAAAACCTCCCATTTATTTGAAAGCAATCAAATTGAATGGGTTAAAGCAGACGGCTACCATAGCAAAATCCATACGCTAGATGGAGAAACCCGGATAATTAGAATTCTACTAAAAGACATTAATCAGTTGTTACCCGATAACTTTATTAGAATTTCCCGTTCAATTATCATCAATAGAAATCATGTTTCGACCTATAGAGTAAATGCGAATGAAACCTATTTTCAATTAAGAAACGGGAAGGAATTTCACGGTACTCCTAACTACAACAAATAAGGCACAACATTCGGGACAGGCTATTCAGTGCATGTTTGGAGGTGGTGCTTTAGCAGCGAAAATCACAGATTTTGGAACCTCCAACCAAGCCATTAAAGCGTGATAATTTGGTATTTTTTCTTAAAATCGCTGACAAGCTAAAAAAATCAATTATTTTTGGGCGGCTCGGCATTTTGCCGGTTATTGTTCTAAATAAAACCAATAGTCCAAATTATGGAATTTCCTTCAAATCTGAAATATACCGAAGACCACGAGTGGGTAAGAGTAGACACAGATGACTTTGCCTATGTTGGCATTACCGATTTTGCTCAGTCTGAGCTGGATGAGCTGGTCTACATTGAGGTAGACACACTTGATGAGGAACTCGAAAAAGGCCAGGTTTTTGGCACGGTAGAAGCCGTGAAGACCACCTCCGAATTGTTCATGCCGGTCTCGGGAACGGTAGTAGAGTTTAACTCCGAACTGGACGAAGCACAAGGAGATAACCCTACTCTCGTCAATAAAGATCCTTACGATAAAGGGTGGATCGTGAAAATAAAATTAACGAACCCTGCCGAATTGGATGACCTGCTGGATGTGGAAGCCTACAAGCAGTCTTTGGCATAAACCCGTTTCCAGCAAAAAATGGGGTGCTAAAAAAAAATTAAAAAAAAATCACCGGGATGCACCAAAATAGAAAGGGTTGGCATCTAGGTACATAGAAAGGTCAATTTGAAAGCATTTTTACCAGCCATTGCATGGGCCTTGTTTATCTTTGGCGTATCGACAACTGCCAGTAAGAACCTCCCACAAATACCGTGGGACTTAAGTTCTCCGGATAAAATTGCCCACGCGATTGTCTATTTTATTTTTGCCTTACTGCTTTTTTACGGCTTTCGCCAAAAATCAGGTATACGCAAAACGACAATATTGCTGGTTCTGCTCATAAGTGCGTCCTATGGAATATTGATGGAGATTATACAATATTCCTTTTTTCCAGGACGATATTTTGAACTTAATGACATTATTGCTAATATTATTGGCGCTTTACTGAGTTTACTCGTATTGAGATTATTTCATTCTCGTTGACAATTTCCGTGATCAAGCCAAAATTGATTGACTTTCAATCACGGAAATTGTCAAAGAACTTTATTTTATAAGTAAAACCCTTGTCAGTATGTTATTGCTTGATATTTCCATTGCGGGTACACCATTGGCGATCACCGTCCTTGTGGTTGTAGCTGCGCTCATCACCTTCATTCAGGTGATGAGGTCCGTTTATCGCAAACGGGCCGAAGGTGGGCTTGCGGAACAGTATGCTGACAGGCCCGGTACATCACCTTTAGATGGGAGAAACAAGTATCCCGGTGCTAATGTGTTCAAGCACAGCGGTACTTTTTTTAATCTCGGATTGGCGATTACAATGGGTCTGACAGTATTGGCATTTGGTTGGACGCAATATGAAAAAGTGGTTGATGTTTCCCAGTATATGGATACGCTGGAGGAAGACATCGAATTGGAACCACCTCGTACTGCCGAGCCGCCACCGCCACCACCACCGCCACCACCACCAGTGATCGAAGAAGTTCCGGAAGAAGAGATCATTGAAGAAGAAGAGCCGGAATTTGTTGACCAGAGTGTGGAAGCGGATACCGAGGTAGAACAGATGGAGCCCGTAGAGGACGCTCCACCACCACCGCCACCACCACCACCGCCACCACCAAAAAACGAACCTGAAGAGATCTTTAAGGTGGTAGAGCAAATGCCTCGTTTCCCAGGTTGTGAAGACATGGCCGGTTCCGAAAAGGAAAAGAAGCAATGCGCGGATAAAAAGATGCTTGAATTCATCTACAAAAACATCAAATATCCGGCAATTGCCCGGGAGAATGGTGTAGAAGGTACTTGTGTGGTACAGTTTGTAGTTGAAAAAGACGGTAAAGTAACGGACGCGAAAGTTGTTCGGGACATTGGTGCCCAATGTGGTGCAGAAGCCCTGCGCGTAGTAGAGCTGATGAACAAGGAAGGTATCAAATGGACGCCCGGTAAGCAACGTGGCCGTTCTGTACGGGTGCAATTTAACCTGCCCGTACGTTTCAAGCTCGAGTAATACATCTTATCCTGAGCACAATAGGGACTCGTTCCCAAAACGGACAAACCGGTATCGAAGCAATTCGGTACCGGTTTTCTGTTTTCTGGCAGTCAATTTTGCAACCGACGCAAAGCAGGGCAGTATTTCTAGCAACTTTTGCACAAAACTTTCGTTCTTATAACTATATTCGGCAATTGTTGGCTCAGATATTGTAGCCAACCTGATGGAGATAATTTTAACCCGACAAAAGTGTGTTCGCCGCTCAACAACTGTTTTGCAAAGAGGTATACACCCCGGGAATAAAGAAGTGACCAATGATGAGGTTTTTATTTGTTCTAGTAATTTCAATTTGCGGGCTGCTACCGGCCAATGCTCAGGATGCCAAGCTGGCTCAGCAATACTACCAGAATGGTGAATTTGAGAAGGCTTCTATCATTTACGAGAAGCTCTTTGATAAAAGCAATAGTGATTTTTTCTTTGACCGCTATGTAGAGTGCCTGCTGGCAATGGAGGATTTCGAAAATTGCGAAAAGGTCATTAAAAAACAACTGAAAAAGCAACCTGAAAACGTCAATTTATACGTTACCTATGGACGGTTGCTCAATCGGCAGTTTAAAGATGATGAGGCGGAGAAACAATACGCTGAATCCATCAAACGCCTGCCGAAGGACCAATATACCATTACCCGTTTGGCCAATGCGTTCCTCAATCTCACCCGTTATGATTTGGCGACACAGGTATATGAGCGCGGATCGGAATTGCTTAAAGACGAACGCATTTTTGCCTTTAATCTTGGCGAGCTTTACCGGCGAAAGGGGGATAATGATAAAATGATTGAAAATTACCTGATCAGCCTGGAAGACAAACCGGAACGCATCAACACCCTAAAAACCTTGTTTCAACGCTTCTTATCCGAAGAAGATTTTAAGGAATTGCAGGCGCAGTTGTATGCACGTATCCAGGAGAATGAAAACGCTCCCGTTTTCCCGGAACTGTTGTCGTGGGTATTTATTCAGCGCAAGGATTACAAAAATGCATTTCGTCAGGAAAAGGCACTCGACCGTCGTTTTGACGAAAATGGCGGGCGATTATTTCGCCTCGGGCAGATGGCTGCCAACGATAAAAAGTACGATTCAGCCATCGAAATTTTTGATTACATCGTAGAGGAGAAAGGCCTGAGTTCCACCTATTACCAGGATGCCAAACAGCTGGCTCTCCGCGCACGCCGTGATAAGCTGGTAGGTGGGTATGATTATACAGAGGCCGAACTTCGGGAATTAGAGCAACAATACAAACAATTCCTTGACGAAACCGGTAGAAACAAGACCAATGCTTCCATTCAACTCGAGCTCGCCAAATTAGAAGCCTTCTACCTCAACGATCTGGATAAGGCCATTGAATTGCTTAAGGAATTGATTGAATTCCCCAACGTGGATCGCGTCATTCGGGCGGAAGGAAAATTGGCGTTGGCCGACTTTTACCTGATGCAGGGGGAGCGCTGGGAATCTACATTGCTGTATTCTCAGGTAGACAAAGAGTTTAAAGAGGCATTGCTGGGGCATGAAGCGCGTTTCCGCAATGCAAAGTTATCTTATTATACCGGAGACTTCCAATGGGCGCAAGCACAGTTTGATATTCTGAAGGCATCTACTTCCAAGCTGATCGCCAATGATGCGCTGGATCTCTCGGTCTTCATTATGGATAATTTAGGGCTTGATACTACTACCACGGCATTGGAAATGTACGCAGATGCCGATTTACTGGTATTTCAAAATAGATTTAGCGAAGCTTTTGAAAAAGTGGACAGCTTGGTACAGCTCTTCCCGGAGCATAGCTTGCAGGATGATGTATTTTACTTAAAGGCGCAGGTGTTCCGCAAGAAGCGGGAATACGAAAAAGCGGCAGAAATGTACCAAAAGGTAATTGATAAGGATCCCGAAGGCATTCGGGCAGACAACTCCATCTTCCAACTGGCGGAGTTGTATGAAACTCATCTAAATGAGGTGGAAAAGGCCAAGACGTTGTACGAGACCTTATTTATAGATTATTCTGGCAGTACGTTTGCCGTAGAAGCAAGAAAGCGCTTCAGGAGGTTGCGTGGAGATGACGTGCAGTAAGAGCATTGCTGAATGCACTAAGGCCTCAGCGAATCATCTAAGAGAATGTTTGGAGCGGATTCTATTTAAAAATCAGCAGATTAAGGGTGTTGGCAAAGAGGTCAAATATGAGTCTCGGCTGAGCCGAGGTGAATATTTTAGCCCAACGCCAGGTTCCTAATATGTTGGTTTTCAGCAGGAGCAAGCGCCAAACATGCTCTAAAAGGAAGATAAATGCGATTTCCTTTCGTTAAACACTAAGATTGCCACTAAAACCAAAACGTGTCATCCTCAAGGTGAAGATGACACGTCCTATGGTTAGCTGAGCAAACGCTACAGTGCGCTTACTTCAGTCTCTTTTCGTCAGAAACAGTAAGCTTTGCACGGCCTTTCGCTCTGCGACGAGCTAGAACCTTACGGCCATTCTTGCTGCTCATGCGAGAACGGAACCCGTGTTTGTTTGCCCGCTTTCTTTTCGATGGTTGAAACGTCCTTTTCATTTTCTCTAAAATTTTGCCGTTTTTGAAAAGCTTGGCAAAGGTAAAACTATTTTGGCATTTAGCCAAGTAATGACTATATTAAATAGTCATGATATCTTTTTCCTTGTTGCTGATCATTTCATCAATCTTTTTGGAGAAGCTATCGGTCATGTCCTGAATTTGCTGCTCCCGGCGCTTGCCATTATCTTCTGGCAGTTCTCCGGCCTTTACCGCTTTTCTGATTTTATCCATGCCACTATGCCGAGCACTTCGCACGCCCACCTTGCTTTCTTCGCCTAAAGATTTCACTCTTTTCACAAGGTCCCTTCGACGTTCCTCAGTCAAAGGAGGAATAATAATACGAATTACTTCGCCGTCATTTTGCGGAGTCACCCCCAGGTTAGCTTCGAAAATACTTCGTTCAATGTCACCGATCAAATTCTTTTCATACGGCTGTATTACCAGTGTACGCGAATCGGAAACGGCAATATTGGCCACCTGTTTAATTGGTGTTGGGGCTCCGTAGTAATTGACCCTTAACCCACTTAACATATCCGGAGATGCCTTACCGGCACGAACTTTGATCAGTTCAGCATGAAAGTGTTCAATGGCCCCTTCCATTAAGATTTTGGTTTCCAGCATTAATTCTTCGAGCTCTTCCTGCTGCATATTAGTAGTAATTTAGTTCGATTAAAGTTAATAATTTATCTTCTACTCATGGCCTGATAGCGCAACAAAAAGTAGAAGAATAATACTAGTGCTGACATTGCTGCCGATACATAAGTCATGGCTGCCCACCATAAAGCATCCTTTGCTCCTTCATACTCAGTGCCTTTAGCTGCGCGGCTTTCGTCCAACCAAGCCAGCGCCCGGCGACTGGCATCAAATTCTACAGGCAGGGTAATTATACTAAACAAGGCCGTAACCCCAAAGGTGACCATTGTAATTAGCATTAAAGTAGGGCTACCATTTACGCCAAATGCCCCCAGGGCAAAAAGCAGTAAAAACTGTTGTGCTTTGGCGGCCAGATTGACCACTGGCACAATTGCCGAGCGCAATTTTAACCAAACGTAGGCATTGGCATGTTGTACCGCATGACCACATTCATGAGCGGCCACCGCCGCGGCGGCCACTGTGCGGCCCTGATAAACGTCAGGGCTGAGTTTGACGGTTTTCGTCAGCGGATTATAATGATCGGATAGAAACCCTTGTCCTTCCTCAATTTTAACATCATTGATGCCATAATAGTCGAGCATGGCCTGCGCTATTTCGCGGCCGCTACGACCGGAGGTCATGGAGACTTGACTGTAATGTTGAAATTTTGACTTCAATCGGTTGCTCAAAAACATACCGAGCAAGGAAAAAATCCCCGTAATAACAATATAACCCATATAAGCGCCCATAATCAAGTGTGTTTGCTAGTTAAGCAATTCAAACCCCGTATAGGTTTGCAAAACTTTAGGAATTTTTATGCCTTCTGGTGTTTGATTGTTTTCCAAAAGTGCCGCAATGATACGAGCCAAGGCCAATGCACTACCGTTGAGGGTATGTGCTAGACGCGTATTTTTCCCATCGCGGAACCGCAATTTTAACCGGTTGGCTTGATAGGTCTCGAAATTAGAAACGGAGCTGACCTCCAACCACCGTTGTTGTGCCGCCGAGTATACTTCAAAGTCGAAAGTCAGAGCAGAAGTAAAGCCCAGGTCTCCGCCACAGAGTCTTAAAATGCGGTACGGCAGCTCCAATTTTTCCATCAATCCAGATACATGTGCCAGCATTTCATGCAAGGTATCGTAAGATTTGTCGGGATGCTGAATCTGTACGATTTCAATTTTGTCAAATTGGTGCACCCGATTGAGTCCGCGCACGTGGGCGCCGTAAGAGCCTGCTTCCCGTCGGAAACAAGGCGTATAAGCCGTCATTTTGATGGGAAAATCCTCCTCTTTTAAGATAACATCCCTGTAGATGTTTGTGACGGGGACTTCCGCTGTAGGGATCAAATACAGGTTGTCTTTTTCGACAAAGTACATTTGTCCCTCCTTGTCAGGCAATTGGCCGGTGGCACGTGCCGTATCTTCATTTACAAGGAGCGGCGGAACAATTTCCAGGTAACCAGCACGGCTGGCTTCGTCCAGAAAAAAGTTGACCAATGCCCGCTGTAATCGAGCCCCTTTCCCTTGGAAAACAGGAAAACCAGCACCGGTAATTTTGACACCTAATTCCAGGTCAAAAATCTGATACTTTTTGGCCAAATCCCAGTGCGGCAGCACCTCGCCACTCAATTCCGGGAGCGCTCCTTCCCAGGCGCGAAAGACTTCATTGTCTTCTTCCGTACTACCTGAAGGTACCGATTCGTGCGGAATGTTGGGTATTTTATACAGCAGTTCCTCCAATTCAGAGGAGACCGTTTTTAAGGTTTCTTCCAACTCACTACCCTTGTCTTTTAGCGTCGATACTTCTGCCTTCATGGCCTCTGCCTCTTCCCGCTTACCGGACTTGTAAAGACTGCCAATTTCCTTCGACAACTGGTTGCGCGTCGATAGGATCTCATCGAGTTCCGTTTGAGTACTTCTCCTTGTTTCGTCTAGCTGGAGAATTTCCTCAACCAGATTCATCTCTTTGAAATTGCGGACTTTCAATCCCTCAATGATCCGGTCGCGATTTTCTCTGAAAAAACCAAGTTCTAACATAAATGTGGTAGATTATAAGACTTAATTAACACATAAAAGGCAACTTTAATGCCCTCTTTTGGTTATTTTTTGCAAAGATAGTATTTGAAATCCAAAATTAAGTGTAAATTTGTTTCGGCAAAACAAAGCACCCCACTCTAAGCTACGTCTAATATCCAGTTTTAGTTAACGGTGTTACGCTCCAATTCTTACTTTATTCCCCACTTCTACTATAGGAAGTTCCAAGAGCTGGTAGGCATTGTGAGGTCAGCAAGTTTCAATTACTTTATCTAAGGACAAAACTGTTTCTCCGCACTACAGATAAGATTCCACTAAATTGACTTTTTCTGAATTGATGACAGAAGACAACCCATTCCAGAACGTTTTTATTTTAGTAACATATATTAAATCATGCTTGATATACTGCAATTGAATGACATGCTCGTTCCTGAACTCCGGGAATTGGCCGAACAAATCGGGTTATCCGGGTATAAGCGCTTAAATAAACAAGAGTTAATCCATAAGATCTTGGACCATCAGGCTGTTGTTGGTTCCGTTGAAGAACCTGAAACCGCTCCTAGAAAAGAAGCCCCTAAAAAAGAGAAAGAAACTACCGAAGCAAGCAGTCGCCCAGTAAAAAGAGTTACCCGAGGCAGAAAGCCCTCAACTGAGGATGAAGAGGAAGCGCCCCCTGCTAAAGATAAAGCAAACGGTAAAGACACTCGTCGTGATAGTAGAAATAATGCTCCGCGTCACGAAAGAAAAGATAATGAAGATGAGGATCGCTCACGTAGACCGAGCAATCGGAATCCACGTTCAAATGATGATTCAGAGTCTACTCCTCGCAGATCTACTTCTTCCCGTAGCAATGATTCCAAAGGGGAATCTTCCGCTCCTGAGAATAAACCTCAAGAAAAGAAGTTTGATATTGAGTTGGATGGAATTATCGAAGGCGAAGGGATCTTGGAAATGATGCCTGATGGATATGGCTTCTTGCGCTCTGCTGATTACAACTACCTGACTTCTCCCGATGATATTTATGTTTCACCTTCACAAATCAAACTGTTTGGCTTGCGTACGGGTGATACTGTTCGCGGGGCCGTTCGCCCTCCAAAAGAAGGGGAAAAGTATTTTGCCTTGTTGCGGGTTTCAAAAATCAATGGTTTGCAGCCACAGGACATCCGCGATCGGGTGCCTTTTGATTATCTGACGCCATTGTTCCCTCAGGAGAAGTTCAACCTGATTATGTCGCCTACCGGCCGGGATTATAGCACGCGGATCATTGATCTGTTTACGCCAATCGGCAAAGGACAGCGTGGTCTGATCGTTGCACAACCTAAAACGGGTAAGACCTGGTTGTTGAAAGATGTTGCCAACGCCATTGCCAAAAACCACCCGGAGTGCTATCTGATCGTATTGTTGATCGATGAGCGCCCTGAAGAGGTAACGGATATGAAGCGTAGCGTAAATGCCGAAGTAGTAGCATCTACCTTTGACGAACCAGCTGACAACCACGTTCGCGTAGCGGGTATTGTACTGGAAAAAGCCAAGCGCTTGGTGGAAAGTGGCCACGATGTGTGCATCCTGCTGGACTCTATTACCCGTTTGGCTCGCGCCTACAATACCGTTGCTCCTGCAAGTGGTAAGGTGCTTTCCGGTGGTGTGGAAGCCAACGCATTGCACAAACCGAAGAAATTCTTTGGTGCGGCTCGTAACATAGAAGATGGCGGTTCATTGACCATCCTGGCAACTGCATTGACGGACACCGGATCGAAAATGGACGGTGTGATCTTTGAAGAATTTAAAGGTACCGGTAATATGGAACTCCAACTGGATCGTAGCTTGTCCAACAAGCGTTTGTATCCAGCTATCGATTTGACGAAGTCAAGTACCCGTCGGGAGGATCTGTTATTGGACAAAGATACGCTGCAACGCATGTTTATCCTGCGCAATCACCTGTCGGATATGAAGCCGGATGAAGCAATGGAATTCTTGCGAAAGCACTTGCAAAGTACATCCAGCAACGAGGAATTCCTCGTTTCGATGAACGGATAAGTATGCTCAGGGCATCAAAAGAAAACAGGGCGTCGTTGCGAAAGGTAACGGCGCCCTGTTTTTTTGCACAGCCACTTGTTTTTGTGTTAAATTTTTAAAAAAACTTTTTAGTTATATTGCAGTGTCATTAAATTTATTTCTTCACGCCGACGGATTTGTAAGTGCTTGTTTGGAGGTAGTCCCTGAAGTATATTCGGGCAAGCTATTCAGGCTGCAAATCACAGGTTTTGGAGTCTCATTATTATCGCCCTGCTTTTTTGGCTGCCTTCTCTTCCATTTTCTTTTTGTACTCTTCGATAAATGACGAAATAGAAGTACTTACCTTTTCTTCATCAGTCACATAGGTTGGTGATAGCGAAGTCTTGCCGGGAAATTGTTCCACATACATCGTCGTAGAAGGAAAGGCAAAGCGTACCCCCAGCGTTTCGGCCAAACGAATCACCCCCAACATTAAATCTTCCCGGACCGCCAATTCTAGCCCGTAATCTTGCACAGCAATGGGAATCCGAAACATGATATTGATAGCAGAGGCCCCAAAGCTATTGACGTGGATGTAAGCGTTTTCATCTTTTGCATTGGGATGTGCTTCCACCAGTTCGTGCAATCCTCTCACAAATTGTTCTATCAAATTAGGTGGAGTATCGTAGGTGATGCCGATATCAGTTTGAAACAAGCGGTAAACTCGAACGCCCAAATTGGTGATCACCTGGTTGGCAATCGTACCGTTGGGTACGGAAATGATCGAACTATCGGTTTTTAGAATTCGGGTAGTTCGAAATCCTACTTCAACTACAGTCCCCACAAAACTACCACCATCAATGAAGTCGCCGATTTGAAAAGGCTGATCTACAAAAATCATGGCTGAGCCGATCAAGTTCTTCACCGTATCCTGTGCGGCAAGGGCAAGCGCAAGACCACCAATGGAAATACCGGCAATCAACGCAGTCACATTGACATCAAAGATATTGAGTATTTGGGCAATCGCTCCAATCACAATAATGACCTGAGACGAACGCCGCAGGATGGGGACCAACTGTTCATCCAGCTTGTTTTCGGTCCGTTCGGTCAACTTGCCAAAATAGAGAATCAATACATCGGTTACCCGCAAGGCAATCAACATAATAAGAATGGTATTGATCACCTTAATAGTGGTAATGGCAAAAGCTGAGGTAGCTGGGGGGAGGAGTAGAACAGGCAGCAAAGTTTTGATCATCCTAAAAATCAACAAAATACTGATCAATTGAGCTATGCGGTGTACTAGTTCCGGATTGACCAGCGATGGATAAAGTTTAGACCGACTGATGCGTGCCACAATGGGATCCAAAAGTCGACTTAAAATGGCATGTACCAAGAACGATAGCAGTAGAATGATAAACAAACTAACCCATTGCCAAATGGACAAACCGACGATCTGGGTATGCCCTAATTTGGGCAAAATATTGAGCAATTGGTCCAAGCCATACGGATAGACTTCCTTGTGTAGTTTTGGGATTTTACTAACCGTTTCCCGAGAGTAAACCCAGCGATTGTCCACACGTTCTAAATAAACTTCTGGCAATAAATCCGGATAAGGCGTATAAATCGCCATCTGTGTCAAGCTATCAACGTAGTTGGAGTCGTTGGGAATAAAGTTGAACCGTACATAAATGCCTTTGCCATCCAACACCTGTTTGAGTTGAATAGCTCTTTTGCGCCGTTGCAGGGAGTCAATGCCAACAGGATTTAGAGCTAAAGCGGCCGAATCTGGCAAATAAGATTCGGGTTGCAGGTAATGCAAATGCCAATACATGGTTTGACTGGGCGTTTGCCGGGCGAGCGCCAACTCCGATTTTTGCGCAAAAAGAAAAAAGGGAAGAAATACTAAAAAACACAGGCTCCTGATTCTGTTCGTCATAATTGGAAATATGGATTTCTGCAAAAGTAATGATCTTGGGGCTCAGCGAAGAATAACTTACCTATTTGATACGGTTATTTTACCACCAGCCTTCGTTACTCAAATCCTCGCATAGTGATATGGTTATTCTCAATTTTCGCGCCTCGCCTGATGGCAAAGAAACTCGCCTGAAACAGACAATTTATTTCTCGCTACCCCCTATTGGATTTCGTTTTGCTGTTGGGTTCTTGACAATTCTGCTTTTTTCATCTATGTCTTCTTCCGGATTTTTATAGCTTGCAGCACTGCAATTACACAATACACGATTCATTCCGGTATGAAAAAACTAATAGTCGCCCTTTTGGTAAGCTTTCCATTATTGCTACACGCGCAATTATTGGACCACGTTCAAGGAGAAGTTATGGTCATGTTGCGCAAGCAAACTAATGCTCGGCAATGGGCAAAAAAATGGGAACAATTCCGCGGGAAAAATAGCCATTTTCAGGTAAAAAAACTGGTTTCTCCACCATTAGATGTTTGGTCATATCGGTTTGATCACACACAAGTTAACGAATATGAACTACTTGCTGCCATTCGCCGAGATGAAGAGGTGCAGTTGGCACAGTTCATTCACTTTGTCACCATGCGCTCTACCATCCCCGATGACCCCCAATTTGATAGTCAGTGGCAATACATCAATACCGGGCAAGACGGGGGTACTGTTGGCGCCGATATTGATATGGACCTCGCCTGGGATTTGACCACGGGAGGATTAACTGCCCAGGGGGATACCATTGTGGTTTGTGCGCTTGACGACGGCATCGATATCAATCATGAAGACTTTGAAGACAATCGTTGGATCAACTACGGGGAGATTCCCGACAACGGTATCGATGATGACAATAACGGCTATGTTGACGACTATTTAGGTTGGAATCCTGAAGCGGAAAATGACGATATCAACGGTGGTGGACATGGGACGCCCGTGGCGGGAATCATGGGAGCCAAGGGGAATAATGGCATCGGCGTAGCCGGCATCAGCTGGAATGTCAAAGTGATGGTTTTACGCAATAATTTTAATACCGATGAAGCAGCCGTACTCTCGGCTTATTCCTATCCCTTGGTGCAGCGTATGCGCTACAATGCCACCAACGGCGAGGAAGGGGCTTTTGTCGTTGCCACCAATGCTTCCTGGGGTATTGACCTCGGCGACCCGGCAGATGCGCCTCTGTGGTGCGCTTTTTACGATACCTTGGGAACGCACGGGATTCTCAATTGTGGCGCCACGATCAATGGTAATGTGGATGTAGATATCGAGGGAGATTTACCCACCGCCTGTCCCAGTGATTACCTGATTGCGGTCACCAATATGAATCGCAATGACGAGAAAGTTACAGGTGCGGGTTACGGAGCCACAACCATTGATCTCGGAGCCTTCGGGGCCCAAACTTGGACCACTAGTGACAACAACAGCTACGGCCCTTTTGGCGGCACTTCCGGGGCGACACCTCATGTCACCGGAACAATAGGCCTCTTGTATTCCCTCGATTGTCCAGGGTTTATTAATTTGGCGAAAGCCGATCCAGGAGCTGCCGCTAAATTGGCCAAACAATGTATTCTAGAGGGCGTAGACCCCAATCCGACGCTGGATACCATTACTGTGACAGGAGGTCGCTTGAATGTATTCAATAGTTTGATGCTGCTTTTAGAAAACTGTGACAATTGCTTCCCGCCCAGTAGTCCGCAAACCACGGCAAATGTAACGGATGAGGCAGCTGAACTTACCTGGGTGGCTCTCGATACCGTTGACCGTATTGATTTGCGTTGGCGCGTGCTCAATGGCACTACCTGGGATACCATTTTGAATGTAAATGCACCTCCATTTACCCTTATGGATTTGACCGCTTGTACGTTTTATGAAGTACAGCTGCAAGGCTATTGCGGAGACACCGTTTTGGATTGGACGCAGAGCTTGGTCTTCCGCACAGATGGTTGTTGTGAACCGCCACAAAGTATTACAATTGATGATATTACCAGTAGTGGTGCTATTGTCAACTGGAGTCCGGTACTGGCCGCAGAAAGTTATATTTTCCGCTTTCGGCTGAGCAATACGCTCGAATGGACAGAAATAACCACCACCGAAATTTCGGTAAGTCTTACGGACCTGACGCTGTGTACGGGTTACGACATTCAAATTTTAACAAATTGCGGCGGCGAGTTGAGTTTGGCCAGTGAGGTACAAACCTTTTTTACAACAGATTGCGGATTTTGTATAGAAACCGAGTATTGCCAACCGCAAAACCTAAATGCCAGCGAGGAGTGGATCGAATCCGTTCTGATCGGAGACTTGGAAAACACCTCCGGAAATGATGGTAATTATGGCAGTTATACCCATTTGGAAACCCTCGTTTTGGCACAAGGCAATGCCTACAATATGGTCTTGACACCAGGCTATGCCGGTGATAACTACAGCGAAGAATTTCGAGTGTACATCGACCTGGATCACAATGGCAGTTTTTCCAATGATGAAGTTGTTTTCCAAGCAGAAGAGACTGTTCAGGAACCACTGGTAGCCGAGTTGGTTATTCCCGCCGATGCCAACCCCGGTTTGACCCGAATGCGAGTTGTGATGCAATTTCAACAGGTTGATGGCCCCTGTCCTTTTGGGCAAGGCAATTTCGGTGAGGTAGAGGACTATTGTGTAGAGATTGTTACCCAAGCCCCCTGCGGTACTCCTGAAGCATTGCAAACGGCGGACTCCACCGAAACGACCATTTCACTGATTTGGCCCGCCATAGAGGATGCCATTAGTTACATTATTCGTTATCGGCCCGAAGGAGGGGATTGGATGGAAGAAGCCATCATTGATCCTGAGATCGTGTTAAGTGGTCTTGCGGAATGTCTTGCCTATGAAGTCCAACTCAAGACCGTTTGTGGCAATGCACAGAGTGGTTATTCTCCTTCATTTTTGACCCATACAGCTTGTGCTACGTCCACAAAAAGCATCATTGGACTGGCCTCCTGGCAATGTTTCCCCAATCCATTTCAGGAACAATTGACGATAAATCTTCAGCTTACGCAAAATGTACAACAGGCGAAAGTAGTACTATTGGATGCCTATGGACGGGAAGTCCTGGTCCAGCATCAGGGCCCCTTATCTGTAGGTCGGCAGACCATTCAATTTGATACCGAATCCTTGCCTGCTGGCCTGTACTGGGTGCAAATTAAATCAGCGCAGGGAGCCGTGAGTAAGAAGGTCATTTGTATGGATTAGAAAAGGATAAGATTGATTGAGAAGTTTTATTGAACTTCTCAATCAATCTCCAAATTGCTTAGTGCATGTTTGGAGAGGATGATTTTTTAAACAGAGAGGCGTTTAATTCCCTTTTTATTCAACAGTTAAAATCTCCACCAATTGCTGCAAACTCACCTGATTTTGTGGCAGGTAAATGGCATTGAGCACATCTTCTCGTTCCTGATTGGTCAGGTGGAAAGAAACGGAGGCCTCTAATTTACCCTCCGAACTCGTTTTGTAGAGAAATCGAATGACATCAAAATGGTCGGGGCCCAATAGATCGAAGATGAAGCCAAGGCTATTGTCGTGTTCAAATTCCTGGGTCGTCAATACCATACCGGCAATACCCAATGGATTCATCAGGCTTTCGATGATCCCGGTCTGACGGTCGGGTTTGATCTTTTCGATCTTTTCAGAGCTGCTAATCTGCACCAAAACCACACCACTTGTATTTTCCTTGATCCAATCGCGGAAAACCTGAATGAAACGGGTAGCTGTTTGAATGCCATAATTATCGCGGAATCCGGCATCGACGACTTCCAACATCGGGGTGCTGGGCAAATGCACGATGGGTAAGACGTACGGATAGGTGGCATTCATGCGCAAGGCGGTGGTAAAGAGCAAATCGCTAGCGCCTTGTTGCTCAAACAACCAGCCAAAATCTACGGCATCGACCTCCACTGCATTTTTGCGCTGGGTGCCGACGGGTGCCAGCATCATATAGCTTACCCCTTGCGGGGAAATGATCAACCGCCGACCATCATTAAGGATAGATGGCGTGAGGTAGAGCAAAGGGACGATGGCTTCGGCTTCCACCTGCCGATAGGCAGAAAGTGGTTTGTCCAAAATGCCATTGGTGTTTTCGTTGAGTTGCTGCTCAAAGATGTAACCCCTGTCCTTGTGGTAAGTATGATCGCCAACCGTGAATTTTGTCCAGGGCAAAAACAGGTCATTAGAAACGATGGTAAATGCAATGGAGTTCAGCAGGTCTTTAGAGATATTCCGAATGTATTCCTGTTTGTAAAGGTTGACGTCTTGCCCCAATTTTTGCTGGAGAAAAAGTTCTCTTTGGTAGGCCATACCAAGCATTCCTCCTGAGGCTCCGGTAATCAGCACGGTTTGATCCATCAGTTTGCCACCGAGCAGGCTATCCACGGTTTGCACCACCTTCATCGTCCATACCGCAGATTTCAGACCACCGCCGCTCACGCTGAGTACAACCATTTTAGGCTTTTCCTTTCCCTGTTTAGCCTTCCACTTATTCAGGATGTTTTTCGTTTGCAAACGGTCGCTTTCTACCTGTTCGGAAACACAAATGTTCTGTAGTTTTTCGTAGTTATATTCAGCCCGCTCTACCTGATAATTCAAGCCGTAGGCCAGATTTTTTCGATTGAAAAAGTCGAAGCTGGTAAAAAAATTCAACGCCACCAAAAGCAAGATAAAGGTGGCAAAACTCCAGGAGCTAAACCAATAAGTAACGGCACCGACTACCGCAGCAACGATGCTGAATATGATAAAAATACTGGCTCCTGCGGGAATCCTGAATAACTCATAATCAATCAGATATCCAAGCATGAGCAGAATCATCATACTGAGCAATTGCAGCAATAAGGCATTGAGGTGATTTTGCCGGAAAATATTTTTGAGCAATTTGGATTCGTAATGGGCTACGCTGCGTACCAAGCGGGGGCGCAAGGCTTCGTTGAGATAGGTGCGGACCCGCCAGCGATTTTCGTCTCGTTTAATGTAGTCTAAGTTAACATTGCGGCGGCCCGGCACCAGATTCTTGGTCCGATCCGGCGCCAGTCGGTTGCGGCGTTTATAATAAGAAATATCGCGATTGGTAAATTGAAAATACAGGCTGTATAAAAACAACGTGACAATTGTTCCACTCAGCAGCCCCAAGCCATTGTAGACAATTTTGGCAAAAGCCAATTCTTCATAGACCCACTGAAAATAGACGATCACTGCCAGGTAATAAATGAAAAAACTGAGTGGCAATAATAAATTGTTGAGTGTGAACTTGGTAAAGGGCCGCGATAACGATGCCAGAAAGGGGAAATGATGCGCAGTGAGCAAATAAGCGGTCAGGTTCCAGCTCATAAAAAAGACACCATAGGCCAGTCCTACGATAAAAAAACTTAGAAAATTGACCTTCCCAAGGTACTCCGGGTCCAGGAAAAGATATTGCAACCCCAAACGGTTGCCCAGCATTCCGGTCATCAACAACAACAAAAGCAGCCAGCTACAGATGAGCAACAAATTGCGCCTCAGGTGCAGGATGATCAACTGCACGGGAAAAGAATAAAAGAGGTTGCTTAACCATTTTCTCATTGGTGGTGGCTTCTGGCTGAAAATATAGGCGTTTTTTAAAGAAATGAACAATTTTAATGAGGTAAAGAGCTGTATCGCGGACGAACTTAGCCGAGATAATTTGAAATTGAAATTGGTTTAAATAACTTTGCGCTCTTTTTAAGGGCGTTTGGATGTGAAAGCCAATCATTTGCTTACCCATCTGCGTCATAAACCCAACTATCGATGAATATAGCAGTTGTCGGCACCGGTTATGTTGGACTGGTTACAGGAACTTGTTTTGCCGAAACAGGCAATCAGGTCACATGTGTAGATATTGATGCCGGAAAAGTGGCACGCATGCAAAATGGTGAAGTTCCCATTTACGAGCCGGGATTAGAATTGCTTTTTGAACGCAATACCCGCCAAGGGCGCCTAAAATTCACTACTGATTTGGCAGAAGCGGTTAAAGAAGCCCAGATTATTTTCCTGGCGCTCCCTACCCCTCCGGGTGCCGATGGATCGGCGGATTTGTCTTTCATCTTGAAAGTAGCCGAGGATTTGTCTACCATTATTGAAGACTATAAAGTCATTGTAGATAAAAGTACTGTACCCGTGGGTACTTCCGAAAAAGTGCATGCGCGCTTGGCTAAAAAGCTGGACGAAAGCTTATTTGACGTGGTCAGTAATCCCGAATTTTTGCGGGAAGGCGTGGCTGTGGATGACTTTCTCAAGCCTGATCGCGTGGTGATCGGCACTACTTCAGAAAAGGCGCGTAAGGTGATGAATCAATTGTACAAACCCTTTGTGCGCCAGGGCAACCCCATCTTGTTTATGGATGAACGCTCGGCTGAAATGACTAAATATGCCGCCAATTCTTACCTGGCTACCCGCATTACCTTCATGAATGAAATTGCCAACCTCTGCGAGAAAGTAGGTGCGGATGTGGATATGGTACGCATCGGCATTGGTAGTGACTCACGGATTGGCAAGCGGTTTTTATTTCCCGGTATCGGTTTTGGCGGAAGCTGTTTTCCAAAAGATGTTCAGGCCCTGGAAAAAACGGCCAATGAATTTGAATACGATTTCAAAATTCTCAAATCGGTGTTGAATGTGAATGACCGCCAGCGCGTCATTTTGGTTGATAAGATCAAGCGGAAATTTGGGAAAGACCTCAAAGGCCGTACCATTGCCATCTGGGGATTGGCCTTCAAGCCCAATACCGACGATATTCGCGAAGCTCCGGCGCTGTACATGATTGATCTGCTATTGGATGCAGGCGCAACCATTCGCACCTTTGATCCCGAGGCCATGGACAATGTCAGGGCCATCTACGGAGACCGCATTCACTTTGCGGAAGATCAGTATGAAGCGCTAATTGGTGCCGATGCCCTGGTGATCGCTACAGAGTGGAGCGTGTTCCGCACACCAAGTTTTAAGGTCATCAAAGAGTTGATGAAATCGGGAGTCATTTTTGACGGTAGAAACCTGTACGAACTGGACTTTATGCGTGAAAATGGATTTCACTACGAAAGTATCGGTCGCACCGTAGTAGAATAATCAACAAGGCCGGAGTATCAATAGATCTCCGGCCTTGTGCCCTCATCCCATTACCCAAAAAGGACTAGCTGATTGCTATCTTTTTGGCTTTGGGTTTATCTTCAACCACCTTCTTCAAATTCAATTTCAATACACCATTATCATATTTCGCAGCAATGTTCTGTACATCTACGTTCTCCGGTAAAGTAAACTTGCGTTCGAAGGAGCTAAAGTTGAATTCGCGGCGGGTGTAATGTTCATCACTTTCTTCCGTTGACACTTCCTTTTCAGCAGAAATGCACAACATGCCGTTGTCAACTTTTACTTCAAAATCGTCCTTAGTAAGTCCGGGAGCAGCTACCTCAATATCAAAACTATTATCGTTGTTTTTGATATTTACGGCGGGTGCCCACATCTTTCTCAATCCCAGGAGATCCTCGCTGTAGAGGTTCTCAGCTCCCCAAAAATCATCGATCCATGACTTAAAAGCAGGGAGCAAACTTCTATCATTACGTCCTTTCATTGTATGATGAATTTTGGTTAATGAATTACCTGCAAGGTACCGCCATGTCTTTTTTTTGACAATGACCAAAATCAAGAACAATGCTGACATTTCGCAGTTTGTCAAGGCATTAAAGCATGCTTGGCGCTTGCTCCTGCTGAAAACCCAACATATTAGGAACCCCGATGTGAGATCGGGGCAGGCTCTGGCGTTGAGCTAAAATATTCACCTCGGCTCAGCCGAGACTCATATTTGACCTCTTAGCCAAAACCCCAATCTGCTGATTTTCAAATAGAATCCGCGCCAAACATGCACTGAGATTTTAGATTTTGCCGATATTAGACAAATTGAACAATCTTAACGTATACGCTGAATCAACATTAGCCGTTAATAAATTAGAGCATGTCTAAATTTCGTTTTTGAAGGTTAAAATTATTCATTTCAGCCTTAATCAAGGTAAATTTGAGGTTCATACCAGTCTCGGCTCAGCCGAGATGGACCGATAATTTAACGCAGAGTTAGGTTGAAAGGGCTATTTTAGGCCCAAAGGATGAATTTTAAACATACGCTTAAACCAATCAACAACATGATTCGTAACCTTGCGACATTTGCACTACTCGTGATGTTCCTCAGCATGATTTCTTGCGCGGGAGAAAACGGTCAGAAAGTGACAGCGGGGCCTGAGGCCGCAGAACAGGAAGACTTGCCGGCCAATCTTGAAATGATCGAAAGTAAAGACGATTACGGTTATACGGAAACGTATTTCAGGCGTAAATCCGACTTTGCCAGGGAGGGGACTTACATCCGAAAGAATGAAGCCGGGAAAGTGGTTGAAACGGCCGAGTACACCAATGATACCCTCAACGGTACACGAGTTATCTTTTACGAATCCGGAGATACGCAGTATGTAGAGCGCTATAAAATGGGGTTGTTTATTGGCCCTTACCAGGTGTATTATCAAAATGGTCAATTGGCGCAAGAAGGGAAATACATCGACAATGCCATGCAGGGGATTTGGTCTCGCTACTACGAAACCGGTGAATTGATGGAAGAAGTGACTTTTGTAGATAATGAAGAAAATGGCCCTTTTCGCGAATACCACAAAAATGGCAAACTCAAGGCGGAAGGTGCGTATCGCAATGGTGATAATGAAGAAGGCCCCTTGAAGTTGTACAATGAAGAAGGAGAACTGATTAAGGAAATGGATTGTAAATTCGGTATCTGTAAGACGGTCTGGGAAAAGAAATAGCCTACCTAGAATTGAAATAAAAGACAAAAAATGAATCGACCCTTACTACTCTCTCTTGTATTGATGTTTTTATCCACAGGTATCTCGGCCCAAATTGGCGGTATCAATACCTATGAGTTTTTAAACCTCTCCTCTTCGGCCCGCATCTCTGGATTGGGTGGCAATCTGATCTCGGTGCGCGACGATGATGTGAATTTGGCTTACGCCAATCCGTCTTTGCTCAATGATAGCATGCACCAGCAGCTAGCGTTTAGTCATAGCTTTCACGTGGCGGGTATCAATTTCGGCTATGCAGCCTATGGCCATCACGTGGATAAATGGAACACGACTTTCCAAGTGGGCATTCAATATGTCAATTACGGTGAATTCAATCGGACCAACGAATTGGGAGAAATAGAAGGCACTTTCAAAGCAAGCGAAAATGCGATTGTGCTGGGGGCTGCTTATCCGGTATACGACCGTCTGGCAGTGGGCGCCAATGTCAAGTTTATCACTTCCAGCTTCGAGAGCTACAACTCCACCGGCTTGGCCACCGATGTAGCAGCAATCTACTACGATACGGCTTCCAATTTTAACGCCACCATTGTTTTTAAAAATATTGGTACCCAGCTCAGCACCTACAGTGCCGATAATTTTGAACCCCTGCCTTTCGAAATTCAGGTGGGCATTTCCAAGCGCCTGCGCTATCTGCCCTTCCGGTTTTCTATTGTCTATCACCATTTTGATCGCTGGAACATCCTCTATGACGATCCAAATCAAGAGGAGGCCACGCTCACCTTTGGTGAAGCGCCAACCGAGGCCAGTGAATCGAGTATCTTTTTTGACAATCTTTTTCGCCACTTCATTTTTGGGGGAGAATTTTTGCTCGGCAAAAAAGACAATTTGCGCCTCCGCGTTGGCTACAACCACTTCATGCGCAAAGAACTTTCTCTGGAAGATTTTCGTAGTCTGGCAGGCTTTTCTTTCGGGTTTGGTATGAAAATCAACCGCTTTCGATTGGATTATGCCAATACCACCTTTCATCTCGGGCATGCCATGCACCACCTAAGTATTGCCACAAATTTGCGAGAATTTAAGCGATGATGCTATCTTTACACAGGAACTAGGCCGACTTTATTCATGTGATTTTGTCGGTTACAAAGCTGAAAAACTATGCTCAATCGCCTGCTGCTTGTCATTGCCGTGGCTTGTTTTACCCTTGCGGGAAATGGCCAATCTACTGCTCAAAAAGACCTCGTTGATCTGGTCAATCCCTTAATGGGGACCGATTCCGATTTCTCATTGTCCAATGGCAATACATATCCGGCGATTGCCTTGCCTTGGGGCATGAATTTTTGGACACCACAAACCGCCAAGATGGGCGATGGTTGGGCCTACGCTTATGATGCCTACAAGATTCGCGGCTTCAAACAAACCCATCAGCCCAGCCCGTGGATCAATGATTACGCGGCATTTTCACTGATGCCAATCACCGGTAATTTGAAATTTCGCGAAACCGAACGGGCTTCCTGGTTTTCGCATAAAGCCGAGGTGGTCAAACCCCACTACTACAGCGTTTACCTCGCCGATTACGATGTCACCACTGAAATTACACCGACCGAACGGGCCGCCCAATTCCGGTTTACCTTTCCCGAAAATGATTCCTCTTTTATCGTGTTGGATGGTTTTAATCAGGGTTCAATGGTCAAAATTTTGCCAAAGCAGCGTAAAATTATCGGCTATTGCCGCAACAACCACGGTGGCGTGCCGGAAAACTTTCACAATTTCTTCGTGGCAGAATTTGATCGCGATTTTGAGGTCAGCTATGTTTGGCACGATTCCGTGTTGGTAAAAGACCAATTGATGATGGAAGGAGACCATGTGGGCGCAGTAATCGGATTTTCTACCCAAAAAGGAGATCAAGTGCAGGTCAAGGTAGCTTCGTCCTTCATCAGCCCAGAACAAGCCGCCATTAATCTGGAGATGGAGATTGGCGCCGACAATTTTGAGCAAACCAAAGCCAAGGCCTGGCAAGCCTGGCAAAATGAGTTGAGCCGCATTCAAGTGGAAGATGATCACAGCGACAACATCAAAACCTTCTATTCCTGCCTCTACCGAGTGCTGCTGTTCCCACGCAAATTTTACGAATTGGATCGCAACGGCAATGTATTTCACTACAGCCCATACAATGGCAAAGTGCTACCCGGTTATATGTTTACCGACAATGGTTTTTGGGATACCTTCCGTGCCGTTTTTCCATTTTTTACCTTGATGTACCCCGACCTGAATAGCAAAATCATGCAGGGGCTGGTCAATACCTATAAAGAAAGCGGCTGGTTGCCGGAATGGGCCAGTCCTGGTCACCGCGATTGTATGATTGGCTCCAATTCTTCTTCCCTAATCGCGGATTCCTATGTGAAGGGCATTCGTGGTTATGATGCAGAAATATTGCTGGAAGCCATGCTAAAAAATGCGTCCGTCAATGATGGCCGACCGGTTAATTCAGTGGGCCGAATGGGCGTAGATTATTACAATGACCTCGGCTACGTGCCTTACAATGTAGGGATCAATGAAAATGCCGCCCGTACCCTGGAATATGCCTATGCCGACTTTGCCTTGGCTCAGATGGCCAGTGTCATGGGTAAAAAGGACGTTGCCAAGCAATTTTATCACCAATCCCAGAATTACAAAAATCTTTTTGATCCCGAAACGGGTTGGATGCGCGGTAAAAATGAGGATGGACAATTTCAAACCCCCTTCAATCCATTAAAGTGGGGCGATGCCTTCACCGAAGGGAACAGCCTGCACTACACCTGGTCTGTTTTTCACGATGTAAATGGACTGATTACCCTGATGGGAGGGAAAGCGGCTTTCGCCAAAAAACTGGACGACGTCTTTGCCATGCCACCTCATTTTGATGATTCTTACTACGGCTTTACGATCCACGAAATTCGCGAAATGCAGATCGCCGATATGGGCAATTACGCTCATGGCAATCAGCCCATTCAGCACATGATTTACCTTTACAATTACGCTCAGCAACCCTGGAAAGCCCAGGAAAGGGTGCGGGAAGTGATGAGCAAGCTCTACGCTCCAACGCCCGATGGCTACTGCGGCGATGAAGACAACGGACAGACCTCCGCCTGGTACGTTTTTAGCGCCATGGGTTTTTATCCCGTTTGCCCCGGTACCACTCAGTACGTTATCGGCAGTCCACTTTTTGACAAGGCAACGGTCACCTTTGAAAATGGCAAAAAGCTGACCATCACCGCCACCAATAATGACTCGAAAAATGTCTACATACAAGCCGCTACCTTGAATGGAAAACCACACCAAAAAAACTGGATCGACCATCAGGAGCTACAAGCAGGAGGAGCGCTGCGCTTTGAGATGGGAGATAAACCTAATATAAAGTGGGCCAGTGATATTGATGCAGTGCCGTATTCTTTGTCGCGCTGATCGCAGGGAGCATTGGGTGCCGCAAAAGGTTAAGTTGTTCATATTTGGAGCTTGCTCCTACCGCAAATCTTCCAGCTGCACGCCATAATCATACTGCAAATCCTCATGCAATTTCAGTAGTTTCTTTTCAATACTATCCACCAGGCGTTCGTACAGGTTGCGCAGCATCGTATAGCGAAAAATGGAAGGCTCCAAATCCCTTAATTTTATACAAAAGTAGATCAACAACTCCACCTCCGTCTCCTTGCTAGACGAATAGCGAATGTATTTCCTAACCGCCCGCAACACTTTGCGTACACTTTTTTTGATGAGGTAATAACTCCGCGTATTGATTTGGGCAAATTGTTCATCAATCTCCTGCTTGACACTGCGCACATAGCTCGCCTCATCTCCCGCCTCAAAGAGCAGGTAAGTCAATAACTCCTTATTCTCCTGTTTAAACTTGGATAACCGCAAGCATATTTCCAGCACCTCCTTCGGCGTGCGCTGTGACAATTCCTGTTTCAATTCTCTGACAGTAGCCGCTTTCATGGTCATATTACATGTTGGTAGAAGACAAAGTTACGGGTTTGTCAGGAATCGGGGGCACTTGGAAAAGAGGGCCGAATTTCAGATATTAGCAAGGGAAGACTCGGGTAGTATTTGAGTCCATTGAAAACAAAGTATATAACTTGCTATCCGCCATATTTTGGCGGTTAGCGGGATGTTGTGTGCTATTAAAAAAAATAAAATGAAAAAAATTCTGACAATCTTAATAATCCTTTGTGGATTAACAAATCTCAAAGCACAGACGTGTGATGAAGTCATGCAATCTGTCAAATCTGAAAGTTATGGAACGACTTATCATAGCTATAGTAGTGACGCAATATCAAAAGTTACTTTTTATGACATCATGATTGACTATCAATACTACTACTTTGCAATTGTTTGTTTTAAAGGAGAATATTATGGTTGCTCTGAATACATCTATCAAGTTAGTTCAAATACAAAAATGTACTATTCGATGAATTATTTGAGTAGTGCAGGAAAAGCATTTTGGAAGTATATCCAACCTTACAACGAGAATTTAGGATGTGCACCTGATTTTGATTGATTAAATAAAACAATAAAAAATGTCTAAGAAATTACGAAAAGAACCTATAAATATTGCGCCAGATATAGTTGGTTGGTTAGATGAAAATTACGAACCTCACGTAATTGATAACAGAAGTGGTAGATATTTAGACCCGAGAAATATAAGTCACAAAATTGATATATACGAAAGACAAGTTAAAGATTGGTTTTTAAATCCAGCAATAAACTTGTCTAAGTACAAAAACAAGAATAAAGGATTTATTGTCTTGATGATTTGTCTCTCATATTTAGAAGGAATTGAGCAATATAGACAAGGGCAAAATAGTAATGGAAGTAGCCGAAGATTTTTCATATCAGCTATGGAAAGGCTTTATCCAAATATATTCACCGAAAATCAGTTAGGGGATTTTTATGCACAAGCAAGATGTGGATTATTTCATAATGGAATGGTCAGAGGAAAAATTATTATTAATAATGGATTTCAAAGGAGCGTTGAATTTATTGGAGGTGATATAAAAGTAAGCCCTTCTAAATTTTTGAAAGATATAGCAGAAGATTTCGAGAATTATCTCCATGAGCTTCGAACAAATGAACAATCGAGAAATACTTTTGACGGAATGTATTCAAATATTTAAGATAAAAAAAAACAGCACACAACATTGCATAGCCGTCCATAGTCAGCAAAAGCTGACTACGGCGGCTATGCGAGACCGTTATCGGCAATTAAAAACAAGAACTCAGAATTAAAATATATGCAAACTGGAAAATCAACAGTAAAATCAATTTTTGATGGAACAAGAATATTTAATATTCCTATTTACCAAAGAGCTTATTCTTGGAGAGAATCAAATTTAAATGACTATTTAACTGACATTATTAATCAACAACCCAATAGACCATACTTTTATGGTACATTTTTGTTTCATAATAATGGAGAAAGAGGGGATTTTAAAATCATAGACATTGTGGACGGGCAACAACGTTTAACTACGTTTTTGCTTTTTATGAGTGAATTACTAAAAACACTTAATGAAAAGAAATCCGATAAAATTTCTAAAAGAACAGAACGTATCTTTATAAAAGATGACGATGTTTTTAAATTAGAATTATCAAATGAAGATAATTCATTTTTACACGACTATATATTTTCAGAAAAACAGTTAGGAAAAGAAAAAGTCGCAACTCCTTCACAACGCTTACTTCTTGAGGCAAAGATTTTTTTTAAAACAAAATTAGGAGATTTTAGTCTTGAGCTTTTAGAAAAGATATATACAACTATAACAGAGGCTGATGTATTATTATATGTAGTTGATGAAATTAGTGAAGCAACTCAAATATTTGCACTTTTAAATGATAGAGGTAGACCTTTAACTGATTTGGAAGCAATTAAAAGTTTTTTGATGTACAATATTGGACTGACATCAAAAAATCCAAACCAACTAATTGGTAATATTCAAGAGAATTTTTCTAAAATATACCGTTTAATCGAAAAACATAATTTAGTAGAAGAGGACATTTTAAGATATCATACTGTAGCATTTGAACATACATCAAAAACAAACAGCAAGGCTTATATTAAAGATAAAATCTCAAAACTCGTCAATAAGAATGAATTAGAGAAAGCAAAAGATTCTATAATGAGTTATTGCTTGCGTCTTAAAGAAACATTTGAGATATACGTAGAGATTCAGGAGAACATAGAGAATATAAATGGACTTGAAGAATTTTTTATGATTGGAAAAGTAGCTCCTTTTTATCCTCTATTGATTAACGCTAAAAAGGAACATCCTAATCGATTTGAAGAACTTATATCATACCTTAATAAATTTGTATTTAGAGCAACTTTAATGAGACTTAGAAGTAGTGGAGAAAGTTATATAAATACTCGTTTGAGAAATAAAGAAGATGCCATTGGTATAGTTGATGAATTTACCAGATATAATTGGTGGAATATAAATAATCGTGTAAAAGCCTCTTTAGATTATAAAAATTACTATGATTGGCTGAGCAAAAATACTGTTCGATATGTTTTATTTACTTATGAGAATAAACTACGTGAGGCGAAAGGATACCCTAAACTTACAATAAAAGAGTATTTTAAAACAACTCCTAATGGTGCACGATTTTTAAATATAGAACACATTACAGCTAAGAAGACTAAGGGAATTACCTTCGATGACGATTTTAAGGAAAACTATGTGAATAATATTGGTAATCTTGTTATTGATTACATCGTTCCAAATATTAGGAAAGGGAATAAAGACACAGATGTAAAAATGCAAGAATATAAACAGGCTCCGTTAATCTCACAAAATATGATTGATGAAGCCAACTGTGATTGGGCTAATATTGAAGAAGTAAAATTGTTTATTGATAATAGAGAAAAAGTGATAAAGGAGTTTATTATGAGAACATTTGAGATAGAATAAAAGCCGATAACATTTTGTATAAGTAATGCCGAGTTAAGTGCGTAATTTGAGCCTTTGTTCTCGTATCAAAGTTCATCTCGGTTCGACAGGAAAGAGCTTCGAAATTCGGCACTACTCATACAATTTACCGTTCTGCTCCATGTTCTTGAAAAGCATTGAAAATAATTCTTTACATTTGTCAAATACCGATCAACCCTAAAATGACTCTACCCCTTAGAATTAATAGTAAAATTTAATAAAATGAGATTTAATAATTTTAAAGATAGAGCAATAGAATTATTACTTGATCCAAAAATTACTGGTGCTGGCCTTGCAATATTGATATTATACAAAGTTGTATTTAAAGTTGACTCTGCGTTATTGATAATTGGAATCTGTGTACTTGGAATTCTTACTTATATGACAGGAGTTGCTGTAATGAATCAGAAAAGAGAGATTGATGGTTATATAGATGGTGAAAGCGAAATTAATAGGATAATAGATGAAATAAGTGAGCAAAAACCTTATCTAGAGCAAATGTCAAGTATTGATCTTAAAAATAGCAAAAGAATTAATAGTGGTAAAGTTGTTTTTATGCTAGCTGATGGGAAGCATACGATAATCCCTTCAATTCTTGCAATTTTGACTGGATTAGTGTTTTTGGTATGGTCATCTTGGTGGCCTTTAATATTGTCATCTGGTGAAAGTAAGAGAATTAGTTATGCTTTTTTTGTAGGGATTATTACTGCGATATTTATATATGTAATATCTGAAAAGTTCATAAACAATATACTTTTGCGAAATAAAGTGTTGATCGATGAAGTGTTTTTGACACAAAATCATTTATTCAAGTCTTCAACTTATAAATGGAGTGATTTTAATAAAATCAATGCGCGTAGACAGTTCTTAATTAGTCAGGTGAATAGTGTTACTGAATTTGCTGAGTTTAGAGTCGTGCTTGAATTTATTGGACATCAAGATCAAATAAGAGCGAACGAAAAAAATCATTTCTCTCTTATTTTTAAAGTAAATGAAGGGCTAATGCTGATAAATGAGATCGGCTATTTGGCAAATAAACATAATTTTACCTTCACTAATGAAATTTCTAATCAGTGAATTTTTACAAGGCAAATGGTAATGAATTTGTATAATTCAAAACTGGTTTGGACATAAGCGACATTAATCATTTAAATGAGAAATCATGGATAAAGAAAACAAAAGATCGGTAAAAGTAATTTGGAAGGGTACTCCTTCTCATTGGGAATATTTCATGAAGTATTCGATTGTCGGATTATTGGCATTAGTTGCCTTAATTGTTAGTGCAATGGATTTCGTAATTATTGGAATACCAGCGCTTCTAATTATTGGACTCTATGGATTGTATCTCTATTATGACATTAAACTCACAAGGTATACATTGACCGAAGAAGCTATTTTGCGAAAGAGAGGAGTTTTCAATCGGACAACGGATGAATTAATGTTATATAGAATCCAAGATATATCATTGGAAGAACCGTTTTTTTTGCGTTTGGTGAAATTGTCAAATTTAAAGATTTACTCTCTAGATGCTTCCGACCCAATATTTCATCTTACATCTCTAAAAGAAGGTGAAAAGATAAGAAAAGCGGTTCGTGTACTCTCTGAAAAACAAAGAACTAAAATGGGAGTAAGACCAGTAGATATTGTTCGTAACAACTAAATATTAAGAATATGATGCCAGACGGAATTAACCCAGAAGGTTTTATTGAATCAGGAAATCTTGAAGACGGAATTGAACTTGATACTACTGATTCAATTGATGAAACTGTTTCCAGTTTAGATGAAGTCATTGAGGATACAAAAGCAGATTTATTTGATACACTTGATGATTCAGAAGAAATTGACAGTATAAATGAAGTTTTGAATGATTTAGATGTTGAAGTTGACCATAATCTAAACACGTTTGAAATGGCAGAAGATATTGAGACTAATCAATTAGAAGCTGAATTTATGGCGGAAGACTTAAATGCAGAAGAAAGTGTAGATGAAATTGACTTAGATGACTTCAACGATGAATCAGAAGGTGGAAGCCTTGACGACTATGATGATACTGAGTTTGAAGGAGATGCCCTTGATGATTTTGATGTTGAAGCTGATGACTCAGATATTGATGATATTGATTTTGATGACTTGGGGAATGACGACTCGGGAGATGATGATTTCGATTTTGATGTTGAAGCATCGGATGACTATTAAAAAAGAACACGAGAGCAGAACACAGGCTACAACGTCCATGCTCCTAACGTCGCACGGCGTTTAGCCAAACCGTTGTGCGTCAGCTAAAAAAAGCATCATTGCTCCACAGAAAATCTAAAAAACATCTACAGTATAGTTATGAAGGATGAAATTTTTCAGGAACAACTTTGAGCATTTCTAAAAAACAATTTTTCCATTGTTTTGCAGACAAACAGACAATTTTGGAATTAAGGTCAACTCCAAACTTTTCTGAAATTGACCTAACTTGTTTTTTTCTAAAAATAGACTTCATAGCTGTTTTAACTGTTAAATCAGGTTTTTGTAACATATACGAAACAAAATTTAAGTACTTAACCTTAAGCCCAATATCTAATGAATTCTGTTTTCTTTCAATTCTCAAAAGTGCTGATTTGACAGTTGGTGGTGGTAAAAAACTTTCAGGATTTATCTCATACAAGAATTTCAAATCATAATAGGTATGATAAAGTACTGTCAATGGGCTGTCTCTTATACACATCTGACGCTGCCGACGAAGCCAGGTGTGT
>CAXHCA010000010.1:0-80008 GCA_964015035.1 uncultured Saprospiraceae bacterium
TGAGAACAACGATAACGGCGCGCTAATTTCCCCCAACCACTTCGTGCCGGGTATACCTCCAATCATGCACTAAGGGTAGCAATCTACAACCTAACCAATTCGTAAATGTATTTTTTGCGGGGGGAATCGGAATTAAAAATCCTCCGGACCTATTGGGTCAAAGCTGGCAATGTTGCCATTAGGGATATCCTTTATCGGAGGCAGACACCAAAAGTCAATACCTTAATTAATCTATTTATATTACTCGTTATCAGCTTTTTACTGTAAATTTAAACCTTAAAACAACCTTTAGTCAAGGGCAATTATTTCCACATATCTTAAATTACAAGACATCAGATGGCTATTTTTAGGTTCCATTTTCAAAATTTATGACTAAAAGATGAAACGTTTACAAAATAAAATAGCCATTATCACTGGTGGCGCCAAAGGAATTGGTTTTGCAACGGTTAAAAAGTTCCTTGAGGAAGGAGCTTCCGTAGCCATTTGGGATATTGATGAAAAAGTAGGTCAGGAGGTGACTAAGGCCCTGGTAGCGGAAGGCCATCCGGTTATCTTTACTGCCGTCAACACGACCGATCTAAATGCCGTAACCGCTGCTGCACAGGCCGTTGCCGATCACTTTGGTGGCATTGATATCCTGGTGAATAATGCCGGTATTACCCGTGATGCTTCCCTGAAAAAAATGTCACCACAGCAATGGCAACAGGTCATTGATGTAAATCTGACAGGTGTGTTTAACTGCACTAAAGCCGTTTCTCCTTTTATGGCGGAACAAGGGCGGGGTTGCATTCTCAATGCGGCTTCCGTGGTGGCTTTATACGGCAATTTTGGCCAATCCAATTATGTAGCCACCAAGGCGGGCGTAATCGGGATGACCAAGGTATGGGCCAGAGAATTTGGCCGTAAAGGGATCACCGTCAATGCCGTTGCACCGGGATTTATCAATACTGAAATGATGGAGACCGTTCCCCAAAATGTACTGGATAACCTGACCGGCAAAACACCACTTGGCCGCTTGGGCGAGGCCACCGACATTGCCAATGCTTATGCCTTTCTCGCTTCTGATGAGGCCGCATTTATTACCGGGACCGTACTAAGCGTAGATGGTGGATTGGTATTATAAAAGTGAAACATCATGAGAGCGCAGTTGCAAAAATTCACGGATTTTACCAACACGTTACTTCCCCACGAAACGGAGTACCTCTTGTCTATTCAACAATTTGACGATCAAGAGCGATTGGAGATCTTGCAACTGGTCAATCACAACTGTCACCAAATCGAGCAGTTTACGCCTTATGATACAGCCATTGACAAACGCAAATACAACCATTTGCAAAATTGGATTGCTACGCGCCTGAGTAAAATAGATGTGGATGAGCACTTCCAGTGGATGATCAACATGGAGCAGAAAATCATGACTGACAGCATCCAAATTAGTGAAGAAAAGCAACTGCTCAAGGCCATCCGAAAATATCAACATCCGGGCTTCTTTTTTGCCAAGTTTTACGAACTGGTTGAACTTTATCGCCACTTTCTATTGATCCGCCTTCGCTATGCGGATCATCAAAAAACCAGCGTTTTTCTCGATACCTACCGCGACGATTATCGCCGGTCTAAATCCGTGCACGAGCGACTGCATACCGCTACCCTCGACATTGTAGCTCAGTACTCTGGTAATAACACGGAATCAATTCAGTGGGAAGACTGGTTGACCGAAGTCTTTTATGATGAGCAACTGGATGGCCTGAATCGTTTTTTAGCCTTGGTACGCCTCACTTTCATTAGTTTTAACTATCGAAAATTTGAGCTCCTGCGCGATAAATTCGATTACCTTGACGCGCAATTTTCCGAGGGCAGATATTACTCTAAACGCTTGTTACTCAACTATTATAGCAACCGTTTGATGTTGCACAGCCGTTTTCAGGAATACGAAAAGGCGGCTTATTATGGATACCTTTCGGTAAGGCATAAAAACCACGATTATATCCACTATGTCAATAACCTTTGTGCAGTGCTGCTGCGCATGAAACGCAATGAAGAAGCCCACCAGCTGATGAAAAATGCCTTACCGGAAATGAAAGCCACCAAAAACCTACATAGTCGGGTCGGTTTTGTGGCCTTCTACATTGAAACCCTCAATAAAAATCAGTTGTACAAAAATGCGGAAAGCTATGGCGATATCTTCCTCCGGGCATATACCAAGGAAATCCTGGAATACCGCTGGCACCTCTTTTTCACCGTCTACTTCGAAGCCCTGCTGCGCCAACACCACACCGATAAATTGCTCAGGACTGCCCGAAAATACAAACTACAAGAGCTGGACCAACAATACCAAAACAAAGCCGGCTATCTCCCCACCATCCCCATCTATCTTCAGGTGGCCCAATACCTGGAAACCCGCATTAGCCGCAAGGCCCTGCAACGAGAGCTGGAAACCTACTATGAACAATACGGCCACGATTCCGACAAAGCCGCCAATTTTCATAAATTACTATCTAGTATGAAGGAAATCATACCTGAAGTGATCAATCATTTGCAAGGAGTGAGATGGTATGTTTGAGGCCTGTTTTGCCCGCGGCCTACGCACCTTCCCGGTCTTTGACTTTGAAACTGGGGGCTGCCTGACCTCCCGGAGTTTATTCGGCATTTTAGAATGGACATAGGCTCATAATATGCCCTCGTTTCTCTAAAATAACCATCCAAACTTCACCCGAATCCGATTCTCTTCTTCCCCCATAAAATAGCCACCAGTCAGCACTACTTTATCCAGGGGACTAATCCAGATACCGCCACCGTAGCTGTAATGCCAGGTTGTAGAATCCTGATCGGCCCATACCCGTCCGTGGTCAAAACATAAAGTGAGGCCAGCCGAAAAAGGGAAATAACCTTTAGCCACTTCATTAAATAGCTTCAAGTGCAGGTTATTATTGTGGTAAAAGGTAGTCCGGCCAGTAAACCGCTCGCGACGAAAGCCGCGTAAATTCCCTGACCCTCCGATGGTAAATGCATCATAAAAGTAAAAATCGCCGATGATATGATTGAAGCCAATGCGCGTAGAATAAATCACTCGCTCCTTATTGTCAATGGCCTTATAGAGATCGTAAGCGGTAGAGATTTTTACGAAAGTATTAAAGTCATCGCTGATATTGGATTTCACCTCAATACCTGCCTGGATATTGACCCCGTTGGTTGGTTTGAACGTACTGTTCATATTTTCCCACCCTATTTCAAAATTGGCGCTGGTGAAAAACTTGGTTTGAAAAACATTGGGATTCACCACTTCCGATTCGCTGATAAACCGTGAGGAGGACTCTTGAATTTCAATGCCCGACCCCGAAAGACCAAGCTTATATTGCCCTAAATCACTGAATGGCCGTTGAATACCGCCTTCCAATCTAATTTCCTCCTTGCGTACATAGTAATAAGAACGATCTTGGTCCAAATTGATGGGCGACTCATTGCCCATGCCGAAATAATTGAAGGTATAGATCGGGCCATACCAATCTGCTTCCAAGTAATAGTCGTGATTGCGCAACTGGTTGCTAAAAATCCCGGAATATCCAAATGCCCAGGAATCAGTAGCTTCCGCATAACTGAATTTTAATTTTTGTGTCCTTTGCTGCTTAAAATCAAAAGTAAACCAGGAGAATCCGGTTCCGATAAAAATGCCATCATCAGAGTTGTATCCAAAAGTGGGCACAAAGAAGTGATAATCTGCCTGAAAATCATACCGGTCAAGCGCGTGTAAGGCCTTTTTGTCAGATTTTACAATCCTAGCGCGCCCCTGCATTTCAAAATCATTAGCCGAGCGATCTTCATAAATCAGATTCCTCAGCTTGTTCTTTTTAATGCCTCCATCCACGTATTTGTCTTCACTAAATCCGCCTACCATACGCACCTTGGGGCCACCGGAATAATTGCCTTTCATAACAAACACATCCTTTCCTTCCATCCCTAACAAGACCACCTCTTTAGTGCCTTTCTGAGAATAAGTTCTGTTAAATTTATTGACCCACTGCCCGTCTTCTATCTTTGATTTGATCACTATCCTAAGTTGGTGATTTGGCAAACGCTCGACAAAAATGGAATCCTTCTCATAAGAAGCCGGTACAACCGATACCTCATTCAGAAACCCATAGAAATAGGCGGCAGTTTCCTCTAGCTTGGCAACGCGAGCTACCAGATTTTGGTATACCTCTTGCTTTTCTTCCTCAATTTCCTCAGGCATTTGATTCACGGCTACCCGAATGGCTTCCGGTGTTAAAACCTCTTTTAAAAAGGCCACATTTTTTTCCCAGACCACCCAATCCAACCCGTTTAATAACTGATTATCCATCAATGCCCCGCTTTCGTGCATCCATTTAATTTGTCGACGGGTGAGGTGGTCATCAAAGGGCCGCAAGGTAGACATCCCGATATTATAAGGACGGACCAAGGCCAACATAATGCCGTCATAGTTGGAAAATGCCTGGTCGCGGTCACGAGGAATGGGATAATAAGTATCTACATCATCATTTTCATCCGTATCTTTCGCCCAGCGCCATTGATCCGGGTGTCGGTCCCAGTCATTGACTATCAAATCAAGCAACCGGGCTCGCAAGAACATTTCCGCGTCCACTTTGCCCCGATTTTCCCTGATTTCTTCAAATACATCATCCGTACCAATGATTTCTTTGGTATGGCCAAAGTTTTCGCTATTGCTCCAGTTTCCATCTGCTCGCTGACTAAATTGTACCACATTTCCACCTATTTCATCATTGTACGGCACCAACTCTTTTTGATAGGGCAAATACATCAATTCATGCTCGGCATGGTAAATTTTACTGATCTTTTCCAATTCCGAAAGGGCCATAAAAGAGAAAGGATTTGAAGCGGTGAAATAGTACTGCGTCAGGTCTCTAAAAATGGACTTATTAAAGGGCGAAGGCAAGAGATTTTTTGGCTCTTTAATCATGGAGCGCGCCACATACTCATGCTCATTTTTATCCTCCAACCGCAGGGAGACGGTCTGGTGACCTCCTCCTATTCGCGTAGGCTTCAAACCACCTTTTTGCCGCCTAAGGTCAAGCGGTTTCATTTTAATTGGTGTGAAATACAGGTTGGTGTTTAGTGTACCAAAAAAACGACTGTTTAGGTTATAGATTTCGCCGGGTTCATAAATCGCTTCAGCAATCAATAAACCCGTCGTATCTTGCAGATAATCAGAAGGTTGCACCTTATCCCTAATAAGTTCCGGCCGCTCATCCCACATGTGGTGAATCAGTTGTCCCTCCCGGCCTTGCTCCATAGAAAAAAAGCTGACATCAACCAGATTGCTATCGGTCTGAATCCGTAAATAAGCCCTTTCATTACTGACAAAATCAGGTATTTTTTTATTGGTAAAATCTGATTGTTCAGAGGAATTGATGTTGACAAAGATGCCGTCCTCCTGATTCTGCTGTAGCAAAAAATTGCCTTCACTCGAAATGACGATCATTTTTTTATGTTCTTCTGCCGCATCAATGATACCATCTGCAAAATCTCGATAAAGTGGGTTAGTCAGGGCATTCTTCCCTTTTAAATAAGATTCAGTATGCTGAAAAATAGTGCCAATCAATGGCAGCGGAATATAAGCTCCGGGAATGTACTCCTCCAAAGGGAACAGGTGATCTTTTAGAGAATTGTGCCCTCCTTTTTCATCATAGCGAAGTGGTGGATGGTAAACGAACATCAAAACCGTTTTTTCTTTTAGTCCTCCCATATCATCTTCAAAGTACTTCCAGAACTGCTGCCGGTTTTTGATTTCACATCCTTTGTTGATCGAAAAATCTTGGGTCCAATCCCGAAGGTACCATTCTGAGTCAATGACACCAATCACCACATCGTCCGCCAGATCCTTGGTTTCTAGCTCTCCACAGCCATTATCAGGAATGATTACATCCGCATCAAACCGATCATTGATCTTGTCCTCCAATTTCTTCAGTCCTTCAGCGCCCAATTTATTCCACTCCTTGGCCCCCGGAATCAAGTAGACCTTTGCATAGGTAGCCATCAGAACTTCCAGCTTATCCATCAATGCTTGCTCATCCTTATTATAGAAATCACCCAAAAAAGCCAGCACCTGCTGCTGATGAGGGAGCTTTCCATTCATTGCCGTCTGCTTTTTCACGGAATCGGTATCAAGCTTGCCAAAGGATTGTTTTCCAAAAATGAAAACTTCACTCGTTTGTGCCTTCGATTCGTAACAAAGCCCGAGTACAATGCTCAGATAAATAAAGATGGAAAGTCGCTTCATTCTAAATATTGTCGTGAAAAGATTGGGTGTCGGGGAGTGCCCCCGTTTTCTCTACAACACAGCAAGCCATCAGATGTTAGGTCGACTTTTACTTTTTTGAAGTTAGATTGAATCTAAATTGTAGTGAGGATGCAACAAAAGATCCAATCGATAGGTTTCATCAGTATATTCGTATATAAAATGCATATTTAGCCATCAAGCGATTCAGCTACATATTATTGCTTTACCTTGCAGGTTTTATCACGGTCCTGCACAACTCTATTCCGCATTGGCACCATAGCGTACTATCGGCTGTGGAAAGCATTTCATCAACTGAAGATGCAGATTCTGCGTTGGATTGGTTGGCACTGCTCATCCAAACGGATGCTGGAGAAGGCCACTTACATAATATCATCAAGGAGAACACGAACCATACAACGGCCGATTTTGATTTCGTCAAGGCTTTTCATTTGGTTCCTGCTGTTTTTTCCTATAGCCCGCTGTTTTTAGAAGAGCAAACCAAACCAAAAGCTCCTCATTTCTTTGAGGACCATCACGGTTCCCGATTCATTGTTCAAAGCAACCTCCTGCGTGGACCTCCAGCGCTTGTCTAGCGTATTATCGGAAGTCCTGTTTTTCAATTGTTTTCCGCTGTAAGTGCATGTTTGGAGGCAATCATTCAGCCCCGGTAAAACCGGGATTTTGGAACCTCTTTTCGGCTATTTTTCCCCTAAGGGCTCAAAAATGAGCCTCCCGGGAACCCAAAACCTGCACTAAGGCTCACCCGTAACCATCGGTGATTTTGCGAAGGAAATCAATGTACTTTCCGTTTACAATACGCTAATCTACTCGGCCAATTACCGCGGCCGGCATCCGTCGTTTGACCACTACTTTCAAACGATTTCATCCTATTTACCATCAGTTTGTAACCTTTATTTACCAATGCTTGCTCATATCATTAATTACAGCATTCGCCATAAGCTAATTGTATTTTTATTCACTCTTGGCCTAATTGGATTTGGCATCTACGCCTTACTCAATATTCCGATTGGTGCCGTCCCTGATATCACCAACAATCAGGTGCAAGTCATCACGACCTCCCGTAATTTGGCTACGGAGGATGTAGAAAAATTTCTCACCTATCCTGTAGAATTGGAAATGGCCAATCTGCCAGGTGTCAAAGAAATCCGCTCGGTTTCCAAATTTGGCTTATCGGTAGTGACCATCGTTTTTGAAGATAACATGGGTACCTACCTTCCCCGCCAATTGATTGCCGAAAAAATCAAAGCTGCCGAAGAGAAAATCCCTAAAGGTTTTGGAACGCCATTTATGGGGCCGGTCAGTACCGGGCTGGGGGAAATTTATCAGTATATCCTAGATGTAAAGCCCGGATATGAAGACCGATATACCGTCACCGATTTGCGTACCATCCAGGATTGGATCGTCAAGCGCCAACTGTCTGGTATTCCGGGAGTAGTGGAAGTGAATACTTGGGGGGGCTACCTTAAAACATACGAAGTAGCCATCAACCCACAACGCCTCAAAGCCATGAACCTGTCCATCTCGCAGGTCTTTAAAGCACTGGAAGACAACAACAGCATTGCTGGCGGAGGCTACATCGAAAAAACCAATGAAGCCTACTTCATTCGCGCCGAGGGCTTGATTGAGACCAATGAAGACATCCAAAACATTGTGGTCGACAACCGCGATGGCCATCCGATTTACATCAAGGATTTGGCAGAAGTCGGCTTTGGTCACGCCACCCGATTTGGGGCCATCACCGGTAATGGAGAAGGTGAAAAGGTGCTCGGGCAGGTGATGATGCTAAAAGGCGCTTCTTCTAAAGAAGTCATCGATAATGTGAAAGAAAGGGTGGCTGCCATCCAGGATGCCCTGCCGGACGGCGTATTCATCAATCCTTTTCTGGAAAGAAGTGAACTAATCGGCAAGACCACTTTCACCATTGCCGAAAACCTGATCCTGGGTTGTTTGATCGTCATTTTTGTGGTGATCCTACTATTGGGGAATCTTCGCTCGGGACTTGTAGTCGCCTCGGTTATCCCCTTGAGTTTGCTATTTGCTCTTTCTATGATGTACATCTTTGGCGTCGATGCCAACCTAATGAGTTTGGGCGCTATCGACTTTGGGATCATCATTGACGGTGCCGTGATCATTGTAGAATACATCGCCTTTAAGATCACCAGCGAAGGCAGCCAACTCCATCAGCTCCCCCCCGAGGAACGCGGTGACCTGATGGACAAAATCACCTTTGAGAGTACTTCCAAAATGATGCATTCCGCGGTCTTTGGCCAAATTATTATCATCATCGTATTCATTCCGATCCTGTCATTGGCGGATGTAGAGGGTAAGATGTTCCAGCCCATGGCTTTGACTTTTTGCTTTGCGCTAATTGGTGCCATGATCTTGTGTTTCACCTATATCCCGGTCATGTCCGCATTATTTATCAAACCGGCTGATCAAAGCACAAAAAACCGCTCTGTCCGATTGGTTCATTTTTTACAACGGGCTTATCGTCCCTCTATCACCTGGGCGCTAAAAGCCAGACCACTGGTTTTGGGGTTGGCGGTGGCACTCTTGGTCTTTGCCGGGTTTATTTTCAGCAAAATGGGCGGTGAATTTGTGCCTACCCTTGACGAAGGAGATTTCGTGATTCAACCAATACTAAAAACGGGTATGTCGCTGGAAAAAACCATCGAAATGACCACCCACATGGAAAAAATCCTGCGCCGTTTCCCGGAAGTCAACCAGGTGGTGAGTCGGATTGGGGCAGCCGAAGTGCCTACCGATCCCATGTCGATGGAAGAAAGTGATGTGATCATTACACTCAAACCAAAAAAGCAATGGACTACGGTGGAGACGAAAGACGAATTGGCGGAAGCCTTCAAAAGTGCCATTGCGGAAGAGATTCCAGGCATTGAAATTGAATTTACCCAACCGATCGAGATGCGGTTTAATGAATTGATCACCGGGGTCAGGGCGGATCTCGCCATCAAGGTTTTTGGCGATGACCTCGACGTGTTGTACCAAAAAGCCCTGGAAATCAAACGCGCCATTGAAGAGGTAGAAGGGGCCGCGGATATCTCCGTGGAAAAGACCGCTGGCTTACCACAAATGACGGTGCGCTACGACCGACAAAAGATTGCCAAGTATGGCCTCAATATCACCGATTTAAACAAGATCGTTTCCATGGGGTTTGCCGGTATGTCTGCCGGTACTATTTTTGAAGGTGAGCGCCAATTCGACCTGATGATCAAATACGGCCAAGACCATCGACAAGACATCACTGACCTACAAAACGCCATGATAGACCTGCCCAATGGCACTCAATTGCCCCTTAGTGCCTTCGCAGACGTCAGCTATACCCGAGGGCCCGCTAAAATTTCGCGGGATGATACCAAAAGGAGAATCGTCGTAGGGGTCAACGTAAGGGGGCGCGATTTACAATCAGTCGTTGACGATGTACAAAAAATCATCACAGAAGAAGTTAAAATTCCGCCGGGATATCTGGTCGAATACGGGGGGCAGTTTGAAAACTTGCAAAGTGCCTCACGTCGCCTACTCGTAGCGGTGCCCATTTCCCTCGTCTTGATCTTCGTGCTTCTGTATTTTGCCTTTAACTCGGTACGCGAAGCTTTGATTATATACAGTGCCATTCCGCTGGCATCAGTGGGGGGGATTTTGTTGCTGTATCTCCGCGGCATGCCTTTTAGTATCTCGGCAGGGGTTGGCTTCATCGCGCTTTTTGGTATTGCTGTGCTCAATGGCATCGTCTTGATTGAGCACTTTAAAGATTTGAAAGCAAGAGGAATAGAGGACATCTACGAGCGAGTCATTCGCGGTACAACCGAAAGGTTGAGGCCCGTACTTCTAACCGCTACGGCTGCGGCACTGGGCTTCTTACCAATGGCTATTTCGTCTTCCGCCGGAGCTGAGGTGCAACGCCCATTGGCCACCGTGGTCATCGGCGGATTGATTACCGCAACCCTTTTGACATTAATTGTCTTGCCGGTTTTATACACCCTTTTCGAAAAGAAAAAAAGGATCAAATTGAAGATCAAACCCAATGCCGTGTTGTTGATCATTGGTATTTTACCCCTCCCTTTCATTGGCTACAGCCAACAAACCCTGACCCTTGATCAAGCAGTAGAAATGGCTTACGCCAATAACCTTGGTTTAAAATCCAACACCCTGACAGTAGAGCAATACCGGGCGCGCAGCAAAGCGGCAATCGATCTCCCCAAAACGGAGTTTTTCTACAGCTACGACAAAAACAACATTGCCGAAAACGGGCAGCCACTACACGTGCTGGGTATCACCCAGTCCTTTCAACTGCCATCGGTCTATCAGGCTCAGAAAGCCTTAAGTCAATCGGCAATTGCACTTCAGGAAAAACGTGTAGCGCTGACCAAAAGCTACCTGGCCAAGGAAGTCAGTCGGTCGTATTACGCCATCCTCTACTGGCAAAATGTACAGGAAGAATACCACTATTTAGACAGTCTTTACCAGCAATTCGAAGAGGCCGCAAAACGAAAATTCGATTTGGGGGAGGGAAATTATCTGGAGCAAATTACCGCTGCGGCCAAACGAAAACAGATTCTACTCAACCAGGAAAAAGCCAACCAGAAGCAGGCGCAATATTACGCATTGCTCAACCAGTGGCTACAAACGGAAGACTCCATCCTCGTCTCTGACCAGGCAGCAGACAAGCTGAGCATTCAATCCATTTCCCTGGAAAATCATCCGTTATTGGCCTTTCAAAAACAGCAAGTGGAAGTAGCCATAGCCGAAAGGGTTTTGGCCGAAAGGCAGAAGCTGCCAGAATTCCATCTTTCCGTTTTTAACGGCTTCAACAGCTTTTCCGATCACAAGTCCTATTTGGGCGTACAGGCCGGTATTGCACTGCCGATTTGGGGCAAAGCCTTTAAGGCAAATGCCGAAGCGGCACAAATCGGCGTAGACATCAAAAACCTGGATGCCCAGCAACAAAAGCAGCAACTGTCGAGTCGCTATCAAGAGTTGCAAGCAGCATTGGCAGGTTATGCCCTCGCCATTGCTCACTATGATGAGTCTGGAGATCAGCTACAACACGAATTGATTAAGACCGCCAACAAAGCATTCAGCGGTGGAGAAATTGACTTTTTCCAGTACATCCAAACCCTGGAAAATGCGGCCAATATCCGAATCAATTACCTGGAAAACCTGCATTTGTACAATCAAACCATTATTGAATTGAATTATCTATTAAATGACTAGTCATGAAAAACACAATATTTCTTTTGTTTTCGATCCTGCTGCTGGCAACGGCCTGCAACAACGAGTCCCTACCAACAGCCGAAACAATGGCCCAAGCGCCTACCGAAGTTGCGGGGGTAATTGCTTTGACACAAAAACAATTTGACGCTTCCGGCTACGAAGTGGATGGTTTTTCCAAAAAGTCATTTACCTCATCGCTATCGGTCAATGGGATGATCCACCTTCCGGAAAAAAACAAGGCCATTGTCTCCTCCTTTTTGGGTGGTGTAGTCCATGACATGACCTTGATTCCCGGGCAATGGGTTAGAAAGGGACAGCGGCTATTGTCACTAACCAACCCGGAACTGATCAACTGGCAACAGGAGTTTCTGGAAATAAAAGGTCAATTGGACTACCTCAAAGAGGAATACAACCGGCAAAAGCAGTTGGCTGATGAAAACATTTCCGCCCGCAAAAACTACCTCAAGGCAGAGGCCGATCTACAGATGGCCGAGGCCAAATATGCTGCTCTCTCCGCAAAGCTACGCTTGATCGGTATTAACCCCGAAACGGTCTCTGCCCAGCAGTTGGTGGCAACCCTTGGCGTCTTTGCTCCAATCAGCGGCTACCTCTCCGATATTTCGGTGATCAACGGGGCGTTTTTGAATGCATCAGCGCCCGCCCTGGAAATTTCCAATACCGATCATTTACACATGGAATTGAAAGTCATGGAAACGGATGTCAACAAAATACGCGAGGGTCAAAAAATCAAATTCAAGGCCCAAAACGACCCACTAGCTACCTACAACGCCACCATCCACCTCATTGAAAGGGTGGTTGATGAAAACCGGATGGTCAATGTCCACTGCCACCTCGAAGAAACTCCGGATCAACATTTTCTGGCAGGCATGTATGTTACTGCCGATATTATTTTGACCGCAGAGGAAATGCTGGCTTTGCCGGAAGATGCGGTGGTCTCTTTAGAAGACCGCTTTTTTGTATTGGTAAAACAAGACAACGGTGACCTGAATTTTGTACAAAAAGAGGTGATTCCAGGAGCGCACGAGGACGGGTACATTGCGATCTTAAATAGCAGCTCCTTTCAATCGGATGACCTCTTTCTGACCAAAGGCGCTTACTATCAAATATTGGGCGAATAGTTTTTTTTTGAACAATAACTGAGATGCCGACCTTGTTTTTAAGGCCAGGCTATTGTATCATTTTTAAATACTTGGATCATGAGCATACTAAAAATTGCATCCTTAGCATTATCGATTGCCCTGACCGGAATTAGCACAGACAATTGGTTTAGCAATAAGGAGGACGCCTTAGCTTATGCGGAGGCGCACAATTCAGATATCCTGATGGTTTTTGCTGGTTCCGACTGGTGTCGGCCTTGTATACAATTCAAACAAAGTATCCTTACTTCACCGGAATTTGAAGCTTTCAGTAAGGACAACCTGGCTATTCTCTATTTGGATTTCCCGGCTAAACGCAAAAACAAATTGAGTGCTGAACAAACCGAACACAACGAGGCGTTGGCTGAAAAATATAACCTCACCGGCTCCTTTCCCAAGATTCTACTTTTTGATAAAGAACTGGAAACCTACCAGGAGATTTCCTTTAAAGGACAAACACCTGCTGAATTTATTGGGGAAATCAAATCTATTGTAAGATGAAATGCTTAAGCTTCTTGTTGATTTGGTGCGCTTGTCTTGATTTACAAGCGCAATCTAAACCGGTAGAGTCATACAAAGAGGTGCTCATGATCATGGGTACCCGCTTTAAAGTGACTGCCACCGCTACGGACCGTGCCATTGCTATGAAGGCAGTACGTGCTGGCATTGCCGAAATGGAGCGCATTGAAGCCTTGATTTCCAGCTGGAAACCGGATTCCCAAACCACCGCCATCAACCGCAATGCGGGCGTCGAGCCAGTAGCCGTTGATCTGGAATTGTACAACCTAATCTATCGGGCCAAAAAGATTTCGCGGCTCACCAATGGGGCTTTCGACATCAGTTTTGCGGTGATGGATCGCATCTATGAATTTGACCGTAAGGAAAAAACACTTCCCGATAGTGTGACCCTGGCCGAAGCAATCAAAAAAATTGATTGGACCAAGATTATCCTCGATCCCAATACACACAGTGTATTCTTGCAAGAATCAGGCATGAAGATCGGCTTTGGGGCTATTGGTAAAGGATATGCCGCCAATCGGGCCAAGGCCCTGATGGAGAAGATGGACGGCGTAATAGGTGGGGTGGTCAATGCCAGCGGTGATTTAATCGTTTGGGGAGAAAATGGAACGGATTCGGGCTGGAAAGTGCAAATATCTGATCCCAAAAATATAGAACAAAGCATGGCTTGGCTGGAATTGAAGAATACGGCCATTGTGACCTCCGGAGACTACGAGAAGTATTTTACTTCACAAGGAAAACGCTATGCCCATATCATCAATCCTAAAACGGGACTTCCCAGTACGGGCATCAAGAGTGTGACCATCATTTGTCCGGATACGGAATTGGCAGATGCCTTGGCTACCTCGGTTTTTGTTTTAGGAGCGGAGAAGGGAATGGAATTGATCAATAAGTTGAACGGCGTGGAGGGCTTGCTGATCACCGATGCAGATGAAATGCTGACCTCTGACCAATTGATTCTGAACAAGATTTAAATTTTAAACACATGAAAAACTACGTTTTTGGCAGCCTGATATTGCTTCTACTGAGCAGCAGTCTTACCAGTTGTGTTTCGGTAAAAGCCTACCAAAAAATGTATCTCAATGATTCAGAGATGACGCTTTCCGATAAAAAAGCAGAAGCATTTGAAATCAACTACGAAGCCTACCGGGAAGGTGCAGCGGGTGCCAATGGAGGCAAAGTCGGTGGTGGCTGCGGCTGTAATTGAGATGATTATTCTAAACCCTTTGTAGGACAGAATTCAAAACCATGACATTTACCAAAATAATCACTACCCTGGCTTTAGGAATCAGTTGTAGTGTGCTATGGGCACAAGACGGCTATCAGATGAAACCTAATAGCGACGAAATCGAGGCGGACTTCCTGACCAATTATTACCAACAAGACGGCAACAACTCTCCGGTAACGGGTGGTATCGGCACAGAGCAATTGACCGATTTTTCGACGATGATTGTCGTTAATATTCCGCTGGATAGTACCAAGTCGATCAATGCATCCTTCGGTGCCGACATTTACTCCTCCGCTTCAACTGATAATATCGACAACAACCGCTCTTCCGCCTCCAGCCAGGATAGCCGAAAATATGCGAATGTTGGTTTTTACAAGAAAAAGCTGGCGAAAGGACAGACTTACGGCGTGAAAGCTGGCTTTTCCAAAGAATACGACTATACTTCCTTTTCCGGAGGAGTTTCCTTTACGAAAGAATTTAATCAGGGAAATAGTGAACTCAGTTTCAACGGCCAGGCTTTTATAGACTCCTGGCAATTGATTTATCCTATTGAATTGAGGGGCCGGGTAGATGTAGCGTCGAGTGCCCGAAGGTCGTATAATGCCCAACTCACCTTTTCGCAGGTATTGACCAAACGCCTTCAGTTCTCCGTATCGGCGGAGGCCATTTACATGGAAGGACTTTTGTCTACACCTTTCCACCGGGTTTATTTTTCCGACCAGAACCTACCGGATATTGAGCGGCTACCCAATTCCCGATTGAAATTGCCCTTTTCGCTTCGACTGAATTATATGCCAACTGACTTTCTGATATTTCGGTCGTACTACCGCTACTATACCGATGATTTTGGCATCACCGGCCATACGGCTAGTCTGGAGGTTCCAATTAAGCTAAATAATGTCTTTACCATTGCGCCTTATTACCGCTACCATACCCAAACCGCAGCGGATTATTTTGCACCGTATCAAGTCCATACTTCAGCGGAAGAGTTTTATACTTCGGATTATGATTTGTCCACATTGGTTAGCCAAAAAATCGGTTTGGGCGTGAAATATGCCCCCATCTACGGGCTGGGCAGAGCCAAATTGGGCAAAAAGCTAATGACCCTTAAATATCTGCAATTAAGAGGGGCCAGCTATACCAGAGATACGGGCCTCAATGCCTGGTCTATCAGTCTCGATCTCGGCATCGGAATTAAATAGATTGGCTGTCCTACCGTGATCAAATCAAAGCTGGCATCAGCAAAATCGGTTTGCTCTGCGCGTTCTACTTTGTAGTGAATATGCGCTTTGTGATCCGCCGCCTTGATTTGAAGCGCTAGAGATGTTTCATCCCTTCGGGATAAGAGATTAAAGTAAAAACAAAAGCAATGAGTGCATGTCTGGAGGTGGTGCTTTAGCAGCGAAAACTGCAGGTTTTGCAGCCTGAATAGCTTGCCCGAATATACTTCAGGGACTACCTCCAAACATACACTTCAACAAGATATCCGGATTGAATGGAAGAAGATGTTCTGATCTACTTTCCTTCCAATTGATCAATTTTATACTGAGCCACTTCTTTGTATTTGGCTTCAGTCACTTTTTTGTAAGCATCGATGGCTTCGGCAGATTGTTTGAGTGCTTCATGAGCCTCTCCTTTGGTGAGATGATATTTACTTTCATTCTCTCCTTCAGGAATCATGGTCAGGGCCAAATCAGCGTGTGTCAATCCATCCGCAGGTTTGCCGGTATCCAGCAAGGCTTTTGCCAGATAATAATGGGCTTCGGCCGCATCTTTTACTTCCAGGTAAGCTTCGGCAGCAGCGATGGTCTCTGCATATTTCTTATCGCTATAAGCTACGGCCAGGATATTCGAAGCCTTGCTTTCTAATTGCTCTACCTTGCCTTTGGTCTTTTCCGACTTTCCGCAAACATCTGCAGCACGCAAATAAGCCGGTACTGCTTTGGCGATCTCTCCTTTGTCATCAAGCGCCTGAGCCAAACCGATGTAATTGGCATAAAAACCAGCATTCCAGTCGATCCCCATTTGGTAAGTTTCCAGGGCGGTATCCTCTTCCCCGGCTTTGCGCTGGCGGTTACCTAAATAATAAGCCCCTACCGCACCATTTCTTTTCGCTAATTTAACTACCTTCTGATCGGTTTCAGAAGTACTGTCTGCCGCTTCGATCGCCTGTTTCATCAAGGGAATCGCTTCGGCGTATGCTTTAGCTTTTAATTTCTCTAACCCTGAATTATACAAATCAGCAGCAGAGGGTGAATCCTGAGCAATGGCAGTAGTCGAAATGCCCACACAAAGCAATACCATTGACAGGATGGTCATAATTTTAGAAGTCATAGAACATTATTTTTATTTTTCCAAAAACCCAAAAATATTATTGTTTGTTTAAAATCAAAAATAACTAAAGGTTTTTATCGGATTTGTGTAATTAGGTAAACAATAGGCGCCATAGGAAGTGATGCTACTTCAACGTGATGAATAAGCTTTTGTTCTCGCAAAACTTTTCTTAACTATTTTTTATTTTTTCAAAATTAAACGTTAAAACATGCCTCAAGCATCCATTCCAACGCAACTACAAACCTCCTCCCCTCCACTCGTCCTAATGCTTATACCGAATCTCCATTGTGCGATTCCAGTCATTCAGCGGCGGATGTTTGAGGTAATCCTCACAGCGCTGGCAATAAATCGCCGCAACGGTATCCCCCGGATTATATTCACAGATTTGGGAAAAGATCTTTAGCGCTTCCGCAAAGCGCCCTTCGGCATAGAGGTCCATGCCCAGGTAAAAATTGAGTAATGATCCGACCTTGCGATCTGCTACTTCGGGATCTTCCGGGCTGATGAGTTCGTAAATGACATTGGATTTTTCCTTGCCTGGAACACGCACAATATCAATCTTGCGTAAGCTAAAATCAAAAGGATTGCTTAAAGAGCGGTAGGTATAATCGCTGAGGAGGATGGGTGTTTTAAAATACTTGGTCAAATCCTCCAGGCGACTGGCCAGGTTGACCGTATCGCCGATCACCGTGGTATCCAGGCGATTCTCAGAGCCCACAGTGCCGAGCATCAATTCCCCGGTATTGATGCCAATGCCAAAATCGATGGCACTTAATCCCATAGTCTGACGATGGTCATTAAAGTCTTTCAAAGCTTCTCGCAAAGCGAGGGCCGTTTTCACCGCCGCATCCGCAGAACGATCTTCCGGGCGATCCCGAAATAAAGCCATAATGGCATCTCCGATATATTTGTCAATAAATCCACCGTGCTGCTCAATGTAGGGTTCCATTTTTTTGAAATAGCTATTCAAAAACTGGAAATTATTTTGCGGACTCAACCGCTCTGATAGCTTGGTAAAGGACCGCAGATCGGAAAACAACACCGTCATCACCTTTGCCGTAGAATCTCCCATCTGAATCTGCGCGTAATCTTCTTTTCCCAATTCCTGCAAAAATTGCACCGGCACAAACCGCTTGATGGCCCGATTGAGCTGCACCTGATTGTCTACCACTTTTTTTAGTTCGTGGGAAAGGTCCGCCACCCGTTGGTACGCCTTGGAAAATCGAGCGGCTAGGAAAGCAGAGTTGGCCACAAAAAAGATAAATACGCCCACCATCGCAAGATTGTCATAACCGGTGATGGCAATGCCATTGGTGTACAATAAATCATTGGTCACCCCTAATATCAAGGCCAATAATCCGGCAAAAAACAATATGGCGTACGTTGGCCGTCGACGCAAAATCAGCGCCAGCCCGGAGGCGATATAGACCAACCCGATAGCTGTAACGGCATGATAGATGGTCAATCCTTGTGTATAAAATGTACTAGGACTCACGATAATGACAATCGAATACACCACCGCCGGTACCGCGAGGGTAATCAGCTGCCACCTCGGATATTCCCTGGGGAAAACCGTATGGATGTACCAGAAGAAAAAGAGCGACCCGATGGGATAAATGAGGTAATCAATTCGAAACAATAACGCCCAATACTCGGAACCGTAGAGCGTGTACAGGACTCGTTGCCCCACCAACAATACCCGTATGCCCATGGCCAGTGATACAATGGCAAAATACAATAAGGAAGTATCTTTACGCCGGACCAAAAAGATAATAAAATGATAAAGGGCAATGATCATTAGCGCACCAAAGAGGATGGAATCAAGCGTAATGAGGCCATTTTCGGCCACCATTACTGATTCCGGCAAGCCAAGAACCGGGGCAGTTGGGACGGCCCGTGCCCGGGAGTGAAAATTGGAAACCTGCAATATGATATCCAGCGTTTCACTTTCATTATCAAAAAAAACAAGCCGAGAACTATAATCCGGACGAGCATCTGTGGCTTCACAGCTCACCACTCCATTTTCCTGTAATATTTGTCCGTTGACCAGCAGTCGATAGGCCGATTCAATATGTTTGAGCGAAAAGACTAGGCTCGTTTTAGGAACACCTGTAACCCGCAGATTGTAAGTGATACACCCTTGCGTTTCCGAAACCTGTACGTGGTCTGCTCCATCCGGTACTGAGACAAGGAAGCGTTTCATGCCCTTTAGTTGCTCTCCGGCCAATAATTGATCAGGATAAAAGGCCCACTCTCCAGCGAGTTTAATCATGCCCTTTTGCGAAAAATCCCAGTTGGAAAGATTCAGCACTCCACGCCGGGCCACCGGATCATTCGATGGAAGCCGATGGCAAGCGCTGCTTAGGAGCAGGCAGCAAAGCGTTAGCGCAAGAGCGTAATGATGTTTAAATATCCCCATTTCTAGTGTTTCCGCATTTCTACCCAGTTGCCAAATTGGGTGTTTTTACGCTTAATAAACATTCTAATTAGCAATAAATTGCCGACAAAAAGAACATCAACTATGGCAAACCGAATCCACATTTACTTCCGTGACTTACAAAAGACCAAAAATCCGGCCGCATATTTGAAAGCCAAATATAAGGGGAAAAATACTGGCATCGATAGTCTGACGCTATTATCCGCACCTGATTGGGATGACCTGGCCCAAAGTGGCCCCCTACAAGAAAATGAAGCACCACCTTTGGCCACCCCGGATACAGTCAAAAATTCCAAGGCTATCTTAAAGCGGTACGCAAAGAAAATCAAGTGTATGATCGAAGAAGTAGATGATGCAGCACCATTGGCCAAAGGAGAAAAGGTGAAGAAAAATGGTGACATTCCCGGCTTTCTGAGTAAAGAGTGGCGAGGGTTCGCTGCCAATACGGTGGTTCTGAAACGCTCCACTAATGAAGCGACCTTGTACTTCATCTATGAACATCTGCGCCTTGAAGACGGACTGTTGATTGAAATTCCGCTTTCTGAGGAAATGCGGTTGTATAGTGATTTTACATTTGCCGTAGCGGCAGCAGGTCCAGATTGGGCAGCAGGCGCAAAGACTCTGGCGAAGGGATTGGCCGGATTAGCCCCTCCACCGCTTAATGTCATCGGGGCAGCCCTGCTTGATCTGGTATTCCCCAGTAGCAACTCCATCAACTGGGATGCCGTCTATCAGCAATTTCAACAGATCGTCACCCAATCGCTGACTCAACAAACGCTAGATGAAACTCGTGCAAAAATTGGCGGTGTCATTTCCTGGCTAAACACTCAATATCTTATTTTAAAAGCTGATCCCAACTTTCCCAGAGAAAAATTGCAGGAAGAATTGGGCCGTTACGATACCATCATGTATGTAGATGTGGTATCTATTCTCCTTGATGAACGCTGGGAATTAGGTGGATTCCCTAATTTTCTGGTTGCTGCCGGTACTCACCTCGGTATCTTACAGGAAAGAGCATTAGTGAGCCCCGGTGACCCGCGTCAATCTGCCTTTGCTGGCTCGGTGAAAGCCCGTGCAGCTCAATTTGTAGACCACATCAATAAGACGGTCCCAAAAATCATCAATGCACGGGTGGCACAGGTCACTGGCCTAAAAGTACATAAAGAAACTTCTTACCATGCCTACCCCGCCGTAATTACCACGTACTCCTATTATTTTGAAGATCCCAAGGCAGGCTACCGCTCCCCTAATATCGGTAATGCCGGGTCCAAAAAATCACTGGAAGACGATTATAAAAACCGGGCCACCGAACAGCGCAATTTATACATTGCCAATCTCAGAACCCAGACTGCCGCAGAAGTAGAAAACAATGCCTTTCCCGTTCGGGATAGCTGGCAGGTACTGGTCACGGATCCAATTCCGATTGGTTAAATACTGTTCGGAAGTGAACAATGATCGTTCACTTCCGAACAACTCTTTCGCCTCTATCTTTCAACAACACACTGTTTTTCAAACAATTAGACAACAAGGCATAAAAATTGCGGCTTCCAAATTATTGAAATCACCCTTGAATGCCTACTTATGTTGTACAACTACATCAAAGTTAGTTTACGTAGTTTTTTGAAAAATAGAACCATTGCAACCATTAATATTCTTAGCCTGGCAGTCGGTCTTGCCGGAGCTATGGCCATTTACTTTTACGTCCACCAGGAATTGGGCGTAGATCATCAGCACCTCAATGCCAACCGCATTTATCGCATCACCTTGGATGAGACGATCAATAAGGCCGATGGCCGTCATTTGGCGACAGTGGGCCCTCCTTACGCACCCTTTTTAGAACAAGAGTACCCGGAGGTGGAGCAAGCCGTAAGAATTCGCTACACCGATGATGTCGTTCTCAGTGTTGAAGATCAGCAATATTACGAAAAGGGACTGATGTACGTCGATGAGGGATTCTTCAATTTATTCTCTTTCCCATTACAAGAAGGTGATCCTCAAGAAGTGCTCAAAGCCCCCAATTCAATTGTGTTGACACCGGCCATGGCCCAGAAATATTTTGGCAATACCAACCCCATTGGCAAAAGCCTGCTGCTCGATGGGGAAACGGCCCTTAACGTCACCGGCCTTTTAGCGGAAGCTCCACAAGAAACCCACCTGCAATTTGATGGATTGATCTCCTTTTCCACCTTTAAGGTCCCCTACGGCTATCCCGTTACTCTCAATAGCTGGGGCTGGATTTCTTTTCACACCTACCTTTTGCTAAATGAGGCCAACGATGTTGAGGCTTTCGCCAATAAAATGCCCGATTTTATCAGCAAACACCAGGGAGAAGAACGCGCCGGTCGTTTCGCCTTGCGCTTTCAACCCCTGACCGATATCTATTTCCATTCCGGTACTCTGATGAACAACGATCCCTGTCGATCGGGAAACCTCGTGTACATCTATGGCCTTTCTGTATTAGCATTGCTGCTATTACTCATCGCCGGATTCAACTATATGAATATTGCCACTGCCCGGTCTATCCGTCGCGGTAAGGAGGTGGGGGTACGCAAGGTGTTGGGAGCCGGAAAAAAAGCCATTTTACAGCAAATGCTTATCGAATCACTGGTAGTGGCCTTTTTAAGTTTGTTAATGGCCATTGTGATATTCGAAATTTTCAAAAACCCGTTGAGCAAGGCCCTAAATCTCGATCAGGTGCCTACCCCCGGCGATTATCTGATACTTCTGCCCTGGTTACTTGGTATTGCGGCAATAGTGGGCTTGCTGGCCGGCCTGTATCCTTCCACCATCCTTTCCCGATTCAAAACAGTAGATGCGATGAAGGGACAGTTGAAAACCGGGATGGCGGGGATTTCCTTACGGAAATTTTTGATCGTTACGCAGTTTGTAGTCACGGCCGGATTGATTGCCGGAGCCCTGATGGTCTACCAACAAATGCAATACGTTCAACACAAATCAATGGGCTTTGACCAGGAACAATTGGTATCCATTCAGATGCAAACCCCCGATTTTCTGCAACGCTACCCCCGGGCCAAAGAAACCCTTCTGCAAAACCCCAACGTCCTGAGTGTTTCGGCCGGAGACGTTTTGGATGGCGACTACGGTTCTGTGCCCATTGTTCCCGATGGTATGGCCCCAGATGAGGCCCCGGCCATGCACATCCTGGGTGGTTATTTTGATTATTTCACCACGCTGGGCGTAGAATTTCTGGAAGGGAGGGATTTTTCCTCCACCTACGGCAGTGATACTACCGCCATCATCCTCAACGAATCCGCCGCTCAATTTTTCGGTTGGGAGGCCCCCATTGGCAAACGCATCACCATCGGTGAGATTAAAACGGGTGAAGTAGTGGGTATCGTGAAAGATTTTCATTTTAAATCACTGCACGATCCGATTCAACCCGTGGTTGCCTTCCTTCCGGAAACCCACATGGAATACCTCGTGCTACGCATCAAACCGGGAGATGTGGCCCAAACCGTCGCTTCCCTGCAGGAAGACTGGCAACAAATTGCACCGGAATTACCCTTTGATTTTGCCTTCCTGGATGACCAGATCAATTTGCGCTACCAAGCCGACAATGCCTTTTCCCGATTGATTGGTTTTTTCAGTACGCTGGCCATTATTTTAGCCTGTCTGGGATTGTACGGCCTGATTGCCACAATCATTGAATATCGGTTTAGAGAAATTGGCATTCGGAAAGTATTGGGGGCTACCCTTGGCCAACTGGCGGTATTATTGTCCCGTGAATTTCTACTATTGGTGATCGGTGCCAACTTGCTTGCCATTCCGCTTGCCGTGTGGGGCATTCGCCATTGGTTACAAAATTTTACCTATCATATTGACATCCCGTGGACGGCCTTTCTCATTTCTGGGGGCATTACCCTGCTTTTTGCGGTTCTGGCCATTAGTCACCAAACCCTACGTGCTGCATTGGCCAACCCCGTGGATGCCCTCAGAGATGAATGAGCCTGGCTGGGCGCGAAAACGCTACATTCCGTCATTTTGCGAAAAACCCGCGTTAATTCACAGTTTATTGCCGTTCTTCAAAGTAATCAAAAGATTCCTTGATCAACGCTTTTAAAATTTCCTGGTCTACATCTTCCAGCTTATTGATGTAGAGGCAAGCTTTTCCGGTTTTATATTTTCCGAGTTGTTGCATCAGCTCTTTGTAGCGGCCAAAACCGGGCATGATGTACACCGTCAGGCTCTGTTTGCGTGGAGAAAACCCCGTGCGAAACCAGTCTCCCTCCCGGCCACTGTCGTATTTGTAGTGATAGTCCCCAAAACCAACAATACTGGAGCCCCACATCTTCGGTTTTGCACCTGTCATTTTTTTCATCATGTTCAAAATGACAAAGCTGTCTTCCCTCCTTTTATCATGTTCAACTGAATTTAGGAAGGCCTCAACACTGCCATCATGCTTTTTTGTCTTTAATTCCGCCATCAGTATCTGATTTTGCTATTGCAATAAAGATAAACAAAAATGTGGTTTTTATCGCCAAAGGCCTATCTTGGAGGTTCCCCTAAAACCCAAAAACTAATTCCTACAACCAAACTAAATCTTACCACTCATGAATAAACAGCTGATTTTTAAAAAACGTCCGGTGGGAATACCGGAAGCAGACACCTGGGAACTGCAAGAAAACCCTATCCCAAAAATCAAAGCAGGCGAAGTGTTGATCAAACAGCACTACATCTCTTTAGACCCGGCCATGCGCGGCTGGATGAACGAGGGTAAGTCCTATATTCCTCCCGTGCAAATTGGTGAGGTGATGCGTGCCGGATCGGTTGGAGAAGTGATCGAATCCCAGAACGCTGGCATTCCCGTAGGCACCTTTATGGCAGGTAATGGCGGTGTGCAGCAATACCTCGCTACCGATGGGAAGGGCTGGCACCCTGTCGATCCCAACCTGGCACCCTTGCCGACTTACATCAGTACCCTGGGAATGCCGGGTATGACCGCCTATTTTGGCCTGACTGAAGTAGCAAAATTGCAGGATGGAGAAAACCTGCTGGTTTCCGGTGCCGCTGGTGCGGTGGGCAGTGTGGTGGGACAAATCGGTAAGATCAAAGGCTGCAAAGTAGTCGGTATCGCCGGTGGACCGGAAAAATGCCGTTATCTGATCGAAGAACTGGGGTTTGACGGAGCGATTGATTACAAAAATGAATCTGTCCGTGCCCGCATCAAAGAAGAAATGCCCGAAGGGGTAGATGTCTATTTCGATAATGTGGGAGGCGAAATTCTGGACATTGCGTTGACCCGCATTCGCAGGCATGCCCGTATTGTCATCTGTGGCGCTATCTCTCAATACAACAATACCACTGCCGTGAAGGGGCCTAGCAATTACATGTCACTGCTGGTCAATCGTGCCCGCATGGAGGGGATGGTGGTCTTTGATTACGCCAAGGATTACGGAAAAGCCGCTCGCCAAATGGGTCAGTGGATGTCAGAAGGCAAAATGAAATCCAGAGAGGATGTATACGAGGGCATCGAAAATTTCCATAAGACCTTTTTGCGACTGTTTTCCGGTGAAAAGATGGGTAAGCTGGTGCTAAAAGTCTCGGAATAAAACTGCTTAAAAAAATGGATTTTAAAAATAAAATCGTGCTCATTACCGGTGCCGGCTCGGGCATTGGCCGCAATACAGCGGAGGCATTTGCGAAAGCTGGCGCCCAAGTGGTCGTTTCAGATATTAATATTGCAGGAGGTGAAGAAACCGTCAAGCAAATCCACGCGGAGTCTGGTAAAGCCACTTTCGTGAAATGTGATGTCGCCAACTATGAGGAGGTCCAACAACTGATAAAAACCATTGTTGCTCAGCATGGCCAATTGGACATTGCCGTCAATAACGCGGGCATTGCCCCTAAAGAACCTGCCAAAACCGGCGAGTCTTCCCTCTATGATTGGGAACAGGTCATTGCCATCAATCAGACCGGCGTTTTCTACTGCATGAAGGAGGAACTCAAACAAATGATGCAGCAAGAAAGTGGCAATATCATCAATATTTCCTCCGTCGCCGGATTAAAAGCTTTGCCGGAAAACCTGTCTTATGTAGCCAGCAAGCACGCCGTAGTAGGCATGACCAAGACCGCGGCATTGGAGTACGCGAGGCAGGGCATCAGACTCAATGCCGTATGTCCGGTCTTTACGGTATCACCCATGTTCGACCCGGCGCAGCTGGGGGATTATGCGGAAAAGCTCAAACGGCTCATCCCCATGAAACGCTTTGGGCGCACCCAGGAAATTGCAGACGTCATCCTTTGGCTGGCCTCCGAACAATCCAGCTTTGTTACCGGACAGGCCATTGCCGTAGATGGTGGAATGACGGCGTGACATCAATTAAATTTTAGTTAAAAATGAAATTCTCATTGAAAATCCCCAGATAATAATGAAATTTGTAGTCTGATATGAAAAGACCATTAACTTCATTCCTGCTTTTCTACCTGTTGGGCGCCACCTTTAGTCCGGTGCTGGCACATGTAGATATCGCCACAGAACAAGGACTCTGGATGGCAGTGGCGGAAGACGTCGCAGAAGTCGGTCAGGAATGGAACGAATGGTTGCCTCAATCGCCTGAATTTGGAGGCGAAAATCACTTCTTCAATATCGGCCATTTTAATTCTCGCCCTTCCCAACTGGCGATGAACCTGGCCGTTGCCAATCAAGCAAAAGCTTCCCGAAATAAAGCCGTATCCCAACCGCTTTATCTGCTTTTTCACGCATTGGTTCTTTACGATCTCCACTAATATTTATTGTTTAAAACAACTCTTCCAGTTGTAATAACACTGGAGGCCTTGCTTGTGGTCATATTGCTGCTTGATCTAGTCTATTTTGATTGCAGCAAGATTACAAGAAACACTTCGCACTTACTATCACCAAGCTACGTACTATCGAAGTGAGTTTTACCGAGATTATTTGAACCAAGCTCAAGAAAAGCGCATGGACAATGGTTGGAATGCCAATGGTCAAATGCAGATACCAAGTGAATAAAGAATAGAGGATTTTACCAGTTATTTTGATAAAGCTGGAGCTTACCAACCCGTAAGCTCCGGCATTTTAAATCTTCAAAATCATGGTTAAGAGCTTTTTATATGCCGCTGTTGGCATTTTCATGGTGTTCACTTACATCAAGCGAAAATGGCAATCTCCCAGCAAATAAAGCAAAAAAGGGATTTGTTCTAACACTCGGCCCTAACCAAATTTTTTTTGAACAACTCCTGATTTTACCTTCATTTTTAAACTTTAAAATTAATAGACTCATGAATCGTATTATCGGATTTTTAGCCTTCTGTGCACTGACCGCAACCACGTCCTTTGCCCAGAATACTATTTCAACACAAGCCAGTGCTGAGGTAGAACAAAGTGGCACCCCTGTCATGACTTTCGAAGCAACGGAAGTGGACTATGGCGTGATCCAACAAAATGCAGAGCCTTACCGCGAATTTCACTTTACCAATACCGGTGATGCGCCATTAGTGATCAGCAATGCCAAAGGCAGTTGTGGTTGTACCGTTCCAGAATGGTCGAAAGAGCCCGTAGCACCAGGTGAAAGCAGCATAATTAAGGTGCGCTATGCCACCAATCGCATCGGAAAATTCACCAAAACGGTCACCCTGACCACCAATGATGCCGAAGGTAAACATGTGTTAAAAATCAAAGGAGAAGTACTGCGTCCCGAACAGGGCGAAGAAACCACTCCTGCCAATTCAGGTAATTAATCACCATTTAAATAGTAATCGATGAAAACTTCAGCTGATAAAATGGCCTTTTACTTTTTCATGGGTGTGCTGGGCGTATCCGCCATCCTGAGTTTAGGTTTCTTAATCGCTGGCTTTTTATAAGATAAGCCACCTATCAAAAACAGATTTTCGGGTTTTCTTAGGTTTGTAATTGTGAATTCCCCCCGATACTCACGGGGAAATCCACGCACTGGCCGGGCAAAGATTTTTTGCCCGGCCATCTTGCTTTCCAGACCCCATTAAATCATTTTTCTATCTTTTTGGGTGTAAATTATTCCGGTATATTCCGATATTGTAGGCAGTTTCCGGGAATAGAATTTAATTTGTATAGCTCGGAAAGCTACATTTGCTCATCCAAATGCTGATTCCTATGAGAAAGAAACCGATGGACATTGACCTGCCACCTGATCTGGAATCGCAGTACCAACTTGCTTACCAACACCTCAAACAACTGGCACGCCATCGAATGCAGCAGGAAAGGCCCGCCCACACCTTTTCCACCACCGATCTGGTGCACGAAGCCTACCTCAAAATGGCGAAGCAAGACAAACAAGATTTTGAAAATCACGGACAGTTTTTGGCACTCGCCAGTCAGGCCATGCGCCGTATCCTGGTAGATTATGCCCGTCAACAAAAGCGACAAAAAAGAGGCGGTGATTTGCTGGCCATTACCTTCAATGAAGAATTGCTTTCCTTGCAAACCACTTGCGAAGACCTGCTGAATATCGATGAAGCCTTAACGCGCTATCGAAATCTAAGCGAACGGGGTGCCCTAATCATCGAATACTGGTTTTTTGGAGGGTACAAACGCGAGGAAATTGCCAAGTTTCTACAAGTATCCCCGGCCACCATTGGTCGGGAATGGCGATTGGCCAGAGCCTGGCTAAGCCGAGAAGTGCGCCAGCTAAAAGAATCAGCATGACCCCCTCAGACTGGGAAGCAATATCGGCCCTTTATTTTAAGATCGTAGCCCTCGATGGACCAGCCCGGGCAAAAGTCATTGCGCAAGCTCAGGACGAAACGCCGGAAATCATGGCGGAGGTAGCACAGATGCTGGAGGAGGAAGAAGGATTACACCCAGCACTACGCACAGAAGGTCCCTGGTTTGGAGAAACCGCCGAACAGGATCGTCAGTTAATTGGCCATCAGCTAGGCCACTACGAACTAATTGACTACCTCGGCGGCGGGGGCATGGGCTCCGTCTTCCTCGCCAAACGAGTAGATGGAGAGCTGGAACGCCAGGTGGCCCTCAAGCTGATCCGATCGACTTACCAAAAACCTGAAGCCCTGGAACGATTTCGCCGGGAGCGACAAATTCTCGCCGGATTACAGCATCCCAATATCGCCCAGCTCTACGAAGGTGGTCGCAGCAAAGACGGTCGCCTTTATTTTACCATGGAGCACGTAAAGGGCCAAACGCTGGTGGAATATTGCCGTAAAAAGCAGCTAACGCAAGATCAGCGCCTCGACGTATTTGCCAAGGTCGGCAAGGCCATCGCTCATGCCCATCGGCAGCTGGTACTGCACCTCGATATCAAACCCGGCAATATCCTGGTTGAAGACAATGGCCTGGTCAAAGTGGTGGATTTTGGAGTCTCCAGGTGGGTGGAGGATTCCAATGCGGCCTCCAACACCAGAATGGGCATACCCTACACCTTGGCCTTTGCCGCTCCGGAGCAAATCACTCTGGATAACCTGAGTACCGCCACTGATATCTATGCACTGGGTGTTTTGCTGTACAAATTACTGACGGACCAACTGCCCTTTGACCGCAATAGCCTGGCAAATGTGCATTCTATTGAGGAAAGAATGGCTTTAGCCAAAAAAGATGAGCGCGTGTTCCGGTTCTCTTCTGCCCAACGGTTAAAAGGTGATCTCTTCCTGATTTGTGCCAAATGCCTGCAAACGGATCCCGCCGAACGCTATGGATCGGTTGAGCAACTCTTAAATGACTTACAAGCCTTTCGGCAAAGAGATCCCATCTCTATACGACGCCAGCAGCCACTATACGTAGCTTCGAAGTTCTTGCAGCGCAACCGAGGTAGTTTAATTGCTGCTGCCATTGTGTTGTTAACCTTGCTGGGAACTGCAACTTATTATACCCTGCAACTGCGCAAGGAACGCAATCAGGCTCAAAAGGAGGCGGCCAAAAGCAAACAACTGGTCGGCCTGCTCACCGATATGTTTAAATCTGCCGACCCTTATATAGCCCAAAATGACACCCTGCCAGTGCGTTATTTCCTAGACAGCCTTAGTCAAAACCTACCCAATCGACTCGGAAATGAGCCAGAATTACTGGCCGATATGTCTGCTTTACTGGGTTCGGTATACAATGCGCTGGGAAGTTACCACAAAGCCGATTCAATGGCGCAAACAGCTATTGATTTGTACCTGCAACTGGATAATAGTTCGGGTTCCAGCCTTTCGAATGCTTACAATACGCTGGGCAAGGTGCAGTTTAGCCTGGGAGATTATGAAGGCGCCGATTCCATCTTTCAGATCGCCTTACAATTTTATCAGAAGCAAGAACCCCTCCCCGAAGAATTGGGAAACTGCTACTTGGCTCTTGGCGATACCAGGATCGAAATGGGGCGGTTCCCGCAGGCCGATTCCTTCTTTATCTTGTCGTACCAAAACTATGAGACGGTTCATGATCCTCCGCATATTGGTCTGGCCTCAGCCTTGCAAGGCCGGGGAACCGCCCAGCGAAAAATGAGGAATTATCAAGAATCATTGGATTTTTACACCCGGTCGCTGGAGATGAAACGTGCGCTGCTTAAAGAACCCAATACTCAGATTGCTTTGACGCTCAATCACCTGGCCAGCCTTTATCACGATCAATTTAAATTTGATGAAGGAATCCCTTATGCCCTGGAATCCTATCGGCAACGCCTGGCTATTTTCGGGCCGGTCAATGTGGAGACCATCGCCAGTCAGTCCAACCTGGCTCGCCTCTACAGTGGGGCCAAACGCAATGAGGAAGCCCTCCGTATTCGTCGGGAATTACTCGCTCCCATCAAACAAATATTTGGCGATCAACTACACCCCTATGTGATGGCCCAAAAGCAGAATATAGCCACACTACTGGGACTATTGGAACGCAGAGAGGAATCGGCCGATGCTTATTTGGAAATTATCAAGCTCATCTCAAACTACAAAGGCAACTACCCTACTCTGTATCTGCCTTACCACGGCTATGGGCTCAATAAATATTACCTCGGTGACCGCCGTACTGCCGAAACCTACCTGCGCATGGCCGTAGAAAAGATCCCTGATTCTCCCCGGGTACTTCCCGGTGATCAGGTAAAACTCCACTATGACCTGGCCGTCTGCCTGTATGAAAATCACAAACTAGCCGAAGCCCGAAAAGTGATGGCTCAGGCCAAATCTCTCCTTCTGGACTATCCCGACCTCCCTCCGCAACGCATCGCCCGTATGGAAGAAATTCTGAGTACAAACATCAAATAAGTCGCCTTCCCCCGACCGCCTGGTAAGAGTAGGTTAAAAAAAATCCCGTTGTCGTGATCACTTTTCCCTCTTTTCATCGCGTACTCCTTTGAATCGAACCTAATAAATTGATGATCATGAAAAAAACACTATTGTCACTCACGCTGACCCTGTGCTGTATTTCCCTTTTCGCTCAGCTAGAAGACGACGAATTCCACTGGGGTTTTCGTGCCGGGGCAACCTATTCCTCCATTCAGGATGTTTCTACAACCATCATTCCTCCGGTCTTCCCGGAAAATTCATATACCACGGAAACCGCCCCGCGTCTGGGTTTTGTGGGGGGAATGTATTTTTATTATCGCTTTCGCAATACAAGAATAGCCATCCAACCAGAAATCACCTATAGCCAGGAAGGCAGTGACTTCAATTATACGGATATAGAAGGATTGGAATACAAGATTGCCTTCAACTACCAATACCTGAATTTCGCTACACTGCTGAAGCTTTACCCCGCCGGAGGACTTCACGTGGCGGTTGGTCCGCAATTGGGTTTTAATTTTACTAACACCAATCTAGACTACACCTCCAACATGCCCGACCTTGGCCCCGACCTCCAGATCACACAAAGCCTACGCGAGGTCCTGAAAGGAGAAACCAACCTGTCTGTGGTACTCGGCGTTGGTTATGACTTCCCCTTTGGCCTGACCGTGGAGGGACGCTATAACCTCGGCACCAAGGATGTGGTTGAAACGCTGGCCAACGGCTTCAACTTTATCGAAAACGACAATAAAACCACTGTTTATCAAGTCGTAATCGGGTGGTTAATTCCCTTTGAGCAATATTGATCTAAAAACATCAACTATGAAACCCAGCTTCCAAATCTGTTTTCTTTTTCTTTTTATCAGCCACCTCGCATGGAGCCAGCAATACGCCCCGGGAGGCGTAAAAGGAGCCGTAACCTGGTATGCTCCGGCTATTGATGGTAAAACGTGGCAATCTCAGTTACCCCATGAAGAACTCCCTTCTTTTGACCTTTCCAACGCCCCTCAACTCAATTTCAACACCGGGCTTTGGCTACCATCCGGGGCAACTTCATTGGTGCTCCCGCTGGAAAATATTGACCTGCACCAATCTTCTGTCTTTACGGTCTACCAGACGGCAGACACCGCTTTTGAAAATAGTATCTGGCACCTGAAATCGGGAGACAGTACCCAACAGGTACTGACCACTCACCGACTGGCCGATTTAGGGCAAGGGCAGTACCTCAATTTCCCGGAAAACTACCTGGGAGCCCCCACCTTAAATACCTATTTGCAGCATTCGCCCAGGAAACGCGAAAATGAGCCTGCCAGCCTGGTACTGGCTGAACGCCCAGAAGATCGCGATTTGCCGATTGTTTCCTTTAAAGGACTCATCCCCGAAATCATCCTCTTTGATCGGGTGGTCAACCCCCGGGAAAGATTACAGATCGAATCCTATCTCGCCATTAAATATGGCCTTAGTCTGCATCAGCAAGAATACATTACGTACCTCAATGCCGGCGGCGATACCCTTTGGAATGGTCGTCACTATCCCGATTTCTCCCATCACATTACCGGTATAGGGCGGGATGACATTTCCGGCTTGCGCCAATTTCAGTCAAGTTGCAGCTATGAATCGGGATTATTGACCATTGGTGTAGCAACACTGGCACAAGACCAAAGTTTCCTGCTCTGGGGAGATAATCGCAGGGCCTTGCAACTCGCACAGCGGAACCTACTGGAACCGACCCGTTTTGAACGGGAATGGCACCTGCAAGTCAGCAATATTTCTAATTCGGTTTTGGCTACCTTCCAATTGGATAGTAAAACCCTGCATGACCTGCCCAAAGAAGATGAAATGTTCTGGCTTAAGTTGACCCCGGCCAATGGGTGGCCACAATTTTATCCGGCGACCACTACAACTAAGGCGGGCCGGGTAAGCTTTGCCAACATTCCCGTTACCACAGGAAGCCACCAATTCACCTTCAGTATTGGCCCAAAAATGATGGTTACTTCTCTCATCAATGCCCCTAAATGCCAAAATGAGGAGGACGGAACGCTTTCCCTTCGCATTTTGGGCGGCCGTGCACCCTTTGCCTGTCATTTAATCGCAAAAGATCATCCGCTATCCATAAACTGGCAGAGCAATGACCACGATTGGCAACCTCCCCGCTCTTTGCCGGCAGGCAACTACTCCCTGGTCCTTACCGATGCCGATGGCCTGCAATATCGGGAAGACTTCTTCTTCCAGGCTGAGGATGCGCCGGTTTCCCTCTTGGAAAACAGCTATCCGCTACCTGAAAAAGGCAAACTGTTGCTCAATGCGGGTATCGGTTTAACGGAGGAGCACCTGAGCTTTCATTGGCTGACACCCGATGGACAAGAAATTCATCAACCAACCCTGGAAATCCGGCAGCCGGGCACCTATCAACTCACCATTGATCGGCAGGGATGTATATCTCAACAGGACATTCTAATCGAACCGACCGAAAATAGTCCATTTCAAAGCATTGAATTATTCCCTAACCCTTCCCCTGATGGACACTTTCAACTGCGAGTCTTGATGAAAACGCCAGCAAATGTACAACTGGACATTTACCATGCCAATGGTCAGCACATCCAATCACAACGGGGAAAAGATCGTGATTATCACTTATTTAACGGGCATCTCCCTGCGTCTGGGATTTATGTGCTTTCCTTGACCAGCAATGGCAAAACCGCTAGCCGGAAATTGATTATCGAATAGTGAAAATCCCAAAATAATGAGGTTAAAATATATCTTTTTAGGACTAATCATTTTCTTCAATTGGTGGCTTTTAGATGGCAATAGCTACTTCTACCATTTTTTTACCAAGCAACCACCCAAAACTGAAACCAAAGTCCTACCTGAAAAGCCAACGACACAGCTCCAGACATTGGTTCAAGAACCAACAACCGATCCAGATTCACCAATGCCGGATGTCACGGGCATGCCTGCCCATCTGACCAATCACATCGAAGACTTACAGGCCCCCGACCCTACCGAGGGCATTATCTTGTTACCTCCACCTGCAGCTAATTCACGAGGCACCGCAGAAACGGATTTTCCACTCAAACTTCCGCAGGGCCGTCAAGGCATGCAACCAAATTTGGCAATTACCTATAGCAGTGAAGGCAGCAATGATTGGTTGGGCCTGGGATGGAATTTGCAGTTACCCGCCATCACCATTGATACCCGCTGGGGAGTGCCTCGTTTTGATGCAGAAGATGAAACTGAAACCTACCTGCTCAACGGAGAGCAACTCAGTCCGGTTGCCCACCGCGGTCCGATTCGCCCAAGAGGCAGTGAACAGGTTTTCCACAAACGAGTGGAAGGTCCCTTTTCCCAAATCATCCGTCACGGTGATGGGCCAAGTAATTACTGGTGGGAAATTCGGGATATTGATGGTAGCCTGCACTACTACGGCGGGCACCCTAATTCCGGGATTCTCGAAAACGCCATTCTCCGTGACCCTTCCGGAAATATTGCGCACTGGGCACTCACCGAAAGCCGGGATGTGCACGACAATTTCATGCACTACCATTACTCTACAGTCACAGATAATGGACTGACTTCCAGCTCAGTACTTGGCTACCAACTCTATCCCGACCACCTGACCTATACCGGGCACGGAACCGAAGAAGGGCCCTTTGTCGTCACTTTTATCCGCGACCGCCAATTGGGCGAAAGCCGCCGGAAAGATGTGCAGATTGACGCGCGACTGGGGCTAAAAATGGTCACCGCCGATTTGTTGCGCCGCATTGAAATCCGGATGAATGAAGCAATCGTTCGCTCCTACGAACTGACCTACCAGGAAGGCGCATTTTTCAAAACCCTGCTGGCTTCTATCCGTGAGATTGATCGCAATGGGGAGGTCTTTTATCAGCACGACTTTGACTATTACGACGATGTCCGTTCTGGTGGTAGCTATCAACCCTTCATCGGTGAAGAAAACTGGGATATTGCTCCTGATCAGGTGGAAGTCGATTTTGTGAATCCCGTTCCGCTCTTTGAAGGAAAAACCTCCGCCCTGGGCGGATCGAGCTCCAATAGCTTTGTAGCCGGTTCTGCGGCTACGGTTGGGCCAATCGGGAGTCTGGCCAGCAAAGAGTTCACGGTTGGTGGTAATTTTGCACTGGGCAATTCCAGCGCAGAGGGACTGATCGCTTTTGTGGATATCAATGGGGACGGACTTCCCGACAAGGTTTTTAAAGAAGCCAATGCCCTGTGGTATCGCCGCAATCTGGCCGGCAATAATGGGAACACTGGCTTTGGCCCCAAGCGCCCGATTTCCGGCATTCAGCAGTTTAGTACCATTAAAACCAGCATCACGTCCTTTGGCTTTGAAGCCAATGTGACCCCGGTTTTTGTTGGCTACGACAATACGACAATGAAGTCCACCACCGAATGCTATTTCTCTGATTTTAACGGTGACGAATTGATGGATATCGCTTACCGCGGTCGCGTCTATTTCAATCACATTAATACCGAGGGCGATCCCGTTTTCACTCTAAGTAGCGCCGATACACCTAGCCCGATCACCCCAGGAGAACCCCTTGACGGAGACCTGATCTCCTTCGATCCTGCCGAACAGGAAATGTTGATTGATCAAACCCCTTTGCACGATGTGGTTCGCTCCTGGGAGGCACCATTTACCGGAGTGATCAGCATTGATGCACCCGTTCGACTGCTGGAAGATACTAGCCTGGAAGGTCAAACTTATTCCCGCAATGATGGCGTTCGGGTGGCCATTCAGCACAATGGCAATTCCTTGTGGTCAACAGATATTGCTCCGGATAATTTCAATCCTGTCACCCCCAATAATGTCAATGCCGTTTTTGTCAACCGTGGTGATTACGTCTATTTCCGGGTGCAGTCCATCTTTGATGGGGCTTACGATCAGGTCCACTGGGACCCCATTATCAACTATCCTCAACTGGATCAGGAACTGATTGATGCCAACAACAAACCCGTTTATCGCTTCCATGCCTCAGAAGATTTCCTTTTATCTTCCGAGCAAAATGTCGTATTGCCACTCAACGGTACGATTAGGATTGAAGGCAATTTCAGTAAACCATTGACCACTGATAGCCTTCAACTGTATATTTTAAAAAACACAAACGAGTTCATTTACGCCCAAACCTTTGCCTGGGATGCAATCGTTGACCAGCCCATTGTCTTGGAGGACATCAATGTGGCCGAAAATGATGAATTGCGCTTCCTGATTCGAAGTAACACCAATATCGACTGGCCAGCAATCAGCTGGATGCCCCTTTTGTATTATACGGCGGCCGCGGATGGGAGTGCAGTCACCAATGCTGCGGGGGAACCGATCTTCAGCTTTTGCCCATCGGTGGACTACAGGATGTATGCCAAGACCTGGAAAGCTCCTTCTCGCTGGATTGCACCAGACAGCCTTCCGCTAACCGTTGGTTTGCCGCAAGACTTTGCCAATGACGGCAATCTACCTGACGGCTACGTCACCCTTTCTGTGAAAGGATTTTCCCGACTTTATGCCAAAACATATTTTGAAGTAAGCAATGGCCAGCTCCCCAGTCTACCACCGATCACCACAGATTCTCTGGAGGCAGGAGATACCCTCTTTATTGAGTACCACACCCTGACTTATGACCTTGGTGTCGCCCTGCAAGGCATCAACGCCGCTGTGACTTTTGACAGCATGACCAGCGAGGTGCCGGCCGGCCTGTATTCCAGACACAACGATGACGATATGTTATTTGGTCCTCAGTACCGAGGCTGGGGCCAATTTGGGTACAACGGCAATCGGGAACGGGCTCAAATGCCCATCATGGAAGACCTACTGATGATTCCGGAAATTGAGATCGACTCCTCTGAATTGGAGGATATTGAAGATGCTGACGATCTGGGCAGTTTTGGCGATCCCACCCAAGCCGATTTCATTCTCTTTTACGCCGATCCCAAAACCCAATCCTGGCGAGGCTATGATGACCTCACTTATTTACAGGCCGATCTGATTAGCAGTTCCCGCATGGGAGAAGACGATATTCTCTTGACTCCAGCTTCCAGTTCGGGAGTAGGAGCCAGTGCTCCCAATTTGATTACCCAAGCAAAAATTCACGCCGTTGCCGGTGGCCTTTCGGCAGGGCCGGGGAGCCTTGGTGCCAGCCACGCCTGGAATGATACCAAAAGCATCCTGGACGTGCTGGATTTCAACGGCGACGACTACCCCGACGTAGTGAGTGAAACCAAAATTCAATATACCGATTCTCGCGGTGGGCTTTTGGCCGAAGCGGTTCCCTACAGTTTTAACAACCATGAATCCCATAGCGAAGCAACGGGTGTCACGCTGGGAGGCTCATTTGTCAATTCCAGTCCAAGTAATGCCGGTGACTCCAGTGGCAAAGGTTCCAACCGCCGCAGTTCCAAAGTAAAATCTACCGTCAAAAAATCAGGTAGTAAGTCGCAGGCCGCCACGCGTTCCGCCAAGACAGGAGCAGGTATCAGCGGCAATTTCACTACAGACAATGACGAAACGGAGCATTCATGGCTTGACATCAATGGGGATGGGCTGGTCGACAAGTTGTACAAAGATGGCCGGGTGGCGCTCAATTACGGCTATCGTTTCGGGCCGTTAGAAAACTGGGGTTTTGCCGATATCCGCAAAGGCGTAAGTATGGATTATGGAGGTGGCTTTGGTATTAATTACGCCAATAATAGTATTGCTGCGGGCGTGAGCATGTCGCGTACCGACAATCATTCGACCTCCGGTTTTCAGGACGTCAACGGGGATGGTTTGATTGATCGGGTGCGTTGGGACGATACCAATGTTTGGGTGAGTTTAAACACCGGGACCAGCTTTGCTTCAGAAATTCGTTGGGCCGGCGCTGAACGCCTGGACGAAGGCGATGCCACGGCCGAATCTGCCAATGCAGCTTTCACCATTTGCATTCCAATCTTTTTCGTGCGTATTTGCATCAATCCAAGTGCCAATATTGGTCAGGGAGTGAGCCGTATTTTAACCGAGATGAGCGATGTCGATGGTGATGGCTACCCCGATCAATTGCGCTCCGGGTCAGACGGCGAATTGAAGGTCAAAGCCTCTACCATTGGGCGCACCAATTTATTGCGGGAAGTACAGCGGCCATTGGGCGGTCGTTACTCCATTGACTACACTTTGACCGGTAATGATGTGGGGCTGCCTTACGGCAAATGGGTCATGAATAGCGTGGCCATCAATGATGGATTTCCTGGCGACGGGGCAGATGTCATGAAGAGCCGGTTCCGGTATAGTGACGGCTTCCAGGGTCGGCATGAAAGAGAATTTTATGGATTTGGCATGGTCCAGGAAGACCAATTGGATACCGAAAATGGAGATGCCCTTTACCGCAGTTATGTTTCCCGATATGATCATGCTAATTATTACCGAAAAGGCCTGCTGCTGTCCGAACAGGTGCAAGATGCTGCGGGCAGGAAGTTCACAGAAACCCAATACAAATATACCTTAAAAGATGTCGAGACCGGTAGCGACCTCCCCCCTGCCTTAGCCCAAAGCGATATCGGAACAGCCTTCCCGGCAATGGTAGAAACCACTCATTTGTATTACGAAGGGGATTCATCTCTAGTGATGCAAAGTCGAATGACTTACCAGTATAATCAATATGGAAATGTGACGGTAACCACCGATTATGGCAATGGCAATACTGACGACTTAAAAACCACCACCATTACCTACCACGAACCGGATGGCATCTACCTGAAAAATATTCCCCAAACGGAGGAAATCACAGGCTCCAGCGGCATTTTTCGTCAACAAAGTACCGAAATTGATGATCGAGGGAATGTGCTTTTCCTACATCGACACCTCGCCGATGGCAGCAGCGCAGATTCGGATATGACCTATGATGAATTTGGCAACTTGACCAGTATCACCAATCCACCCAATGAAGCCGGACAGCGCCTGGTATACAGTTTCACCTATGATCAAGATTTGCACACCTACCTGGAGCAAACAGCGGACAGCTATGGCTATATCTCCACAAGTATCCATGAGCCAGTCTTTGGAAATCTATTAGAGAACACCGACATTAATGGCCAGCGGACCACCTACACCTGGGATGATCGCGGTAGAATACGGAGTATTACCCGGCCTTACGAAATTGTTGACGGGCAGCCATTTTCCATCGATTTTACGTACAATACAGCAAGCGTTCCCGCTTATGCCAAGGCACGCCACTTCGATCCGGAGCATGGAACAACCATTGATATTCTAGAATTTGTCGATGGCCTGGGGCGTGCCATACAAAATAAAAAAACCACAGCCCTATTCACCGGTCCGGAACAAGATGATCAACTCGTTATGGCCGTTTCCGGAGCCGATTTTTACGATGCTTTCGGAAGGGCGGTACGGAGCTATTATCCAGGTACAACGCCAATGGATTCAGCCGAGACTTTTAGTGACTACGTTGATCCCGTGCCTCCAACGCTAACCACCTACGACATTTTGGACCGTCACCTAAGCATCACCCTGCCCGATGGGTCGGAAAGTCATTATGAATACCGCATTGCTGCGAATCAGACCGGACAACCAGGTCTTTTGGCGTCGCTTTATGATGCGTTGGGCAATCAAAGAGATACCTATAAAGATGTCCGTAGTAGAACCACCGCATTGGTAGAACACGGTCCCGATGGCCCGATCTGGACGACTTTCCACTATAATGCCTTGGACGAACTCACAACGACTACCGATCAAGAAGGTAATGAAATCACCTATCAGTATGATCAGTTGGGGCGTATGATTCAATTGCGTCATCCAGACGAAGGCCTTACGGAAAAACACTACGATCCTGCCGGTAATCTCGTGAAAGTAGTTACCGCCAATATCCGGGCAACGGTTCCCAATGAGGGAGCCATTCATTACACCTACGAATTTGAACGATTGGCGCAGGTAGATTATCCCAAAAACGTGCAAAATCAGGTCAAATTCCATTACGGGGGACCTGATGCCGAGTACCATCGCACTGGGCGCATTTGGCTGCGGGAGGATGCCAGCGGTGGTGCCGAATTCTTCTTCGACAGACAAGGAGCCATCACGAAAACCATCCGGACGTTGTTGATCAACGAAGCCAATGTTAGGACCTTTGTCTGGGAGGCGGAGTATGACACCTGGGGCCGCATTCAACAGATGGTTTATCCCGATGGCGAGGTGGTCAATTACCACTACAACCGCGCCGGTGATTTGCAGCAAATGGATGGAGACAAGCTGAGTCGCCATTACGATTATGTCAAACAAATGGGTTATGACAAATTTGGAGACCGGGTGTACTTAAGCTATGGCAATGGCACCACGACCACCTACGAATATCAGCCAGATCGTCGTAGGTTAAACCGGCTGCAAGTGCGATCTGCCAGCGGCTCCACGCTTCTGAATGCAGCGTATAGTTTCGATGCCATGAGCAACGTGACTTTGATTCGCAATACCGCACCCGCTGAAAACATTGGTGGCTCCGGTGAACAACAATTTGCCTATGACGAGCTGTACCGCCTAATGGAAGCCACCGGCACCTGGCAGGGGAAGGATCGACAAGAAGATTATACGCTGTTGATGGGTTATGACAACCTCAACAATGTACGACAGAAGACCCAAATTCACCGCCGCAATGGGGAAGAAGTAAGTGCCAACACCTTTGAGGTTAACTTTGAATACGATGGACGCCCGCATGCCCCTTCCAAAGTGGGAGGCAAGACCTTCGATACCGACGCCAATGGCAATCAACTTGGCTATCGGGGCGAAGCGGCCAGTTACACCTACCGCCAGCAGATTTGGGACGAGGAAAACCGGTTGGTGGGGGTTTCAGACAATGGCTACATCAGCCAGTATACCTACGATGCCAATAGCCAGCGGGCCATCAAGAGCCACGGCGGCATGCAAGGCGTTTTTGTGGATGGCGCTCCTGCCGGAGCCATTAACCACAAGGACAATTACACCGCTTACGTCAGTCCATTTATGACTGCGGAGGAGGACGGATTTACCAAGCACTATTATGTGGAAGGAGAACGCATCCTCAGCAAACGAGGCACAGGCCAGTTCAATAATAAATTTTGGCCCAGTCGCGGCATCACAGCAGGGGGATTTAATTATACCTTACGCCTACAACAATTGGTTGAATCCTTACGGCAATACTACACCGCCCTGGGCATCCCTCCCGGTCCGCCCACCATGCCCGGATATTACGGTCAACCCGAATACACTGGCAACCCGCTCAGTATTCCAGTAAATAATAGTCCGTATTTGTCTACTCCTATCGGCTGGCCTGGCCCTGCTGGTCCACCAGATCCTGATGGCCCTCCAGGGCCGCCAACCTGGTTTGCCGATAGCTTAAGTAATGCCAATGTTGGTGGAGGATACGGTTTTGAAGGCTCCGGCGCATTTCCCGAGGTCGAGCAGTTCTATTATCATACCGACCATTTGGGCAGCAGCGCCTACATTACTGATTATAGCGGTGAAGTCAGACAGCATACCCAGTATTTCCCGACCGGTCAGGTATTTGTCGCCGAAACTACTACGGAAACAACACAACCTTATCTATTTAACGGCAAGGAATTCGACACCGAGGCCGGCCTATACTATTACGGCGGTCGCTACTACGATGCCACCCATAGTCTTTGGCAAAGTGTGGATCCGCTGGCCACAGATTATACTCAGTGGAGCCCGTATGCCTATACCTTTCAGAATCCGGTTTCCTTTATCGACGAAAATGGCTGGGAGGGAGAATTGCCCGGAGGATTAAAGATTGTTAAGCGAAAGCGTCGCCCCATCCACCAAAATACGACGGCCACCCCCCGTACGGGCACATCTACTTCGACCATTATCTGGCCTCCTAACCAAGGTTTCACCGGCCATGACACACATTGGGAGATTATTCCGGCAGGAACTGTACTTTCCCGTTTTGGCTATGAACGCGGCACCTATCTTTCTCCCAAAGGTGTACCATATGAAGAAAGAGCCTTGGCGCCCGGCACCCTACAGACCAAGCCCTATTATGAATACGAAGTAGTGGAACCTATCTGGGTAAAGAAAGGAACCGTTGCCCCCTGGTTTAACCAAAAAGGCGGTGGCATTCAACTCAAACTGGCCAAGGGAGAAAATGTGGAAGTACTCATCGAACAAAATAAATTGAAACGCACCTTACAACGTAAACCCTTGCGGGAACGCCGTCAAAGGCGACCAACTCGGCAGCGGATTAATTAGCGGGAGAAACAGGAGTCAGACCAATAGACGGTTAGGATTTGGCTCCTGTTTTCAGCACCTTTGCCTTCTTAAATTGTAATTGTCGCTGATATAGAGTAACTTTGAAAAAGTTATGAAAAGAACGTTCCTCCTCCTTATCATCTCTTTTTTCTCTACAGGTATTTCATTCGGTCAGCAACCACTGACCAGCACACCCATAAAATTGGTGAAAGGCCTGATTTTCTTTGAATTACGCATCAATGATTCTCAAAAATTAAATTTCCTGTTTGATTCAGGTGCCGGGGTTTCTGTCCTCGATAGTGCAGCGGCCAAGAAAGTGAATTTGACCATTTCCGGACCTTCCCGGGTTGGCACCTCCAGTGGGGTTGTCACCACCCAATCTTCTGTCAATAATACCCTCACGATTGAAGACTTAGAGATTAAGGGTATTTCTTTTGAAATACTATCTCTTACTCACCTTTCCAAGTATTTTAAAATCCCGATTGCCGGCATTATTGGTTATGATCTATTTAGCCGATTTGTCGTCGAAACCAACATTGATTTACTCAGAATGAAAATTTATGATGCCGATTCTTATGAAACCAATGACCGGGATGTAGCGTTACCAATGATCTCCTTTGATCACAATAAAATTGGCATCGAGGTTATCCTTACAGACGATGAAGAACGGGAAATCACGCTACCTTTAACGATTGACACTGCTTCCGACGACTATTTATGGCTCTTTCCGCAAGCCCACTCCCAATATGATTTTCTGGGAAAAAGAAAACGCAAAGCAGTCAAAGGATTTTCTGCCAGCCCGTCCGTGTTTACCAATTATAAAGGCAAAGTAAGAGCTGTCTCTTTCGGTGGCAAAACCTGGAAAAAGGTAATGACCACCTTCGCCGTGGGAGAAATCAGTGTGGCCGCTTTTCAAGATAGCCAATCCAATGGTTTGATTGGGCAAAATCTATTACTGGATTTTAATGTGATTTACGATTATAAACACCACCGGGTGTTTTTGCAGCAGCGCAGATAATCTTTCCTAATCTCCAATCTAGGAGAATTTTAATACATTTGAGAAAAAACGACCCATGCCAGCCAAACCAAACTTCTACGATCAACTACAACTCCCCGTTGTTGCGGCACCGATGTTTCTCATTTCCGGACCAAAATTGGTTTTAGAATGTTGCAAAAACGGGATAGTAGGCACCTTTCCGGCCCTTAATCAGCGCAGCACTGAAGGCTTTGAAGCATGGCTTTTGGAAATTAAAGCTGGTTTGGGCAATTCCAAGATTCCATATGGTGTCAATTTGATCGTACATCAGTCCAATCCAAGATTAGAGGCCGACCTCAAAATATGTGTCAAACACCAGGTCCCGCTGATCATCACCTCATTGGGAGCCGTCTCGGAAGTTGTTGACGCCGTGCATAGCTATGGTGGTCTGGTATACCATGATGTGATCAATCGGCGGCATGCCGAAAAGGCGGTGGCTGCGGGTGTAGATGGGTTGATCTTGGTGTGTGCCGGAGCAGGTGGACATGCGGGCACCTTAAATCCAATGGCTTTTACATCGGAAATTCGTAGCTTTTTTGATAAGACCATTCTCCTTTCCGGAAGCATCAGCAATGGCCGCGATATTGCCAGCGCCTTACAAATGGGAGCTGATCTGGCCTATATGGGCACTCGCTTCATCAACACCACCGAGAGCCAAGCAGATGAAGCCTACCAACAAATGATTATTGATAGTGGCGCCAACGATATTGTCTATACGGCTGCCGTCTCAGGTGTGAATGCCAACTTCCTGCGCCCCAGCCTAGAAGCGATGGGCATCACCAAAGAATTTTGGGACAAAAAAGCTAAAATCGATTTTGGAAAGGAATTGGATGCCGAACAAGCAGAGGCCAAAGCATGGAAAACCATTTGGTCGGCCGGCCAAGGGGTGACTGCCATCAATGATGTCCTGCCGGTAAATGACTTGGTCGCTCGGTTAAAAAGTGAATTTGTGGAAGCTATCCAGGAACAGAGCCAATACCTGGAAAAATTTGGCTAAGTGCACGTTTGGAGGTCAAACTTTGGACTGCAAAAGCGCCACCTTCAAACATGTACTGATCTTCGCCGGATGACATAATCTTGCTACATTTGCACCTAAAATTTTCCAGCTATGTTCATTTTACTGGTTTCTATTGTCATTGGGTTATTTGTCGCCATGTTGTTTGTCAACATCTACTTTAGAGTAAAAGTCCTAAAGAGTTATAAGGTTTTGGTACAAAACAAAGTAGAATTTGGCGCTGCGCACCTGTTTAATCGCCAAAAAATGGCGGATGAGATCTATCCTCGTTATCCCCACATGCGTAAGGAAATCGAGACTTTTGTCAGCCACATGCAATATACTATTCGCATGGCTACCGTACTTATCGCGCTGATTACCTTATTTGGTGCGGTCTTAATGTATTACCGGGCAACGTAAGCCCTATTCAGAGCGTTTCCCTTTGACGCTATCGAAACCAAAAAATCTAATTTTTCTTGTACTTTTGCCCGGTAGATAAAATTGACTTCCGGTACTTAAGGACCTAAAATGGCCTTGATTATCAAGTTGGTATTGTGGGTAATGAAAAAATCAGCATTATGTTAAAAATTGGGGTTTTAGGCACTGGTCATTTGGGAAAAATTCACATCAAATGTATCCAAATGGCTACTGAGGCTTATGAATTGGTTGGTTTTTATGATCCTGATCCCACAACGGCGCAAAAGGTGGCCGAGGAATTTAAAATTCCCGCCTTTGACAGTGCCGAAGCACTGATGGATGCCGTAGAAGTGGTGGATATCGTCACCCCTACTACGGTGCATTTTGCCATGGCAATGGAGGCCATTCAACGAGGCAAGCACCTATTCATTGAAAAGCCACTCACTCAAACAGTTGCGGAAGCAGAAGAATTGATTGCCAGGAGCCGCGAGAAAGGGGTGAAGGTACAAGTAGGACACGTTGAACGTTTTAATCCTGCACTTTTGGCACTGGGCGACATCCAACTGAATCCCATGTTTGTGGAAGCGCACCGCTTGGCCGTATTCAACCCACGCGGAACCGATGTATCGGTCATTTTAGACCTAATGATCCATGACTTAGACATTGTATTGAGCATGGTCAACTCGGAGGTCAAAGCAGTATATGCCAGTGGGGTAGCTGTGGTGAGTCAAAGCCCGGATATTGTCAATGCTCGTATTGAATTTGAAAATGGCTGTGTGGCCAATTTGACAGCCAGCCGCATCTCGCTCAAACAAATGCGCAAAGTGCGGTTATTCCAAAAGGACGCTTACATCAGCATGGATTTCCTTGATAAAAAAGCTCAGGTCATCCGCCTATTCGAAGAAGGCATTGCCCCTAATCAGGAAGAACTACTAAAACTGGAAACCAATCTAGGCAATAAATACATTCATATCGATATGCCGGAAATCGAACCCGTCAATTCGATCAAAATGGAGTTGGAAACCTTTGCTTCCAGTATTGAAACGGGGCAGCGGCCGCGTGTGAGCATTGAAGATGGCTACCAGGCGCTGAAGTTGGCGCATCGCATTGCGGAGGAGGTGGAACGTCGCTCTGAAAACCTTTTGGTATAAAATATTTAAGCTATGAAAAAATCAAATATGAGTAAATGGGGCGCATTAATGGGGTTGGTCGGTCTGACTTTGGCAGCTTGCGATCTAATCAATCCAGCCGAAGAAATCCCGGCCTATATCTATGTGCCCTCTATTGAGTTGCAAACCAATGTGGCTACACAAGGCAGCAATTCATCAAAAATAACGGATGTCTGGCTAACCGTAGAAGGAGACTTTCTGGGGGCGTACACCCTGCCCGCCAAAATTCCCATCCTCAAAAACGGTGAGACACAACTCTCGCTTCGCGCGGGAATCAAGGATAATGGAGTGAATGCTACTCCTGAAATCTACCCTTTTTACGAGCGTTATGAGACGACGATTGATTTGCAGCCCAATGAAACAGACACCATTCGTCCGATCATTCGCTATATGGATAATGTACGGTTTGCCATGATTGAGGGTTTTGAAAATGCCAGCACGCATCAGTTTCAGGATCTGAGAAGTGGTGAGGATGCGAATAAAATTACCATATCTAGTCAAGATGCCTTTGAAGGCCTCTCAGCCGTCATTCAATTGGATACAGCAAGTAGTTTTGTGGAATTAGCAACCATCGATCGATTTAAGGATTTAACCACAACCAACCTACAGGTTTACCTGGAGGTGAATTACCGGTCGGAAGTACCGGCCATTTTCGGCCTGGTGGGATATGATGATTCCGATCCATTTACCGGATACCCCTTATACGATCCAGGATTCAGTCCTAAAGGGGAATGGAACAAAATATATTTTAACTTGAGCACACTGATTGCCCAAGGCAATTTTGATGAATACCAGATTGGGTTTAATGCATTTATTCCCATCGAAAATGGTGCATTGACCCTCGATAAAGGACAATTACAACTAGACAATATCAAATTAGTGCATTTCTAATGGATACTTAGTACAGATGCTCCAGCAGACATGTTTGCGGTCGCCCTTATCTCTAAGTCCGCAGAAATGTCGGAGTATCGGAAAAAACAAGAAACATGACCAGGGAGCGTCGCGTAGATACATTCTTTTACAAGATCGCGGATTTTATCACCGCTATGTTATCCTGGGCCTGCTTTTTTGCTTATCGCAAACACCTGGAAAGCGGGACCCTCCATTGGCAGGATATTGACGAGCCCAATTTTTGGCTAGGAATTGTGATCATCCCTATCGGCTGGGTCCTTTTTTACTCCATCTTTGATCAGTACAAGGATATTTATCGCCTTTCTCGCCTGGCGACCCTGGCCAGAACACTATTTCTGAGCTTTTTTGGGGTCATCTTCCTGTTTTTTACCCTAATTCTCGATGATTTTGTAACCAATTACACCACCTACTATACTTCTTTCACCACGCTCTTTCTACTGCATTTTTTCTTTACCGCTACGGTGCGAATGATCATCTTAACCCGTGCCAGTTGGCGACTCAAAGCGGGTAAAGTGACGTACAATACCCTCATTATTGGCGGCAATCAAAATGCGCTGGAACTCTATCACGAAATCACGGGGCGAGAAAAAGGATTGGGCTACCATTTTGTTGGATTTATTGATGCCAATGGCAGAAGCACCAACGAACTAGGGCAGTTTCTTCCTAAACTCGGCAAAATTGAGGACTTGAATGAAGTAATCAGTCAGCAGAAAATTGAAGAGGTCATTATCGCCATAGAAACATCGGAACACAACCGCTTGCGCGAAATTCTAAATGTACTGTTTGACTTTAATTCCCAGATCTTGGTAAAGATTATTCCCGACATGTACGACATTATGCTGGGGACGGTCAAAATGAATCATGTCTACGGAGCCGTTTTAATTGAAATCGGCCAGGATTTGATGCCTAAATGGCAACGGCTGGTCAAACGGCTCATCGACCTTTCTGTGTCTATTGTTACCCTAATTATCTTGTCTCCGGTATATGCCTATGTGGCCATGCGGGTGCGGTTGTCTTCGCCGGGCCCGATTCTTTTTAAACAGGAACGCATTGGGTTAAATGGGAAACCATTTGACATCCTCAAATTCCGATCCATGCCGCTTGATGCAGAAAAGGAAGGCCCTCAACTTTCCCACGACGGGGACTCCCGATGCACGCCCTGGGGTGCGGTAATGCGCAAATGGCGATTGGATGAGTTACCTCAATTCTGGAATGTACTGATCGGCGATATGTCCATCGTTGGTCCACGGCCAGAACGCCAATACTATATTGATTTGATCATGCAGCGGGCTCCCCACTACCGCCACCTTTTGAAAGTTCGACCGGGCATTACTTCATGGGGACAAGTAAAATACGGCTATGCCTCTAACGTGGACCAAATGCTGCAACGCCTCAAATTTGACATCCTCTATATTGAGAACATGTCTTTGGCCCTCGATTTTAAAATCATGTTTTATACCGTCCTGGTCCTTTTGCAGGGGAAGGGCAAATAGTAGCGAATTTAGGGCTTATCGGCATCTGCCGAGGGCACCACTAAAGCCGGTAAATCCTTCGCCCGGTAGAGCCGATTAAATTCAGCCACATCTTCTTCTATGATGCGGTCCATCAAGCTTTGGTTCTTCGACCAATCATCGAGCAAGTCCTTTAATCGCTGCCTTGCACCACTGGTCACTGTCGGATCTTGCGTATCCACCCTGGAACGCAGGTTGATCAATTCCGAATTTAAGCCATTGGGGAAGTTGATTACATCCTGATATGTTTTTTGGTTGGGTTGGACTAGGTTTTCCTCCCAACGGTCAATTTTATCAACGATATCTTTACCCTTGTCTACCACCGCAGCAGCTGTTTCAATTGGTTTGAGATGTCGATTGTAATCCTCGATCTGCTTTTTTACTGCGCGCATGCGAATGACCGCTTGGTGGATATCCTTAACGGCATTATCAATGGTGACTAAAATCTCCTGCTGGTCCGTGTAGTCTGCAGGAGAAGCTTTCACCCTTGGGTCAGGTAAAATTTTGCAAGTGGTTTCATGCAAGGTAAATGGTCCCGTCAGGCGAATGATATACTCCCCTGGCCCCACCTTACTACCGTGATAATCTCCCAGCATAAATACATTTGGCACATTGGGAATCGGTGAGCGGCGCATGTCCCAATTAAAGCGATTAACCCCTCGTTTTGAGGGCAATAGAAGTGGTTCTGATGGTCCCCCTTCATATTTGACAAAGTTGGGGTCTTTTTTGTTGTGATACCGACGAATAATATTACCCGTTTTATCCACGATTTCCAGTTTCAGGTCACTGCTGTCCATTGATTCGGGCAGGTAGTAGTCAATGATCAATCCCGCCAGGGGGTTTTGTCCTTGGCCAGGAACGGCCTTGTTGTCTTTTGGGCTTTCAAACCTTACAGTGGGCTTAGGGCTAAAAAGCAGCATGTGTCCATTCATCACCACATCGCGCCCTTGCTGAATGGAACTGAGGTCATCCAGTATCCAAAATCCTCGACCAGAAGTAGCCGCGATGAGGTCATTATCTCTAATGGTCAAATCGGTGATGGGGCACAACGGCAAATTCAATTGAAAGCGGTGCCAACGCAGGCCATTACTTACAGAAATGTAAAGGCCATTCTCCGTACCCGCATATAAGATGCCCGCTACCTTTGGATCTTCCCGGACCACGCGCACAAAATCTTCAGGTGAAATTCCATCTGTAATCAAATCCCAATTTTGGCCAAAATCTTCAGTGACCAAAATAATCGGTTTTAGATCGTCAAATTTATAGCGCGTGGCAACGACGTACGCCCCCCCCGGCCGATGAGGAGATACTTCAATGCTATTGATCAAACACTCCTGTAGATCAGGTGGTGTTACATTATTCCAAGTTTTGCCTTCATTTCGAGTCACATGGATACGACCATCATCGGTTCCTACCCACAATGTTTTGGCTTCATGTGGCGAACAGGCCAAATAACTAATCGTATTGTAATTTTCTCCACCGGCTCCTTCATTCGTAAACGGATATCCGCCCGGCCCCTGCTGACGAGAATCATTACGGGTGAGATCCGGGCTAATTTCTTTCCAATGCAGCCCCCCATCAGCCGTACGCAAAACAACATTGGCGGCATGGTAAATGACCTCTGGGTTCTGAGGAGAACAAACAATGGGGGCATTCCAGTTAAACCGATATTTCATATCGCGAGGCGTACTGGCCAATCCTATCTGTGGATAGGCCATGATGTCCTTCGTGTTTTTTGTTTTGCTATCATAAACTGAAATATTCCCCTGATAACTGCCGCCATATATCAACTCGGGATTTTCAGGATCAAATGCAATAAAGGCGCTTTCTCCTCCCGATACGGAATACCAGTCTTTTTCGTCGATACCACTATCACTGGTTTTACTGGCAATGGCGATGGTTGAATTATCTTGTTGACCACCGTATACGTAGTAAGGAAAACGTTTGTCGGCAATGACTCGGTAAATTTGTGCCGTAGGTTGGTTGTCTTGAGAAGACCAGCTTTTTCCTCCATTAAAGCTGATGCAAGCCCCTCCATCATTACCTAAAATCAAATTGTTGGTATTCTGTGGATTGATCCATAGGTCGTGTTGATCGCCATGCGGGTTGGCAATTTTGACAAAAGTCTTCCCCCCATCGGTAGATTTGAGCATGGGGGCATTTAAAACATAAACGGTCTCCGTATCGACCGGGTCGGTGAATATCTCGATATAATACCAGGCTCTGGCGTAGGTGATCCGATCACCATTGACCAACTGCCAGTTTTTGCCACCATCATTGGAGCGAAAAACACCACCCACTTCGGCCTCTATATTGGCATAAACGACATCCGGATTAGCTCGGCTGACATCAACGGCTACCTTTCCCATTTTTTCGGGCAATCCATCCGTCAACCGTTCCCAGCTTTCACCGCCATCCGTTGATTTATAGATTCCCGAACCATCACCACCACTGCGAATGGTCCACGGAAAGCGCTGATGATCCCAGGTTCCTGCGTATAATACCCTTGGATTTTGGTAGTCCATACTCAAGTCGCTGGCGCCTGTTGTTTCGTTGATATACAATACCTTTCGCCAAGTGCTGCCCCCATCAGTGGTCTTGTATACCCCACGGTGCTCATTGCGGCCAAAAACGGCTCCTTGCACTGCTACAAAAACGATATTGGGGTCTTCAGGGTGGATGCGAATTTCTGAGATATGGCGAGAGTCGGGTAAACCAATGTATTTCCAAGTTTTTCCGCCATCCGTAGATTTGTAAACGCCATCTCCATGAGTCGTCATTACCCCTCGAACAGCATGTTCACCGGTTCCAACGTATAAAATATTGGGATCTGAAGGCGCGACACTAATGGCTCCGATTGAGCCCGTTCTGAAAACACCATCGGAGATATTGTTCCAAGTAAACCCTGCATCTTCGGTTTTCCAAACACCACCACCGGTACTCCCCATGTAGTAGGTCATTGGATTTCCAGGTACTCCTGAAACAGCCACACTTCTTCCCCCACGAAAGGGGCCGATGTTGCGCCATTGCAAGCCTTGGTATAGGGCGGGATTAAACAGACGGTAGCGATTGTTTTGGTTTTCTTGTGCATAGGAGGTACACACCCCTAGCATCAGAGCTGCTATTGCCACCCAAAGATACAGGTGTTTCATTTTTCAGCCAGTTTAGTGTAGCAACTACGCCTAATCATATAGGCAATACAATTGCTAAATGTAGTTTTCTCAAAAGTCCGGTAAAGATAGCACCAAATTTTTAAAAAAGCGATTACACGCCTTTGGAGATCAAAGCAAAGGAGCCTCCACCACTACCTAATGCCATTATTGGTAACAATCTCCGGTGTGTACACTTGTCCGGCAAGCGGGAAGTCTAATAAGAGGGGGGAACCATTTAATTAAAAAGCAATATGCCGATAGTTAGTTTTTAAGGGTGTCCATCCTGCATCAGGATGAACGGCAAAGAACCGATAACCCAATGGGTTCTCGGCTGGCATACCGCAATTTTTCATTTCCTATTTCAAAGTAAAGATGTTACAAACCTAAAATGGAACCAATACTACTCGTATTACTTCCAGATTTAATGAGTAGTACGATAAAAATAAATAAAAGTTTCAGAAAAAAATAATAATTCTCTATTTATGTCCATTAATTGTAACTGACCTCCTATTCTGTGCGCACAAATGAGCAGCATTGGCCCATTGATTAGAACACGAATGAACCCGATTGATATGTTTCGACGCTTTTTTATTTATTGCTGGACTATTTTGCTTTTTTACAGTTGTCAAAGAGATAAATTGGCCCCTTCTCCCGAATTGGCAAGTCCTCCTCCAACGACAATTTCCAATCCGCTTCCTTCTCGTCTTTTAAAAAAGGCCATAGCGTCTTTTGAAGACAGTTTACAACACGCCATGCAATTGCAAGGGTTTCCCGGGGCCGCCTTTGCCGTTGTTGAAGGAGGAAAAATAGTGCACAGCCAGGGATATGGTCTCCGACAAATTGGTTGTAAAGAACCGGTTGACCGCAACACGGTTTTTAGAATTGCCTCCCTGTCAAAAGCATTTCCAGCTGTTTTGACTGGCATGCTGGTACAAGACAGTACCCTAAGGTGGGACGATGCCGTAAAGGACTATCTACCCGACTTGACCTTAAGCCGTGCTTCTGCGGCAGATAGTTTATCTATTCGCCATCTGCTGAGTCACACTACGGGGCTTCCCAGGCATACCTATTCCAACCTGTTAAACATGGGTGTTCCTTATGCCGATATTCTTTCCCAACTCAAAGATGTTCGGGTAGCCCATACTCCAGGCACTTGGTATAACTACCAAAATGTAGTGTATTCCCTGATTGGTGATGTGGTGCAAAAGGCAGTTGGAAAGTCCTATGATCAACTGCTCGAAGAAAGGGTTTTCAAGCCACTTGATATGCAGCATGCATCTACCGGTTTTTATGCGCTACAAGCCGGCGACAATGTCGCAGCCCCACATAAGTATGATGGAGAAAAATATTTCCCTTCTAAGGCATCAACCAATTTTTACAGCGTTTTGCCTGCCGCGGGTGTCAATGCCAGTGTTCAGGATATGGCCAAGTGGATGCTACTCATGCTGGGACATCGGGAAAAGCTTTTGGACAGCCTCACCCTTTGGGAAATCCAAAAGGAACAAATTGCGGTATCTCCTCGAGAAAGAGTGATGCGCTCTTGGCGGCCAGTCGATGCGTCAGGATATGGGCTGGGCTGGCGAACGGCCATTAAAAATGGGACTCGGATTGTTTTCCACGGAGGTTTTGTCAATGGTTATCGGGCAGAAATTTTGCTGCTTCCCGAAGAAGACATCGGATTGGTGGTACTTACCAATAGCTTTAACCCCTTTATCGGTCACTGCCTACCTTATTTTCTGGAATTGATACAACGGGACGTTGTTAGGTAATGAGCTATTCAAACTTGACCGTATACGACTGAATGACGGGCTGTTCTCCTTTATCGATCTTCCATTTAGGGCCATTCTGCATCAAGCGAATGGCTTCGGCATCACAGGAGGCACATAAGGATTGTAATACCTTAAAATTGCTCAAAGAGCCATCCGGGTGAACCGTAAACTGAAGGCGCACTGATCCCTGTATATTGACTGCAGGTTTGACCAGGTTCTTCTTGACATAACGATCCAGTTTTCTAAAGCCGCCGACCGGTGTAGCAATGATATTGGAATTTTCGCGGGTAGAAGCTTTTTCCTTAGCTCGTTTGTCCTCTTTTTCTGCCGGCACCGGCACCGTTGCTGCGTCAAGTGCTACATCAGATCCATTAAGCACGACGTGAAGCGTATCGGGGCCAGCGATATTTCTCGTCTCAGTGGTGAACCCTGAGTAGTTAAACTGCAAGGCACTATAGTTGCGATCCCATTTCAAGCTAAATCGCCCATCCACTCCGGTAATGGTTCCTACATCTGTGCCCGGCACGACCACACTGGCACCACTGATCGGCTCACCAATTTCGTCCTGGACAACGCCAACGACGTACTGCAATTCATTGGGAGGTGTGGGTGAACTTGGTTTCGCAAAATCGCTGTCTTCCAGGCTAAAGAAAGTATCCGCAGTACTGGGAGTAGGGATGGTATTGGCATCCTTTGCTTTCTTCTTACTGCGCAAATGTTCTGCTTCGACCGATTCAATTTCAGCAATAGGTGTCGCACCTTCCTTCGTCAAAGTCTTAGGTTCGGTTTCTTCCTGCATTGCAATGAGCTCATTTGAGACATCACTTTGCGTATCAGAATTGGTTTGGGTAGTAGTTGGCGATGTTTGGTCTTCTGTCAACGCCGCCGCTTCTTGTTCACCAGCCCCGTCAATCTGTTGAGGAGTATCAGTGCTTCGGGCACCATCCAAGGGTTGGGATTCCGTTTGTTCAGACAAAGGCCCTGCATTATTTGGGCCGAGGAAATAAAAACCAGAAATGGCAACGACCAGCAATAGGGCCACAGCTGCAACCCGCGTTAATAGGAGGATTATACCCGCATTCCGATGGCTCGAATTGGGTCGTAGGCGAGACCGAATCTCGGTCAATGCAGCAACATGATCCTGTTTAGGAAATTTGCGATAGCCTTCCACCGCATCTGCCAAAAAGGGATCTTCGCTCATCTGTCGCTCCAGATGTGCCTCGTCTTCTCGATTGCCATCTGGGCCTATCCAGTTGCGCAACCAGGTGAATCCGTCATTTCCTTCTTGATTATTCATTTCTCCTTACCCTTGAGGGCCTTGTTTTTCTTTTCAATACATTTTCGCAAGTTCCTTCTTCCATTCTGGATATAGGACCTCACTGTTCCGACCTCATCCATTCTCATCTCAGCAATTTCCTTATAGGACTTTCCTTCAAAATAAAACAGGTTGATACAAAACTTCTGCTCTATTTTCAGTTTCTCCAAACAAGCCTTCAATGCGGCCTCATGCCCATTTTGGATAGCTGGATCATTTAATGGATGCAATTCTTCCGCAGATTGCATAAAATTAGGATCAAAAGAAACGGTAATCTTTTTTTTATCGCTGCGGAGCTGCATCAGACAGTGATTTTTTGCCAAAACGTGCAGCCAGGATTGGAATTGTCGAATTTCGTGCGCTTTTACTTTGTTGATTAGTTCTTCATAAATGGCCATCACAGCATCTTCTGCCAAGTTAGGGTCCCCCAAATACTTTAGGCATACCCCAAATACCAACTCCAGATAGCGATCGTAGAGTTGTCCTAGAAAACGTTGCTCACCGGTTGACTGGTATTGGGCTATCAGTTCAGCATCGGTGGCAGGAGCTTGTTCTGATCTAAAAAACCTCAGCATGTTGTAAAGTTAAACATTAGACTCGTTTTCCAAGGACCATTTGGGTATTAAAATCCCTTTTCCCATAGATTTGCTTCCTGTCCCTGATATCATCTAGCCTTTTTCACCTATGCATCAACGCTACAATCCTTCAAAAAATTGCTAATTTAACCTTCGCGCGGGTTCTTTTTGAACCAAGTGCCTATCCCAACTGTAATAATGTATTAGAATCTTCAAGTTTTAGAAACGGAAGGTTAACTTTGTAAAAAATAAAAAGTAAGTTATGTATCCAGCGGAACTGACAGCGCCTATGGCGCAAGATTTAACCAGCTTTGGTTTTGAGAGCTTAACCTCAGCAGATGAGGTTGTCGAGGTTTTGGAAAATATGGAAGGTACTGCTTTGCTTGTGGTTAATTCCGTATGTGGCTGTGCAGCTGCCAATGCCCGGCCCGGAGCAAAACTAGCTATTCAAAATGATGCCAAACCTGATCATTTGTACACAGTGTTTGCAGGAGTAGACAAGGAAGCAACGGCCAAGGCTAGAGAGTTCCTACTGCCCTACCCTCCTTCATCACCTTCTATCGCCTTATTTAAGGACGGTAAATTGGTCCACTTTTTAGAAAGACACCACATTGAAGGGCGTTCGGCCGAAATCATTGCTCAAAACTTGAAAATGGCATTTGACCATTTTTGTTAGCACGCAACAGCAGGATAAAGAAAGGCTATCTCCGGACTTATGAGTGGGAGATAGCCTTTTGTTTTATTGAAGAAGCCCCGAGATAAGGCTAGGGGGCGAGACAATCAATTCTCCAATCATCCCCTTCTCGAAGGTACTGGATGCGATCGTGCAAGCGACTACTTCTACCTTGCCAAAACTCCAGTAAATCAGGAACCAGCCGATACCCGCCCCAATGTTCCGGACGAGGCAGCACTGCCGCTTCTGCATATTGCTTTTCCAAGTTCTGCACCGCTGTTTCCAAGACCTCCCGATGCGGAATAACTTCACTTTGAGGCGAAGCCCAAGCCCCTATCTGGCTACCTTTCGGTCGGCTTTGAAAATATTCGGTAGATGCTTCCTCGGTGATTTTTTCGACCCGTCCTTCAATGCGCACTTGGCGTTGTAATTCTATCCATAAAAAGCAGATGGCCGCGTATGGATTGGCCGCTAGTTCCTGGCCTTTACGGCTGCGGTAGTTGGTAAAAAAAACAAAGCCACGTTCATCTACCTCCTTGAGTAGCAAGATCCGCGCTGACGGATGTCCGGTAGTGGTACATGTAGCCAATGTCATAGCATTGGGCTCAGGCAATTCGGCATCTAAAGCTTGATCCATCCATACTTTAAACTGCTTTAATGGATTGCGCTCAACGGCATCCTTGTTCAATTGCCCTAAGGTATAATCCTCTCTTTTATCTTTCAGGTTTAATAACATAGCAAAGGCTTTTAGACCAATTCCAGAATAAAAAATTCAGAGAAGGAAAGATACAGGAAAATGTGTAAGGCGGGAAAAAAAACCCCCGAATACTTTCGGGGGAAGAAACTTAAAACAAACACTATGAACAACACTAAAATATTGTCGAAACTTCAAATTTGGGCAAAAAAAAACCCCCGAACGAATCGGGGGGGAATAAACAAAAACTATGAACAAACACTCACCCAATTAATCTTAAGTAAGAGGTACTTTTCGTATTGATGTTGGTAAGTAGAATAGATAGATACTAGATTTTATTATCTTAGCACCCGCTTTTGTGATGTTGTTGTTTAATGCCCCTTCTCGCTCTCGTTGTAACAAAGAAAGCAAGTTTGGACAAAATAAAAATGTATTTTTTATACGAATTTGTGACATAGCAATTTCGAAAGCCAATTAAACGACCAGTCCATACGCAGAATGCGCTTATTTGTTACAGTTAAACAGAGAAAAACCAGCAAAACCACATCTTTTCACCCATTATCCGCTTCATATTTGTTTTAAGGGCTAACGTTTGACCTCTAAACGTGGACTTAAATCCGTTTTTATCCTGATGATTAACACCATTCATTAGGCCCTTCTTTTTATTAAAACCTTTCCCGTTAAACAAAAAAAGAAACCAGATATCAAACCTGGTTTCTTTTGTGACATATCGCTAAAAATATTTTTCTAATAAAAGTGGCCTATTTTCTGAATTATCTACAATCAAGCCTATGATGAGAACTTAAAAATCAATTTTTGGTCCGGAACAAATTAACAACCCCTGATTTCAATCGATACGCCAACCAATACATGACCGGCACCACAATCAAGGTTAGAAAAGTAGCAAAGACAAGGCCATAAATCACGGTCCAGGCCATGGTTCCCCAGAAGGCCGCATTATCGCCTCCCGTATAGTAGTTGGGATCCAAATCGGAAATGAAGGTGAAGAAATTAAAATTAAACCCAATAGCCAGTGGCACCAACCCTAGTACCGTGGTAATAGCGGTGAGCAATACGGGACGTAAACGCGTTGCACCCGCCACCTCAATAGCTTCTTTAATATCTGCGTCTGACAATTGTTCCATCTTGGTGTAGCCCATTTCTTCCTGCTTCCGCTCTATCAACAGGTTGATGTAATCCACCAATACGATCGCATTGTTGACCACAATTCCCGCCAGAGAGATAATCCCGACGCCGGTCATCACAATCTCTATATCCATTCCTGTGAAAACGTATCCCAGGAATACACCAATGGTACTAAACAAAACCGAGAGGATAATAATAAAGGGGGAAATGATGGAATTGAATTGCGCAACGATGATGATAAAAATCACAAATACAGCCAAGAGCAAGGCGCCGCTGAGAAAACTCATTTCTTTATCCATTTCCTCTTGCTGCCCGGTAAACTTATAGGTATATCCACTAGGCATGTCATATTCATCCATCAAACTTTTCAGCTCATCCACCACTTCATTGGGGTTGTAATTGGCCAATACATTTGAATAAATGGTGATAATTCTTTCCTGATCTTTTCGATTGATCGAGTTATAGGTGGAGGAGTACTTGATATCAGTGACCGCCGAAATGGGCACCTGGCTAATTTTGCCGGTAGCAGGACTTCGGAAAGTCACTTTTTGATTCAGAATATTGTCAATATTGTAACGGTAGGTTTCATTTGCCCTTACCTGAATGGGATATTCATCCTCTCCTTGTTTGAATTTTGAAACCTCCTTGCCAAAGACCGCTGTCCGGATCACGTCCGCAATATTATAGGTAGAGACCTCATAACGCCGTGCCGCCTCCCGATCAATATTGACCAACAATTCCGGTTTACCGATTTTCACATCAGACTTCAATTCTTCAACGCCCGGTACATTTTTACTATTGAGGTAAGCCATCACCTCTTCTGAAAGCATGGCCAACTGGTCGATATCATCCCCCTTCAGCTCCAGGTTAATGTCTTTACCGACCGGAGGCCCCTCCTGGTTTTGATCCACCACAATTTGCACACCAGGATAACCGTGAACAGCCGCTCGAATTTTCTCCATAATCATGGTCGTAGAAACGCCTCCCCGATCTTTTGATGGCACAAAAGAGACAGTCAACCTTCCCTTGTGAGGTGAAGCTCCAAACTCAGGTCCGGCATTTGGGTCCGAGGTATTTTCACCGATTTGCGACAGCACGGCCTCCGTGATCTCCGAGTACGGAGCAACCACTTCTTCCACCTTTTTCTCGATATCTCTCATCAAGCGATCAGTTGCCTCAATATCCTTACCCAATGGCAGTTCCACAAAAGCATTTACATATAAAGGATCAGCTTTGGGAAACAAGACCACTTTAGGTGCATTGGCCATCAGCAAAGCCAGTGCGACAAAAAGAAGAACAAAGGTTCCAGCAAAGATAATGCTCGGCATGAATCCCCTTAAAGCCAACTGAACAAATCGATCATACACCCTTTCTAAGACCGGCAAGACATGATTTTGGAATCCGAAAGCGGCCCGCCTTAAAATAAAGAAATTCAATAAGGTCATGACCACTACCACACCCAACAAATTCCGTAGCCATTGTACCCCAGCCAAATGAGCCAAAAGGCCGATCAACGTCATACCAATGACCGCAATCAAAATATTCCTACGACGGCGCTTCCGTACAACCAGATCATCCGCGCGGGCATCAATTTTCATAAATTGTCCGGTAAACACCGGGTTCATGACCAAAGCCACAAACAGAGAGGAGGTCAATACCGTAATCAAGGTAATGGGCAAAAATTTCATAAAACTGCCCATCAATCCCGGCCAGAAAGCCAACGGCATAAAGGCTGCCAAAGTTGTTGCAGTAGAAGCAATGATTGGCAAAGCCACCTCACCCGCTCCATATTTAGCCGCATCCCAACTCGAATACCCATTTTGCATGTAGCGATAGATGTTTTCAACCACCACAATCGCGTTATCTACCAACATCCCAAGTGCCAAAATCAGTGAAAAGAGCACCACCATATTCATGGTATAGCCCAATAAGCCGAGTACCATAATTCCCATCAACATGGAAATAGGAATGGCCAATCCCACAAAGAGGGCGTTCCGGATTCCCAAGAAAAACAGTAGGACCAAAACAACCAGGATCACTCCGGAGATAATGCTATTTTCCAAATTGGAAACCAAATCTCTGGTCTGGATAGACAAATCATTGAAGTAACTAATATCCAAATCTTTTGGCAATACCGTTTCGCGGGCTTTTTCGACCACTTTTTTGATATTGTCAGAAGCATCCAGCAAATTCTCACCACTTTCCTTAATAATATCCAAAGAGATGACGGGTAGGGCGTTGGCCCGCGCAATACTCGTTGTTTCCTGATAGCCAAAGGTCACTTTAGCAATATCCTTCAGGTAGATGGGCATTTGATTTTCGCTCTTCACGATCATCTGTTCGAGCTCCTTGACCGACTTAAATTCACCAATAACTCGAATGGTCCGACGAAATCCATTATTGAGCAATTCGCCGCCCGACATGGTGAGATTCTCCCCCTTCACTGCATTTTCGATATCAGAAAAAGACAACTGCATCGACTCCATCTTGGGGAGGTCCACTTCTATGCTCACTTCCCGCTCTAGTGCCCCCTTAATGTCAACATCCGAAATCTCCTGCAATTCTTCCAATTCATCTTCCAAGTATTCTGCGAAGTCACGCAGTTCATCATTGGTATAATTACCTGAGAGGTTCACCGTCATAATTGGCAATTCGGAGAGATTGATATCCAATACCTCGGGGTCTTCCGTCAGGTCATTGGGCAATTCCGATTTAGCCTTATCCACAGCATCCTTGACCTTCCGCGTTGCATCGTCCAAATCCACATCTGCCTCAAACTCGGCGACAATCAAAGAATAATCCTGTAGAGACGAGGAAGTGATATCCTTAATTTCAGAAATAGAAGCCAATTCTTTTTCAATTGGCCGGGTGATTAGATTCTCAATATCCTCTGCGGAGTTGCCAAAATAAACCGTATTCACATAGATTTGTGGCCAGGGAATTTCAGGATATGCTTCTTTAGGAGTGGTGTTATAAGACCGAACCCCAAAAAGCATGATCATAAAAGTGAGCAGGAAGATACTGGTCGAATTATCGACGGCAAAGGAGGTTAAACTGAATTCACGCAACCCCTCTTTTATTTTTTCAGTTATGTCAGCCATTTTTTTCTAATTAGATAGATTCTCAATTCAGCGCATGATTAAGCATTACTCAGCACTACCAATCGCACCGTTTGCCACTACTTTCACGGGAGTATTATCCGTTAGCCCCCGAGCACCTTCCATGATCAACACCTCGTCACCATTTAGCCCTTGGGTGATCAAGATGTTGCCCTCATAGCTTTCTCCCGTAGTGACATAGACCTTTTTCGCGGTGAGTCCTTCTGGTCCTTCCATAGTGATATACACAAAATCTTTCCCCCCAACTTCTTGTTGCACCACTTCCAATGGAATCGCTACGGCCTCTTTTGCCGTAAAGTCATTGACCAGTACTTCGACTAGAAGATTGGGTTTCAATGTCGTTGAATTTCCGGGGACCTTCATTTCGATATCGAAAGTTCGGTTAGCAGCGTTGATAACATTGCCAATTTGGGTCACGGACAGCTCCCGTTCCTCGTTGAGGGCTGGAATTCTAACCTTCACCTTTTCACCTTTTCGCACATCTCCAAGATAAGTCTCGGGAATTTCCGCCACGACTTTCAGTTTATTGGTATTCAAAATTTGAACGATCGGCATGCCGGGCGAAGCGATTTCTCCAGCGTGTACCATAACCGTTTCTACTTCCCCGGAGATGGGCGCGTAGACCTCTTCCTTACTCAATTGCAGACGGAGCAAATCGAGGTTTTTTTCCAATCTCTCTACGCTATTTTTCGCCTCCAGAAATTGAATTTCCGAACCGATGTTCTGATCCCAAAGTCGCTTCTGCCGTTCGTAGACCGTCTTGGCCAAGCTCAAGGAAGTTCCCAATTCGAGCATCTGCTTCTTCACGGCTTCCAAATCGAGTTTAGCAATCAATTGACCACGCTTCACATTATCGCCCTCTTGTACTTTTAGATCCAGAATTCTACCAGCTACTTCACTGGTGGCGGCTACCATATCGTCGGCTTGTACGGTACCCTGCAAATTCACATAGTGTTTAAAATCCATGCGTTGCACAGGTAGAGTGGTCACTAAAATCTGTTTCTTTTCCACGCTTGAGGTATCCTTTTCGGCAATAGCCATTTCCAATTGCTCCACGAAGTTGCTCAATTCTTTAGACTCTAATCGTTTTGCCTTGAGCAATTCCTTCATAGCGCCAAGATCCTCCGGAATCTCATTTTGGTTGGCTTCCGGCCCGCTACAGGCCACCAGAAACATTGTCAAAAGTAGGGTGCTAACCAGATATTTCATCTTTCGTTTAGTTTAATATTATGTTGTAAGTCCTCCTAATTGGAGCAAATTTTTAAATTATTGTCCCAGGGCCTTTTCCAGGCCTATCTGAGCAGAAATCAAATCATACAATGCTTGCATATAATTGCTCTGGGATGAAAAAAGGCTTTGCTCGGCTTGATTCACTTCCAGGCTGGAACCCACCCCTTCCCGGTATTTTACCTGGGTGGTTTCGTAGATACGTTCGGCCAATTTTAGGTTTTCCTGTTGGCTGGCCAATCGCTCACGAGCGCCCAGATAGGTCGTGCGGGCATTTTCCACTTCCAGGTTGATGCCTTTTATCAATTCTGCCTTTTGGTTAATAGTTTTTTCCAGATCGAGTTTGGCGCGCTGAATTTTCGCTTTTTTGTTCAGCCCGTCAAAAATTGGAATACTGAGGTTGAGGCCAACATAAGCGGCCGGCGCCCAAAAGCCATCAGAGCTATTGTTGCCTTGGTATTGATACTGATAAGCACCGAAAGCACGCAGGCTCGGCAAATATCCTGCCTTATTAAGCCGCACATTGAGTTCACTCAAATTAATGCCCATTTCCATGAGAGCCACCTCCGGGCGCAGTCCCGTATTTACGGCTCCATTAATGGCGTTGTCAGCAACCGGACTCAGCAAGCCCTCCAAATCATCGGCTACTTCCAGCTGCTGATCCTGTGGATAATTCATCACAAATTTTAGGTTGGAAAGGGCCACTTCTCTTTGGCGCATCAAGTTGTCTCGCTCTACTTTCAGGTTGGCAAACGACAACTGAAGGCGATCTACATCCAGTTGTTCTGAAAATCCAGCTTTGTACATCTCGCTGGTTTCAAACAGGAGTTTTTCCAGGTTGCTGATATTTTTTTCCAATAGCCGGATATTCTCCTGGACCAGCAGCACCGGAAGGTAGGCCTCTTTTACCTTGTTTCTGACTTCTCTTTGCTTGGTCACATAGTCTTGTGCCGCATATTCTCGGTATGCTTTGGCCGCTTGCAGCCCTACAAAAAAGCTCCCATCAAAAATCATGGCGTCCAGGTCGGCTGAGACCGTGAAGTTATTTTTTAAGAAGAAGGATGCCTCCCGCTCCACCGGAATGTTCATGGCTTCAAAGAAATCAATAAATGCCTCAGGCAACGGTTGCTTGGGGACTTCCAGATAGCGTTGAAAGCGGCCGCTGGCATTCAGCTGCGGCAGACCGATGGCACGACGTTCAACAATTTGCTCCTCTGCATCGGCAATTTCAATTTGTGCATTTTTCAGTGTAAAGCTGTGATCCATGGCATAGGCCACGGCCTCCTGAATGGTCATCTTATTTGCCTCTTGGGCATACATGCTCAAGTTGGCCCATAATAGTATCAAAGTAGAGATCACTACCTTTGGGTGAAAACTCATCTTACGTCTGTTTATTGTATTTTTAATGAATAGTACCAAGTTCATCTTGTAAGTGTCGTTCCAGAATGGCCCTGCCTTTTGGGGAAGCAATGCCGTATATGTGGTATATCATGTGTTCCCGATACAAATCCGTCGGGTTGAACTGCTGCATCGGAAAGACATCTTCATCGACCAGGAGTGAGGTTTTTCCTACACATAACTTGGCGATGATTTCCGTATCCATATCCGTACGATAGAGTCCTTGTTTTATTCCCCGCGCCAGATTTTCTCGCATCAGGGTGAAAAAATATCGCTTATGCTGCGTTTCAAATTGCCGCCAGGTATTGACATAATATTTTTGTAAATCATACACCGTAGTTGGTGAAATGGTCCGTAAATATTGGATGACATGGCTGGCAATTTTTAACACCTCCTCGATCGCATCTTTTGCGTTATCGCGGATGGCTTGCATCTCCTGGGTATCCTCTTCGAACTTCAAACTAAAGATTTGTTCAATCAGTTCCGATTTGTTTTCAACGTATTGATAAAGTGTCTTTTTCGAAATACCCAACTTTCGGGCAATATCGTCCATACTGACACTTTTTAGCCCGTAACGCATAAACAAATCCGTTGCTTCTAATAATATCTGCTGCTTCACCTCCATAATGGTTTTATCCTGCTTTTGATCAGAGGTTTTCTAATAACTCTGCAAAACTACATCAAAAAAACGTAGGAAACCAGAATAAGTTTTAAAGTTTCCAAGGTTTTTTATTTTTTTATTCCACCTGCTCCATTTTGCCGACAAACCCCAGTAAAACAAGGATAAACCAGATATTTCAACAAACATCCGGACCTCCAATTTTTCTCTAAAAATGCCAATTTATCTCAAAATAAAATTTCGCACACATTCTAAGTCTCCTAAAAAAAGCAGGTAATACTAAAGACCAAAACAGATTTGTAGAAGGGAAAAAGTGAGGGCTATTGTCCGGAATGTTTTTTCAAAAATGCCCTCCAAGCTTCTGGCGTATCAACATCCAATGCCGCGGCGGGAAGTACTACCCCGATTAGTTCATTGGCATAACGAGACAATACCGATTTTGCGCCCCGTTCACCGGATAAAGCAAGCAGATCAGAGAAGACCCGGTGGTCAAATAAAGCGGGGACACCGACCGTATCCTGATATTTTGCAGCAACAATCGGAGGGTTTTCTTTCTGCCAGGTTTTCACCATCAGTTGTAGGTCTTTGCTAGTAATTAGCGGTTGATCTACCAATAAACACAAGACGGCGGAAAGATTTGGACGCTGCTTAAGCAAGGCTTCAAGCCCAATGCTCACCGAGCTCCCCATGCCCGTAGCCCACGCTTCATTTTTAACCCATTGAAATGAGTTTGCCGACAATTGATCCAGGATGATCTCGCTATTGGCACCCAAAACCACCATGACTGGTCCCAAGTGAACCGCTTCTGCCATTCCTATGGTTCTTTCCAATAGGGTTTGTCCTTGCCATTGCAGTAATTGTTTGGGCGTGCCCATCCGGGCAGAAGCCCCGGCAGCCAGGATTACGATGCCGATTTCCATCATCTTTCAACATTTAACGCTTACTTAACTACTACTTTTGGGTTCTGTTCGTTTTAATCCAAAATAAACTAAAATTTTGGACTCATGATCAAACAAATATCATTGATTGCTGCGCTCACCCTGATGATCGGTAGTTTGTCTGCCCAAGACCTCAAAGGGATTTTTAATAAGGCAAAAGCCAAAATCACCGGTGAGGAGACCGAAGATGTCGGTCTGGGATTGAAAGAAGCACTGGAAGTTGGTGTGAATGATGCGGTAGATTTCCTATCGGCAGAAGATGGTTATTACAAGAGTGTCTATAAAATTCTGCTTCCCGAAGAAGTTACTCAGGTGACGGGAAAATTAAAGAACGTTCCCGGCTTTCAAAATGTGGAGGAGGACCTGATTGAAAAAATGAACCGGGCAGCAGAAGATGCCGCCAAAAAAGCGACCCCCATTTTTGTAAACGCCATCAAGCAAATGACTTTCAAGGATGCGATGAATTTGCTGATGGGCGATAAAGATGCCGCCACCCGCTACCTGGAAAAAACTACTTATACCAACCTATATGACGCCTTCAAGCCAGTCATCATTGAATCATTAGATAAGGTAAACGCCCGGGAATACTGGCGCAGTGCCGTGACCGCCTATAATAAGATTCCTTTTACCAAGAAGACCAATCCGGAATTGGATGACTATGTGACCAAAACGGCATTGACCGGTCTTTTTGGCGAGATCGAGAAGAAAGAGGCTGATATTCGGGAAAACCCCGCTGCACGAACCTCTGACTTGCTAAAAAAAGTATTTAGCAAACAAGACAAATAGATCCCCTGCCCTTGCAAAGCCAGTGGTGTAAAAATCGCTCATTGGCTTTGCAATAGCCTCTTGCTAATGCACTAAGTGCTTGTTTGGAGGATTTCTAATCCGATTACTTCTGCAAAAATCTAATAGAAGATGCCTCCGGAGGCATCTGGTCAGATAAAAAGCTCAAATCTAAAATAATGACGAAGCAAATTAATAGAATCCCATCTGCTCAATCTTTTTTTGGGGACAAACCTGACACCCTCCTGCAATTTGTTATACACACAACCTAAGCGGTGAGTATACAAATTCAACGGCAATTGCCTACCTTTACCGGAAAGAACTAGCAATGGCAGCAATTGGACAATGGAATGAGTTAAGAGTCATCAAGGAACTAGACTTCGGCGTTTATCTGGATGCCGACGAGCTAGGAGAAGTCCTATTACCACGACGCTACGTGCCCGAAAACTGCCAGCCCGAAGATACTGTTCGCGTTTTCATCTACCTTGATTCTGAAGATCGCTATATTGCCACTACAGAGACGCCCTATGCTACCGTGGGAGATTTTGCGCTGCTAAAGGTGGTGGCCGTCAATAATTTTGGTGCATTTCTCGATTGGGGATTGCTCAAAGATTTGCTGGTTCCCTTCCGGGAACAAAAGCAGAAAATGGAAGTGGGCCGGTCCTATTTGGTGTATTTGTATATTGATGAAGACAGCCAGCGCATTGCTGCTTCAAATAAGTTGAACAAATTTCTGGACAAGACGCCGCATGATTTTGAAGAAGGGCAGGAAGTCCAACTCATCATCGCTAAAAAGACCGACCTCGGTTATAAAACCATAGTCGATGGCACGCACTGGGGTATATTGTACGAAAATGAAATTTTCCAAACCTTGCACATTGGCCAGTCCATTAAGGGTTATGTCAAGAAAATTCGGGAGGATCAAAAAATTGATTTATCGCTACAACCCGCAGGCTACGAGAAGATTCCAGATTTAGCTGAGATTATTCTGCAAGAGCTGAAAAAAAACAAGGGTTTGCTCCCCATCAATGACAAAAGCTCGGCCGAAGTCATTTATGCTCGTTTTGGCGTCAGCAAAAAGTCCTTCAAGAAAGCAGTGGGCAATTTGTATAAAAAGCGATTGATTACCATTGAAAAAAGTGGTTTAAGATTGGTCTAAACTTACTTCACCAGCAAAACATCACCCGATAAGACTTCAGTATAAACGGTACCGTCTGCCCGGTAACCTTCCAGGACCAGCATCCAGGCATAGACCCCTGCCGGGGCGGGGCGGCCTCTGATTTTTCCATCCCACCCCTCTTTAACTTCATCGGACTTAAAAATCAATTCTCCCCAACGGCTATACACGCTTATTTCAATGCTGATGATATCTGTTCCATACACCCGAAACTCATCGTTAATGCCGTCCAGATTGGGACTAAAAGCATTGGGGACAAACACTTGAGTGGGGCATACCTCCTTCAATACGACCTCATCCGTTCCCTCACAGCCGAACTCATCGGTGACCGTCACCCGATAGGTGCCTTCTTCTCTCAGGGTCAAAGTCGGTTGGGTCGTACCATTTTGCCAGCGGTAACTGTCAAAATTTCCTGGATCCAACACTACTTCAAAATTCTGCGTACAAATGATCGTATCCGGTCCCAAATCGGGAATGGGATTGGGGTTGACCTCCACCAAGGTCTCAGCCGGGAAGGTGGCACATCCTGAAATAATGCCAATCACTTCATAGATGCCCGAAACATTGGTAGCCGCATTGTTAATTGTAGGAAATTGAGATTCTGAAAAGTAACTATTCGGGCCTGTCCATTCGTAGCGGGCGCCGGCTAAATCAGTGGCTCCCAAAGAAAAGGATGCCCCTTCACAAACGGTGACATCTCCCGCCACCTCTACCGCTTGGCGTAGGGTAATTAAAAGGTCCCGATTGAAAGTATCAACGATATTGAGGCATTCATCGGTGAGGATCAATTGTACGGGATAGCTGCCCAACTGAGCATAGTGGTGTTCAAAGGCTGAATTGGTTTCCGTTGTCCCATCTCCCAAGTCCCACCTAAAGGTGTATCGAACCGGCGAAAGCCCGGTATCAAAATAGAGGGTATCATTCAAACAACCACCTTCCGGAATGGGGTTGGCATTGAGTTTTTTAAAGCTCGCCCCACCGCTGTAAGCATAAGATTCCAGATTGCCATAGCCGTAGGCAGTAGCAATCACACCACAACCTTCAGAAATGATGGTATGTGCTCCATCTTTGACCATCAAGGTGGCATAGGCGAAATCCGGAAACGCGCTGATAATATTGATATTAGTCAAGTTTCCCAGTGGTTCCGCATCAAAGGTGATATAGGGCGCATCATCAGTAGCAAAAATGACATTGATGTAATTTTCACGGATGTCCTGAAAGCCGGAATTGTACAGCGTCACCGTATCCCTTGTTTGTTCAATACTATTGAGTAACAACATAGATGGATCGCTCACCGAGTGACCACTGCAAGAATTGCCAAGGATGTACTGTGCTACAAGAATCGCCTTATCTCCACGGATGTAAACATCCTCCGGAGCATTAAATTCTACATACGTTCCCGCATTCAGGGTGTAGTTTTGCGTTGTACTTCCCATTACCTCCACAAGAGTATTATTTTCAGCAGCCATGACCCGCAATTTATTGTAATTCATATGGGCAAAGGGTGCGGCTACAAATTGCCTGCCCCAGGTAGAAACGGCATACATTTGCTCCAATAAGTTATCCCGAAAACTACAACCTACCGGCACCTCACTCCATCTACAACCGGCAAATACTGCAAAGGCTTTATCCCCCTGCACATGAGATCCTGTCAGGTCATCAAATGCTCCCGCTGATTGCACCTGATAAGTTTCCCCGGCATCCAATTCAATATCAAAAGTTGTTCCCGCTAAACGTCCCCCTTTTGTATTATCGCTTACAGTAACGGCAATTTTTGTTTCATCCTCGATGCCTACGATTACAAATTCTGAAGGATAGACCTCATTACCTTGGCCGAAGGCGGTATATGACATAACGTAGTATTCATTGTCAATAGAAGGTACCGGTAGTACTACGGAGGCTTCCGAGCGATTATTGGCATATTGGTGCATGTAAACAGATACGGGCTGAGCTGCCGTGACATGTACGCCGGTTTGGGTGATTTGTTCCGATCCCAAGGTTTCGGTAAAGGCCGGCAGGGTTACCAACTTCACATCATTGGCCGCCACACTATAATCTTGACTCCAATTTAGCTGTGGTACGCTGACTACCCCGCTGGTGTTGTATTTAGAAGTGATCATCACCACCTTGCTATTCTGATTGATATCGTAGTGCTCCATAAATGCGAGCCAAAAATCCTGCCCTTCATTGCTCTGACAAAAGGCATTTGATGCAGCAGCGATCAACAATAGCAATACTGATCCGACATGGTAAAATGGCTGGCGTATCTTCATAGTTGCAGTTTGAGAAAATAAGGTAGAAAAAAGCCGGGAAAGAAAGTTTTTTGCGCTCCATTTTTACTGTCGATGGATGACATAGGGGCAAAAAAAAATTCCTACATCTCAGAAGGGACAAAGATGTAGGAAGAATTAAACATACTATGAGAAAACTTGATTACAAAGATAATCACGCCAAATGACAAAAAATGCCCCGTTTAGGTTATGGGGCTTTTAACACTTTAAATGGTTGTCATTCGTTAGAAAACGGAGAGAGTGTTAAAAGAAAAGGTAGGAATTTGGGGCTTTTTGCGGCAGCTATTACTTAATTTGGATTTCCACGATTGGGATTTTGATTTCCACGCGCGTCCCCCGCGCCTCCCCTGTTTCTTCATCCACTAAATCGATGGTTTTGACCAGGACGCCTTTGTTTTTGGAATGGTGCAAGATTTGCAGGCGTTTTTCGGTAATCTTGGTGCCTTTGGAGCGGTGGTTTTTGTAGGCGGCATCCTTTTCTTGCAGTTGTCGCGCTTTTTCTCTTCCTATGCCGTTGTCTTCCACCACACAGAGGATGGTATCTTCCTCCAAGAGGGAAAACCTGACCTGAATCAGGCCGTTCTTCTTGGAGCGGAGGCCGTGCTCAATGGCGTTTTCCACATAGGGCTGCACAATCATGGTAGGTACTCCCAGTATGTCTTCCTCGATTTCATCATCCACCTTAATCTCGAAAGAAAGGCGGTCTTCAAAGCGTAGTTTTTCGTTAATGTAGAGGTAGTCCTCCAAGAACTCCAATTCCTTTTCTAATGAAATGATTTCCAAATCGGAGTAATCGAGGCTCTGGCGCATCAACTTGGCAAATTTCGCTAGGTATTTAGCGGCCGAATTCCCTTTATTGGAGGTGATATAATTCTGAATGGAATTAAGGGCGTTATACATAAAGTGAGGGTTCATCTGTGCCCTGAGCGCCTTCAGCTGAAGACGAGTAGCCTGAAGCTTGAGCAATTCTGTTTCCTGCCGCTTCTTGGCCGCTTCGTATTTTACTTCCAATTCCATCTGGCGGCGCTTATTGATCTGCTCCGTATAACGCTCGGCAAACTTGACGTGCATGTTTTGATATTCAAACGCGCTCTTATAGTCGTCCAAATCAACATAGAAGGCAGCAATATCTTTACAGACGCTGGAAAGCTGTTTGTAATCTTCAATCTTGCTGGCGTATTCATAAGCCAAGGCAAAATGCTCTAATGCCTCATCCAGTTGTTTAGATTCGGCAAAAATGCGTGCCCGCCAATTTTCGATCACGGAAAAATTATAAAAATCCTCTTCTGAAATTTCCTTATAGACATGCTCCGCGCGTTCAAAAAGCTCCAGCGCTTCCTCAAAGCGGTCTTTCTCCATATAACAGTACCCGAGATTGCCGTAAGCACTGGCGCGCGCATGCTGGCTAATGTCATCATCTACATTGATGGCCTTACGGAAATACTGCTCTGCATTGTCGGGATCTTCAATGGCCATATAACCAATGCCCACGTTGAGATAGTGCCAGGACAAGCGGGTCCGCATGGGAATGGATTCACACATTTTGACCACTTTGAGGTAGGCCCGCACACTCTTTTCATGCTCATCATCCTTTTCGTATACCTTTCCCAGGCCACTGTGCACTAAGGTCATAAAATAGAGATCCTTTAACGACAAAGGCGTTTCCAGGGAATTAATGATCTTTTCAGCTTCCAGAAACAGCTCAATGGCTTTGGAATAATTGCCATAGTGCAAGTTGAGGAAGCCCTCCCGGCAAATCATCCTGGCCCGCAGTCGTTCATCGGGAAACTTCTTCAGCAGCCGCTCTGTTTTCTCCTGCAATTCGGTGGCCTGGTCCATTTGTTCCATATTCATGCAGGTGCCCATGTAATCGATATAGACCTCGGCCATATCTTTTACCGTGCCACGTTCTTCCAACATATCAATGGCCTGCAAAAAAGAGGCTTCTGCTGCGTTGAAATTATAGAGCTGATTTTCGATGATGGCGGTGCGCAGCAGGTAATTCAGCCGAAAATCAGGGTAATTGTACTGATCCAACAACTCTTTTTGTTCGAGCAGTAGTTCGCGGGCCCGTTCTACCTGAGTAAAGGCATATTGTCCGGTCAGCTGATCAATCAACAGCATCCGTTGCAGCGGGTCTTTTTGCTGACTCAACTTAAATTCCAGATGATGAATGGATGTTTCTACCGGACTCGTCATAGTCTAAAGATCGTTCGTTTTTGGCAACATTAAAAATAAATGTGCCATTTCTATTTCCGGAACCGGACAAAGCTATGCCGTAATTCAATTATTCCTTTGCCCATGCCAGTGGTCAAAGAGCGATAAAATACAAAAGGACTACATTCTCAAAGAATGTAGTCCTTCTTATTTTATAGATTTCAACAACGGTTTACTGAGGGACAATCCCTCCAAGGCCATTGTTCCACTTTTTCTTTTTCTTGTCATCTTTACCCCCAACAATCTTCTTCATATCCTTTTTCTTGAGGGTTTTTAGATCTTTCTTAAGATCGTCAAGATTTTTTTTCGGTTTCCCCATAGTATCTATTTTTAAATCGATCCGGGATTTTAAATTTAGAACTCACTTATGGATAGTAAAAGTACAAAAATATCTACAGTTCAGAAAAGATTTAACTTTTGAACAACACATTTTTTTTCTTTAAAAGGGAAAAAAAAATATCTGTTTTTAACACAATATTCTTCTATAATCCCTCCTGTAGTCTTCGCATTTTTTCCATAAATGCCGGGCGGCGGCGGCGAGACACTTCAATCTTGATCTCGTCGTCCATAATCAGGTACCCACCATCGCCTTTGACAAACTTGCGCATGTAGTTCAGGTTGATCACGTGCCGTTTGTGAACGCGATAGAAATTGAAAGGTTCCAATAGGTCCTCGTACGATTTAATGGTTTTAGAGGCAGTAATCCGCTCTCCACTTTCTAGAAAGATATGGGTATAATTATCTTCCGCTTCAAAGCGAACGATATCTTTGATATTGACAAAATAAATTCCATCCAATGCCGAGATACTCATTTTGGTAAAGGCATTGGGATTATTGTAGTAGTTATTAAAAACATCCAGCCGTTTGTCTGTTTGTGTATCGGCTTCTTTACGTGGCTTAATCCTTGCCACCGCATCCGTCAACAAATCGGGGTCAATCGGTTTGACGATGTATCCGATAGAGCTATACTCACAGGCTTTAATGGCGTACTCCTGATAAGCCGTGACAAAAACGATTTCGAAATCGATGGGACGAAGCTTATTGAGCAACTGAAAGACCAGCCCATCAGGCAAACTGATATCCAAGAAAGCAACATCAGGTCGGACGGGGAGGCTATTAAATAACTCTACACCTTCAGCAATTGAGCCGGCGGTACCCATCAACTCAACATCTTCACAATGCTCGGCCAATAAATTCTTTAAATTATTTAGACCATTGATTTCATCCTCAATAATGACTGCTTTGACCACGGTATATTTTTTGATAAAAGATTAACCAAAATGAATTAGTAAAGTTACACTAAAGCACTTGAATTAGAAAAAAAACTTCCGCCTATCTAGGAAGCGGTCTGATTTTCAGGGGTACGGTCACCCAACTCTGCCTGCTATCTGATATTTTTGTATTTTTTCGGAATAAAATAACTGGTTCATGCCCAATAAGGAATTTAAACCCAATCCTCGCAAAGAAATACTGCACGAGATCATCTTCGAGGCGGATACCAAGGCTGGTAAAATTTTCGACATCATCCTACTTATTGTTATCGCAGCAAGTGTCATTGTAGTAGCATTGGAAAGTGTAGACTACCTTCATGACGAATACCTTGAGTTGTTTTTCTATCTGGAATGGGGTTTTACCATCATTTTCACTGTAGAGTATATCCTGCGGTTATATAGTGTTTACAATCCAATGAAATATGCCCGAAGCTTTTTTGGCATCATTGACCTTTTGGCCATTTTACCCAGTTATCTAAGCCTCGTAATCCCTGGTTCGCAGTATTTTCTGGTGATTCGGGTCCTTCGGCTCATGCGTGTTTTCCGAATTTTCAAACTCGGCCATTTCATGAAGGAAGGCGCCATCATTGTCGAAGCACTGAAAGCCAGTCGAGCCAAAATCACGGTGTTTCTAATTTTTGTGATGCTCATGACCATCCTCATCGGCTCGCTCATGTATTTGCTTGAAGGTGGTCAGAACCCTGGCTTTTCCAGTATTCCCCGCAGCATTTATTGGGCCATTGTCACGCTCACCACCGTGGGCTACGGAGATATCACTCCTATTACCGAACTAGGTCAGTTGCTTTCCGCAATCGTGATGATCATGGGGTATGCGATTCTCGCCGTTCCGACCGGCATTGTTTCAGCCGAATTTATTCAGACTCATCGCGACATCTTTCCTTCCAATACTCAAGCCTGTCGCTTTTGTGGTCTGGAGGGCCACGATGATGATGCGGTCTATTGCAAGTACTGTGGAAACCAATTGAATGAAGACGAGGAAAGTCATGAATAAGGTTGCTGTTGAAGAAAAAACCTTCTTTCGCAATCCGGCTTAGTCAGGGCGGTCACTTGCGCTAGAGCGAGTTTATTAGTGGCGGTTGATCATTGTGCGCCCCCCTATCCTTCCTATCTTTCAGCAAGGCCTTCCTTCCCTATCATTTATTCGCTCCTCTGACCCGGAAGGTAGCAAAAAGGCGCTTGACACTGTATTTCCCACTGCCATTGGCCATAACCATCAATAAACCGCCGATGATCGCAAAATTTTTCATAAATGCAATCGATTCCATGCGCAACTCTTCCGGAGGGGCATTCCAAAAACTGTGTACAATGAAAGTGACTGGCACCCAGTAAATGAGCAGCAACAAAGCACCAAAACCGGCCCGGTAGCCGATCAACAACAGGGTTCCGCCAAGAATCAAAAAACAGATTGTGCCCACCAGGAGTAGATCCTGTTTCCAGGTAATGCCATACTCCGTCATCAAGTGCTTGGTGGTCTTAAAGTAGGTAATGGAATCATAGGCTTCCCAAAGAAATAAAAAAGCTAAGGATACCCGGGCAATTAAATCTATAATGTCTTTCATTGAGTCAGTTTTGTAAATTGGGCGGTCAAAGATAGTAAGTTCTTAAAAAATAGGGCTGCTGCCAAAAAAGAGCCTGCTGCCGGAGTCTACGAGCATGTTTGGATAAATTTAGCCACAGCCTTGGCCACATTCTGCCCATCCATTGCCGCCGATAAAATACCACCGGCGTACCCTGCTCCTTCACCACAAGGGAAAAACCCTTCCACCTCATCGTGCATGTACGTTTCCACATTTCGGGGAATCTTTACGGGGGCACTGGTGCGACTTTCCGTACCAATCACGTTGGCTTCTTCCGTAAAATAGCCCTTCATTTTCTTCCCAAATTCCTGTACGCCCTGGCGCAGGCGTTGGTAGATCGGCGGAGGCAACAATTCATGCAAAGGCCCCGGAGTCAGTCCCGGAATGTAGGAAGAATCCGGCAAGGAAGCTGAAAGCTTTCCACTCACGAAATCGGTCAGCCTTTGAGCCGGTGCCTTCTGTGAACCATCTCCCGCCAGGTTAAACATCTTTTGTTCGATGGACCGTTGAAAGGCCAGTCCTGAAAAAACGCCCTGATCCGCAAAAGGCTGTAAATCTTCTACCTCTACCGCCACGACTGTTCCCGAATTGGCAAAAGCCGAATCCCGGCGCGAAAGAGACATGCCATTGACGACCACTTCTCCCGGTGCAGTTGCCGCTGGAACGACCAACCCTCCGGGGCACATACAGAAGGAAAATACCCCCCGGCCCGCCACCTGGCACACTAGCTTGTAGCTGGATGCGGGCAAATGTTCCTCCCGCGGAGATTGGTTGTATTGTATGCGATCAATCAGCAACTGGGGATGTTCAATGCGCACACCGAGCGCAAAAGGTTTGGCCTCGCTTCTTATTTTTTTAGCTTTCAAAAGCTGGTAAATATCCCTGGCGGAATGTCCGGTAGCCAAGACCACTGCATCTCCAAAATGCTCTTGCTTTTCGTTCACTTGTACCCCTATGATTTTATCCTTCTTAATCAGGAAATCGGATACCCAGCTGTCGAAGTGAATTTCGCCCCCGTACTTTAAGATCGTTTCGCGGATACTGGCCACAATTTTTGGTAATTTATTAGAGCCGATGTGCGGATGAGCATCCACCATAATTTCAGTGGAAGCTCCATGTTCCACCAATAATCGCAGCACTTTTTCAATACTGCCTCGCTTGTGAGAACGGGTATATAATTTGCCATCGGAATAGGTGCCTGCCCCGCCTTCGCCAAAGCAATAGTTGGAATGTGGGTTCACTTCTCCAAACTGTTGGATGGCCCGCAGATCCCGTCGGCGTTCCTGCACCGGTTTTCCTCGATCAAACAGGATGGGTTTGATGCCCAATTCAATCAATTGCAAGGCCGCAAAGTATCCTGCCGGACCAGCACCGACAATCAACACCGTTTTGGCTTGATCAACGGGTTTAAAAGATGCCAATACAGGGGCTTCTGCCTGGGGCATTTCCTCCAAATACACCGCCACCTTGAGGCGGATATATGGTCGGTGCCCCCGCGCGTCAATCGAACGGCGCAGGTACTCAACGGCTTTGACCTTTTCTTTGGAAATTCGCAATTTTTGAATGGCGCGCTTCCTTACCAATCCTTCATCTACTGCCTCGGCGGGCAAAAGCTTTAATTCTATCTCTTTGATCATTTCAATTTTCCTCACTACTTCGTTGGTACTGATAGGTGCCAACCTCCTTAAAATTATTTGGCATGTAGACAATGGTATTCACTTCCTCAAAACATTCCCCCCTGGTCGTTTTGATCGATTTGCGCTCTTTGTCCAAAGAACTCAATTTGAGTTGATCGCCTTCTTCCAATGCTTCCACTTTATACCGCCCCGCCTCTACGAAATGGTTCAAGACCACATCAGAAGCATCATAGAGTTTGATTTTAGTTTCAATCATAATATTATTGCCGGGCCAGGCCTGCACTTCCGGTTCTCCATACAAATCCAAGTGAATGGTTTTGACACTATCCAGTTGAAAGGTATCGTGAAAAGATTTTTGCGACTGACTCCAAAGTGAAAGGCTCATCAAGCCCAACACCATCACCATAATCCATTTAGTCATAGCCAAATATACTTTTTTAGGAAAAATTTATGGGTAAAGGTAATGAAGCTTCTCAACAAAAAAATAAGGTACAGAATGGATTCACCAACCTGTACCTTATTAACGCTCAAAAAAAATAGTTGTTTTAGTACATATTTGGAGGTAGTCCCTGAAGTATATTCGGGCAAGCTATTTAGTCGCGGTAAAACCGGGATTTTGGAACCTCTTTTCGGCTATTTTTTCGTCCTTCTCGGCTGAGCCGAGATGCACTCAAAAATGAGCCTTCCGAGAACCTAAAACCTAAAATTTTCGCTGCTAAAGCACCACCTCCAAACAGGCACTTACAGGGAGGAATTGTCAGCTCCCAGTCCACTGGTAGAATTGTCTTTCAGTTTCACCAATACATTTTCAGGAGCATAAACGACATACGTCAATTGTTCAGCCAATTCTTTACCCCGGAAAATAATTTGTTTGTCCATTTCAGAATTCGTGACATTAAACGTGTTATCATCCACGTGTGACTTTAGGTTGTAACGCCCCGCCTGAATAAGAGATTTCAACATCGCATCCGAGCCCGTTTCCAAAGAAATGGTCATCTGAATGCGGAGAATGTCACTATTCCAGGGCTGTACTTCTACGTTTCCTGGCAGATCGAGTAGAACGACTTGATTACCCTCTAAATTGAAGGATTTCACCAAAATTCTTTCCGCCTGTTGTCCATTAACGAAGAAAGCTGTGCACAGGAGGAAAATGGTTGCATAAAAAGATTTGTAGTTGTAGATAGTCATAAGCACCTCCTTTTTAATGATTTATGGCAATGGGCTTGATCTAAACTCCCCGCCCCACTGCAATATGTATAAATTGCAAAAAATTATGCAAAAAGTCAATTAATTCAGTCGATTTGTTTGTAAAACTTTTGTTTTCGAACTTTTATCACCGAACGGCTGCTCGAATTCGTAATAGTCGTTCCAAAAGTGCCTCCAATTGATCCAGCGGCAACATGTTTGCTCCGTCAGATTTTGCTACGGCCGGATTGGGGTGGGTTTCCATAAATAGTCCATCTACCCCCACTGCTACGGCGGCCTTTGCCACTGTTTCAATCAAAGCCGGTTTCCCCCCCGTTACTCCTGTACTTTGGTTGGGTTGCTGCAATGAGTGGGTACAATCCAGTACAACCGGTGCGCCCATAGCCTGCATGACGGGAATCCCTCGATAATCGATCACCAAATCCTGGTAGCCAAAGGTGACGCCTCTTTCGGTGAGGATCACCTGGTCATTTCCCGACTCGGTGACTTTATCTTTGGCAAAACGCATGGCTTCTGCACTAAGAAATTGCCCTTTTTTGATATTGACCACCTTACCCGTTTTGGCCGCAGCCACCAATAAACTGGTTTGACGACACATAAAGGCCGGAATTTGCAATACATCCACATATTCAGCAGCCATGGCCGCTTCTTCATCCGCGTGAATATCCGTTGTTACAGGTACTTGAAATGCATCGCCAACCGCTTTTAAAATGCGCAACGCCTTTTCATCGCCAATGCCGGTAAAAGAATCCAGTCGGGAACGATTGGCCTTGCGGTAGGATCCTTTAAAAATAAAAGGAATCTTCAAGCGGTCACAAAGGGTAGTGACCTTTTCCGCAATTTCAAAAGCCATGGCCTCTCCTTCAATGGCACAAGGGCCCGCAATGAGGAAAAAATTGCCACTATCTAAATGCTTTAATCCTGGTACTTTAGGTAACATGGTACTGTTTTTCCTTTGATAAAATGTTAGTGCTTGTTTGGAGCTTGCTCCTGCTGAAAACCAATATATTAGGAACCTGGCGTTGAGCTAAAATATTCACCTCGGCTCAGCCGAGACTCATATTTGATCTCTTAGCCAAAACCCTAATCTACTGATTTTCAAATAGAATCTGCTCCAGACATACTCTAAAGAAAAAGAAGCCGTCCTCAAAAAAAGACAGCTTCGGTGATCATATCTTAAAAACTTAGGATTAAGTACTAACTGAAAAAACTGTTTAAAACTTGTAGCTGATGCCCAAATTGAGCAATGAAATACCGTAGCCGACTTCACCGTTAATGCCAAGATTAGGGCTGAGGAAGTAAGTAGCCCCGATAAAGCCAGAGTACAAAAATTTGTTGGTAGCTGGCCGGCTAAAGGTCGGTTGCAGGTCATCCCGATTGGTTTCAGCTGGATAGTTGATGGTTTCCTTGACCATTGGAATGCTATAACCAAGCATCAGGCCACCGTATACATCCCAACTTTTGAAACGATTAACGTGAACAGCCGATCTAAGGCCGAACATTAATTGCTCACTGTCGAAAATGCGAGAAGAGCCATCAGGGTAATTTTTTTTCTGGCTGGTAGTAGAAGAATAGGCTACATAACCACCCATGCTAAACTTTTCGTTGAACTGATAAGTCAGCCTTGCACTTACCGGTGGTACATTTACATGCCCCCCATCGGCAGCATAGGTGGGAATTAAACCAATACCGGCACCCAACTGTAAATCTCCAGTTTTGAGCTCTTTTGATTGTGCATTAATCAGATTGGCGCTAATCAACAAAACACTGAGTACAAAAATAATTCTTGACATGGTAATCGCTTGTTAAGGTTTAATTTGAGGGCTGTCATTTTTGACGCCACAAATGTAGATGAAAAAGGTGTACCAATCAAGACAATAGGCAAAATTTTATTTTGAATAAACGGTGTTTTTTACGAAATCAAGAAATTAAATTTTATATAAAAAGCATTTTTTTGCAAAAAATTTTAAAAACATCTTTTTAGAGAAATTTACTTTTGATGCCTTTATGATGCTCCAAATAAAAAATTTATTGCCTTTTTCGCTATTTTCGAATACGCTAATCCGGCAATTTTAACGCTCCTTTAAGAATTGGATTAAACGCTATTTCAAACTATTCCTTGATTCAAACTATTCTATTAACGGCGGGTTTACAAAAAGTAACACTTTGCCTGTTACAAAATCAGTTTTTAAAATGCGGTTCATCCTAGTTTTATTGATTCTGTTGTCCTTTGATCTTTATGTCTTTCAGGCCTTTCGGCTGCTGTCAGAATCCTGGTCAGCCTCAACACGGATCTTGCTCTACATCTTTTATTGGTCTTTGCCCATCTTGGCCATTATCCTGATGACCATTCCCATTGCCGACCCGGCACCGGGCTGGTTCAAGCAAGTTTACAGTCTATTGCGGGCGATTGTGATCATTGCCTATTTCTCTAAATTATTAATCGGCAGTTTCTTGCTCATTGACGATATGCGTCGTTTGACGATGTATGCTTTGGAAAGTTGGAACGGGCAAGCCATAATGGATAATGGCAGGTCTCGTTTTCTGGTAAACTTTGGCCTGGCACTTGGCAGTATCCCCTTTTTCTCATTGACTTACGGGATGTTGTTCAATCAATATCGGTATAAACTATACCGCCAAAAACTTTCTCTTAATCAATTACCCGATGCCCTCAAAGGTCTGCGCATAGTACAAATTTCAGATATTCATTCGGGTAGTTTCACCTTTCGGGAACCCTTGCAAAAAGCCATTGAGCTGATCAACCGCCAAAAACCGGACCTGGTGTTTTTCACGGGTGATCTTGTCAATAATGTGGCAACAGAAATGAGCCCCTTCATTGATACTTTCAAGCAAATTGAAGCAAAATACGGCGTTTATTCTATCTTGGGCAACCATGATTACGGCGATTATGTTCAGTGGCCCGACCGTCAGACGAAGGAACAAAACCTGAATCACTTGAAGGCCATCCATGGCCAATTGGGGTGGGATCTCTTACTCAATGAAAATCGCATGGTCGATATCGCCGGTGAAAAAGTGGCGGTGATTGGCGTGGAAAATTATTCTGCACACCCACGCTTTCCCAAACATGGAGACCTGCAGTCTGCTCACACCGGTACTGAAACTGCTAGTTTGAAACTGCTACTCTCCCATGATCCATCTCATTGGAAAGACCAAGTCATTCAAGGATTTAAGGATATCGCAATTACCTTTTCCGGACACACCCATGGCATGCAATTTGGGGTAGAAATTCCTGGATGGATCAAGTGGAGTCCAATCCAATATGTATATAAGGAGTGGGCCGGGCTCTATCAACAGGAAGATCAGTACCTGTACGTCAATCGCGGATTTGGCTTCCTTGGCTATCCTGGACGGGTTGGTATTTTGCCAGAAATCACGCTGCTGGAGTTGGAGCCAAAAAATTAAGTGTATGTTTGGGGTCGTGCTTTAGCAGCCAAAATCCCGGTTTTACCGGGACTGAATAGCTTGCCCGAATATACTTCAGGGAC
>CAXHCA010000011.1:0-78847 GCA_964015035.1 uncultured Saprospiraceae bacterium
ATTAGCACGACGGGATCATCGGTCTGAACAAGGCGCAAAACGTAGGCGAAGCCAAGGCTATACGTCAAGTGGGGAAGGGGGCCTACTTGTAAGCCAGCTTTGCAACGAAGTGGAGGGCAGTGAGAACAAGTGATAAATTCTCAGACCATTTTTAGGTGTCAATTACCCATAGATATCTTCTTTGCTAATGTCAAATTTTTTAATTTTTGAAGTTAGTGTTCTATCATTAAGGCCCAATAATTCAGCAGCGCCACCAGGTCCGCTCACTTTGCCATCTGTTTTTTTCAATGCTTCCAGAATGTGTTCTCTTTGCATTTCCTCAAAGGTCTTGAAATAAGTGGGGTTTTCTTTGTTATTGGTCAATTGGGGGCGAAAACTTCCTGCTAGATTCAGCACCTCTCCGGTGGTGAGAATAACGGCCCTTTCAATGATATTTTGCAGTTCCCGGATATTTCCCGGGAAGTTGTAGCGCATCAACCTTTCCATTTCTGATTCGGGGATCTTGGTGATGTTTTTGCCTGCCTTTTCCGCATATTTCCCGATGAAATACCGGGCCAGCAGCGGAATGTCGTCTCTACGGTCCCGCAGAGGCAGGTTGTGTACCGGAAATACATTTAGTCTATAATAGAGATCTTCTCTGAATTCTTCATCATCAACCATCTTTTTCAAATCCCGATTGGTGGCGGCAATGATGCGCACGTCGACTTTAATGGTGGTGGTACCTCCAACCCGCTCAAATTCGCACTCTTGGATGGCACGTAGCAATTTGGCCTGTATTTCAAGCGGCACCTCTCCAATTTCATCGAGAAAGATGGTGCCGCCATTGGCAATTTCAAATCGACCCTTTTTTTTCCCAACAGCCCCGGTAAAGGCTCCTTTTTCATGCCCAAAAAGCTCGCTTTCAATCAGATTAGCAGGCAGGGCGGCACAATTGACTTTGACCAATGGTCGCTCTTTGCGGTCGCTCAGCAGATGAATGGAGCGGGCCAGCAATTCTTTTCCCGTACCCGTTTCTCCGGTGATCAATACGGTAGACTGTGTTGGGGCGACCTGCTCAATCTGTTTCAAAACCGGGCGGTAGTTTTTGCTCTGGCTAATGATCGAATCAAAATTACTATTCAATTCTACTTCTTCTCTTAAGACAATATTGTCTGATGCCACTTTTGCGTAAAGTTCCTCCAGTTCTTTTTCTCTTTTCTTCCGGCTTGTAATATCTCGGGCGACAGAGCAGTTGATTTCATGGCCTTCAAACTCAATAAAATTGGACTTTACCTCCACCGGAATCAGTTGCCCGTTTTTGCATTTTACGTAGCTTTCGGTTTGCAGTACCCGCTGTTGTTTAAAGTCTTCCCAGGATTTAGGGAAATCGGCTTCGTTGAGCGTTTCATAGATATCGTAAGCCTTAAGTGTTTTCATCTCTTGCTCTGAATAACCCAATTGTTGGTACACGGCCTGATTGCAATAGACAAAATTAGCGGTAGAATCGATCCAAAGCACCATATCCGGAGCAGAATCAAGCGAAAACTTGGTCAGTTGTAACTCTTTCGTGCGCTTTTTTCGCTGGGTGATATTTCTACAAAAGGCGCAGTCAATATTTTGACCCTGGTAAAAGATGTGGTTGAGTGTGCAGGCTACCGGGAAGACAGAACCATCCTTACGGGTAAATTCAACTTCCATATCGATCACCCCCTTTTCTTCGAGTTCTTTGCGAACCTGCATTCGACCTTCCGGAGTATACGTTTGGGCAATATCCATAATTTTGACCTCCTCCAATTCCTCCTTAGTATATCCCAATTCTTGGCAAAAAGAGTTATTGGCATAGAGAAACGATCCTTCATCATTGACCCAAATAATCATTTCTGCGGCTTGGTCTACGGAAAACTGGGTCAAGTACATCGTTTCATAATGAGAAGTCACAGTAGAAATATCCTGTACGGCACCATAAATCTTGTACGTGATTCCCTCCGACTGTACTGGCCTGCCGTGTATCAGGTAGCGGCCTGAATTGTCCTTATCTGGAGGACCGGCAATCTCCACCTCAAAGTTTCTTCCCAACTTTACAGCCAGGTCAAATGCTTCTTTGAGTTTTGCCCGGTCTTCGGGAAATAGCTTTTCTTCCAGGATGGTAGAAAATTCCTCTTCAGTCAAGACTTGCTCCAGCTGGCCAACGCCCAGAATGCGGCAGGTTTCTCCGGTTAGTAAAACTTGGTGCTTGGAGATATCCCATTCCCAACCACCCATTGCCGCTACTTCCGCAGTGATGAGCATCATGTCGCGGTAGCGATTTTTTTCGATTAGATTTTCTACAATAGCACAACCAACGCGCTCTTTGCCGGCCTCCAGTAAAAGCCACTTCAAGGATACAGGAATGAGGATTTCCCCATCAGTAAGCAAATCTGTATTCGTGGAAAGTTGCCTTTTTTCCGCCAATTCATTCCACAAGTTTTTCCATTTTATCAGACTGTAATGCGGCGCAATTTCGAGAATGGATCTACCTTTTACAGTAGTAGGATCATACCCAAAATCTGTACAAAAGCTTTGGTTAGCACCAAGCAGCTCTCCCTTCTCCGTTGTGAAAAAAATGCCCTGCTGGACAATTTTTGCTGCCTCCAGATAACTTGTAATTATCATAGCCTTAAAGGAATTTTCCTTGTCTCCATTATTGTAACATATCGCAAGCCCTTCGAATATTTGGCGTCAATATAGGGCCTAATTGATTCCTAAATAATCGTAATATTTTGGACAGTGTTGTTGAAGATATATTGATTTGTGGATATTACTTTTGCCGCGTACTCCTGCTCCGCCCCGGTCAAAATACAATAATTTGACTTTATTTGGATTAAATTAGCATCAATTATTTCTTGTCTTTGTTTTAGCCTATTTTAAAACAATAGGGTGGGGGATTGATTACTGGGGATTTGTAGAAATTGTAGGCCTTAAATGAATGGCCAGCTCGCCTTCTGAGTATTCGGAAATCCCCTTCCATAACTCTGGCAAAGCATATGTTATGAAGAGAAATGGAAAAATGATGTGGCCAAAGCAGCCCTACCTTTCTCCAAATGATTCCAATTTCGCTGCACACATCGTTACCTTGATGAGCTTTAACTACACTCAATAACTATATGTGGGCACTAGCCATTTTTTGGGAAATATTGATGCCCATCGCGGCCTTTAAGACAGCTTCCCTGCCCTTGTCGGCACCAAATACCACAATTTCAACAATACTGTGCCCGAGGTCCTTGACCAGATAATAGTAATAGATGTTGTTTAGTGCAAATTCAGCGGAGAGCTGGTCTACATCGTCGGTCAGGAAAACTTTTCCCATGTAAAATACCTTAGTCGATGCTTGAATGGTTTGGTATCTGGTTTCAAAAAGTTGACGGAGATTTGTCTTTTCCGGGGGGTACTCTCTAATCTTTAATCGAATAGTCCCATCTGTTGATTGCATGGTGATTCCCTGAGAGGGATCGGCCTCAGAATCGAAACCTACAAACGCCTCGGGAAGTGTAAAGCAGAAACGACCAGTCTTAAAGCAGTGAAATGTTTCCTCTTTTGCATCGGGTTTTACCGCTGCATTTTGGGCAGGAGTTGCGGCTTGGCGTGTTAAAAGAAAAACACCTGAAATGCCTAATACAACTGCGATTCCGCTGAAAATTTGGGTAGTACTCATAGTTGCTAGTTTTCATTCCGGATAAAGGTGGGGGGAATCCTTTGAACAGGAAACGATACAAAAGTAGAATAATTTTATTGCCAAAACCGTTTATTCTGATGTTTGGTTCGGTATGGGAAAAAACCTTGGGTGAGTACAATGTCTCAATATCCGAAAATTTCCTGATATTTCAGGAAATGATTTAATTTCCCACTCGGTGAAAATTTTTAATGTTTTGTAAAAAATTGATTTTCAGTTTTTTGTAAAAATGGCACGGTAATAGATTATTCCTAAACTAGCATTTCTTAACAAAACGACACTTTATTGGTTGGACTTTACATCTTTATTTTCTTCACTAAAATGATTCACCGATGAAAAGTCGTAAATTCCGATCCCAGTTATCACAAAAAAGTTTGATATCATCGGATTCTGCCAAGAGAAGGCATCGAACGGTGATCAAACAAATCTTTACTTCCATGGAAAGAAGACTGAGTTTTCCCTTGGTTTTGTTTCTGGAAGGGTATGTCATTGAAGACATAGCGAAAATACTGGAGACCTCTGAGCGCGAGGTCAAAGAGTGCTTAAAAGAAGGATGGAGTCTGGTTGACTTTTCTGCTCTTTCCAAAACTTGTCAAGTGAGCTATCCTATACTCAAGACCCTGAAAACTTGGCTCGCAACCCCTCGTAATTTTCACATCGCCCAACTCAACTAGTACGTCCAGGTTGATTAAGTTGATGCTTTCTTCTTAAATCCTGGCCAATGAGTATTCACGCAAATCCCAACCCCAGTTTATTAAGTTACCCATAATCTTGGGTGTCCATTTATTTTATTTCACCAAAAATTATATCCAATGTTGAACACAAAAATGTTTCAAACTGCCCGTTTATGGGTATTGATGATTGTCAGTGTTTTTGCCTTTTCTCAATGTACCAAAGATGACCCCAACCCGGGAGAAGGTGCTACCGGTCAGCTACAGGTCGAAATTACTGACGCACCTGTTGACGACGCCAATGTGAAAGGCGTTTTTGTGACCGTTGCGGAATTGCGCGTAAATGGCACAAAGGTAGAGGGATTCTCCAGCCAAACCATCGAAATTAGCGCCTACCAAAATGGCGTGACAGAAATTCTGGCCAATAGTGAAGTCCGTGCACAATCTTATTCTGAGGTAACACTCGTACTCGATAATGAGCAAGATGTAAATGGCAATAGCCCGGGTAACTATGTGATGAACCTGAATGGTACCAAAGACGATCTGGCTTTATCTGCTGCGGGTAGTGCTATGACAGAAATTACCTTTACCGGTTCTGAATTTATGGTTCCAGAAAATGGAACCAATACGATCGTGATCGATTTTGATTTGCGCAAAGCCATTCAGCGAGAGGGCACCGAAGGGTATGCTTTTGTGACCAATAGTGAACTCAGTGCCGCATTGAGTGTAAAGGAAAAGCTGGAAACTGGTGTCATTAGTGGTCAGGTGAATAGCTGGGCCAATTTTTCAGATAAGCTGATCGTGTATGCTTATCAGAAAGGGACTTTAAATGCAGAAACAGAAGTACAAGGCCAAGGGGCTGGCAATATAGCATTTAGCAATGCCGTGACCAGTGCCGAAGTGGCTCAGGATGGAAGTTTTGAGTTGCATTTCCTGGAAGCGGGAGCGTACGAGCTCTATTTTGCCGCCTATGAAGATGAAGGCAATGATGGCACCTTCGAACTGCAGGGTAACTTGCTTTTTGACTTGATTACCGGACTGAGTATCAACGATATTAAGCTGGACGCCAATGCTACGGTGGAGGTCACTATTTTGGCTACGGGTATCATCCCGCTGTAAGAATACTTTAGCCCGAACGGATCAAATGCAATTTTGTATTTGATTGAATTGAAAGACCACAGGAGGAATCAACTCCTGTGGTTCTTTTGTTACACCGGGCGAATCAGTTTTGATAAGGATTCCTCAACCTGCCGGAAGCCAAATTGAGCATAAGTCTTTTCCCACTTTTCTTTAATTTCAGCAGTGCACAAATTGCCAATACTACCTTCATGGGTATGATTGATGGCTTTACCCGGCTCAAATTTCCCATCTGCAATTTGTTGCCCGACCTGATGATAAGCATCCCGGAAGGGAATCCCGGATAGCACCAGTCGATTGACCTCCTCTACACTAAATAAATAGTCGTATTGGACTCCTTCCAGCAAATTTTCTTTTAGCTCAATTTGCCCCAAGGCATAACTCATTAAAGAGAGGCAATCTTTGAGCTGCTCCAGGGCTGGAAAAAGGACTTCTTTGAGCAATTGAAAATCCCGGTGGTATCCCGCCGGTAAATTTCCGGTCAATTGGCTGATCTGTACGGGCAGGGCCTGCAATTGATTGCACCGTCCGCGAATCAACTCAAAAACATCGGGGTTTTTCTTGTGAGGCATGATGCTGGACCCCGTGGTGAGGTCGTCGGGCAGACTCAGGAAATTGAAATTTTGGTTGGAGAATAGAACCAGATCCATCGCCAATTTGCCCACGGTATGCCCTATGCCTGCCAAAGCAAACGCCATGAAATGTTCACTTTTTCCTCTGCCGAGCTGGGCGTGTACCACATTGTAATTGAGATCCGCAAATCCCAGTAATTGCGTGGTCATCTTTCGATTGAGCGGAAAGGAGGATCCATACCCGGCCGCAGATCCCAACGGATTTTGGTTGACAATATCAAAGACACTACGCAGCAATTTCAGGTCATCGACCAACGATTCTGCATAAGCCCCAAACCACAAGCCAAAGGAGGAAACCATGCCCACTTGCAAGTGGGTGTATCCGGGCATCAATTGATCTTTATGTTGCTCGGATAATTGCTGCAATTGATCAAACAACGCCTTTAGTTCAAGCGCCACAGCCTCAATTTCGGCACGGAAATACAACCGAAGATCGACCAGTACTTGATCGTTGCGCGAACGCCCGCTGTGAATCTTTTTACCCACCTCTCCCAAGGCTCGGGTCAGCTGTAATTCCACTTGAGAATGGACATCTTCAATGCCGGGTTCAATGGTGAAGTCGCCGGCTTCTGCTGCTGCATATTGTTGCCGTAAGGCGCTGGATAATGCGATCAGTTCATCAGGGGTCAATAAGTCAATGGAGGCTAGCATTTGGATGTGCGCCAGCGACCCCAAGATGTCGTACGGTGCCAGCAATAAATCCAATTCCCGGTCGCGACCTACCGTGAATTTTTCAATTTTTTCGTCCAGATTGTATTGCTTTTGCCAGAGCTTCATAGGTAGTAAATTTTGCAAGGATTATGACTTGGGCATACTGTCTAATAATGCAATGTAGGTTTGAATGCCGTTTTTGATTTCATGTAAATGTATAAATTCATTTGCGGTATGTGACCTTGCGGAATCGCCCGGACCGATTTTTAGTGAAGGGAAGGGCATCAGCGCCTGATCAGAAAGGGTAGGGGAGCCATAATAGGTTAGCCCTAGCTTTAAACCACTTTTTACGATGGGATGATCCAAGGCTATTCCGGAGGAATTGAGCCGGAAGGAGCGGGCTTTGAGTTGGGATTGTGTTATGGATTGCAACACTTCAAAAACTTCAGCATTGCTATAACATTCATTCGTCCGCACATCCAATACAAAATGGCATTTATCGGGTACTACGTTGTGTTGAGTTCCCGCTTCAATCTGCGTGATGCTCACCTTAATGGGGCCTAATAGTTCTGATGTTTTTGGAAATTGAAATTGCCGGATGGTTTGGATGTCGTCCACCGCTTTGTAGAGGGCATTAATGCCTTCCTCACGTGCGGCGTGCCCGGCTTCTCCCCGCGCTTCGGCATCAATGACCATCAGCCCTTTTTCGGCGACAGCCATTTGTAAAAGGGTTGGTTCGCCCACCAAGGCAAAATCAATGGCCCCCAATTGGGGCAATACGGCCGCAATGCCATTCGCACCGGAGATTTCCTCCTCAGCCGTCGCTGCAAAGATCAGTTGGAAAGGCAAATCGGACCGCCCCTTGAAATGTAGAAAAGTAGCCAATAAACTCACTAGACAACCACCCGCGTCATTGCTGCCCAATCCATACAGTCGCCCGTCCTCTTCCTGAGCGGTGAACGGATCTTTGCTCCAGCCACTGACTGGCTTTACGGTATCGTGATGAGAGTTGAGTAGAATAACCGGTTGTCGACTGGAGGTTTTTGGGGTTGCCACCCAAATATTATTACCCAGTCGCTGGGGTGCGCATTGTTGCCGTTGCAAAAAGTCGAATAGAATATCAGCGGTGATGCTTTCCTCACGGGAAAAAGAGGGGGTCGCAATTAATTGCTTTAGCAACGCAGTCGCCAATTCTGTGAGTTGTTCCACGGTCATGATTCCAGGGTATTTAAGGTGAGTTGGGTTCCTCCGACACCCGTTAGCGCTTCCGGCCCGCCAATGGTGACCAGTTGTACCCCTGCTAAGAGGGCCGCAAAGGCATTTTCCAATTTGGGCAGCATACCGGCAGCGATGGCCCCCGATTTTTTTCCCGCCGCAAAAGTGGCCTGATCAATCAACGCAATGACGGAGTGATCGTCATTGGGATCGGCCAATACACCGGCTTTTTCAAAACAATAAAAAAGCTTTACCTCGTAATGATTGGCCATGGCTTTAGCCATTTCAGCGGCAATGGTGTCGGCATTGGTATTGAGTAAACCTCCGTTGCCATCGTGGGTGATGGCGCAAAATACCGGGCTTAAGCCCAGTTTCAGCAAAGCATTAATGCGCATTGCATTGACCTGATCAATATCTCCCACAAATCCATAATCAATCGTTTTGACCGGTCGTTTGCGCGCCAGGATGGTGTTGGCATCGGCCCCCGAAAAGCCTAGTGCATCACAGCCCAGTGCCTGTAATTGACTCACCACCTTCTTGTTCTCCAGCCCGGCATAGACCATCGTGACCACCTCCAGTGTAGGGGCATCGGTGATCCGGCGGCCATCCACCATATTGGGTGGAATACCCAATGCATTCGACCATTCGCTGGCTGATTTTCCGCCCCCATGTACTAAAATCTTGGCACCTTTGATTTGGGCAAATTGTTGTAGTGTTTGGGATAAAAGTGCTTCGGATTCGAGGAGTTTACCGCCGATTTTTACAATGGTTAAGGTCATTTTTCGATTTGTTTAAGCAGCTCCGCAATGACGGCCTGGGCCGCGTAAGTCCGGTTGCTGGCTTGTTCAATGACAATGGATTGATCGCTGTCCAGTACTTCGTCAGTGACTACCACATTGCGACGAACGGGAAGGCAATGCATAAAATACCCCTGATTGGTGAGGGCCATTTTTTTAGCAGTGATCATCCAGTTGCCTTCCACCGGTAAAATCTGGCCATACTGCTGGTAGGAAGACCAGTTTTTGGCATAAACAAAATCTGCTTCCGCAAACGCTTTTTCCTGATCATATTCAATGGTGGCTTTACCCGCAAATTCAGGAGCCAGCTCGTATCCCGGTGGATGTGTGATCGTCAAATCGAAGCCCGCTGCCTGCACCCATTCTGCAAAAGAATTGGCCACAGCCTGAGGCAGTGATCGGGGATGAGGCGCCCAACTGAGGACTATCTTGGGCCGCGCTTGTTTTTTTAATGCTTCAATAGTGACTAAGTCGGCCAATGATTGCAAAGGATGCCGGATAGCAGATTCCAAGCTAATGATCGGTACCGAAGCATATTCGATAAATTTGTGAATAATGCGATCCGCATAATCTTGTTCCCGATCGATCAATCCGGGAAAGGTCCGGATGCCAATGATATCGGCATATTGACTCACCACCGCCGCCGCTTCCCGAATGTGTTCGGCCTTGTCTCCGTCCATCACCACCTGGTCCTCAAATTCCAACTTCCAGCCTTGATCGGCATTCATATTGATGACCTGCATGCCGAGGTTGAAGCCGGCTCGTTGCGTGCTCAAACGGGTGCGTAAGCTCGGGTTGAAAAATAGGAGCACAAGGGTTTTGCCTTGTCCTAAGTGGTTGTTGGCAAGAGGATTGGCCTTCATTGCTTGTGCGCTGGCAATCAACTTGGTGAGATCAGGGACGTCGTGAACAGTGATGAATTTTTCCATGATTAATCAGTATTACTTTTTTGCAACTTCTTGTAAGGAGGCTTGCAGACCGGTGGTCAATAAATCCACTTCTTTGGCACCAATGGAAAGTGGGGGTAATAAACGCATGACATTGGGGTAGTCAGCAGCGCCCGTGAAAATATGGTGTTCAAATAACAGTTTTTTACGCCAGGGGCCTATCGCCTGGTCGAATTCCAAGCCAATCATCAACCCTTTACCACGAATGGCGACCAGCCCAGGCAACTGCTTCAGCTCTTCCATCAAGACGGCTCCCCAGCGCTGGGCATTTTCCATTAGGTTTTCCGCTTCCATGACTTCCAGTACCGCCAATCCGGCAGCACAGGCGAGGTGATTGCCGCCAAAGGTGGTGCCGAGTAGGCCGTAAGTCCCCTTAAAACGCGGATGAATCAGCACGCCCCCAATGGGAAAGCCATTGCCCATACCCTTGGCGGTAGTCACTATGTCTGGTTGGATATCGGTTTCCTGAAAAGCAAAAAAGTGACCGCTCCGTCCATAGCCCGACTGAATTTCATCGAGAATGAGTACGGTATCTTGTGCTTTACACAAGATTTCCAGTGCCTTTAGGAAATCGGGATCGGGTACGTGGATGCCGCCAATGCCCTGAATTCCCTCAATAATAACCGCACAGACATCGCCATTCTTCAGACTGGCAGTGACGGAATTTAGGTCGTTCCACTCGTGAAACTCTACGGGAAATGTTTGATTGATAGGCGCCTTGATACTGTCCTTATCGGTCACGTTGACCGCAGCAGAAGTCCGTCCGTGGAAGGCGTGTTTGAAGGCAATTATCTTTTGTCGCCCATTGTGGAAAGAGGCCAGTTTTAGTGCGTTTTCATTGGCCTCAGCCCCGGAATTACAGAGAAACAACTGATAGCCTTCTAACCCGGATACCTGCCCTAGTTTTGTGGCTAGTTGCTCCTGCAAAGGATTCTGAATCGAATTGGAATAAAATGCCAGCCTCTGCAATTGAGTTTGTAATCGTTGCACAAAGTGAGGATGACAGTGACCAATGGAAATGACCGCATGGCCGCCGTAAAAGTCCAAATAGGCATCGCCTCGCTGGTCGTAAACATAACAACCTTCTGCCCGCACGGGCTCCAGGTCAAAAAGAGGATATACTGGAAATAGGTTCATCTCGTGATTTTTTTTTGGAAGGAATGCATGGGGTTTTCCATTTCTCCACTATTAAAACACCGTCGCTTTTAGCTGTAGTCCCGTCGTTTCGGGGAAGCCAAAAATGAGGTTCATATTCTGCACGGCCTGACCGGAGGCTCCTTTTAATAAGTTGTCTATTAAACTCAAAATGAGCAGTTGGTCTCCGTGTTTTTCCAAATGTACCAACGCTCGGTTGGTATTGACCACCTGTTTGAGGTTGGGATTTTGCCGAACCACGCGGGTAAAGGCTGCTGTTTTATAAAAGTCCTCAAAAAGGGCGTAGGCTTCCTCTTCATTGAGGGCACACTTCGTATACATGCTCGCAAAGATGCCACGGGCAAAATCTCCCCGTACGGGAATGAAATGTAGTGGCGGTAAGTCCGTCCCCTGCAATTGTTCCAGGCTGCGTTCAATCTCTGGCAGGTGTTGATGTTCAAATGGTTTATAAACAGATAAATTGTTGTTTCGCCAGCTGAAATGAGTCGTTGCTCCGGGCGATTGTCCGGCTCCTGTGGCTCCGGTGATGGCCGTGATATTTACGGGTTCGTTTAATAAACCGGCTTTCGCCAATGGCAGCAGTCCGAGCTGAATGGCGGTGGCAAAGCACCCACAGTTGGCAATGCGCTTACTCCCTTCGATCCGTGCTTTGTTGAGTTCGGGCAATCCATAAATGAAGGACTCATGCAAACGAAAGTCGTGACTCAGGTCAATGACGGCAAGATTTTCCGGCAAGGTGTTTTCGTCAAGAAAACGAGCCGATTGGCCATGTCCTGAGCAGAGAAAAAGCACATCAATTCCTGTGAAATCCAATTGGTTGGTGAAATGCAAATCCGTTTCTCCTACTAAATCTTCGTGGGTGGTATAGATGGGCTTGCCACTTTGGCTATTGCTGTGTATCCACGCAAGGGCGACTTCTGGATGGTACAACAAAATGCGGATCAATTCGCCAGCGGTATAACCACCTCCACCGACAATAGCTGCTTGGATCATGATATTGGTCTTTTAACTGTTATTTTTCATTTTTCATTTCCTGGTCCCGCTGTACCTGATGGTGAATATTCATTTGGTTGGCCAGAATTTTGGTGAATCCTTTGACATCTTCCCCGGACCAGGCCTTGTTCATTTCGCCATATTCTCCAAATTTACTGTTCATCAGATCGTAATCCGATTCAATGCCTTGCAATTGGAAGGTGTAGGGCAGCAGCTTGACCCATACGGTACCGGTCACCGGTTTTTGGGTATCCTCCATAAAAGTCTCAATGTTGCGCATGACCGGCTCCAGATATTGGCCTTCGTGCAGCAGCATGCCGTACCAGTTGGAGAGTTGTTCTTTCCAGTATTGCTGCCACTTGCTAAGCACATGCTTTTCAAGCAGGTGATGGGCCTTAATGGTGATCAGCGGAGCTGCCGCTTCAAAACCCACCCGTCCTTTAATGCCAATGATGGTATCTCCCACGTGGATGTCGCGCCCAATAGCGTAGGGACCTGCTAGCTTTTGTAGTGCTTTAATCGCATCTACCGGTGAGGCAAACAATGCTTCATTGACACCAACCAGCTCTCCTTTTTGAAAGTGTAAACTGATCTGGGTGGGTTCGGTTTTGCTCAGTGGGGTAGGGTAGGCCTCTTCGGGCAATGCTTTAGAAGAACTTAACGTTTCCGATCCCCCTACACTGGTGCCCCACAGCCCCTGATTGATGGAATATTGGGCTTTTTCCCACGACCATTCCACACCCTGTTTTTTGAGGTAATCGATTTCATCTGCTCGTGAGAGTTTTAGGTCGCGGATGGGCGTGATAATGTTTAGATCCTTACCAAGGATGTTGAAAATGAGGTCAAAGCGAACCTGATCATTACCTGCTCCTGTGCTTCCGTGGGCTACGGTGTCGGCACCAATGAGGTCGGCATAGCGAGCCACTTCCAGAGCCTGAAATACCCGTTCGGCACTTACGGAAAGGGGATAGGTATTATTTCTCAATACATTGCCATAAACCATATACCGAATGCAGCGGTGGTAATACGCCGGCACGGCATCGATCAGTTTATAGCTTTTAGCTCCCAACTGTAGGGCTTTTTCCCGAATAACCTGGATTTCTTTTTCGCGGAAACCACCGGTATCGACGGTTACGGCATGTACTTCATAACCTTCTTCCTGGGTTAAATATTTGACACAAAACGAGGTATCTAAACCTCCGCTATAAGCAAGGACAAGTTTTTTGTTGGACATAATAGAATATTTAGCTGTCAGGGTGAGGCGCCAGGGTGGAGGAGTGATTGGGGATCAAAAAAGATCTCTGACTCCTCTCTTCTGACACCTCACCGCTGTGATCACTTGACAATCATTTCACTTAAATCGACTTTCATTTGTTCGGCCTCTATGGCAGAGGGCGCCAACATGGCGGTACACAGGCATATTCTGCGTTCATTGCGCAGCAGAATATCGTAGTTGGGACACGACTGGCAGCCGGTCCAGAATGCGTCATCTTGCGTCAATTCTGAGAAGGTGACTGGGTGGTAACCCAATTGTGAATTGATGCGCATCACGGGTAAACTAGTGGTGATGCCAAAGATTTTAGCCTCCGGATATTTTTTGCGCGACAGTTCAAAAATTTTGGTTTTGATGGCTTTCGCCAAACCCATTTTACGAAATTCAGGAGCCACAATTAGCCCGGAATTGGCCACATATTTGTCGTGACTCCAGCTTTCGATATAACAAAAACCAGCTAGCCGATCCTCCACAAAGGCGATGACAGCTTGCCCTTTGGCCATCTTCTGGCGAACGTATTCTGGCTCGCGCTTGGCAATACCGGTACCTCGCGCTCTTGCGGAGTCGGCAATCAGCAAACAAATGGCTTCCGCAAAGCCAAAATGCTCCGGATTCGCCACCTGAATGTTAATGAGTGGATTCATGTCAGTTAATTAAAAATTTCATTGAACTAATAAACAGGTTAATGTGGTCAGGGCAATAGCACAATCTTCAGCAACACTTGTGGTCACTAAATAATAGCAATGGTCCAAGTTTGCCGGTTTGGTATTGTGGTGTAGGGAAATTCCTACCCGAATGGGTAATATGATAGATATACGCCCCTATGGGCGACGACGTGAATGGCGACAGCGAGTGGTGAAAGGAAGGATAATATGTCTATTCGTATGAATCATGAGAGGGCAAAAGTAGATGCATTCAAGGATAATTGCAATATTCGAGGCTTCTTTTTTGGTTTTTTCTACGAAATCCAAAGGGAGTGGAAGTCGAAGCGGAGCAGCACTATGCAGTGGCTGCGCGCATCAATTCTAAAAACCCGGAATTGTTGGCGCTAAAACAACAATAGGCATCTCTCTGAATAAATTATCCCTGTTTTGCACAAAAATAACTCCCGGCAACTAGATCTGAGCGCCGGGAGTTTACTTTTTTAAACCTACCCTTATCGCTTAATAAAGGGTAATAAGATGATCTCCTGACCATCGGAAGCCACCAGTTGGTAAACGCCCGCAGGCAAAGCGGTTAATTGTTGATCTAGGGTCAATTGCTCCGAATTTTTTTCCACGGTATTTTGTTGCATAATTTGTCCGGCCGCATTAACAATCCGCATTTGCACCGTCCCTTTCCAGTTGTTGGTTAGGTCAATCGTCGTTTGATCAGCTACTGGGTTTGGACTCATTTTTAACTGATTATTGTTGGCCACGACCACTTCCTGTACACCATCTGGAACGCCTTGAAATTCGTACGCGCCGATATCTACCATGCCCACTCTCGGATTGCCATCGAGGTCAAATTCAGGCACATCGATATCGACTCCGGCATTGATACAAGGGCTGCTTGCTGCCAAGTGATAATCCTCATCGCTAACATTGACAAAAACCGGATCCAAACCGAGGTCGATAAGGTCAGCTATATTGTTGAGGACATCGATCATTGAAAGATCGCTGCTAAAATTACCACCTAGAGAAAGCCCTTGAGGATTACCAGCTTCAACGGCATAGTTCACGCCATCCGGATTGTGGAAAATATTGTTTAGCAAAGTCATTTGTGAATTGGCCTCATCGGTGGTATAGGCAGCAATAGCATTGGCCAAGGTACCCGTATTAAAGGCAAAGGTGGAGTTCATTATGCTTATATTCAAGATATCCGCAGCAGCAGCATTGGTAGAAATCGCTCCACCGGTACCAGGATCGGCGGCAATATTGCTGGTGAATAGACAAGAGGTGATTTCTGTGTCTACGTCATCGATATTGAGCCCGCCACCTTGCGATGCCGCTACGTTGAGGTTGAAAATGGAATTACTAAGACTGAGGTGGGCTAAATTGAGCGAATCCTCAGAGAAGGCAACTGCGCCACCGAAATTCGCTTGATTACCATAAAACTCACAATTGTCGATCGTGAAATCGATGCCACCGTTGATGTTGATGGCACCACCGAAGTTGTCTACAGAGTTTCCGGTAAAGTAGGAATTGGTGACACTCACCCGTGTACTATCGTTTTGATTGTACATTCCACCTCCCCAACCGGCGCTGTTATTGATAAAATCACAATTATCAACGGTGACATCTGCGAGGAAACCATTGATCATTCCGGCTCCACTGGTCTCCGCAAAGTTGTCTTCAAAAAGGCAGTTGCGGATCGTTGCAAAACTATTGGCGCCATAGTTGGTCATTCCGCATCCAAAGGAACTCATTCCCCCTTTAAATTCACAGTTTTCAATAATATAGGTTTTGTCATCTCCTCCATTGACAATCGCCCCTCCGTTGCTGGCCGAGTTATTTTCAAATACGGTATTGGTCAACGTATAGCTAGCGCGGAAGACATAAAACCCACCGCCGCCATAACCAGTGGTACTGTTGTTGCTGAGGGTACAGTTGTTGATGACAATGTGATCGGGATTTTGTACGCCCAATTCTCGACCATCAAAATAAATGCCGGCTGCATTTGCGGCCGTATTGCCGGTAAAGGTGGAGTTGGTCAGGATTAGAAACGTATTTTGCCAGCTAAACATGCCGCCGCCATATCCAGTAGGATTGCTATTGTTTTCAAATAAGCAATTGTCTATTTCCAGATTGGAACAATAAGCTGGATACAGCGCTCCTCGATTAGTGACATTGTTGGTGAAGTTACTATTTCGGATGCCCCCGGTGGTCAATCCTTCCAGATACACGCACCCCTGGGATATGGCTTGGTTTTGACTGAAATTACTGAATTCTATTGAGGATTCAGAGGTTGCGGAACCGAATAGATAGATAGCTGCACCGGTGCGCGAGTAGTGATGGGAAAAGTTGCATTGAGTGACAAAAATGGTGCTCAAGGCGTAAATGCCACCTCCACTGTAGAGATAACCATTGCCGCCCACATTGTCGCCATTATTATGCCCGCCCTCGATATTCAATCCGTCAAGGGTAACAACCCCTTCAATCAGACTGTCAACATAGATGACGTGGAGGGTGTTGTCGTCTTTAAAGTCATCGAAATTCATCGCAACATCATCTCCATTGATGTCACCGGTTAAGGTAGTCGGGTTGGCGCTAATATCGCGATCATCAATACTGGTTTCGGTGCCTGCAAACCCACCGTAAAGGGCCACACTCCGATCAATGGTAAAACGAGAAAGGGTGTCAGGACTGGCTCCTCCGGGCTTATAGGTGCCCGTGGCAATCCAAATTTCAGCAGCGCTATCCTCATTGAGGGCGTCACTAAGATCTGTGTAGGCATTGGCCCACGAATCGCCGGTGTTACTTCCGCTGGCATTCTGATTGACGTAAATGACCTGAGCCTGTAAAGTTGCACTACAGAGCAAAAGAGTGATCACTGATAAGTAGAACTTGATCATAATAGATGTTTTTGGTGGAAAAATTCTGAACTAATGAGCGTCTATATTATTTTTTGAAAATCAGATACTGTATAGGCATGACTTTCGGTTCGATTTTTCCCAAAGTGCTCAGGAAGGAAACAATTTACAAATTCATCACTGAAAATTGTACATTCGCCTGATCAAATTATCAAAGAACCAACATTAAAGGAATTGGAGTCAACCATAAATAAAGCGGTCAATGCGGAGCGCATTAAGGGATTTGTTGTCCTTGGAATCCTGAGTATCATCTGGGGAAGTTCCTTTATTTTGATTAAGCGGGGACTGGTGGTGTATGCACCCGAGCAGGTAGCTTCGCTGCGATTATCCATTTCTGCGGTGGCCTTCATTCCCGTCTTTTTGTGGCGCTTTCGCAAAATTGATTGGTCCAAATGGAAATCTTTAGTGGTGGTGGGGTTAACGGGGAGTGCATTGCCTGCGTTCTTATTTTCCTTTGCCCAAACGAAGATTAGCAGCTCCGTGGCGGGTATTCTCAATTCATTAACGCCGCTGTTTGCTTTTATTTTGGGTATTCTGATCTTTGGATCGGCTTTCCGCTGGAGCAAATTGGGTGGCGTTTTGCTCGGACTTACAGGCGCTGTTATCTTGATCCTCTATGGAAACGATGCAGGATTTAAAGGGGATTTTTGGTATAGCTTACTAGTTGTGCTTGCTGCCGCATGTTATGGTACTAGTGTCAACACCGTTGGGACCTACCTCAAAAACATGAGCTCTCTAACGATTAGTGCGGTTTCTTTTCTAATGATTGGTACCCCTGCCCTGATCTATTTGTTTTCCACTGATTTTGTCATACGACTCACCACTGATCCACAGGGTTGGACGGCCTTGGGCTACATCTCTATTCTGTCATTGGCAGGTACGGTACTGGCGTCCATTATTTTTTTTCAGTTGGTTCATTGGACCAATGCCGTCTTTGCCTCTACGGTGGCTTACCTGATTCCGATAGTGGCGTTGGGCTGGGGAATATTGGACGGAGAATCCATCACAATTTTTCACTTTCTGGGCATGGTATTTATTTTGGCAGGGGTGTACTTGAGTAAAGGCAAATAAAGCTATTGTCTACCCAATGACTGCACGTAGGTGGTCCAACAACTGTTGACGGTCCTTGAAAATGGCCAATTTTTCATAGGGGATCGGTTCGCCAATATTGATATCGATCACGCGACCGGCCTTATTGCGAATCTCGTGTAGCAACAAACTCCTTTTTCGGAAGGAGAGAAAGGGGGTGACTCCATATTGTTGAGCTTATGGGATAAAAATACACCTTCAGTCAAGGCACAATTGCATTCAGCCCCCTAAACACGATACTTCCGCCAACGATGCGCCTCTCTGTCCATCAATTTGAGGTATTTTTCCGGCGGATCTATTTTTACATGGATCACTTGTTGGTGAATGGGATGCATGAAAACCAACTCGGTGGCGCAGAGAAACATGCCTTTGCCCTTTAAAATTTTGCCGGAAGGGCCATATAGTTTATCGCCTAAAATAGGATGACCTATGCTGGAAAGGTGAATCCTGATTTGGTGGGTGCGCCCCGTTTGTGGAAACACATCTAATAAGGCGAGGTATTCGCTGCGCAGGGAAGGCACTTTTTGAAGCAGATAGTATTGGGTCAACGCCATCTTGCCATCAATAGGGGTATCAATGGTTCCTTGAGTAGGAATATCCCCCATGACAATGGCATTGTAGCGTTTTTTGATGGTTTTGTGTTCAAACTGACGACCCAGATCCTGACAAGCGCGAGCACTCTTGGCCACGATGACTAAACCACTGGTCAGGCTATCAAGTCGGTGTACGGGGCGAATTTGCAGGAGGGCATCAGCCTGGGACGTAGGATGAAGATTGAAGGCCAATGCATTTTGTAGGGTACGAAATTGGTTGCCATTGACCACCAATCCGGCTGGTTTGTTGACCACAGCCAGGAAATCATCTTCGTAAATGACTTCGAGTTTGAGTGGGAAGACTTTGGCGGGTATTCTTTTTTCGTCGATCAGTTCAATCGTCTGTCCGGCTTCGACCCAGCGACCGCTTTGAGCAGGGGCGCCATTCACGTGAACGGCGCCTCGCTTAATGGCTTTTTTCATTCCTTTCCGAGAAGGAATAAACTCGGTGAAAATGCGTGGTGCATAATCACTTAATCGAATTCGTTCAATGCCTTCCGGTACAAGATGAGATTGCAGAATCCTGGACACTCATGTTACTTTAGGAGTTCATAAAAAGATCCTTGTCCGTGTGTAGCTTTCTTCTCAACTTACGCAGGGCTCTGTCCCGAATCTGGCGTATTCTCTCGCGGCTGAGGTCTAGGCTTTCGCCAATATCCTGTAGGCTGTGGGCCCGCTTGCGCTGAATGCCGTAATGCATGGATAAGACCTCCACCTCGCGTGGACTCAATTGCGTCAGCAAGTGTTGCATCGCAATTTGTAAAGATTCTTTTTCCGCCAATTGTGCATCGGGGCTTTGGGCATCGTTGTCGGCAAGAACCGTTTCCAGCGGTGAACTATCGTCAGAACTGTCTAAAGGTTCACTGAGGGAACGGCAATTTTTGTACTGACTTAAGCAGCGTTCTATTTCGCCACTTTCCATATCCATGGATTCTGCCAGCTCCTCCGCGCTAGGTTCCCGTTCCAGTGCCTGGTAGAGTTCGTTGCGTTGACGGTATACTTGTTGGGATTTGGACAACTGGCTAATGGGTAGCCGAATTTTCTTCCCTTTCTCATTGAGAGCTTGTAAAATACCTTGTCTGATCCACCACACGGCATAAGAAATAAACTTAAATCCGCGGGTTTCATCAAATCGCTGTGCTGCCCGAACCAGACCGATATTGCCTTCGTTGATTAAATCATCGAGGCTCATGCCTGTGTTCTGGTACTGCTTGGCTACGGAAATGACAAATCGCAGGTTGCACTGTATGATCTTGCGCAGTGCCATCTGATCACCTTCCTTGAAGCGCTTGAATAAAGCCAATTCCTCATCTGCACTCAGTACATCGTAGCGAGATACCTCGGTAAGGTACTTTTCGATCGATTTACTATCTCTCCTCGTTATGGAATTAGTGATGACTAATGCTCGCATATATGAATTATTGTTTAATAAAATGTGCTGTCAGGCACACTGTTGTTCCAGAAATATCTTTGCCAGATCTAATGAATAATGATAAAAAGGATCAGGCACTTGTTGGATTTTCGAATCGCTATGGGGAAACAATGAACATACTCTATCAATTTTGAAGGTCATTATATTGGTCAAGAAAATTGTTTTCCAACGCTCTGTTGATGATAAAGTACATAAATTGTCAGAGAACCACAGTCAATAATGGGTCTGGCAGAATGGGTTTGAGATCAATGGTGCTTTGTGTCGCCCTCAGGGCATGGTCTTCTGATTCTATGATATAAGCATAATAGCACGGGCACACAATACTACATAAAATCCAAGCTGATCTTTCGCTTAAAGGGGGCTGATATGTTCGTCCACCTCTTTTATAACGCTATCTGTTTGAAATCAGTTCATTATCAAAGGAATAATTCAACATTTAAATTAGTTTTTTTAGGTTGCGGCTGTATTGTAAATATTGGGTCAATCCATTGAATGCTTCCTTCAGCGAAACCACTCTGACGCCCTGGGCGCGGTTTTGCTGACTGATTTGATAAATGATGTGCCAAGAGTGAAAAATTTCGCGGTAGGCTTTAAGTAGAGGATAGCCGGTAGCATAAATATGTGCCAGTTCTGCCCCCACCCCGTTTATTTCTACAACCTGAAAAATACCCTTTTTTAAATCCTGAAGAGAAGGTGTCTTTAGATCTACCCGCCCCAGGTAAATCTCCTCCAGTTGTTGAAAGAAATGATCAAAAGTTTGGGTGAGTGTTGCATCTACCTCCGCACGAAAGTCATGGAAAATGGCCCCTTGGGCGTGATTACCTATATACGAAAGAATTTCGATCTCACCAACTTGCGGAACTTCTGCCAGTTTTGCGGGGGGCAACAATGGTTTGAGCGTGTCTGCAAAGTAAGTCAGCCGCCGATCCCGATCCATCAGTTGCTCCACGGAGTGGATACCATCGCCGACTACCGAGGGATATTCTTTGTGCACCAATGAAAGGATTTTACCTTTGGGAGCATTGGGGAAGCGATAGTAATAAACACTGTACTCCTCTTCGTAAGCAATGGCCTGCTGAATCACCATGGGAATCTTAATGGACTCAAAATGTGCCAGTAGTGTTTCTGGATTGTCTATTTTTTTGACCAATCGCCCGCGTTTCCCCACATCTGGTTTGGCGAAAATCGGAAATTGCAATTGAGGAATTATTTGCGTCAATTGCTCTATTTGATGAGGGGCCAGATAAAAGGTCTTTGGTAAATAGGCAGCTGGAATTTTTTGGTAGATGGCATGTTTTGATTCCCCACTAATGCCACCCCCCTGAATCCCCGGATTGGTCGCGGCAAAAAAGATAGGAGATCTGGCTTTTAAACTCAGGTAAATCCAATAGATGAAAACGGGGAAATAGATGAGTAAAAATGGCCAGTATTCCCATCGTGACCACTTGAGTTGCCAATTTTTCCAGCTATTCGCAATCCACCATCTTGTTGCGGAGGGGGAGGTCTTGGTGTTTGGTTTGCCCATTGAGTAAATCATGGTAGTCCATCTTTAATTGGCCGGATGATTTAATAATTTGTGTAACGCTGACCGTTTTCACAATGCCATCTCTGTCCATAACCACATCATTCCAGGGATCTCCATCACCGGCAGTCCGATGAAAATCAAGGATAGCATCAGGGCTATACTGTGGGTGCTGTTTTTTCCATTCCTCAAACCACCACTGTCGTTTTTGCCGGGCAGTTGCGTCGTAAAGCGTAGCAGAAGCCCAAATAAAGGGTTTGCCTCGATCTAAATGGGTAGGGTAGGTTTGGTATTCATCCCACCTTAATTCATACAGTTGCCCCTCATCGATGATGATCATCGTGAAAGGCTCCATGCCTTGAAATTCATATTCGGCAAAAAATTGTTTAACGGATTGATATCGGAAAAGATCGAGCACCATTAACCCCCGGCTCCTGCGGTAAGGTGGCTCATGATGGTGTTTTTCAAAAGCACCATTTAGCAAACAAACCACCCGATTGGCATTGGAAATGGCAATCCAAGTGCCCCCGGCGGTAGTATCCTGAGGAAAACACAATTGTTGCTGGTCAATATCTTGTAGCGAAAGCTGTTTCGGAGAACGGGCAGGCTGTTCATCGCGATTGGACGTCAGAATAAAGTTGTGGCTGCCCACCGGCAGATAGCTTACTGTACACATAGGTTGATGGATTGAACTATCCTAACTAACAGTACCAAAAGATCAGGAGTTGTCCGCTGCTTCATACCAAACGATTACTTCGTCCGCATCCTTGCGCTTTAGGTCGGGAACATCGGCTTCTTTGGCAGGATACCCCACCGGGATCAAAAGGTATGGACGCTCATTTTCCGGCCGGTCAAGTAGCTTTTGCAAAAAATTCATCGGACTGGGCGTATGCGTCAGGGCAACTAAACCGGCATTGTGAATGGCACTCAATAGAAATCCACAAGCCAACCCTACGGATTCGTTGACATAGTAATTTTTTGATTTTTTACCATCTTGGTCTAAGTCGTAGGCCTTTTTAAACACCACGATCAGATAAGGGGCTACTTCGAGAAATGGCTTGTGCCAATCCGTGCCAAAGGGACGAAGATCTTCCAACCATTCGTCACTCATCCGGCCATGGTAGTTTTCGTATTCTTCTTTTTCAGCTGCTTCGCGAATTTTTTGTTTGAGGGCAGGATCAGAAACAACACAAAAAGTCCAGGGTTGCTTGTGTGCTCCCGAGGGGGCAGAGGAAGCAGTCATGATCAGATTTTCGATGATTTCACGCGGCAGCGGTTTGTCGGAAAACTCCCTTACCGTGCGGCGTTTGTCCATGTCTTGGTAGTATTCCCGACTGCGGTTTAGAATTTCTTCCTTTGGGTACCGAATGCCCTTATAAGGAATAAATTTCGGCTTAGTCTTTTCCATTATCTTGGGTTGTGGGTGCAAAGATAGAATCCGGCAGCAGAATTCGGGTGGTTTCACCATAAATTTATGGGGTTGAATTACTTACGGGCAGAATTTTACCATTAAAAAAGCGATGACCATGTTGAGCAAACCAAGCGACATAATGCCCCATATCTTCACTAGCTACAGATGCCTGATACCCTGGAAAAGCTTCTGACAGCATCTCAGTTTGTACGGCTCCTAATGCCAGACAATTGAAGGCAAGTCCCTGCGCTTTGTATTCCTCCGCCAGGCACTCCGTTAGGTTGGCCAAGGCTGCTTTGCTGGCGCTATAAGCCGAAAGCCCTGGAAATTTGCTGCTCCCCTGGTACCCGCTCATACTACCGATGCTGACTACATGTCCCTGCTGTGCCGCCAATAATAGGGGCATCAGTAACCTGAGCAGATCAACAACTCCAAAGAGATTGGTGGCGAATGTGTTTTCCCAATCTGCTCGACTCAGGGAGGCAAAGGGTTTACTGTACAACTGCCCGGCATTGTTGATCAATATATCAATGCACTGCCATGAATTGACTTTCTGTAATAGACCTTCAGGGTTCGGTTTGGTGAGATCGTACGCCAACCAGTCAATGTTACCATGCTCGCAATCTCTGGCTAATGCTTGTAGCCCTTCCTCATTGCGCGAAAGCGCCAGAATCTGATGTTCCTTATTCTTGGCAAATGTTTTGGCGGCTTCATAGCCTATTCCTCGGCTGGCACCGGTAATAATGATTTTCATAATACGGGGTTAGTACCTGTTTTGACAAATGACCTTTCGGGAAATAACGCCTCTTTCCGTAGTAATTTTTAAGCAATAGCTGCCTGCTGGCAGGGAGGGCAAGTGGATCATCCATTCCTGACCGGTCGGTGCAACTTCACGGAGACGTTCCTGCCCAAAGGCATCATATACGGCGTAGTGGTCGATTGCTAAGGCCTCGTTCAGCACTATCTTAAATGATTCCGAGAAGGGGTTTGGGAAAACGCGGATATTGGTTGGCCCAAGCACCTCTTGAGTTGGCACTACCGTTACTGTTACGGGAGTAATATCTTGATTTTCTACAATGGCATAGGTTTGATCTACGGCGACTTGCTCGTAGCTTTCTTCCAAACCATTGGGCCAGCGAATGAATAGCTGATCGATGACCTCATGCTCCCCTAGGCCAAAGTGCAAAGTCAGGCTGTTTTGGCTGGCGTAACCAGAACCCCCGGCTACTTCGTCGGTATACCGATCTTCTCCACAGATGATTTGCACCCGGGCACCAATCGCACTGCGGTTGCTGATCGTACCGGTGAGTTGTAGATTGACCCAATGGTTGTCAGCATTGCTCTGGTTGATGAGCAACTGATTACCCACGGAACCACCCCGGTTATTGACAAAAACGTCTACCTGACCATCGCGGTTGACATCGCTGGTGGCGACACCATAGCTGCCTTCCATACTTGAAATGATGGTGCCTTCGCTAACCAGGGTAAAGGTATTGTCGCCCATATTTTGATACATCAGATTGGGCTCCGGAGAAAAATAGCTGTCATTGACCACATAAATATCTTGCCAGCCATCATTATTAAAATCAAGGAACGTAGTCCCCCAGCCCATACCGAGATCCATGATGGCCGCACTTTCTGAAATATTGGAGAAGGTGCCATCTGCATTATTGAGCAACAAGGTATTCTCAAAGCGGTTGGTAATGTAAAGGTCCAGCCAGCCATCGTTGTTGATGTCACCAAAGTCTACCCCCATCCCTTCTCCTGCAACATTTGTTCCCGAACTTTCCGAGACGTCGGTGAAATGGCCGCTGCCATCGTTTTGATAAAGAATATTGGCTTGATTGCCGTCGTGGGTCAGGTAAAGATCAGGATCACCATCATTATCGTAGTCGAGAAATACAGCCCCCATGGAGATTTGCTGGTCCAATGCCCCGGAAGCTTCCGTCACATCGGTGAAGGTGAGGTCGCCATTGTTTTTATAGAGGATGTTTTCCTGATTTAATCGGGCCAGATACAGGTCAAGGAAGCCATCCTGATCAATATCGGCAAAGAGCGCTGCCCGAACCTTATTACCTTGATAGACTCCTGCCGTATACCCGATTTCTGAAAAAGTGGCATCGCCATTATTTAGGAAAAGCAGGTGATCATCGGTTTGGCTACTGACAAATAAATCCAGCCAGCCGTCATTGTTGATATCGCCCCATACACACATGCCGTGCATACTCGGATAGACCTCAATGCCTACTTCTTGTGCTTTTTCCAGAAAGGAACCATCCATTTGCTGTTCATACAATAGAATGCGTTCCAATTGTGGATAAACCAGGATGTCTTCCCTACCGTCATTATTGTAATCTGCAAAAGCTACGCCATAATTTTTACCAACGTGATCAACGCCAAGTACCGGTGCCATATCCTGGAAGACGACCTGTCCATGTCCATAATTAAATAGTCCACCTAAAAATAGAATGAACGATAAAAATCTTTTCATCGCAACTGAATTATGCCCCTTTAAAGATCGGTTTTCTCTTCTCTAAAAATGCATTAACGCCCTCTTGGAAATCGGCGGTCAACCCTGCGGTTGCTTGGAGTTGGTCTTCCACAGCCAGCTGAGTATCCAAATCGTTGGTCAGGGAGTGGTTCAGCGCGCGTTTGGTCAGTCCAAGCCCTATCGTCGGCATTTGCGCTAACTTTGTCGCTAGTTTCCAAGCGTCTTCTGCGAAGGTTTCCGCAGGCAATACTTTGTAGATCATCCCGAGTTCCTCGGCTTCGGTGGCGCTAACCTTATCGCCCAACATCATCAAGGCAGTAGCCTTCTGTCTACCGATCAGCCGTGGCAGAAAATACGTGCCTCCACTATCGGGAATCAATCCAATTTTGCTAAAAGCTTGAATAAAGCTGGCAGATTCACTGGCTACCGTAATATCGCAGGCCAGGGCAATATTGGCGCCAGCTCCGGCAGCCACCCCATTAACGGCACAAACAACAGGTTTTTCCAGATTTCTGATCAATTTAATGATGGGATTGTAGTGCTCCGTCAGGATCGTGGTGAGGGAGGGGCCATCTTCGGCAATCACCTCTTGCAGATCTTGGCCGGCACAAAAGGCTTTGCCCTCACCGGTTAGATAGACGGCTCGGATTTCGGCATCTTCCTCACAGGCTTTTAAATGTTCTTGTAGCCGCAACGCCATCTCCCGGTTGAAGCTATTAAAAACAGTTGGCCGGTTCAGGGTGATTCGGGCAACTTGATCGATTTTTTCAAATAAGATACTATCCATAGGTCTTAGTGGCATTTAAAATAATCAAATGGTTCCAGGCAGTCATTGCACTGGTATAGTGATTTACAAGCGGTGGACCCAAATTGGCTGATCATCCGGGTATTATCGGATTTGCAATGTGGGCAGGACACTTTCCGCTCTTCTGCAAATAGGTCATTTTTGTTGGGGCTATTGGGAAGGGGAGGGGCAATACCATAGTCTTCCAATTTTTGGCGTCCTTGATCGGTTAGCCAATCGGTGGTCCAGGGTGGACTAAGCACGGTAGTCACTTTCACCGGATCGATGCCATTTTCCTGCAAAGTGGCGCGAATGTTGATTTCGATGGTATTCATGGCCGGGCACCCCGAATAAGTAGGCGTGATGATTACTTCTACCAGGCTATCGTCATGGATTTTGACATCTCGGATGATGCCCAGGTCAACAACAGTGAGGACCGGGATTTCCGGGTCACTGACTGCTTCCAATAGCCGCCAGATTTCTGCTGTGGTTATCGTCATGGTTAAGGCTTTTTAATAATAACAGCAAAAAAGTCAATTGGTTAGTCTTCTTCTCCTTCAATCCATTTTTGTTAAATCCAGGTTGCGGATCATCAGCAGATAAGACTTAGTGAACTCAACCACAGAATCAAAATTGAGGGAACTGATGGCTGGTGTCAACCGGGTAAATCGGTTGCGATTTTCGTCCACAATGTGCTCGATGGCCTTGCGAATGGCTTTTTTATTCAATTTTTGAGCCTCAAAATCGTAGTAATCCAGGTGGAAGCCCAGTTTTTGGAAGTATTCAGCTTCAACGATTTGGAAATACAGGTGAAACAGATCGCGATCAGGCTTGGGAATCGCATAATTAAACATGCAGTAGCCCACGATGTAACCCGGAATAGCCAGCGCTACACGATGGTGATTGTTGTCAAAATACCAATCCATATGATTGAGTTCCCCATCGATAAAACCAACCACTCGATCGTGATTCACCGGAGTGGTGATGCCAAAAGTGGTTTTAACCCGATACATTTCTTTGAAAAACTCTTCTTTGGGGCGATCCAGTAGTTTTTGCAACTCCTTGCAAAGGATGACATTTTTCTCTACAAGTGATTTTTCTCCTTTGGCAAAATAGAGCCGGTGCACCCGCTCCAGAGTTTCCATCATATAGCCTTCGGGCTTGATCAGGTAGTCGAGCTTATAAATAAGGTTTAACAACAAATAGCTAATGCCTCCCGGATACTGATCTTTATTGAGCGCACCCGATTCTATTTCATCTAAAACGGTTTTGACTTCAGTTTGAATAAAATTGTACTTGATCTCCTTTTCCCACTCCGGTAAATCCTGGAGGTGGGAAGTATCCAGTGGCTCCAACATTTTAAATTCATCCAATAGTAGGTCATCCTGCTTATCCGCCTGAGTGGCTACTTCTTTCAGGGCATAATAGAGCTTGTAGGGAGAACCGTCCAGGGTATAGCTGTCAAAGACTACCGTAATGTTGTGGTCTTCATCGAGAGCAAAGCGGCTAAACTTCAAACTAAAGTTTTGCTCAATTAAGCGGCGCATGAAACCTACATTCAAAAATTGAGACCGGGCTACTTTGGCTTCGGCTTTGATTTTTTTGTCATTGGCAAATCCGGTAATCTTCTTGGACCCCTGGTAGATTTCAAAATGGATCGTACCGTTTTTTTCTTCCCATTTCACATTGTCTTCTCTTTCATCGCGGAGGTACTTAAAGAATTCGCGGTAAGAATCGAGGTAGTCATCTCGTTCAAATTTTTCCAGCGCCAAATCCCAGCAGTCATAATTTGCGTCAGTCTTGTAGGAGTCGCTATAGCGACCGAAGCGAATATCCGGTTGTGGTACCACTTCCTCCTTTCCTCCAAAAATCCGATCAAAAAGTCCCATTTCGTTCTCTGTTTTCAAATCAAAATGATAGAGGCGAAAAATACGACAATTATAACGACAAGCCTAAGAGTAGCTATAAAATTCGCATTTGTGTCAATCGGGGCGGGCATTTTTTGGACAAGATTGGTCAAAATATCAAATTAGCGTGCGATTCTTCTTGATTTACCACAAAAAATATATATTTTTGTAAGGTTCTTTTACATATCATAATTTTCCCCCTTCCCTTCATCTATTCCTGTAATCCAAACTTTTGGGCTATTGCCCGCATTTTCTTTTCACGAAGCAAATTTTACACTTCAACAGTGGCCATTATCAACGTATTAGATGTTTCTCTTTGACAGATTCCTTGACGAAAATTCAAAGTACATTAAATGCACAAAGATGGTTGTCTGTTACCCCGCCCCACCTTATGGTCTCTGACGATTTGGGATGATTTTTTATTGGCCGGATGGATCGGAAACATTGGTGGCGATATTGAAATATTGTTTTTTTGATCGATGAATAAAAATGTGTGTGATGGGAGCCTCTATTAAACCAAATTTAAGCTGGTTGAAGAATGTAAATCGAACCATTCTTCTCAACCTGAACAACAACAATTTCTTAGTGTCAGATCTAGCCAAATCTGCCTTTATGAGTGAACGGCAATTTTATCGGGAAGTCAAAAAGGCCACGGGACTTACGCCCAACCAGTATATCCAATGGGTAAAAATGGAAAAGGCAAGAGAATGGATCATGGCCGGTAAATATGGATCATTAAAGAAACTTTCTCAGGCCCTTGGATATACTCGAACAGACTATTTCGTTAAAATCTATCTGAGACATTTTGGCGAACCACCTGATTTAGCTAAAGGTGATCAAGCCTTTGATACATAGTTAGTTAGAGAATTGTGTTTTTTAAATGTGATTGGCTGGTTTTTGGCAGGATTATGAGTTTGAAATCAGCTATCTTTGTTGCATGAAGGTTTTTAATTAATATTACAGGAGTATTGTAAGTTAATAAGAAACGAAGATCAGACGACCAACCAGAGAATTTGTTCCCCCGCGACCTGTAGTCGCCCAAACTAAGATGTCCTTTTTACGCTCAGTCAGTAAAACTATTTAGATCAGCAGTGAGTTCGTTACGAGCGAATTGTTTTTAATTGGATGATTAAAAACATTGTATTGTAATGGCAAATGGTGATGTAATATCACAATTTGGAGGAGTTGGTATTGATTTAAAATAGTTTAGTACATGTTTGAAGGTGGTGCTTTAGCAGCGAAAATTGCAGGCTTTGGGTTCTCGCAAGGCTCATTTTTGAGTGCATCTCGGCTGAGCCGAGACGGACGAAAAAATAGCCGAAAAGAGCTTCCAAAATCCCGGTTTTACCGGGAATGAATGATTACCTCCAAACATGCACTCAGTATCGCTTTATCCGTTCAAGTTGACTTATACCAGGTTAATAGCCTGCGTATGAGCAGTTATTGCTATGCATTTTTCACCAAACCCAATTTATAAATTAAAAATTTATTGCTAAAATGAAAAAATTTCTTCTATTAACCCTAGCCTTTTTGCTCACTGTAGGACTAGCTGTCGCACAGCAGAACAATAGCAATGTCAACCAAAATGGAGACAAAAACGTTGGCAACAATACTCAGATTGGTAAAAAGAACGATGCTGGTATCGACCAGGATGGTGACAACAACTCCAGTGACAACCACCAAAGAGGAGATGAAAACTGGCTAAATACCTTTCAGGATGGTGACTGGAATACATCCAATACCAATCAGAATGGAGACAAAAATACTGCAAATACGGAGCAAAGAGGAGATGAAAACGAAAGCCTGACGAATCAGGATGGTGACCGCAATGATTCTAATGTGGATCAGCGTGGTCGCGAAAATGGAGCGTATACCGATCAGGATGGAGATCGGAATAATTCCAATACGGTGCAACGTGGTCGGGAGAACAATGCCGAAACGGACCAATACGGAAACGACAACTTTTCCCAAACCTACCAGGATGGCCGCGAAAATAGCTCTGCAGTAGACCAGGATGGTGATCGCAATGCTGCCTGGACGGATCAATACGGTCGGGATAATGCTTCCTGGTTAAAGCAGGATGGTGACCGAAACCTGGGTTCGGTTTACCAAGATGGTGTCAACAACCACTCTGATGCTCATCAGGACGGTGATGACAACGATATCTACGTCACTCAACTTTGGGAAAACAACCGCTCCTGGGCTAAGCAGGATGGTGATAAAAACCTGGGATCTGTTTATCAGGATGGCAATTACAACCGTTCAAACCTAGACCAAGATGGGGATCGCAATACAGGATATATTACTCAGTTTGGCAATGGCAATCAATCTGACGCCAAGCAAGAGGGTGATAAGAACGTTGCACAAGTAGATCAATTTGGTAATCGCAACAGTTCTGACTTGAATCAGGATGGTGATGATAACGATATTTATGTTAGCCAGCTTTGGGAGGAAAACGACTCTTGGGCTAAGCAGGATGGTGACCACAACTCAGCAACTGTAAACCAAAACGGTTATAAGAATAATTCTCACTTGTTGCAGGATGGTGATCACAACTCAGCTAGTGTACAACAGTACGGTGTCAGAAATGACTCCGACCTAAAGCAAGACGGTGACAAAAATGACGCAAGTATCAATCAGTCAGGTGAAAGAAACCGCTCAAATGCATTGCAAGACGGTGACGATAACACCCTGTATGTCTCACAAATTTTCGATGACAACTCTTCCTGGGCCAAGCAAGATGGTGACAAGAACCAGGGTGATGTAAACCAGTTTGGTTTTGAAAATACTTCAGACTTAACTCAAGATGGTGACCGCAACAATGCTGACATTGATCAAGTTGGTGCAAAAAACAGTGCATGGTCTTTGCAGGATGGTGACCAGAATATCTTGATGACCAATCAGGATGGTATCGAAAACACGGCCAATACAGAACAGGATGGTGACTATAACTTCTCTAACACCGTTCAATTTGGATACGACAACTACGGCAATACTTACCAGGAAGGTGATAAGCACACTTCCAATATCAATCAAGTGGGGGCACACAACGTATCTAACGTAATTCAGAAAGACTAAGTGAATAATTGAAATATTTGAAGGAGGGGAGCTTCTGTTCCCTTCCTCTTTTGTGTTTTAGAAGATACCATACCAATGAAACCCATTATTCTATTCTTATTACTTGTACTCGTCAGCTTTTCAGGAATAGCTCAGACCAACTCGGCGGCGGAAGAAGACTTTATCAGAAATAATGTCGCTTTAAGGCTGGAAGGAAATGTGACCCAAATTCAACAAATTGGCGATTTTAATGAAGTGCATATCCTGCAGGACAATGTACAATATGCCGAATTGCTACAACGCGGTGATTATAATGTCATTCAAACCGAAATGAGGGGAGGCGCCAATAGTTTGCAAGTACTGCAAGAGGGTGAGCAAAACAATTATCAGTTACAACTCGAGGGCAGCAATAATGTTTTAGGCGTTTATCAGTACGGCCACAATAATGTGATGGTTCAAGAAATGGACCAAACTGACGATCGCCGGATGTATCTGCTGCAAAGGGGGAATGACAATTATTTGGAATACCGGGGCAACGACACCTACCAACCGGATCTGCCGTTACAAATCACCCAACATGGACAAGGCTTGCAATTGATTATCAATCCATCTAACCATTTCTAAATTATGGGAATCACTCGCTTTTCATTTCCGGTCCTTTTGATGGTGGCCGCTGGTTGCTGGACCGCGACTGTTGCCCAAGATTTGGAAGAATCCTTATCCGCAGTGATTCGTATCGATACGATTGCTGATGATAGGGTGTCCATTCAAAATATTTGTCAAAACAATGGAGAAGAACCTTATTCCTCCCTCACCTATGAAGCGATTATCCTCAAGAGAGATTCGCGAGGCAATGTGTCCAACAACAAGCAAGGTGGCGAATTTTCAGTAGATCCCAAATCCGAAGAGATCTTATCTACTCAAAAGATGAACTTTGATTCCAAAGGATTGCTCACTGTTCGGCTAAAAATATATCAAGGTTCAAAGATGTTGGCCGATGCCTTTTATACCAATGGTAATGTAGATCAGATGCCAACCAAGGAGGAAGAGAATCCAGGCCAGCAGGAGAATGAAGTAGATCCTTTACTGGATGGCGGATTGATCATTGATGAAACCCGTACCCGGATAGGCAGAGAATTTTATGACCTTTTTTTTGGTCGATGGCAAACAGATGCTCCTCCGGGCATAGGAGACTACTTTATTCGTATCGAAGAACAACCTTTTCGGGGGCTAAATACCATTATTAAAGTGTATCTGGATGATGGGGTTGTTTTTCAACAGGTTTTACAGCCCCGGGCAAATTACGTAGAAGATTTGGTTGATTTTGTTGTGAGCCGGATGCAACGGTCTGTGGCTAGATTGGCACAGCTCCGCAAAGACTTTTCGGAAGAAGGCGATCAATCAGGAACCGGTATTTATTGATGATTTTCCAAACTCTAGTTGGCTAGTTAACGGTTGTTAGCTTACACCTAAATTCCAAAGAAAATGAACAAACTCCTATCCGTACTGTGCACTTTATGGTGCGTACTCTTTTTCTGTACACCTATCTTTTCTCAAGATTTTGTTTATCGAGCCAAAAATCCTGCCTTTGGCGGTAGCGATTTCAACTACACCTGGTTACTCAATTCCGCCAATGCGCAAAACACCATTGAGGAAGAAGATCAGAATGATCCGTTTAATCAGGACAATCAATTGGATCAATTTACAGAATCACTCAATCGGCAATTACTCAACCAGATTAGCCGTAACCTCTTTTCTGACCAGTTTGGACAAAATGGTCTTTCCGAAGGTACCTTCCTACTCGGTGATTTCCAAATTGAAATAATCGAAGGTCTGGACGGCATCAATATCACCATTTTTGATCTGGCAGGAGGTGGCCAAACCAGTATTCTGGTCCCCTTCTTTTGATTGAAATTTTAAATTCAAGAATACCCTCCCGGATTTAGAGTTTGGAAAGGCTTGGCTACCTGTTCTTTGAAAGCTGAGCTATTAGAGAGCACTAAGGGTGGCCAGGCATTTTTCAATTTCCTGATCCGGGAGTTTTTACCAAACTCTATAGGTACATGAAATCATCTTTTTTTACTTCTATCATTCTGCTCCTATTGTTGAGCAGTGGATGTGGCGCGTATCTTCACCAACCGGCCGGGCATCAACCTGCACGGATCGGAGAGGAAACTGTAATCACCTCCAGCCTCCGGGGATTGCCCGTTCCCAAAGATAAGCTCGTGGCAGCCGTGTATAAATTTCGCGACCAAACCGGTCAATACAAACCTTCCGAAAACGGGGCAAGCTGGTCAACCGCGGTCACTCAAGGCGGGACCAATATTTTGATCCGGGCCCTGGAAGACAGTGGCTGGTTTATTCCCATCGAACGCGAAAATATTGGCAACCTGTTTAATGAACGCAAAATCATTAGCTCCAGTCGGAAGCAGTATGGCAATGAAGAGCCACTGCCGCCACTGTTGTTTGCCGGAATCCTCTTGGAGGGAGGGGTCGTATCTTATGACGCCAACATCCTCACCGGTGGCATCGGTATCCGGTACTTTGGAGCGGGTGGCTCGGGCCAATATCGACAGGATCGTGTCACCGTTTATCTGCGAGCCATTTCCACCAGTACCGGGAAAATTTTAAAAACGGTCTATACCTCCAAGACCATCCTTTCTCAGGCCGTGGATGTGGGATTGTTTCGCTACGTGCGCTTCAAACGGTTGTTGGAAGCGGAAACGGGGTTTACCTACAACGAACCTTCCGAAATGGCTGTAACGGAAGCCATTGAAAAGGCTGTCCAGACCCTGGTGATGGAAGGCATTATAGAGAATTTGTGGGAAGCAGATACCAGCAAGGTCGCGCAAAACCAGTTGGCAATCGAATCCTATATGGAGGAGAAGAATGACATGCAGCGCACCGATATTTTCCAACGCGAACGACAAAATTACAACCCCAGTGCTAGCTTTGAAGCTGCGGGTATGGCACTCTTGTATCAGGGGGATTATCCCAACGCCCAACACCAACCGGGCATATCGGGTAGCATAGCTTACCATTTTAGTCCTTTTTTTTATACCCGCATTCGGGTGGGGACCAGCCAGTTTGCCACCGAACGGTTTTACAAAGAGCGCATCACCTTTGCCACCCTTGATGCTGGATTGCGCCTCCTGCCGCAAGACCGACTTTCTCCCATCGCGTATGTGGGAGGTGGGGTGTTGATGGATGAAAATAATAATAGTTCCGCAACCAATTTTGTGTTGAATGCCGGCCTGTCGATGGAGTATCGATTGGGAAAATTATGGGGCGTGGAACTGGGCGTAGGGCAACAATATTTGCTCAACGATCAGGTGGATGAAGTGGAGCAGGGTAAATTCAACGATTATTTTTGGTATGGCTCACTTGGGCTGAAGGTTTTCTTTAATAAATAACCCTAGATCGAAACTTATCATGAAACATATATTTTTCCTTAGCATCGGCTTATTGTTTATGGTTTGGTCTTGTCAGGAAGACACCATAGAACCACAATTATACGGCCGGATTGCCGGAAGTGTTATTGATGACGTGACTTTTATTCCTCAGCCGAATACCATCATCAGCACCAATCCATCTACTTCGGTCATCACGGTGGAAAACGACGGATCTTTTGTTTTGGACTCACTGGAACCGGGCAATTATACGATCAAAGCGCGTTTGGATGGCTACCTTGATGAGAGCGTGACCGTCAATGTCAAAGCCGATATCACCACCACGACCACCGTTTTGCTTTCTGTGGCGCCCGATGGCAATGAACCGCCCGGAGTGCCTATTGTGATCAACCCGCTTGATGCTACTATGGATTTAACCACTAATTTAACCATGAGTTGGACGGCATCCGACCCCAATGCACAGGACACCCTGCGCTATGACCTGATCTTGTATCCCGCAGATGGATCAGCCCCATTGATGGTCGCCGAACAGATTTTGGATACCTTTTATCAAGTCAATAATCTGGATTTTGATCAGCTTTATTTTTGGCAAGTGATCGTATCGGATGGGACTCATGATCCCGTTTACAGCCCCGTATGGCAATTCAAAACCCGTATCTTCCCCGATGCGAGAATTCACTTTTCCCGCAAGGTAGATGACCAATTCCAAATCTTCGGATTCACCGAAGCCGATAGCACCATCTTGGTGGTAGAAGGGATCAAAAATTTTTGGCGCCCACGCATGGACCCCGCCCGCGAACGCATCGCCTTTTTGTCTATTGAGGATTTGGAAACACATTTGTACATCAGTAATCGGGAAGGAGAAAATGTTCAACAGGTGACGAGCATTCCTGTAGTGACTTACGACAATTTGAATACCGCCTACTGCTGGTCGCCGGATGGGGCTAGCTTGCTTTATGCCAATAACAACCAATTGTATCGCGTCAATGACAACGGGACCGGGCTGATTGCGCTAAGCGAAGCTCCTGCCGGACAACGATTCGCAGAGGTAGACTGGAACGGAAGTACCAATCGTATCTTGGTGAGAACAGTAGAGAACTTCCACTATCAGTCGCGGTTATTTCTCGTTGATCCGATGGATGGAACAATGCAACCGCTATTGGATAGCATTCCGGGTAGTTACAGCAGTCCCAGTTTCTCCATTGACGGGGGGCAGGTCTTGTATTGCCACGATGTGACAAATTTCCCTTCAGCTGATGGTCGTCAGTTAGATGCCAGAATTTTGCTGCTAGATCTACAAACGGGAGCAACGACTGATTTGTCTTATGACAAAGTAGCGGGTACCAATGATCTACAGGTCCGCTTTTCCCCCACAGGTGCGGTATTGATGTTTGTCAATACGCTGAATGATGGCATTTCACAGCAGGACATCTGGACCATGAAAATTAGTGGCCTGGATCGGGAGCCGGTCATCATGGAAGGGGAGATGCCGGATTGGCGGTGATTGTTTTATCAGGGGAATGCTTGAAAATTGGAGAAAAATCCATTGTCAACCGGGGGCAACTGCGCCCTTGGTTCTTTGACAAACCCCGTAATTCAGAGCCAAGCTTGGCCACCGCTTGTCCTGATTTTACATCGGAGAAATTTGTCAATGAACGTTGTCTTTTTTTGTGAGAGGGATTGGATTAAAGATCCTCTGGGGATAGCTTACTTCGATAAGAAAGTACGCCATAAAGATTATCTTTGTTAAAAAAATTCATGCCGCATTTCCGGACAACGCTGAAACTACCGGATTTTCCTTTTAAGATTTCCCATACTACCTCGGTACTCAATATCGGTTCCTGTTTTGCCGAGCACATCGGCAATCGCCTGGCGCAATACAAGTTTCCAAGTCAGTTGAACCCACATGGTATTGTCTACAATCCGATTTCTATGGCCCGGGTATTGGACGATTTACGCTCGCAGAAACGGTATCAAAAAGAAGACTTATTTCAATATGCAGACCAATGGCACAGTTTTGCACACCACGGTTATTTTTCTCATCCGGAATTGGCGCAAGCTCTGGAAAAAATCAATAAGCGTTTATCACAAGGGCAACGTTTTATACCACAGCTCGACGTTCTGATCCTGACCTTTGGTACGGCCAATGCCTTTCTATGGAACCAAACCGGTGAGATTGTAGCCAATTGCCATAAAATGCCGGGGCATGAATTTAAGCGCATTCGGTTGTCGGTGGAGGAAATTGTGGGCTCACTCCAAGAGCAATTATCTGCCTTACGGCAAATACGGCCAGAATTAAACGTCTTGCTCACCGTTAGTCCTGTGCGACATATCCGTGATGGATTGGTGGAAAACCAGCGAAGTAAGGCGACCTTGCTTCTAGCCGCTGAATTATTGGAGAGAGAATTAAATTTTGTGCACTATTTTCCTTCGTATGAACTGGTCATAGACGATTTGCGCGATTACCGTTTTTACGATCGGGATATGATTCATCCGAGCTCTCTGGCGGTGGATTATGTGTGGGAGCAATTTGCTGCTTCTTTCTTCTCAAAAGAAACACAGGCCCTGATGAAACGCATTCATCACATCATTTCGGCCAGTCAACATCGGCCATTTCATGCGCAATCTGCCGCCCATCAAACCTTTATAAAAAAACAAATTGACGAAATAGCTGTTTTGCAAAAAGAATTTCCCACATTGGACTTTAGCCAAGAAATTGCTATTTTCGACAACCAACGATCGTAACGACGGATTTTAATTCGTCATGTTTCTGTTTCTTTATCTAGGCGATGGTTTAGTCTTTAATAAAAGCCCAATCATTCGCTATCATACCAAATAATTGCATGAAAAAGTTATCAATTTTCCTTTCCTTGCTTTGTTTTGTAAGTTTTTCCTTATCCGCACAAGAACTCGTCAGTGTCACCTATAAAGGAGAACGCAGTAAACAGCAGTTGATCAATCAGTTTAATAATCCGCTGATTCAGAATGGCATTAAAATGTATAAGATCACCTATACCACGCCCGATCTGACCGGTGCACTGGATACGGCATCTGGGCTACTGGCTATACCGGTGCGGGATGGGGACTTCAACTATCCGCTTTTGTGTTATCAACACGGCACGGTAGGTTCGCGTACCGATGTGCCTTCCAATCTGGCCGGTGGATATGAACTGGCTATGGTGTATGGAGGAATGGGGTATGCTTCGGCAGCACCAGATTTTCTTGGACTGGGGGAAGCACGGGGCTTTCATCCGTATGTGCATGCCGATACGGAGGCTTCAGCGGCTATTGATATGTTGTATGCCGTGCGCCAATATGCAGCGGAAAGTGATGAGTTCTCGCTCAATGATCAATTGTTTATCACGGGTTATTCTCAGGGCGGACATGCGGCAGCAGCCCTGCACCGCGAGCTGGAAGCGAATTTCACCGAGGATTTTACGGTGACGGCCTCAGCGCCGATGTCAGGTCCTTATAGCATCTCTGTGGCAATGAAGGCTAAAATTCTGAGTGACGATGCGTATTACTTTCCGGCCTATGTGCCTTATACTTTCTTATCTTATAACCTGGCATACAACATCAATTATCCCATTGAAGCCTATTTCAAGGCACCTTATGCCGGGATGATTGAGCAATTTTATAACGAAGAAATTACCTTGGGCAGCTTGAATAATATGCTGATCAATACCCTTACCTCGGAGTATGGTGCATCGGTGGCGCGCTACATGATTCAGGACAGTATTCTGGATGTTGCGGCCAATGAACCGAACCACCCCTTAAGTCTGGCGTTGGCTGATAATGATGTGGTCGATTGGGCTCCTCAGGCCCCAACACGTCTGTACTATTGCATGGCGGATGATCAGGTGGTGTATACGAACAGTTTGATTGCCGACTCCGTGATGACCGAAAATGGCGCAGTTGATTTGGTGGCCATTGATATCAATTCCAATGCTGATCATGGCGGTTGTGTAGAACCCGCAGTGACGGCTGCTCTTTTCTTCTTTTTGCAATACCAAGATATCACCGTGGATGCCGAGGAACCTTTGGTGGAAAGGAACATCAAGGTCTTCCCAAATCCGGTGTCCGATTACATTCAATTGGAAAATGCTCCTGAGGGCGCCATGGTTCAACTTTACGATCAAAGTGGAAAGTTAAAGCTAAAAACGGTTTTGAATGAAGATCAGAAGATCAATGTTAATGTATTGCCATCAGGTATTTATAGCCTACGCTTAAATTGGAAAGGAGGTCAGATCTCGAGGCAGGTGGTGAAGAAGTAACTTACCACAGCGCCATTTTTTTGCAGGGTAATTCGAATAAATTCGGCCAACCGTGGGTTTGCCAGCTTTAAAATCCATGATTTGGAAGATGAGCAGCTGAAACACTAGCGATTTATCGTTGGTGAGTACACGTTAGCTAAATTTTCGGGTCCAAATGCCCATGGCAATGCACGGTTTTTGGGGCTAGTGTTACCTCCCGATAGCCGACCCAATCTTTGTGGTATTCTACCTCAATACAAAAAGGGCAATGGCTACAATCTTGGATCACATCGGCATAACTTTGCTGATGGTGTGGGCCGTATTGATGAAAGCGTCTCTTTTGTGGACAGGGCTGCACCAAATAACGGTGGTAGTTCTTGTATTGTCGGTGAGTCACCCGTTTAGCAATAGCTTGCTTTCGCAAATTATACTCTAGCCACTGCTTTCGTGGATTGTACAACCAGGATTTATGATTTTTTCCTTCAAGTAGGTAATGGCGAAAAGCATCATCACTCCATTCAGGGCCTAACCCGCTAACGGTTTGGTAAATTGCCAGGGCGTTGATTTCGATAGCTGCCAGGCTTAGCCTTTGCAAATGTTGAATCTTTTTGAAGCCAATGCCATGGCTGACCTTAATTTCGACTAGTATACGTTTGTGGTCTGTTTCCAGAATAATATCTGGGATAATGCCATCCAGGTAATTTTCCAGGTAAACCTTTTGGAATTGAATGCGTCGTGGACCATAAAGAGGTCTTGGTTGGCCGTGAAGACTTACCGGAGGCAAGAGCAAATACCGATATTGAGTGAATAGTTCCTTTGCTCTTAAATGCAAGGCACTTTCCAGAGCATGAGTACAGGTGGTGCCTTTTTGGTGCGCAAAATGGTGTTGATTTTTCTGCCCTTTTTTAGCAACTAAAGCCTGTTGGCAAAAAGGACATAGACAGGCACATTTTAATCCTCTAGCAACCTGTTCTACCCGATGCAATTTTCCATCCCGGAGACCATAAGGAATTGTTTGGGTGCTTTTCATAAGGTGGTTAGTTTTAACGATCGTAAATCGCGAGGACGGGCAACTATGGTGAGCTACGCCATAGAGCTAAATCAAGGTGAAGAGAAAAGAGCACAGCAAATAGTGGAGCCCTATAACAATATATTCACAAAAAATGATTTTTGCAAGTTTTTTGTTGTAAAAAGCAAACTACACGATTATTTTGAGACTCGTGGATCATTGACGTTGCCAACTTCAATGACCTATGTTTAAAGGATTGGCAATCCGCACACGGTCTCGAAGGGACCAAATGAATTTGGCAAATTCGAGCCATCTTCGCTGCATATTTTCTATTGCAAAATCTCCTCTTTGGTCAACACCCGATAATAAGACGTGTCCCGAAAATGGAAATAGGGAGACTCCTGGAAGTAATCGTAATCGAGTGCTCCAAATGGCGTTAAAAAGGCGTTGTTTCTTTTGAGCAATTCCTCTGAGGGCACATTGGGATCTACGATGATAAAGGTGCGGGTAGAATCCGGGTTTTCCATAGCCGAAAGCATGAGGGTTTCGTAGGAGGAACCCCAGGTTAGCATCAGCTTGTGGTGAGGCGTATCTTCACGATCCATCATAAACTTGGTACCCGGATAGGATTTGGTCTTTTCCAGCATGTCTTGGGTCCACTGTAAGCGTTCGGTGTACGGTCGGTGAGTTAGTCCAATGTGTAGCAGGCGGACAGCCAGGGTGCCGATGACCAACCAAAGGACGAGGCGCTGTGATTTGAACGTCGGGAGGATATCAAACACCAAAGGCGTAGCTGCAAAGATGGTTAGGATTTGATAAAAACTTTCCACGTAATATTGATCGGCGCCCCAGAAAAAAGTACCATTGATGAGGACGAGAAAACCGATGGTGGAGAGGAATACCAACCCTAGTTTGAGCCAGCGTTTGTGTATGATGTAATGGCTCAATACCCAAAAGAAGAGCGGTGGAAAAAAGTAGTAGTCGGTCACCAGATAGCGCAGGAAATTTTTGGTGCTGCGTACCTGGAAAATGTTGCCAAATTGTTCAAAGATATTTTCCGAAAGCTTGATCGATCCCGAATCATAATAGTTGGGCGGCATAATGAAGTGTTTGTACCCCAGCACAAGAAAGCAAAATGCCAATACCGCCAGGTAGGGCAACTGTTTCCAGTAATCGTTTTCCAAAGCAAAAAAAGCCCAGAGAAAAAGGAAGGGAATAAATGCCAGCGGATGAAAAAATATGATGACGACCACCAAAGGGAATAAGATGGCCAGTTGCCAGGTCTTTAAGGGTAGCCATTGGCTTAATAGACCGTAGAAAAAGATAATCAAGGCGCATCCTTGTAGCAATTCAGATTGAATCCAGTAGAAGGTGTGGGCGGTCAGTAAGGTGAAAAACAACACCAACACCAATCCCATTCGCTCATTTTTTACCCAGCGAACCAATACCCAATACAGCAAAAATGGATAAATCACAAAGGAGAGGGAATACACCATCAGGACTGCTTTTAGGGGAAGTCCTGATTCGATCGCAATCCAGGGGAATATTTTGGTAGCTGCAGAGCCAAAGCGGCCCACTTGAATACCCAAATCTTGGTCTTTGATGATGGCAAAGGTTTGAAAAATGGCGTCGGCCATCATCATGCGTTCGAGGTAAAAAATACCGGCCATTAAGCCAAGAATGGTGAAGGCAAGGTATCCGGCAATAGCAACCCATTTTGAGGGGAATTGAAAAGTCTGGCGCATAATACAGGAGCGGCTGATTGGCCCGCAAGATAGGGATTTTCTGCACCTGCAATTGCACAAATGGCATTTCCTTGCCGGTTTTTGTCAGGATTGGCTATTTTTGCCTTCGAAATAAGGTTCTTTGACCAATCTCCCGGGTATAACCTCAAAGAGATTGGTCAAAGAACACAAAATAATAACTATGGAATTTCTTAGGGACCTGTGGGGATTTCTTAAAGAGCGCAAAAAATGGTGGCTAATGCCATTGATCCTGGTGATTTTGCTGATCGGTGTACTGTTGATCTTTGCGGAAAGTTCGGCAATCGGATCCTTTATTTACACCCTATTTTAAGCGATGTCAAAAAACAGCCTGGCCATTCGTTTAACGGGATTTGCCATTATCGCTGCGATGATGGTTACGGTGCTTTTGTTGGGGTTGGAATTGACTTTTCGCTTCAATGGAAAATACAGTCGATCCCAATTTCAGTACGACAATAATCTGATCTGGCGCTTGCGCAAAAATTATGCAGGAACCAAATCATGGGGGGAGGATCATTTTCCGCTGCGCTTCAATAAATATGGCTTTCGGGGGCCTGATTTTGACCGGCAAAAGCCCCAAAACCGGCAGCGTATCATGGTCATTGGTGATTCTTATACCGCAGCTTTAGATGTGCGACTGGAAGACCTATATACCACCAAAATGCAGCAATTGCTCAATCAGGGGGAGGAAAAGTATGAGGTGGTCAATGCCAGCAGCCCCGCCTGGGGTACGGATCAGGAGTACATCTACTGGATGACGGAAGGTCGGCAATTTAAACCCGATTATTTGTTATTGATGGTGGCGCCCAACGACTTGCGGGAAATGTATATGAAAAAACTGGTGGAACCGACACCCGACGGGCAGGTGAAAATCAATCCGGTGCATTATCCGCGCAAGGCCAGGATAGGGTGGTGGTGGTCCAATCGCTCCTCCTTTTTTCAATATTTACAAAAAGAAGTCTGGGATACCCACTATGGCCACTTTTACGATATTTTTGAACACTATCCGGTCAATTTTGGTCAGGGAGATTCCACCAATTGGGACCTGCCACTCTTTCTCAAAGAACCATATCCGGCAGTGGCTGAGGCCAAACAACTCTTTCAGGTGTTGATCAAAGAAATGCACGCTTCGGCGGAAGCCATCAATTGTCAGTTGGTGCTTTCTATCATTCCTACCCAGATGGAATTTGACGGTACGCTACCCCCTGAAACTCACCAGCCAGGAGCCGTAGCTCAATTGTTGGAAGATGTCGCGAAGGAAGAACAAATTCCTTATCTGAACTTATATCGGGATCTACAGGAAAGTGGAGAGGCTTCCCAGCTTTTTTTGGAATGGGATTTCCACATGAATGAAACGGGCAATGACTTTCTGGCCAGACAATTGGCCGACTTTTTCCAGGCGCACGTCCTTCATTAATCACCCTCCGGCGAAAATTCACTAATTTTTTTTAACCCCAAGCAACCATTGCGAGAAAAATGGCGTTCTATTAACCAGAAAAAACGCACCCCGACTTTTATTTTTGAATGTTGAAAACAATCTCGCAAAATGACAAATCAGATGGTTTTAAGCCAGGAAGGAATCACTCAGCAACGCATCATTGATCTCATCAGTTGGAGTTTGCACATTCCCTCTTCGCAAATTTATCCGTATACCCATTTCCGGGACGATTTGTGCCTGGACAACATTGACCACCTATTGCTCATTGTTGCCTTGGAACAGCAATTGGAGGTATACTTGAGTCCGGAAGAAGTGGAGTCCATTGAAACGGTGGAAGATGCACGGATGTTCTTTCAACGGTCAGCAGCCTAACCAATTCCAGTATTTTCATTACTTTTATTCCTGATCTGTTAAGTGCTTGGTTGGAGGTCAACTTTGGGACTAAGAAACATCTCTTTTGATGCTTCTCGACAACAAATCCGACCTCCAAACATGAACCAAGGCCGTAGCAACAAGCACAGGTTTTTCCGTAAAAAAATCGGTGCTTGATCTACTGTACCACCTTAAACATTAGGAAAAACATGCCCTACGTCAAGCGAAGAGAAGATCTGAAAAATGTAGCTTATAAACTGGAGATGGACTATCACCCCACCGATGAATGGGGGCTATATAATCTCCTTCGTGATTTTCGATTGTTTCGACGTGGGCACCATCGACGCATCACCAACCTTCTATCCAAGAAGAATGCCATGCTAGATCTGTCTCTCAACGTATTTGATTATCGATTTGTCATCAGTGCAGGCAATAGCCATCGACGGGTCAATCAAACCGTTTTTTTTGTAGAATCAAAGCAATTGGGGCTTCCCGACTTTCTGATGCGGCCCGAGACCTTCTTTCACCGGATCGGCGAATACCTGGGGATGCAAGATATTGATTTTGAGGCTTATCCCGACTTTTCCCGGCGCTACCTGTTGAAAGGCGATAACGAAGAGCACATCCGGGCATCTCTGGGCAATGAAGACTTTCTGCGCTTCTTTTCCATTGAAAAAAACTGGAGTTTGGAAGGATGCAATTATTTTATGGTGTTTTACCGAAGAAATAAAATTTTGGCACCTGCTGAAATCGAAAAATTTGTAAATAAAGGCATGAATATCTTTGAAATGTTAAAACTCGATGATTGAATGTCGCACCCTCGAAGGTGTTTCTCTAGCTCAATTGGCCGATACTTTCAACAGAGCCTTTAGTGGGTACTTTGTTCCCATTCAAATGACGGAGGCCTCGTTGCGAGATAAGATGCAGGCCGAACAAACCAACCTGACCTTTTCCGCGGGAGCTTTCTATGATTCACAATTGGTGGGCATCCTGCTGCAAGGTATTGGCTACTACCATGGCAACTACTGTGCCTACAACGGCGGTACTGGCGTCTTCTCCGAGTTTCGGGGACAAGGCATCACTCAACAGATGTATGCCTTTCTGGAGCCTCGACTGAAGAAAGAAGGCATAACAAAGAATTTGTTGGAAGTCATTACCGACAATGAAGCGGCTATTCGGGCCTATCAAAAGGCGGGTTTTACAATAACCAGAACCTTAGACTGTTTTCGGGGCATGGTCAAAGACTTATCTCGGGAAGCACCCAAGACACTCCGACTCGTGGTAGACCCAATCGAGTTTCCCTGGTCATCGGTGGAACGTTTTGGCAATTTTCTTCCTTCCTGGCCCTATACGCTCTCTGCTGCGCAGCGGAGCTTTCCTCACCTAACTTCGGTGGTGGGCTTTGAAGGTCATGACTGTGTGGCCTTTGGTCTAATCAACACGGATACGGGGCGAGTATATCAATTTGGCGTTGATCCCGGCCATCGAAAGAGCGGCATCGGCTACCAGGTTTTTCACAGAATGAGCCAACTGAGCAGTCGCGGGTTGTCGATCCTCAATATAGATCGTGCGGATCAGGAAACCATCGATTTTTTAATGAATGTCGGATTGGAAAAATACATTTCACAATATGAAATGGAACGAGAATTGTGATGCAGGGGCAGTAGGGCTAAAAACACCCGTTTGCGAAAGCTCAATCAATCAATATCCCAGCCGTATTCTTCCCAGTCTTCGGCATAGTCGATATCTGACAATTCAGGAAGTAGGTGGTAAGTATGTCCCAAGGCGGTAATTTTCTGACGGGTAATGGCGGCTACCTGATCGGTACTCCAGGGCATTTCCTGAAATAATTCTGGGGTAAATTTAGTCATCCCCAGCAGATAATACCCTCCATCCATGGCGGGGCCCATGACATAAGGGTGGTGAGCCAGGGCCCGAAAGGCTTCGCGGACAATATCAGCAGAAAGGCTGGCACAGTCACTGCCGATGATGATCATTTTTTGGGTGTTCCCTTTGGTCCCTCCATTTTTCCTGGTGGCTTTTTGCCATTCACTAACCCGATTAAAAGCATCCGATATTTTTGTTCCTAAGTCGCCTTCTACTTGTAACCTTTTCTCAAAATGAGAAGCAGGCCAATTGTCTTTTTCGTCGATGAAGTGACTATAAAACAAATACCTGCGGGCTTCCACGGTCATGGCTAGGTTGCGGGTATGTCGGAGCAATTCCATGTAGATACGGAGCGCTTGTTCATCGCCCAGGGTCTGGGCCAGGCGGGTTTTGACTTTACCCAATTCAGGATTGCGAATAAATAAAATTAGAGCATTCTGACCACTCATGCACTGAATATTTCGTTGATGTTAGGCTTTGGGGAAGGACACAATATATCAATTTATTCCATACATTGGAAAGAAAAACAACCGGTATTGAGCAGATTCAATACCGGTTGCCGATCAAGCAGAAATCCAATATATCCGGATCTATGCTTCAAGAATCGAAATCGTTAAGCTATCTTTTAGTCATTATTGTCGCCTTTATAAAAATCCTCTTCGTCGGTTTTGATGACTTTGTCGCCTTGTTTCAGCTTGCGTGAAATGGCGGTATAAGGGCCGGTGACCACTTCTTGCCCGGGTTGCAAGCCGGTGACAATTTGAATATAATCATTATCCTGAATACCGGTTTTGACTTCAACCATAGCAACGGTATCACTCTGGACGACAAAGACGACTTCCAATTGTTCCGTTTTCTCCGCTTCAGCATCATCTCCTTCTCCTTTTACCAATTTGGCATTGTTTTTCTTTTTGTCCTCTTCTTTATCGCGAGTAGTAACCGCTTGGATCGGAACGCTCACTGCGTCGTCAATGGTTTCTGTCCTAATGTCTACCGAAGCAGACATGCCAGGGCGGAAAGGATGCGGCTTGTTGGGAGAGATCAAATCTTTATAGGAATCGGGATCAATGCTGATGCGCACTTCAAAGTTGGTCACCTGATCGCTGGTCAACGCATCGGTATTACTGTTTGTCGACGAATTGGCAATTTGGGTCACTCGTCCTTCAAATTTACGACCTAAATAAGCGTCCACTTCGATTTCTGTAATGTCGCCCAATGAGACCCTAGGAATATCGTTTTCACTGACATCGACTCTGACCTCCATAGCATTGAGGTTGGCGATGCGCATCATCTCCGTACCTTGCATCTGAATGGTACCCACTACGCGTTCACCCTGTTCCACATCAAGGCGGGAAACGATACCGCTCATCGGCGCATAAATGGTGGTTCTACGCAAGCTGGTGCGAAGTTCTTTTAGTGAAGCTTCGGAGCTGGCAACGGAAAACTCGGCTGCTTTGGCACTTTCTTTAGAGGCGTTGATGCTCGCTTCCGCGGCACGCAAATTAGCTTCTAAAGCACGCACGTTGGATAATGAGGCATCAAAATCTGCTTCTGAAATTACACCATCCTTTTTGAGTTGCTCATTGCGTTTGTGGATGTCCAGTGCATTGGTAAGCTGTGCCTGAATCTGTTCTTTTTGCGCCTTAAAATTCTCAATTTGAGAACGAGAATTTGCAAGTTGGGCTTTGGCACTATTGACACCAGCCACACCGCGTTCTACCTGAGATTGGTACGCATCAGGATCGATTTTGGCCAATAGTTGGCCTACTTCCACAGAATCGCCTTCTTCAACCAAGAGCTCCACAATCTCTCCGGATACATCGGAGCTGATCTTGACTTCTGTTTGTGGAAATACTTTTCCGCTGGCGGCTACCTTTTCAACAATAGTCCGCTTTTCTACGGCCTCAACGATGACTCTCTCACCATCTTGGCGGTTACTGCGTTTCCAGAGCATGACCGCTATTAGTAATACGATGACACCTACCAGCAACCAAATGAGATAATTATTTTTCCGTTTTGCCATTTTAGTAGTTAGTTTAATTTAAAAGAAGTGGTCTTCCTTGGTAAAAGTCAATGATTTTTAGATAAAAGACATATTGGTATTTAGATCTAATTACTTCTGTTTCTGCCTGGTCGAGATTGTTGCGGGCGGTGGTGTATTCCAGGGAGTTGATCGCGCCAAGATCGAATCGCTTTTGTGCATTTTCAAAGGCGGCTTCTGCTGCTTCTACCGAGCGTTGTGCCGCTTCGTAAGACCGTTTGCCGGCCCGGGCATTGGCGATGGCACTTTGAATATCTGTTTTCAGCTGGTTGTTGATTTGTCGGTTGATGACCTCTGCATTTAAGGTAGAGATGCGGGCCCGTTCTACGGCAATGCGGTTGCTGCTATTGCTGTAGATCGGTACGGAAAGGCTTAACCCAACAGTTTGTCCAAAGTTTTCATTGATCTGATCAAAGTAGGGCTTGTTGGGGAAACTAACCCCCTCCACTGAAAAGGTGGTCAATTGGGCAGGCATATTGTCAATCAATACCGGAAATGGATCATCAGCGACAGTCACTGCGTTGTCGGTATTGGGACTTAGAAAATCCTTAGCCACACTGGAGTAATTGGAATTCAAACTGCCAAACAAGACCAAACGGGGCACCAAATTGGACTTGGCTATGGCTTCAGAAAGCTGTGCGCTTTGTATCTGTTTTTCTCCAGATTCTATCTGTGGCTGTGTTTGTCTGGCGGTGTTGTACAGTTCGTTGAGTGTCAACTGATCTGGATCGGCAACTGGAACGACTACGGTAGGCTGTTCGATGCGAATATCTTCAGTTGGAGGCAACACCAGTAATTGTTTCAGGTTGAGGTATCCATTGTTCACCAGATTTTCTGCATCGATGACCGCTTGTTCATCGCGGGCAATTTGTGCAACGAAATCCAAACGCTCATTGGCAGGGCGGGTTCCTGCTTGAATGAGCCGCTCGGTTTGTTTGAGTTGTTCTCGCGATAGTTCCATACGCTTTTGGGCGTTGGCCAATTGCTCCTGAGCAAGCAGGATATTTAAATAAGCATTGGCCACAGCCAACCCAATATTATTGGCGGTGGATTCAGCATCAAGCTTGGAAATTTCCAAATCCAGCTTGCTTTGCTTGATCGAGTTGTTTATTTGGTTGCCACCAAATAGTGTAATCGATGCATCGACAGAGAAACTGTTAAAACCAATCCCCTGATTCTCAAAGGCATTGGTGGTCGGGTCAATGGTTCTACCAAACTGGTAACCTAAGCTGGCTCGGCCACTTAAGTTAGGTAACCGGTCAGACGTAGCTTGCTTTTTACTTAATTCGGCATTGCGGATGTCGTATTGCGCCTGTTTAACAGATAAGTTGTTTTGTCGGGCGTATTCAACACATTTTTGTAAGGACCAAGTAGATTGGGCTTGTGCACTGATGGCCAGCGCACTCAACAGTAAGGTGATCGTAAAGATTTTCTGAATCATGGCATTTTTTGATTAATAATTCAAAAAGAGATAGCATTGCCACAATACTAATCAACAACCCATAGACGAACGAATAATTTATATCAAAAGCAAAGAATCTTGGATGAAACTTTAACTTTGAGTATCATTTGACTAGAAAATCGGCATGGATGATCTGCTAAAAAGGGGAATGCGTGGACTGGAAAAGGTGACCATTGCCCTTTTGTTACGGGAACCGTTTTTTGCTCATTTACTGGCGGGTGTCAATCGGAGGTTTGATGTGCTTGCATCACCTTCATTGACCCTAAAGGATGAGCAAGGGGGCTTTATTATCATGATCGACTTTAATTTTTGGGAACAGACATTAGCCACTCCGGCTCAGAAAACAGGTGCCCTCAAATCCGAACTGTTGCACCTGATTTTTCGACACCCTTTGCGGGCCAAGCCCTTTGAAGATCGATTCTTGTTTAACCTGGCGGCTGATTTGGTGGTCAGGCCCTTTCTAACCGACGAAGAGCAGCTTTTTCCTCAGTTTTATAAAAACGACCTCTTGCAAAAGCCTTCTGCTGATGTTCGGGATTATTATGAGGCTTTGCGCCAAATGCAGGAGACCAATAAGGAGCATCCTTGGTTGCTGGAGATGCGGGCTGTAGCTGATCGCCTGGTTTCGGGCCATCAATGGTGGTATGAGCAACGAGACCAGATAGAAACCGAGTTGCTGGAATTGTCCATCCAGCGCTGGATAGATCGGGCCATGCAACGTTTACCCGTTGCTGCTCAAAAGGCCATTCCTGATGGTTTGCGACCTTGGCTGGAATGGTCTAACCTTCAGGGCCGCCACCAACTGGATTGGCGGCGAATGATCCGTCTTTTTGCGGCCCGCAGTAGCCGGACACAGCTCAAAAATACCGTGCAACGGGCATCCAAACGGTATGGCACTTCTCCCGGCATCAAAATTAAGCGGCACTATCAAATAATTGTGGCTATTGATGTTTCCGGTAGCATATCACCAATGGAAACAGGACTTTTTTTTAGAGAAATCAATTATCTGCGCCGCATCGGCGCACAAATATTACTGGTAGCATGTGACGACCAGATCCGAAGCGTGGCGCCTTACAATGGGCAGGTACCTACACACCGTCCGGGGGCTGGCGGGACCGATTTTACTCCGGTATTTCAATTGGCGAATCAGGAGCGGCGCTATGATGCGCTGATCTATTTTACCGATGGTCGAGCAGCTGCTCCGGAAATTGTGTGCAGAATACCTATTTTGTGGGTGATTACGGCAGGAGGCATTCAGCCCCAGGAAGTAGCCTTTAAACAGTTGCCGGGGCAAAAGGTAAAGCTACCCGTTGATCAGTAAATACTGCAGGTAATCTTCGTCAATGAATCAAAAAAAATGATGCATACGCCAGATCAAAAGATGAATTACATTACTTACGGTCCACCTAGTAATGGTGCAGCGGTAGAAGCTTTTTTGGAGCATCTACTGACCCAACAACAGGATGACCGCCCCACGCCGATTTGCATCTGGGGAAGGCACGGCATCGGCAAAACGGAATTGGTGCAGGGATTGGCTCGGCGGTTGGGCTTTCAGTTGGTCTATTTGGCACCAGCCCAATTTGAAGAAATGGGCGACTTGACCGGAATGCCCAAAATAGTGGAAGGAGAAGCCGGAACAGAGGTCACCCGCTTGATGCCGCCGGAATGGGTGCCCAAAAGGGAGGGACCTGGAATTTTATTGCTTGATGACGTCAATCGGGCCGATGACCGTATTTTGCGCGGCCTGATGCAATTGCTGCAGCAATACGAGCTGGTGAGTTGGCGTCTGCCCAAACGCTGGCATATTATTTTAACAGCAAACCCGGACGGTGGTGATTATTCAGTCACACCCATGGACGATGCCATGATCACCCGCATGTTGCACCTTACGATGGAGTTTGAGGTGAAAAGTTGGGGGCTTTGGGCTGAAAAAGCAGGTGTTGATCCCCGGGGAATCAACTTTGTGCTCAGCTACCCTGAGGTGGTTAATGGTCACCGTACCACACCGCGAACTTTGGTCCAGTTCTTTCGGGAAATCCAAAAAATGGAGCAATTAGAGACGCAAATTCCACTGGTGAAAATGCTGGGTGATGCCTGTCTGGATGCGGAAACTACCGCCGCATTCATTGCTTTTGTACAAAAAGGGCATCATCGATTGCCGGAGCCCGCAAAGCTTTTGCAATTGCCCTCGCCCGAGCAGATGGGGGCACTGTTAGAGCCGATCATTTTCCAAAAAGGAGAGAATGTGGACGTACTTTCCGTATTGACCACACGTATGTTACAATATGTGACTTTAAACTTGTCCGGATTTGATGAAAATCAATGGAAAAACCTCAGGCATTTCTTACTTATGGATACGTTGCCAAATGACCTGCGGTTTGCCCTGGCACAATCCTTAATAGCACTAGACCATGCTGAACTAACAGGCCTGATGGCGCATCCGGAGTTGGGTGAACTGCTGCTGGAAGGCATGTGACGATTTGTTAAAGCAATAACCAATGTTGAACATGCAGGCCCTTTGCAGTGTTTTCCACAAAACATACATTTCTAACCGGGGAGAGATTGGGTCAAAACTTGATTCAATTCCTTTTACAACCTAATGACTTATGAAATTCAAATCCTTTTTCTTCTTCTTGGCCCTTAGTGTGGGGCTGTCTACCGGCTTAATGGCTCAAAAAGAGAAGTCCCAGCGCCCAAGTCCGCCTGCGGAGGCGACGGCAACCTTGGGAGAAGTGACCATCGACATCAACTACAGCAGTCCGGCTGTAAAGAAACGAACCATCTGGGATAAGTTGGTGCCTTACGGCAAAGTATGGCGCACCGGTGCCAATGAAGCCACCACCTTTGAAGTAAGCGAAGATGTGACAGTAAATGGGGAAGATCTGCCTGCCGGCAAATATGCTCTTTTCACCATTCCTGGGAAAAAAGAATGGACCTTTATCTTCAACAGTGAAGCTGACCAGTGGGGTGCCTACAAATACGATGAAGGTAAGGATGTACTGCGAGTCACCGCCAAACCAGGAAAAACGCCTCAACACGAAGAACGCATGATTTTTGAAATCACTACGCGTGGAGATGAGGTGGCCTGGGTCAATCTGAAGTGGGATAAACTTGCGGTGGGGTTTGAGGTGAAAACGAAATAATTGCAAAAGGCCTGGACAACAAAAATGAGTGACCACTTATTTTTGACCTCCTTTCAGAGCATGTTTGGAGGTCAACCTTTGGGCATGCATTTCAAAAAACGCCTTGTTTTATCAAAAAAATGATGCTTTTCGCCAGCAAATGCGATCTCCAAACATACTCTCAAGGTTTTACCCAACAGAGCGGTATCGAAGCAGATCGGTAACGCTCTGTCGGTTTTGGGTAAAACCATTTCTTACCCGAAATGCCTTGCTTTCTTCATTGTTTGACTACTCTTCCACTCAACCTCCCCTCCTCTGTATCCACCCGGTACCAATATAATCCTGCTGGCCAATTTGCCATTTCTTGCAGACGGTATTTATTGACACCCATCTCCAAATTTAATGAAAGTTGGTGTACTTGTTTTCCTTGAGCATCATAAATAACAAGATTAGCGAGTGCCTGTTTATGACTGTCGATGTTGAAATCTTTCTTGATGCCCCTTCGTCGATAATTTTTGCCTATTGCCCGATAAATATGGAAGGAAAGATCAGAAGCCTTTAATATGGGCATATAGAAAAAAGCAACCTCAAATGCCAAATCCAAACGATACGAACCGACAAGGCGCCAATCCTCCACTTATGGCCGAATATCTATTTCAATCACAGGTGTTTGGAAGTGGATTTGTGGCCAGCACTGCCGCGGTCCAGTTGGCGAAAGCCTTCCTTAAATTCCTGTCTGATAAAAAAGTATTGGACAAGTACCGGAATTCCACACAGGAACTGGGGGAGGAACCGGAAGAGCAGTTTCGGTTAATTGGTCAGTGGATAACTGCCTTTTTACAGCAAGACCGCTCTCTCGAATTTAAAAAAGAAGTTATTTCCGAGGCTGCAATTTTGCTGCTTACCGACCAGTTGGAAGACGTAGCCGTATTGGATCACGCCACAGGTAAAACCTTATCTGATTTACATGGAGATCACTCTTTGACCCGGGATGGTCAGTATCACCTGGATTACCATGCCTTTACCCAAAAAATGGAACGTTATTTTCGGGAATCCGTTCCGGCTTTTCAAAATTTTCATCAGGACAAACAAAGATTGACGGAGCAATACCGCAAACACCTGAGGTTGGAAGAATTTCAGGCCAAGGTCTTGTCTTCGTTTGTACGCAACCAGTTAATTGATCAAGTCTACCTGCCATTAATCGGCGACAACCTGGCCAAACAAATCGGTACGGCCGGTGAAGATACCCGCACCGATCGCATGGGTATGTTGTTGCTGATTTCGCCACCGGGTTATGGTAAAACCACATTGATGGAATACATTGCCAATCGCCTGGGATTGATTTTTATGAAAATCAACGGGCCTTCCATCGGTCATCAGGTGGTGGCTTTTGATCCGGCGGAAGCGCCCAATAGAACAGCTGCCAGGGAATTGGAAAAGCTCAACCTGGCCTTTGAAATGGGCGATAATGTGATGATCTACCTGGACGATATTCAGCATTGTCATCCGGAGTTTTTACAGCGATTTATTTCCCTGTGTGATGCACAGCGCCGGGTAGAGGGTGTTTGGAAAGGAGAGAGCAAAACTTATGATTTGCGAAGCAAACGAGTAGCGGTGGTGATGGCCGGTAATCCTTATACGGAAAGTGGGGATAAATTCAAAATCCCGGATATGTTGGCCAACCGTTCTGATATCTACAACCTCGGCGACATCATTGGCGAAAGCGAAGGAGTGTTCAAGATGAGTTATCTGGAAAATGCCCTCACTTCCAATGCCATATTGGCTCGATTGGCAGCAAAGCATTCAGATGATATCTATATCCTGATTGAAGCGGCGGAACAGGGCCAGCAGGGCAGCCTGGATTTAAAGGGCAATCATGCCCCGGAGGAACTCAGCGAATACCTGGCGGTTCTGGAAAAGTTGATACAAATTCGGGAAGTGGTCCTGAAGGTCAATCAGACTTATATCCAATCAGCGGCGACTCACCAGGATTATCGCACCGAGCCCGCTTTTAAATTGCAGGGTTCCTACCGTAATATGAAGAAAATGGCGGAGAAGGTAGCTCCCATGATGAATGATGCCGAACTACAAACCCTTATCCTGAGTCACTATGAAGGAGAAGTGCAAACCCTCACGGCCGATGCCGAAGCCAATTTTCTCAAACTGAAAGAGCTGATGAATATTCAGACTTCAGCAGAATCGGAGCGCTGGGAAAGTATCAAAACGACCTTCCGGAAAAACAACCGCCTGCGTGGTCAAGATGGCCAAGATCCATTGGTGCAACTCAATGCACAGATCGATCAGGTGGCGGACCATTTGGCAAGGATCGGCCAGGTATTGGAGCGAAAAGCGTAGGAAAATGGCCTTCAAAACCACGTTTGCGACAAATTTCTAAATCCATGCGACACGTTTAGAAGCCTCATGGATATCGATGTCTGACCTTTGTAGCATTGTTCATTAAAAAATAAAAACATGTTACAAAATCAAAATGTCAGTGCAGCAAACCTCCGCTTTGGTGGATTTGCCGGAATTCTTGCTTTCCTATTTTTGCCAGGGGTTGCTTTACAGATGGACACAGGTTGGTTTCCTGAGGAGGCACTAGCATCGGGGACGATGGGCCAGTGGGTGGACATGATCGCTTCTAATCCGTACCTTTCCTTATTAGGTGTGGGTTTTTCCATCATCTCAATCTTATGTTTTTTCCCTTTTGTGTTGACTTTCTATCGCTTGTTGCCAAGAGAACACTGGCAGACTTCTGCCGGTTTAGCGGCCTACTTCGGTGGAATTCCCCTGGCCTTGGTGGCTTTTACGATTGGATATGGATTTACCTGGGCCATCATAGACTTGTACAATAGTACGGGCCAGGAAACGGAATTGGGCAATATTGCGGCTATGGGCATGCGTGGTTATTTATTCTGCGACGATCTGGCCACCAGCTTGATCGGTGCCGGACATGCGTTTTTCGCCTGGGTGGCATTGAAGCATCGCATCTTGCCAAAATGGCTGTGTTGGGAGGGTATAATTGGGGGTATCCTGGTTTCACTGGTGTTGTTCCGTTATTTTATCCCCATTTTTGCCATTGCTTCTGTTGGATATCCTCTCATTATCTTGTTTATTACGATCACGGGAATTTTGTTTTTGCGGAAAGCAGCACAAATACCCAAGACATAATTGCCTATTCCTTCGTGCTTGTCATTGGGAATTGATAATTTTGCGGCGTAGAATTGATTCCCGATCAAGCCAAAATTAAATGACAGAAGCATATATTTTTGACGCACTACGTACTCCCCGAGGCAAAGGGAAGCGCGGAGGTGCCCTCTATGAAGTCAAGCCTATTGATCTACTCGCTACCGCTCTGAACGCGCTCCAATCCAGAAATGCATTACCAACCGAAGAAGTTGATGATGTGGTGATTGGTTGTGTCACTCCGATCAACGATCAGGGGTATAACTTGGCCAAGGCGGCTTTGCTGCGCGCCAATTGGAGCCATCGTGTTGGGGGTATCCAGATCAACCGGTATTGTGCCAGTGGATTAGAAGCGGTCAACCTCGCGGCCATGAAAATCCGATCGGGTTTGGAAACACTGGTTGTGGCGGGGGGCACCGAGAGTATGAGTCGAGTGCCACTGGGAAGTGATGGAGGGCCACTATTGAGTGACCCCGGTTTGATTAACCAAATCAACTACATCCCACAAGGTATTTCGGCCGATTTGATTGCAACCATAGAAGGCTTTACCCGCGCGCAACTAGATGCCTACGCGCTGCAATCTCAGCAGCGGGCTTATCAGGCACAACAGGAGGGCTATTTTAAAGCAGCGTTGACCCCTATTCACGATCGAAACGGGCTGGTTATCTTGGACCAAGACGAATACCTTAGACCACAAACCACCCTGGATGGGCTAGCTGCATTACCGCCGGCTTTCGCCAAAATTGGAGCGCAAGGTTCCGATCAAATGGCCCTGCATCAATACCCTATGTTGGAAAAGATCAGCCACGTGCATACTGCCGGAAATTCCTCTGGTATTGTGGACGGGGCAGCCCTAGTTTTGCTTGGAAGCAAGGAAAAGGGTGAAGCAATGGGGCTAAAACCCAGAGGCCGGATTCTGGCCACGGGAAATGTAAGCGTTGATCCCACTATCATGTTGACTGGTCCAGCCCCGGCTTCCCGGCTTGCCTTGGAACGTGCCGGCATGGCCGTAAAAGACATCGATTTGTGGGAGTGTAATGAGGCATTTGCCTCGGTGGTGCTCAAATTTCAAAGAGAAATGAAACTCGATGAAGAACGGGTTAATGTCAATGGTGGCGCTATCGCCTTGGGCCACCCGTTGGGCGCAACCGGTGCGATGTTGTTAGGAACGCTGCTGGATGAATTGGAACGCAGGGATTTACAGACCGGTCTGGTCACTTTATGTGCCGGAGGAGGCATGGGCGTTGCCACCATTATAGAGCGGGTTTAAACGGAAAGAAATATGATCAAATACCAAAAGGATACCGATAATATTGTGACCCTGATTTTTGATATGAAAGGGCGCAATGTCAATGTGATCAACCATGAGCTGGGAAAGGCATTTCTCCCGGTCATTAAGCATTTGCAGCTAGAAAAAGCGAAAGGCAAACTGAAGGGGGTGATTTTGACTTCCGCCAAAAAAAGCTTTTTGTCGGGTGGTGATTTGGAATATTTATATCAAGCCAATGACCCCGAAGAAATTTTTCGATTTACCGAGCAATTAAATAATTACCTGAGAGACCTGGAACGTCCCGGAGTCCCTGTCGTTGCAGCCATCAATGGGAGTGCTCTGGGCACGGGATTTGAGGTGGCGCTGGCCTGCCATCACCGCATTGTAATCGACAATCCTAAAATTCGGGTGGGAAATCCAGAGGTGAGCCTCGGCTTGATGCCCGGTGGCGGCGGTATCATGCGCTTGATGTGGCTGTTGGGGATCGAAAAGGCCTTTTCCATTCTGACCAGTGGCCAACGCTATGCACCGCGAGAGGCACTAGGAGTGGGCATCATTGATGAAGTGGCTGCCGATCATAAGGACATGATGGAGCGGGCAAAATCCTGGCTGTTAAAAAACCGGGAAGGCCGTCGTCCCTGGGATCAGGAAGGCCAAGCGATTCCCGGTGGTACTGCGGCTGATGGAGGTATGGCCGAAAAGATCAGAGAAATGGCGGCACAATTGGCCAGCCGTACCCACAATAATTATCCTGCCCCACAATACATTCTCAATGCTTTGGCAGAGGGTTCCAAGGTAGATTTTGATACGGCTTGTCGCATCGAAAGTCGGTATTATACCAAGTTGTTGTGTAGCCAAGAGGCGAAGAACATGATCAAAACACTTTGGTTTGACTTCAATGCCATCAAAAGTGGGGAGAACCGACCCAAGGGGTTTGGCAAATTTAGACCGAAAAAAGTGGGGGTAATTGGTGCGGGATTGATGGGGTCAGGGATTGCCTTGGCTTGTCTGAAAAATGGTATGAATGTAGTGTTGAAGGATGTTTCCAAACCCATCGCTGAGCGAGGGCGGGAAATTGTCAGTCGGAAGTTGAAGTCAATGGTTGATGTGGGCACTATTCAAGCCCAAGAGATGGACGATATGCTGCGCCGCATCAAGACCACCGAAGCTTCTGAGGATTTTGAAAGCTGTGATCTGGTCATAGAAGCAGTTTTTGAAAATGAGATGGTCAAACAAAAGGTCACCCGGGAGGCTGAAGCTTTTTTAGATGATTATTCCATTTTTGCCTCCAATACGGTGTCTATTCCAATCACTAAGTTGGCCAATGCTTCCATGCGGCCCTCCAACTATGTAGGATTACACTTTTTTCATCCGGTAGATCAGGTGCCACTGGTAGAAATTGTAAGAGGAGATCAGACCTCAGATGAGACGATTTCGCGGGCCTTTGATTTTGTCAACCTGATCAAAAAGGTACCGATTATCGTTAAAGATGACTGGGGTTTTTACGTTGCGCGGGTACAGAATACCTATATTTTGGAAGGCATCACCATGTTGCAAGAGGGCTATCCACCCGCATTAATCGAAAACTTGAGTATCCAGGCAGGAATGTCGAAGGGCGCTTTGACTTATGCAGACGATTTGGGCATGTCACTGATTCTGCGCTATGAAAATCAAGCGGCAGAACACTATGGTGCCAAGTACATTCAACATCCGGCGGTGGCCGTATTGGAAAAGATGATTCATGAATTGAAACGCCCCGGTCGGTTGAAAAGGGCGGGGTTTTACGAATACGAGCAAAGCAATCGCTTCTTGTGGCCTACCTTGGCGGAACATTTTCCCGTTACCAAAAAATCCTATGATCCTCAGGAAATTACGGAGCGCTTTTTCTTTGTTCAGGTTATGGAAGCTTTGTGGTGTATGCAAGAGGGGGTTATTCATTCTGTACCGGCCGCTAATTTAGGGAGTATTTATGGCTGGGGATTTCCGGCTTTTAAAGGCGGTGTGATTCAATTTATCCAAGATTATGGACTCACTGAGTTTAAGCAAAAAAGTAAACTCCTCGAAAAAGCTCACGGCCCACGTTTTAAAATTCCCAGTATTCTCAAAAAAATAGAAAAGGACTTTGACCTTCCTGTAAATATGCCTAAAAAGTAGACTTACCAGAACAAAAGAGGTGATTTGTGGTTGTATTCCCGATGGAATACCTGCCGGCGGGTTTGGGATCAAGTGCCCATAAAAAACCTAAGGCCGTAGAAAGACGTGCATTCGTAAACTATTTGGCAAAATGATAAGCGGTTTCATTTTTTTGGTTCTTTGACAAATTCCGTGATTCAAAGTCAATCAAAAATATAAACCAACGCTTCTAAAGGCACTTTTGATTTAGATTTTAGCTTGACCACGAAATTTGTCAAAGAACGATTTTTTTAGGATCTAAGTAGCTTAAAATAGTCGCATGGACCAAACTCTTCCGGCCTGGGATTTGTTGAAATAGGGTAAGATCACAAAGAATAGAGCGAACCAAAAAATTGAATATGATGAGTGATATCAAATTAACCCAAACAGGGGTTTCAGTAGATATTGGCATTGCTGAAAACAGTAGAAAATCGGTGGCAGATGCTTTAACGCAACTGCTTGCAGACGAACATGTGCTATACGTCAAAACCAGAAATTATCACTGGAATGTAACCGGAATGCAATTTCAGGCATTACACGAGTTGTTTGGACAACAATATGCCGACATTGCGGTAGCAGGAGATGATATAGCCGAACGAATTCGCAGCCTTGGGTTTTATAGCCCGGGATCCATGCAGGACTTTTTGAAAAACAGCCGCCTTACTGAGTCGGATCACGTCAATGGGGATGCCTCAAAAATGGTCAGTAATTTATTGCGAGACCACGAAGCCATTATCCAAATATTGCGACACGATCTCGATGAGGCTATGGAAGTGCATAAAGATGCCGGTACTAGTGATTTTATGACCGGCTTGATGGAAGCACACGAAAAAATGGCTTGGATGCTGAGAGCGCATTTGGGATAACCGAAGTGCTCTAGAATGCCAAGGAAAAAAAACCGGTATCGGAAGTCAATCCGGTACCGGTTTTTAATTGAGTGCATGTTTGGTGGTAGTCCCTGAAGTATATTCGGGCAAGCTATTCAGGCTGCAATTTTCGCTGCTAAAGCACCACCTCCAAACATGCACTGAGTTTTTGAGATTTTGGTTTTTTTTAAAATCTCGATCCCAAATAATGTGGCAACATCGCTCGCCAAGTGGGCCAATCGTGATCCATGTCGTACCCCCAAATGTCCAGCTCATGGTCAATGCCTTTATTGTTGAGGATACCCGATAATCGGCGAGAAGCATCGGGATTTTCCCAAGGGCCCGAACCTGAGAGAATGTGGATGTGATTACTGCGCCGTATCTGTTCGAGTAAGTGGTCATCATTGAGGTTGGGCAGGTATTGTTCCGGGGAGTTGAAATACACATCCTGATCGTGATAGCCTTTGGTGTATGTACTTAAATTGTAGTCGCCACTCATGGCAATCACCCCATTAATCAGATCAGGACGGCGGAAGAAAAGGTTGGCTGCGTGTAAGGCCCCTAGTGAAGCGCCGCAGGAGATGATTGCAGTTTCTTGGCTAGTATGAGTCTTTATAAATGGAATCACCTCTTGAAAAACATACTCGTTGAACTGTTGGTGGCGAATAGATTTATCACGAGGGTGCATTTGTTGATTCAACCAACTCTCCGAATTGATACTATTGATGGAAAATACCTTAACTTTACCTGCATTGATGGGTTCCTTGATGGCATTGATCAACTGAAATCGCTCATATTCGAGGTAATCCGCAGCCGCAGTTGGGATCAATAGAAGGGCAAATCCATAGTGGCCGTATACGGCAATCTCCATATTTTTGTTGAGGCGAGGACTGTGCCACGCATGAATTTCTCTTTTCATTTTTTGCAATTGATTCCGTGAAAGATGGTTGAAATTTTCGGAAAAATACAGTTTTTTACACAAATCCCTGATGATGCAAGCTATTTTCGATACCCTACAAAGATGGACCAATTCAAAACGACCTTTTGCTACCGCCACGGTGATTAAAACCTGGGGTTCTTCTCCACGGCCGGTGGGCTCCACCTTATTGATCAACGAAGAAATGGAAATGGCGGGTAGTGTCAGTGGCGGTTGTGTGGAGGGCGCTGTGGTCAAAGCGGCACTAGATATTTTGAAAAAGGGCATGCCCCAAATTTTGAAATTTGGCGTTAGCGATGAAGAAGCCTGGTCGGTAGGACTCAGTTGTGGTGGTGCTATTGAGGTATTTGTGGAGCCCTTTATGGCTTTCGCCAATGATTCCGTCGAACGGGAAATTTGGGCATCTTTAGAAAAAGCACTGACCGAAAACGAAGCCTGTGTTTTGGTCAGCCAAATGAATGCGGGCAGTTCCAAACACCTATTGGTGTATCCTGATGGTACCACAATCGGCAGCATGTCGGAAAAGGTCAAAGCGGCGGCTTTGGATGCATACAATAAAAGAAAAAACCTTCGCTTGGATCTGGACGAAGAGGCCTATTTTATTCAGGTCTTTCCACGTAAGAGCCAGTTGTTGATTATCGGAGCGGCCCACATTACCGCTGACCTGGTCAAGTTGGGCAATTGGTACGATTTTGAAACCATAGTCATTGATCCACGTGGTATATTTGCGAATAAAACAGAATTTACGGACCCTCCCCATCAATTGTTGGTCAATTGGCCAGCGGAAGTGTTGCCTCAATTTACACTTGATGCTTATACTTATGCTGTTTTGTTGAGCCATGATCCCAAAATTGATGATCAAGCCTTACATTTGTTGTTGCCATCAGAAGTGGCCTATATTGGGGCGCTAGGTAGTCGAAAGACACATGCAAAACGGGTGAAACGGCTTGCCGAAGCGGGCTATACTGAGGAAGCAATTGGCCGTATTCATGGTCCGGTTGGCGTCAACATCAATGCGCAACGCCCCAAAGAAATTGCGCTGAGTATTATGGGAGAAATAATTAAGGTGCAACACGAATTTTCTAGATGAAAACAAGTGACGAAAGCATGGTGCCTGCGTATTAATAAGGACATTATGTATGGGTAGGGAATGCTGCCAACGGCATAACGGGGGCGGAACATCGAATAGGTCTTTGGCGTTCCATTACAAAGTATAAATCTGGTTCAAAACTATATTATTAAACATCGATTAAAATTTCTATTATGAACACAACCGTAAAGTTGCTTATTCTTCTTTTCTTCGGCATGTCTTTCTCTTCTTGCGTCAGCAAGAAGGTTTACGAAAGCCTGCAAATGGAGCTGGAAGTGGCCAACAAAGATCTTGGGAAATGTGGAGAAAGTTTGAATGACTATATGAATCGACTTTCTGCCTGTGACCGTGAAAAAGCCACCCTAAGTACGACCTTGAAATTACGCGAAGAACAAATTGCCGATTTGCGCACACAGATTGACGATATCAAGAAGCAACGCGATAAGCAGGTAGAGCAAGTTGGCGACCTGACGGTGTTGTCTCAATCCGCCAATAACAACATTAAGGAAACCTTGTCTCAGTTGGAGAACAAAGACAAATACATCCGTTTTTTACAAGCTGCAAAGACTAAAGCGGATTCTATCAATTTGGCGCTTGCCATCAACCTAAAAGGGGTGTTAGCGAAAGGAATTGAAGATGATGATGTGGAAGTAAAAGTAGACAAAACGGTCGTTTTTATTAACCTTTCCGACAAAATGCTTTACGAGAGCGGTAGTGCTAAAATAACTCCCCGTGCCAATGAAGTGCTCGGTAAGATTGCGAAAATCATTGAATCCAGACCTGAGTTGGAAGTGATGGTGGAGGGGTATACCGATAATGTGCCGATCAAAAACAGCTGTATTGAAGACAACTGGGACTTGAGTGTAAAACGGTCTACTTCAGTAGTACGGGCACTGCAAAAGAACTTTAATGTTGACCCCAATCGGTTGATTGCGGCAGGTCGTGGTGAATACAATACCCTAGCGAGCAATGATACTGCCGAGGGGCGCTCCATGAACCGTCGTACCCGAATCATCATTATGCCAAAACTCAATCAGTTCTACGATTTGTTGAATCCGGAAGAGGTGCCGGATTAAGCGATGGAAGAAAGAAAGAATATGGAGGAGGCTGTTTCAAGGTTTGAGGCAGCCTCCTTTTTTGTTCACATTCTTGGTAGGGGTATCCCAATTAATTGTGGTTTCGTTTGCCCGCGCGCTTGGCCCCAGTCGCTTTATCTGATCTCCGGTATGTTGGGTGAACCGGAACATTGTTTTGCTTGTATTTATTAAAACACCATTTCAATATGAAAATCGCAGTAACTGCCGCCAGCGGCCGATTGGGGGGCGCCATCATTCAGTATTTAGTTGACAGTATTGGTCCGGAACAGATTGTCGGACTGGCCCGGACTCCCGAAAAGGCACAACACCTGGGGGTAGAGATCAGGAAAGGCGATTACAATCGGCGAGAAGATTTTGAGGAAGGCCTGAAAGATGTAGAAACGGTACTGATTGTATCGAGTATGGCTGAGCCGGAGCAACGCATTCAACAGCACCGCAACGTTATCGAAGCGGCCAAAGCAAATGGAGTGCGGAAGATCGTCTACACCAGTATCATTGGTGAACCCGGCCAAACCGCCTTTAGTCCGGTGATCAAAAGCAACCGCCAAACCGAGGAAGATGTCAAAGCCTCGGGCCTGGAATGGGCCATTGGCCGCAATGGGCTTTACATTGAACCTGATCTGGAATACATTGATGAATATGTCGAAGAAGGCGCTATCCGCAATTGTGCCGGTGAGGGCTTGTGTGCCTATACCAGCCGCACGGAACTGGCCTGCGCTTACGCCCAAATGGTGCTGGGGAATGAACACCACGGGCAGACCTATAACCTGGTGGGAGAGCCCATTTCTCAGCAGCAACTGGCAGAATATATCAACGAGGTTTATGGCACCCAACTGACCTATGAGCCCATCGGTGTAGACGAATTTATTCATGACCGCCAACATGCACTCGGCGCCTTTTTGGGGACCATTATCGGAGGTATTTACGAAGGTATCCGCAATGGGGTGTTTAATCCGCCTTCCGGTTTTGAGCAGGCGGCAGGGCGGCCCCACCTGTCAGCACTGGAGCTGATTCGAACTTTTAAGCAAGAGGCATCTTGAAAAAAAGAAGGGGCCAGCTCCAAACAAGCACTTACCCCTAAAGCTTATAAAACGGCTTTCAGCTGATCATAAAGCGCCGTCGAATCAATTGCACTTGCCACCTTTTGTAACGTTTGCGGACCAGCCAGTGAAGGGTCACCACTTTGAATCGGTGGATTGGGCGCGTACTGCATGATCAACTGCACCTGTTTGGCCACCTCTGGGCCTTTCAGAATTTCCGCAATAGCAAAAGCCTCATCAATACCCGAGGAAATACCACCACCCGTGATGCGATTGCGGTCGATCACGTAGCGGGGAAAACCCGGTGCAATCATCACTTCCGGAAACAAAGAAAGGAGGTTTTTATAAGCCCAGTGCGTAGTACATTCGTATCCATCCAGCAATCCTGCATGAGCCAAGAGTAAAGACCCAACACAAACGGCAGTGATCAATTCCGCAGTTTCGGCTTTCCTTTTCAGAAAATCATAAAATGGATCATTGGCGTTGAGGAGTACCTCGTTAAAGTTTTGCTGGTTGCCGCCCGGCACAAAAATGGTATTTAAAACCAGATCTTTTGCGGAAGCGTAATCTTCGGTGACTTTCCAGTGCAACCCTTCGTAGGAAGTCACTAACTTGTCTTTGTCCGGACCAATGAGATGAACTTTGATGCCGGTTAAATTGCCCAGAATATAAAAGACCTGCTGTGGGCCTGCTACATCCAGCGAATCAAATCCATCATAAAGAATGATGCCAATAGCATAGTTGGAATCAGCGGGGTTAGTTGATGCTTGAATCATTTTTTAAGGTTTTAGGTGATGATCAAGATACGGATAAAATATTGGAACACAGGCTTTCCTTTTTTGTGAGTAAGATCACAAAGTGAACCAATTCTCAATTTGTATCTTTGGTAGCGAATGTAAAGTTGAATAATATGAGTTACTGGGGCCTTTTTTTAGAAAGCTACCGCAATTACGCCAATTATTTGTGGCAGGAGATTACCCATCCGGGGTGGCACAACTACTTTTACTGGTTGTTGCTGGTCTCGGCTTTTTTTTCCCTATTGGAATTAATCTCTCCTTGGCGGGAAAACCAACCTAAGTTTCGCAAAGACTTTTGGCTGGATTTCTTTTATATGTTTTTCAATTTTTTCCTCTTTTCCCTGATTATCTACAACGCTGCTTCCGATGTAGTGGTGAATTTTTTCAATAATGCAATCAAAGGGTTAACGGGGTTTAATTTACAAGCTTCCAATCCACTGCAATCGGCACCGTTTTGGGTCGTTTTGTTGGTGGGCTTTTTTGTGAGGGACTTCATACAATGGTGGGTTCATCGGTTATTACACCGGGTGCCGGCCTTATGGGAGTTTCACAAAGTGCATCACTCGGTAGAACAAATGGGTTTTGCTGCTCACTTAAGGTTTCATTGGATGGAAAACGTAGTTTATCGGTCTATTGAATATATTCCCTTGGCACTCTTGGGTATTGGATTGTATGACTTTTTTATCATCCACATCTTTGCATTAGCGGTGGGCCATTACAATCACTCCAATATCAGTGTGCCGGGCTATATAACTGGTGGGGTAGTGGGGGCCTTGATTGGAATTGTGATAGCTACCAGTGGATTTGATGTGCTTTTGTTGAAAAATCCGAGTTTGCTTGCTCAGGTGGGGGTTGTGGCGGCCAGTGCGGCTGGAGGTAGTTTGTTGCTCGGCCCGGTGATGAAATATTTATTCAATAGTCCGGAAATGCACATTTGGCATCACGCCTATGATTTGCCGAAAGGCTATCGATATGGTGTCAATTTTGGTTTGACGCTGGCCATTTGGGATTATCTTTTCGGAACGGCCAGTATTCCGCATGATGGCCGTGATATTCGGTTGGGCTTTCCGGGAATGGAACAATTTCCGAAGAATTTTATTGGACAGAATACGTATGGATTTAAGGCACCTCCAACCGATGAGGTGAATACATCCAATTAGGGCATGTTTGGAGGTATTCATTCAGGCTGTAATTTTCGCTTCTAAAGCACCACCTCCAAACAAGCACTTAATTATATTCCGGATAGAGGGAATTGCTCAGAGCATGTCTGGAGATCAAACTTTGGGCTGCAAATATGCTCTCACTTTCGCCAATCCCAAATGACGATTTCCCAATCATCTACGCCTGGGTCTACATAAGCGTGCAGCAATTCAAAGCCCACCCGCCGATGTGCGGCCAGGGAACGAGGGTTGTGGGTGGAAATTTGGGTCACCACAAAATCATATTTTTCTGAAAATTGCTGGCGGTGAAATTGATACATGCCGTCAAAGACCCCTTGTCCGCGAAAAGCTTTGGCAATACAAACTTGTCCCATCACATAGTACTGGTAATGGGGCATGGAATGTCCCTGGTAGTTCAGCTCGGCCAATCTTTCAAACATGGGAATCAATACCGGTATACGATCCTGAAAGGCTTGCACCATGACCAAGGCATAGCCGATGACCTGGTTGTCAGCAACCGCAATGACTTGTGGCGCTACACTGTTCATTTCGCGAAGCAATTCCAGGCTGTGTTTTACCGTAACGTAGCCCTGAGATTGGGATTCTTCCTGGCTGATATTAGTGGGTAAATTTAATGCCTGCAAGTCCAGTATTTGCTGCAATTCCCAATCAGCTGTCGGATGCCGGTATTGAATCTTTGACGACATATCGTTTGGATTTAGCTAATCAAATTGCCATCATCATCCCATTGTGCGACCTCATTGCGGGTTTCCTGATCGATGCACTTGGCCAGCCATTCATCTTCATAAGCCAGGCCGTGTTTTTGCAATACCTCCTCCGGTACCCCATCCCAAACATTGGGGCGGTTGCCGTCATAACCCAAGGCCTTAATGCCCATTTTGGTGGTATAATACCCCGTCAAGGTCAAATCCCGCATCAGCGAAAAGAAAATGACCCCACTTTCCTGTTGTTTCAATGGAATTTCAGGATCGTGGAAGGCAATTTCATCCAGAATAGCGGTTTGCTGCTCCGGAGTGCAGGCTTTAAACTCTTGATTGTAAGCTTTATACGCCCGGTGATTTAGATCCATCAAACCACCTCGTAAAGGTACTTGCAATTCGGGAATGTCCTTTGACATGAACTCGATAAAATCCGGCACTCCGGCATCGGAAGCACTGCCGAGTTCGCCCTCTGCGGGGAGAATCAAATCGCATAAAACGGCCAGAGAGGCGAGTTCGTCTTCGGTGAAAAAGGTTTCCCGCATGATTTTTTCATCCCGCTCTTTTTCCTTTTCGGTCCGACCATAACCCGTGGCTGCGGGCGTGGCATTGGCCGTGTCAGTGGTGGCTTGGTCTTCTAGAGCGCAGCTATTGAGAAGCGCCGTGCCAGCCAATGATCCTAAAATGATTGATCTTAAACTATCTCTGCGATCCATTAGATATTCTGTTTTTTGAGTTGATCAATGATGTAATCGGATGTTCTCCAGGCCAGAGCCATGATTGTCCAAGTCGGATTTTTGTCGGCTTGGGACACAAATGGACCGCCATCGACCACAAATACGTTTTTGGCGTCATGCAATTGTTCATACTCATTGGTGACCGAGCGCTTTGGATCTTTACCCATGCGAGTGGTCCCCACTTCGTGAATAATGCGTCCGGGGGCCTCCAGTCCATAGTCCTGATCTTTACCCGGTTTAGTACCCAAAGGCTTGGCACCCATAGCATCAAAGATTTCTTCAAAAGTATTGTGCATGTGTTTGGCCTGGTTGCGCTCGTGATCCGACCAGGTGTAGTTGAAGCGCAGGACCGGAATGCCAAATTCATCTACTACATTGGGGTCAATTTCGCAGTAGTTGTCTTCCCGGGCAATGCATTCTCCACGACCGGAAATACCCATCATCGCACCGTAATACCTACTGACCTCCTGGCGCAATTTTGGCCCGTAACCGCCCACCTTACCACCAACAAATTTATTAAAATCGGTAATGCCAAACCCAAAACCATAGGAAGGCATACCCATGCCGCCCCAGACCTCTATGTGATATCCGCGTGGGAAGTCCAATTTTTTATTGTCGAGCCACCAGGGGGTATAGACGTGCATACCGCCAACCCCGTCTTCGTTATACACCTTGCGATCCATCAATGCGGGGACAAAGGCCGAGCGACTGGCACCGGTAGAGTCGTGCAGGTATTTACCCACCAACCCACTGCTGTTGCCCAACCCATTGGGGTGTTGTTTGCTCTTGGAGTTGAGCAGAATGCGAGCCGAACCACAAGCAGAAGCCGCCAAAACCACTACTTTTCCCTTTAACTGATATTCTTTGCGGTCTTCTTTGTTGATAAAGGAAACCCCCGTAGCTAATCCTTCGTCATTCGTAATCACCTCCCGAGCCATGGCATTGACATACAAGTCAATTTTACCTCCGGATTTTTGTGCCGGAAAGATTAAGCAAGTGCCGGAAGAAAAATCAGCATAAACACTACACCCACGGCTACATTGGCTACAGTAAAAGCAGACGCCCCGATCTTCATTGATGCGCTTGGTGAGAATGGACAAACGGGCTGGAATAACAGGAACATTAGCCTTGCGAGCTCCTTTGATATAATATAATTCGTGCAGGCGGGGTTTTGGTGGTGGCAGAAAGAAACCATCGGGTTCGTTGCGCATGCCCTCTTTGCTGCCAAAGACCCCAATCAGTTTATCCACTTTGTCATAATAAGGCTTCACGTCCTCATAACCAATCGGCCAGTTATCCCCTAGTCCATCAATATCTTTATGTTTAAAATCGTCTGGGCCAAAGCGCAGGGAGATGCGGCCCCAATGGTTGGTTCGGCCACCCAACATCCGCGAACGGAACCAATCAAATTCGGTGCCTTCTGTTCTGGTGTAAGGTTCTCCTTCAATTTCCCATCCACCGTAGGCACTGTCGAAGTCGCCAAATGGCCGGGATGTGCTGGCGCCTCTGCGGGGAGATTCCCAAGGCCACCGCAATTGAGTTTTTTGTTCCGGATCAGCAGGGTCGAAGTAGGGGCCTGCCTCAATAATGGCAATTTCTAAGCCTGCTTCCGACAGGATTTTGGCGGCCATCCCTCCGCCTGCACCGGAACCGATGATGATTGCATCGTATTCTTTCGATGATTTTAGGATTTGCATATCGGTCTTTTTTTGACCTGAAAATAGGAAAAAATATTGGAGCAACGGGGAAATGTGTGCGGACACGGATGAAGAATGTTTCAATTTCCCCCGGTCATACTATTGGAAGGCGCTAAAAAAGAAAGCCAGTGGCATAGCGATGAATGCTCTACCACTGGCAGTCTTGAAAATTTTATCCGTTACTAGCGATTCAATACTAGGGATCGGCTATTAGATTGTAGGCTTTCGGATTGTAATTTCACATAATATAAACCATTGTTCAAATGGGAGGGAATCTTCCAACTCCATTGGTCCGTTTTTTGGTGTAGCTCCTGGGTCATAACCAGGTGCCCAACCATATCATATAAGGTGATTTTTATCGGAAATTCCAGCTCATTGGCCGGAAGGCGAAAATGTAAAACACCTCTGTTTGGGTTTGGAAATATCTCTACCTGATCCATTGGTGATGCGATACCCTGAAGGTCCGTTACGGTAAGGTTAGTAACAACTACAGGATCACTTTTGTAACCAATGTCGAGTGGGTTTCCATCGGCATCAATGGCAGTGACATTGACAATTTTGAAATTAAGCGGAGCAAAACCGTTGGTATCGGGCGTTGTGGCATCTTCTCGGATTTGGAAGTTTAAGAAACCTAGGTTACCAAAACTGGTAATATTTTCACCATCTGTTTTGCAAAAGCTGAAATCAATTCGATTACGCTCCGGATGGGGAATAATCTTTTTCAAAATGAGCCCGCCTTCAAAAAACGTATTCTGTTCGAGGATAAATGGGATTGTTTGGGATGGTTCGACCAGAGAAGTGTCATAAATGATGGTAAAAGCAATGCCGTAAATATCCTCAACGGGATTGGCCTCTGCGCCTAGTGCAATAGTCGCGCGGAGTAAGCGTTGTAAGGCGGTTCCCTGGGCGGTAACGGTATCCCGATCGAAGGTCAGGCAAATTCCATCGGGAGCATTGGTTGCTTCTACATCTGCGGAAGGTTCGTAATCGGGAGTTGTCAAGTTGTAATTTGCAGTAAGCACCGCCACATCGGATGAGGAAATGAAACCATCACCATTGCAATCACTGTGTTTATGGTTGGTGCCATCGAGGAAGGTTCCGCTCCAATTGGTAGCATCTTGTGGGAACCAATTGGTGTATTGGAGTTGGCGCTGTGGTCCGGCAGATTGATTGCCCCATGCGACACCAATAGCGAGATAATCATCTTTCTCAACCACTTCATTGTCATTGGCATCGCCGGGCCAGACACAATCGTCTTCACATACCGTCAACTGGCTGCAGGAATTGGTGAAACCATCGTTGTAAAAAGCGTGAATAGTCGGTACTTCCTCCTCCATGACGTTGACATTGCCGAGGTGGTCTTCGTTGGAATCCCGGTGAAAGGAGTAGGCCATGTCAATGGTTATTGATTCCATATTAGACAGGATAGTTGCGGGGATCGACATGATATTTCGGCGGTCGCCTATAGTAAGTTCGGCAGTATTCATGGACCAGCCTTCCGAATTTTGGGGATTGTCGAAAAAGGCACAACAGACTTCTTCCGTGCTGTTGGGATCGTAACCATCGCCGCCATAAGTCAGGGGCGTGCCATCCGCCCAGAGGCTATTCAAAAAACGATAATAGCCAAGCGGCGAGTCTGGATAGGTGCCAGGGAAGCCCCCGCCACTTACGGAAGGATTATTGTAATACGTCACGCTGGCCATTTCCTGATTGAGGAAGGTAATGGCCTGTACCGGTGGTTGGGTACAATAGGTACTTACGTTTTGGTCGCAAATACAACCATTGGCCCCATCCTCTGCATCTTGATTATAGGCATAGAGGGTGTTCAATACCGTATCACAGCCAACGTAATCATCGGTATAACATCCCAAATCGATATCGAACCAAAAACCGGCTTTGAAGTCTTCCAAAGGAGCCCCCGATTTATTGATGATCTTGTGTCGGGTAAAGATGGAGGTATTCAATACGGGGTTGTCGGTACAGGAGAAGGAATAGGCGGTAATCTGTACTTCAACGCCAATGGGCTCACTTTCTGATTCGAGATGAGGGTATTGGTCATTGATGACGTACCACAGCATCTGATCGGGAATGACATTGGGAGATTCAGCGTCCAGGACGGGATAATCGCCATCCTGAGGATTGTAGATGCCATCATCATTTTGATCATAAAAGGGCGCCAAATCCTGATCGGGAAGCGGTTCGCCCGTTTCAGCAGCAATGATTGGATTGTTGCGGCCAGGCCATAGTCGGATTGATTCTGGGATGGGGTTGTCGATGGTTTGATTGTCGGCATAGTCTTCCTGAAACAGGATAATATCCAGCCGGTTGACCTTCCAGATTTTGTCAAAATATCCCTGGCAACAGGGATCGGTAACCGGGTCTCCGTTAGCATCTAGCGGCCCGACGCCATAATCGTGTTTCTGGTTAGCTACTCCATAAGTACTAATGGAAACTCTTGCGAGATCTTCATCTTCCGGATCCGGCACGCCCAGCCACAAGCCTCCGGCAAATATCGAACTTATCTCTGCTTCTCCGAGAGTGTAAGGAACAAAAAATTTACCATCATTGCCATCAAAAAACATGCTGGCCGTATTGGTGAAAGTGGCATTTACCTGGTTGCCAAATAAAACCTCTTGTGCCTGACCGGGGAATTGTGCATCCACCAGGCAGGGCATCAAAAAGAGAATCAATAAATAACAATAGTTGAAGTTTTTCATTGTCAGAAATTTTTATTTGAAATTACAGTTGATTGCCTTTTGATTCCCTACTTAATAAGGGATGAGGAATAGCTGATTTTGGATCGAGTGAGAGAATGGGTGATAAATATGATTTACCGAATAGCTAATTTGCAAGCAAATTGGTCCATTTTTGTTCTTTTTGCCGACATCCCAAATGCATGAGGAATGGTATCGTCATCAAGGATAAAATGGCTATTAATCTACCCCTAAACTAAATAAAATTGGGGACTTGCACAATGCCATAGAGTCAGGAATGAGTGAATGGGAAGGTTGGATGTGTGAGTGCAACGATAGCACTAAAGAATGAGCAGGAGGAAGGTGCCAGCTCTTGCTGACCGTAAGTTTAACGGCCAGCAAAAGAGCGGTGACACAGATATGATGTTATTGCTTATTCAACATTTTGATGATGTCCATGGTCGTGATAATACCCTTGAAGGTATCCTCTTCCACCAGTGGCAGACAGTGGAAATTGTTCTCCACAAAAATGTCAATGGCTTTTTGAATGGGGTCGCTGGGAGAAAGGGTTTTCAGGTCAGTGACCATAACTTCTTCAACTCGGAAAGCCTTGAGCCGGGTCTCTTCCGTAAAGCGGTCCATTTCCGTACGAGGTATACGTTGAAATAGCAGAAAGTCTGATTTACTGATCAGCCCGACGATCCCGTTAAATCGAATGACCGGGATGTGGTGAATCTTGTTTTCATCAAACAACTTTTTAACGACCTCTAATCGGTCCTTAGGGGACACCGTGGCGACCTCGGATGTCATAATTGTAGAAATAGGAGCATTAAAATCCATCATTGGAATATTATTCATTTATGGTTATTTAAAAAGTGGGCATGCCAATTTTGGGAGCTGCCGCGAGTATTTCATCATTGGCCATGGACTCATATTTCTGGAAATTTTCGCGGAAAGCGAGTGCCAGTTTATCGGCCATGGCTTCGTAAGCATCCTCATCTTCCCAGGTTTTACGTGGGTTCAGTATTTCTGAAGGTACATCAGGACAAATACGAGGCATAAACAATCCAAAGATTTCATGGGTTTTGTATCGAACCAAATCGAGATTGCCCTCCAGGGCTGCCTGGATCATGGCACGGGTATATTTCAATTTAATACGCTGGCCTTTTCCGTAAGGACCACCCGTCCAGCCGGTATTGATCAGCCATACGTTGACCTGGTGTTCTTGCATTTTTTTGCCCAACATTTCGGCATAGACCGTAGGATGTAAAGGCATAAAAGGCGCTCCGAAACAGGCGGAAAAAACGGCCTCTGGCTCATCCACTCCTGCTTCCGTACCGGCTACTTTGGCGGTGTAACCAGAGATAAAATGGTACATCGCCTGGCCTGGGGTCAGACGTGAGATAGGAGGCAATACCCCAAAGGCATCACAGGTCAGGAAGAAGATGTTTTGTGGCTGACCACCTTCAGAAGGAACCAATGCATTGGGAATATGTTCGATGGGGTAAGACACTCTGGTATTCAGTGTGATTTCGGAATTGGTATAGTCTACATTCCGAGTGCCAGGATAGAATTTGATATTCTCCAAAATGGCTCCATTGCGGATGGCCTGATAAATTTCCGGTTCTTTTTCCTCTGAAAGGTCGATCGTTTTGGCATAACAGCCGCCTTCAAAGTTGAACACACCAGCCGGACACCAACCGTGCTCATCGTCACCAATTAGCATCCGCGAAGGGTCAGCAGAAAGGGTCGTTTTTCCAGTGCCGGAGAGGCCAAAAAATATGGCAGTATCGCCTTTTGCCCCCACATTGGCAGAACAGTGCATGGAAAGCACTTCTTTCTCCATAGGAAGCACGTAATTGAGTACGGAAAAGATGCCTTTCTTGATTTCGCCGGTATAGCCAGTACCTCCTATAATGATTTTCTTTTGGGAGAAGTTGATGATCGCAAAATTATGCTTGCGGGTACCGTCAACTTCAGGGTCGGCCATAAAGCCGGGGGCATTGAGAATGGTCCAATCCGGAGTGAATTTCTTCAGTTGCTTTTCGGTGGGCCGTAAAAACATATTGTAGCCAAACATGTTGCTCCAGGGATATTCCGTGATCAGGCGGATATTGAGGCGGTAGTCTTCATCAGCACAAGCGTAGGCATCGCGCACAAATACATCCTTTTGGTCAAAGTAAGCGGCTACCTTTGCCGCAAGTGCGTCAAACTTGTCGGCATCAAAAGGCATATTGATGTCATTCCAATCGACCGTGTCTGTAGTAAGCTTATCTTTTACGATAAAACGGTCTTTGGGCGAACGACCGGTGTATTCCCCGGTTTCGATGCAAAGCGCCCCATTGTTGGCTAACACCCCTTGCTTACGCAAAATGGTTTGCTCCACCAATTCTGCCGGGCTGAGCTGCCAATAAATGTGCTTGGGGTGATGAATGCCGCAATCTGTAAGTGCTTTTTGTTGGTCCGTAAGATTCATGAAATTGGTGTGTTAATGAATAGATATATTGCAAATTTCAAGGATAATAGGAAAAGTTAGGATGACGACTGTCATTATTAAAGATGATGCTGGTTGGAACAAACTAAATGCCTCAAAGGATGTTATTTTGGATATGGAAACAATAACAAACAAAGTCGTACTCATTACCGGTGCCAGTAAAGGAATCGGCCTTGGTATTGCCGAGGCACTGGTACAACAAGGGGCCAAAGTCGCCCTCACCAGCCGCCATTTAAAAGATGTTGAGGAAGTTGCTAAAAAGCTCAATCAAAAAGGGCCTGGCCAAGCCATTGGTATCCAATCCAATGTGGTCAATTTTGCCGATGAACAAGCTGCTGTTCAACAGGTATTGAACAAATGGGGCCAACTGGATGTGCTCATTGCCAATGCCGGAGTGGGGCATTTTGCACCCATTGAAGCGATGACTGTTGATCAATGGAATTCGACGATTGATACCAACCTCACCGGGGTCTTTCACAGTGTCAAAGCCTCTCTTGATGCCTTGAAAAAGAGCAAAGGTTATATCATCACCATCGCGAGTTTGGCCGGCACCAACTTCTTTGCTGCGGGCGCTGCTTATAATGCGAGTAAATTTGGGTTGGTTGGTTTTACCCAGGCCATTATGCTCGATTTACGGCACTATGGTATCAAAGTGACAACCATCATGCCGGGGTCAGTGGCTACTTATTTCAATAACCATACGCCAACGGATGCTGACGCCTGGAAAATCCAACCGGAAGATTTGGGTCAAATGGTGGTAGATTTATTAAAAATGCACCCACGAACACTGCCTAGTAAGGTGGAAGTAAGGCCTAGCCAACCGCCTAAGCGGTAAGAGGTACTTACGTAAGGTCGCGAAGCATTGGAAATCGGCTTTTGTCATCTCTTATGCTTCGCGACTTTGTATAAAATGGGGAAATGAAACATGCTCTTTGGAACCAGCGAAGCATAACGCACCCATTTGGTACGGCTCTTTTACCACTGGCCGTCGGTACTCAAGTCCTTGAATAGTGAGGGGAGAAATACGACAGCTCTAAAGCGCTTTTAACTTGCGGATGTCTTCCAGTTGCTCCAAGGCTGCCTCATAACCAATTTGATAAGCCTCATCCAAATGCCCCATGCTGAAAGTGCCAAGGCGGCTTAGTTTTTCCGGCGAGATCATCAGATCGCAACTGCTGAATTTTTGTATTGAAAGGTTGGCCATGCCAATTTTAAAGGCACGGTCCAGCACACTCTTGGATGAAGTCAAAGCGGAAGCCTTTATTTTTTCAAGGGGATTGACGTAAATGCCAATAATTTTATCGCAATGGGCGACTATTGGCTCCACCGGAAAGTTATTCGTAATGCCCCCATCAGCATAAAGTACTCCATCTATTAGTATGGGAGATAAAACCACGGGGAAGGCAGCAGATGCCAAGACGGCTTTAATGAGTGGCCCATCGTGGAAGAATCTGGTTTTTCCAGCTAGGATATCGGTTGCAGCGACAAATAGCTTTTTGGGCAGCACCTCAAAGCGGTCTTTGGGGAAATAGGTTTTGAATATTTGGTAAAACTTATCGGTGTCGATCAGCCCCGGTTTTCGATAGGCATATTTATTAATCGAAAAAATGGAGGTTGAACGAAAAAATGCCAGGATATCATCAACACTGTAGCCCGCCGCATAAAAGGCACCTACAATGGCCCCTGCACTGGCTCCCGAAATATAACTAGGATAAATGCCTTGTTCTTCCAACACTTTAATCACTCCGAGATGGGCTAAACCTCTGACTCCCCCCCCTGAGAGTACAAGTCCGTATGTGCGATCATTCATATCTCTATCAATTTCGTAATTGAATTTCAAATTGAACCAACCCAGCATCTATCTCAGCACGCTGAAGTTGACCATCCTGATAATGATACAAATTTTCTCTTCCCTTCTCATTATATTTTTTATAAGAATGATCTCCAATTGAAGAGACAACGTGGAAATCGCCATTCTCTTCAGAAAAAGAACTTTCAATATTGATAGGTTCTTTGACTAAAAGTAAAATTGCAGGATAAACAATAGGGTCGGATACCAACTTATCTTGTTCATTTTTACTTTGAATATGATATTTTCCTCCTGACCAGCGGGTTTTTGTATGGTCCCGAATTTTTCCATTTACCTTGACGCTTGCATCTGCGGACAGTAAAAAATCTTGTTTCATAGTGACCACTACTTCGTACAAAACGGTGATATCTTTAATGACATGGGCATTGACTTGGGTGTAACTTCTATAAGTGAACAGATTATCCCGGTATGTTTTTTCGACTCTCAACTCACCGATGGTTTGATCAAGCCTTACTACATCAAAATAGAGTACTTCAGAAGATTGGTCTTTTGGAGAAATGAGCAGCATCAGAGATAGAAAGAAGGAAAAGCCCATGAACACATGATTTAGTAAATCTATTTGGAAAATTCACGGTGCAAAGTTTAATGTGAACGGCATGATTTAAAATGAGCAACTTTACGGTGCGTATATGATTAAAATCACCTGGGGCTATTTCCTCACTGAAATTATCGCAGTTTTTTATCAATAGAAGTGCAATGCGTGGCCTGGGAAACCTATGTTGAAGGGAGTGTGTAAAAGGACCAAGAAAGTCAGCTGTAAAAACAATTGATAAAAGGCTCACTTGGTATATCGATTTTCACGATATGCGATTTGAGCCCTTTTACACAACCCCACACAACTTATCCTACAGCGCCTTATTGCTTCCCGGCCAGCTCCATCATCTTGTGAAATACGCCCGTGTTTTCGTAGACTCCGGTGAATGTTTCCGATCCAGGCCCATAAGCAAAAACGGGGATCAACGCGGCGGAGTGCCCGCCGGTAGAGAATGATTCATCCAGTTGGTCGTAGTCGGAGATATCGCCTTTGTAAGGAACTTTGATGGTTTTAGATGCCAAAGTGAAACCACCAGTTTCATGGTCAGCGGTGACGACGACCAGGGTATTGCCATCTGCTTTCGCAAAATCGAGGGCTTTGCCAATGGCTCGATCGAAGTCGAGCACCTCGGTGATCACATATTGCCCATCATTGGAGTGGCCACCCCAATCAATTTGAGATCCTTCCACCATCAGGAAAAAACCGTCCTTGTCTTGCTTGAGGTAATCAAGGGCTAGTTGGGTAGCATCGGGGAGAAAGTCAGCGCGACCTTCCAGCATTTTGGGCATACCATCCGGAGCGAGGAGGAATGCCTCTTTTTTTGCCAGGCTCAAAGGTCCGGAAGCCAGTTTGTCGGTGTGCACATTGAATCCCTTGGTCTTCAGTTTTTCCAGCAAATTTACTCCGTCGGTGCGTTGATTAAAATATTGCAGGCCGCCACCGGCAAAGAAATTCACCGGTGCGTCTACCAGCTCTGCCGCGATGTCTTCGGCCAGATTGCGCGATTTGATGTGCGCAAAAAAGGAGGCCGGCGTAGCGTGGGTAATAGAAGAAGTGACCACTAGTCCGGTACTCCAGTTTTCTTCAGCCAGTTTCTCCAAAATGGTTGCTACCGGCATGGTGTCGCGATCTACTCCGATAGCACCATTATAGGTTTTGATACCCGCAGAATAGGCCGTTGCACCTGCTGCCGAATCCGTTATTCTATGGCTGGATGAAGAAGTTTTGACCAAGCCAATGTTTTTGAAGCGGGAGAAATTTGGTTCGCTATCTTTATAAAAATAACTGGAAGACAATTGAGATAGGCCCATGCCGTCTCCGATCAAAAGTATGATGTTTTTAGGCCGATCTTTTCGGGCTAATTGATTGACTTTGTTGTTGCAACTGCCACCCAATAAAAGGATAGCCAGGGCGATAAAAAGTAATTTTCTCATGGATATAAACATTTAGTAGCGCCGAAATTAGAAAAATCGGTGGGCACATGGAAAGCAAATGACGTAAACTTTTGGTTAAAACTGTTGTGCATACCTTTTTTCTTAAAATTGCGTTAAATGTCCGGACGGATGAAGCCAATCCGTGCAACAGGTGGTCTTTAATACGGTTCATGTCGTATATTCGTGCCTGCTTTATGCGAGAAAAAGGTTTTTTACTCAACCCGAAAATTAGTTCTATGATGAAATCATTATTGACATTTAGTCTTTGCTTCCTGTTAGGGGCCGTTGGAATATCTGCGCAGCAATTAGAGTTGCCACAAAAAAGCCCCAAGGCAGAAGTATCTTATATTGTTGGTTTGACCAAAGTCACCATCAATTATTCAAGCCCAGCCGTTCATGATCGTGAAATCTGGGGACAACTAGTGCCTTACGGCGAAGTATGGCGCGCTGGTGCCAATGAAGCCACCACGGTGGAATTTAGTACCGATGTGAAAGTAGAAGGTGAAAACCTGGCTGCCGGTAGATATGCTTTTTTCCTGATTCCGGAAAAAGAAGGCAAATGGACCGCTATTTTTAATAAGGTTGCAGATCAGTGGGGGGCTTACAATTACGATGAGGGCAAAGATGCCATTCGCGTAAAAGTAGAAACCAAAACGGCCAACGATAATGAAGAGCGCCTCAACTACAGCATCGTGGATCAAGCCATCGACCGTGGTTATATCCGCTTTGGATGGGGGACGAAGCGAGCATATATTTTGTTTCGGGCAGATGTAATGGCTCAGGTGGCCAACAATGTAAAAAAGACCTTTGATGCTACTCCTGATGCCGACAAATGGTCGGTCTACGCCGCCGCTTCCGACTTTTATGCCGACAATGGCGAGCCATTAAAAGCGCTGGATTTTGCTGAAAGATCAATCAAACTGGACGAAAATTCACGCAACCTGTGGGCCAAGGCCAAGGCTGAAGCCAAAATGGACAAATACAAAGATGCCGTCAAATCGGCGAAAAAAGCCCTGCAAGTAGGCAGCAAAGCTGAGAATGACCGCTTTTACAACAACTACAATAAACAGATGACCGCTCGTATCGCGGAGTGGGAGGAGATGTTGAATAAGTAAGTGCTTGTTTGGAGGCGGTGCTTTAGCAGCGAAAATTCCAGGTTTTGGGTTCTCGCAAGGCTCCTTTTTGACCCCCAGGGACAAAAAAATAGCCGAAAAGAGGTTCCGATTTCCCGGTTTTACCGGGACTGAATAGCTTGCCCGAATATACTTCAGGGACTACCTC
>CAXHCA010000012.1:0-78115 GCA_964015035.1 uncultured Saprospiraceae bacterium
AAATCCCGGTTTTACCGGGACTGAATAGCTTGCCCGAATATACTTCAGGGGCTACCTCCAAACATGCACTAAGGCTTTTTATATGATCTTAGCGGGTTAAGTGAATATAAAAAGGCAACGCAAGGTTCTTAAACCCTTGATTTGCCCGGGACGGGCCCGACCATACGGTCCCGCCTGGGTATGGGCAGTAGGAGCAAGCTCCAAACAATCTCTAAAACGCCCTATATTCCGAACTCAAATACTGATTGGCTTCTTCCTCTTTAAATTGCGCTTTTTCACTATCCCAGTGCAACGTCTTATTCGGAAAACGGCCCGCAATCACACCGAGCAGGATGGTCTCCGTTAAACGTGCGGCGTAGGAGAAAGGAGCGGTACAGGTCCCTTTACCCAGACAGGCATCCACAAACTGGTGGTAATGCTTGGGGCCTTCTGATGCATAATTGCGCACCGGCTCGCCCAGGTTGAATTGCTCAAAATCCATTTTCTGGTATTTGCCTTTGACAATCAAACGGGGTTCCTGCATAAAGTGGGGGAGCAGCAGGCGACCTTTTTCGCCCATAAACATAGCCCCCTGATCCGGCAATTCTTCCTTATTGGGCAGCTTCAGGTCCTTGTGCTTTTTAGGTGCTCCTTCACCGTCATACCACACCCATTTGAGGGTGTCGGCGGTGTATTTGGTACCCGGAAATTTATAGGTGACCGTATTGTGCTCAGGAAAGCCAAAGCCGGTCGGTTTGCGGCATTTGTTTTTGATGGTAAAAGGGACATCCAGTTGCAAGGCATTGTATGGCGTATCAAAAATGTGCACGCCCATATCGCCCAGCGTACCACAACCATAATCGAGCAGCTTGCGCCAGTTGCCGGGATGGTAAACGCCTTCTTTATAGGGTCGCTTGGCGGAAGTACCCAGCCATAGATTCCAATCCAGGGTCTCAGGAACGGGGTCGGAACCCTCAGGCGCAGGACCGTCGTAGCCCCAGTTTTTGGGCGACCAGGCCCGTACCGTGTGTACCTTGCCGATGATGCCGGATTGAATCAATAAGGTTGCCAGTTTATAATCGTAAAAGGAGTGTACCTGAATGCCCATTTGGGTCACCAGATTCTTTTCTTCGGCCAGTTTGCGCATTTCCCGGGCTTCAGAAACGTGGTGGGTCAAGGGTTTTTGACAATACACCGCTTTACCCAGTTTCATGGCGGTCATGGAAGCAGGTGCATGGGTATGGTCGGGAGTGGAGACGATCACCGCATCGATCTCATCGGCCAGTTCCTTAAGCATCACGCGGTAATCGGAATAAGTTTTGGCATTGGGATGCAGTTTTTTAGCTGCTGCTAAATTGTTGGCATCTACATCACATAAGGCAGTCACCACTACCGCCGGATGGGAGGAAATGTCCCTCAGGTCTTCGCCACCCATATTGCCGACGCCAATGTGCGCGGTGCGCAATTTTTGATCGTTGGCAAGAGCCCAGGCCGACGAAGGCAATAAGCTAGCAGATGATAAAATAGCGGTGTTTTTTATAAAATCTCTTCTTTTGATTTTGCTCATTGTACTATTATTGTGGTGTTAATGATTGTTATAAGGGGGTAACGACGATGTTGCGCCAGTGTACCTTGATACCGCCTCCGTCATGAATCTGCAGGGCAATACTGCCTTTACCTTTACCAATTTTTTCATCTTCAAGCTGCACCATTTCTGTGCCATTCAACCAGGTGGTAATTTTGGGTCCTACCACCCGGATTTTCATGGTATTCCATTCACCCATTTTCAGGACACTATCCTTTGCCGGGTCGGGTTTGATGAGCCAGCCGCGGCCGTAGGACTCGTAAATGCCACCGGTGTCGTGTCCCGGAGGGGCTACTTCTACCTGCCAACCCGTAATCTTGGTGCCCTCAATAGTAGAGCGGAAGAAGACGCCGCTGTTGCCGTTGGCTTCCTGCTTGAATTCCACACTCAGTTCAAAATCGTCGTAGTATTTTTCGGTGGCCAGGTAACCGTATTGGGCTTTAGGGCCACTTTCACAAATCAGTTCGCCATTTTCGACGTACCATTTTTCTGCTCCGTAATTGACCCAACCGTCCAGGTCTTTACCATTAAAAAGCTTGACTTGTGCTGGATTGTCTCCCGCCTTTTGTTTGGTGGTGCCGCAGGAAAGCACTAAAATGCTGAGAAGGAACAGGCAGATAGGTGTAAGGTTCTTCATTTTTCAGTTTTTGCAGTTCAGCTCTTTTGTTCAGGGAAAATTACAAATTTTTTGAGACTCTTCGTATCGGAAGAGGATCCACGTGCAAATTCAGCTTAACAATCGATTCCGCAGTTTTTCTTACATTTGAGTAAACCTGAAACTAACTATGACCATTCTTTACCTTCTTGCCAGTATTTTGGGCTTGGTTTTATTGATCACCCGCCTGAAATTGCATCCGTTTTTTGCTTTGATCTTTGTTAGTATTGCCTTCGGCTTATTTGCTGGTATGCCGCTTCCTGATATCATTACTTCAATCCAAGAGGGCTTTGGAGGTACCTTGGGAAAGATTGGACTGATCATCGTTCTAGGTGTCGTCATCGGTGCTTTCCTGGAAAACACAGGTGGCGCTATGGCCCTCGCCGATTGGGTGTTGCGCCTGATCGGCAAAAAAAGGGTGATCACCGGAATGGGTATCATTGGATACATCATCTCCATCCCGGTCTTTGCGGACAGTGGCTTTATTTTATTGGCAGCGCTGAACAAGAGTTTGACCAAAAAGGCAGGGCTCTCGCTAGCCGGGACGGCCATCGCACTGGCATTTGGTCTCATCATAACTCATAACCTGGTCCCACCGACTCCCGGGCCCATCGCTGCCGCGGGAATATTAGAGGCCGATTTGGGGCTAGTGCTGGGATTTGGCTTTTGCATTTCGGCACTGACCTTGCTTGTCGGGCTGGTTTATGCCCGTCGATATGCAGCCAGGTTTTATATTGATCCTTCGGAGGTGACGACGGGGGAAGTTGTGGAAAAGAAACATTCTCCGGGAGTCCTGAAGGCCTCTTTTCCCATCGTTATCCCAATTGGTTTGATCATAATGAAATCCTTTTCCGGTTTTCTTCCTGAAGCAGGGGGCTTACAAGCGTTAAAACCAATTTTAGCCTTTATAGGTGAACCTGTCATTGCCTTAATTATCGGCTTTTTATTGAGTCTTTTATTGCCTGAGAAGTTAGAGAAAAGCATGCTCTCCACGGATGGTTGGGTGGGCAAAGCGCTACGTGATTCTGCGGGCATTCTACTCATCACCGGAGCGGGAGGCATCTTTGGTAAAATGCTGCAAAATTCGGGTATTGTGGCCACTTTGGGCGACACCCTAAGTACCATGAATATGGGGATCTTTCTGCCCTTTCTCATTGCGGCCGCGTTGAAATCCGCACAGGGCTCTTCTACTGTGGCTCTGATTACCACGGCTTCCATCGTTTATCCGCTAATGGCAACATTGGGCTTTGAATCCGCGATCGACAAGGCATTGGTGGTCTCCGCAATTGGGGCGGGTGCGATGTTGGTGATTCACGCCAATGACAGTTTCTTTTGGGTAGTGACTCAAATGTCAGGGATGGATGTGAAAACGGGCTACAAATACCTTTCCCTGGGTTCGGTGGTTATTGGCCTCTCGGCAATGGTGTTTACGTTCGTCTTTTATGCCTTATTGCATTAATTTAGACTACGCTCGTTCCATCTTCAATAGAAACCTGATAGGGGGTCAATTCAAAGCCAAACTGTGTTCGATAGGCTTTTTCTATTTGTTCAATAAAAGCTTCAGCTTCACTGCTTTTGACCAGATTGATGGTACAACCTCCAAAGCCACCACCCATCATCCGGCTGCCGAGGATCGAGCTGTTTTGCCGGGTAGACTGCACCAAAAAATCCAATTCTGGACAGCTAACCGCATAATCGTATTGCAAACTCTGGTGGGATTGGTACATCAATTGACCCAAAATCGCCAAATTTCCTGTGGAAAGGGCCTGCGTTGCTGCTAGCACGCGCTCATTTTCAGAGATGACATGGTGACAACGCTGATAGATAACTGCCGGAAGTTCCTTTTGGTGATCCTGCAATTGGCGAAGGGAAACATCTCGCAGGTGGGTAATACCTGGAATGGATTTTTGTAAAATGCGCACCCCTTCTTCACATTCCGCTTGACGGGTATTGTAAGCCGAGGAGGCGAGGCTGTGAGATACGTTGGTATTGAGCAGCAACAATTGGTAATCGCCCAAATGCAAAGGGAAATATTGGTGCTGCAAAGACCGACAATCCAATAAAAGCACTTGGTCCTTTTTGCCCATCATACTGGCAAACTGGTCCATAATGCCACATTTGATCCCCACAAAATGATGTTCGGCCATTTGAGATGCCTTGATGAGTTGAAAAGTATCAAATCCCAGTTCAAATAGCTCGTTGAGGGCGAATGCTAATGCACATTCCAGGGCAGCAGACGAACTCATGCCACCGCCGATGGGCACATTACCCGAAAAGGTAGCCTCAAAGCCACCGATTTGTCCCCCCAATTGCTGGAGTTCGTGCACCACTCCCATGACATAGTTTTGCCAACCACCAGGTAAAGGGGAAAAATCGTTTAGCTGAAAGGAAAACTGCTCCCCAATATTTTCGGCGATGAATGAGGCTCGATCGGAAAGCGGATTACTGGTGAGCTGCATTACGGCTCTTTTATCAATGGCCGCAGGGAGTACAAAGCCATGATTATAGTCGGTGTGTTCACCAATGAGGTTAATCCTTCCCGGGGATTGAACTTTAAGAGACCGCTGCGGGCTAGTATTTTTCACGGTCCCGTCCTCAGCATTCGAGGAAAGAAGTCGATAGGCGGGTTGGATATCCGGATTGTCGAGGTAGCAGACCGGAGAGCTATTGCGGGGAGTTTCTTCTTCTTTGTGTGGATCATTTTGCATAAAACCGTTTTTCAATGTCGTAAAAGTGAATGGCATTCATGCCCCAGATTTTGGCTTGTTGTTCCTTGGTGAAAGGCTCCAGGTAGCGCTTAATAATTTGTTTGACTTTGGCATAAGTTCCGGCTAATAAACAAACCGGCCAGTCTGATCCGTACATGATACGGTCCGTTCCAAAAGCAGAAAACACAACATCCAGCCACGGGACAAAATTTTCATATCGCCAGTTTTTCCAATCAGCCTCTGTCACCATTCCGGAAACCTTGCAATAGACATTTGGTGATTCTGCGAAGGCGATCATGTGTTTTTCCCATCCCGGCGTTTGCCCTTTTTTGATATACGGTTTGGCCAGGTGATCGATTACGAACTTTTGATTAGGGAAGTTCTGGATCGTTTTGAGAGCCGCTTCCATCTGAGTGGGATAAATCAGAATATCATAAGTAAAGCCATATTTTTCTAGGCAACTGATGCCCCGTTGGAAGGCTTCCTTTAGCATGAAATTCGGATCCGGTTCATCCTGCACAATGTGCCGAAATCCGCGTACCATCGGGAATTTCGAATAATATTGCAACCGTTCCTCTACATTGTCTGCACACAGGTCAATCCACCCAACAACCCCTTTGATGATGCTATATTTTGTGGCCAGCCCCAACAGGAAATCTGTTTCCTCTTCCGACTGATCCGCCTGTACGGCAATGCAACCCTGTACGTCATTTTCCTGAAAAATGCGCTCCAGGTCGGCGGGTAAAAAGTCTTGTTTCAAAATAGCCATTTGGTCATTGATCCAGGAATGTCTTTGTGGATGATATTGCCAAAAATGTTGATGGGCGTCGATGGTGGTGATCATGAAAACGGATTGTTAAATGGCTTAAATTTACAAAAAATCAGGATTTAATCGCAAATGCCAATCGTTTGGATTCTTAATAAAGCATCGTATTCGCCAATCTCAGGAACATCCTTTTCTTTTAGCAAAATTGCCCTGGTTTTTTACGAGCGATGAATTTATTTTCCCGATATAAGTTTGTTTTAAAACTAACCATATTTCCCAACTTGACAGCACATTCTTAAAATTCTATTATCTTTCGCCAACATTTCGAAACGAACTAAATAAACAAGAAACATGAGTTCAAACACACCTGTCGTATCCAAGGATGTTCTCCTACCCTTTATTTTGATCACATCGTTATTTGCCCTTTGGGGATTTGCCAATGCGGTGACTGACCCCATGGTGTCGGCTTTTAAGAAGGTATTGGAGTTAGAAAATTTCCAGGCATCTCTGGTTCAACTGGCTTTCTACGGAGGGTATTTTACCATGGCGCTGCCAGCGGCCATATTTGTACGAAAGTATACCTATAAAAAAGGGGTGATGGTAGGATTGGTGTTGTATGCTTTGGGGGCATTGCTTTTTTACCCGGCGGCGGTTACCCAACAGTTTGGTTTTTTCCTTTTTGGACTATATATACTCACTTTTGGACTCGCTTTTTTGGAGACGACGGCCAATCCTTATATTTTATCTATGGGTGCGGAGTCAACAGCTACCCAGCGTTTGAATTTGGCACAATCCTTCAATCCAATGGGATTGCTGGGGGGGCTATTGGTCGCACAACAATTCGTTTTGCGCAAGTTGCAGTCGGATGATGTTGATTTTGCTACCCTTAGTGAGTCGGCTAAGGCGACAATTCGGCAAGCAGATTTGATGGTTATTCGCGATCCTTATGTCGCCCTGGGATTAGTGGTTATATTGGTGCTGGTTTTGATTGCTTTTAATAAGATGCCGGAGAGCAAAGATGACCATGAATCGCTTGGGGTGGGGGAGTCCATCAAGGTGCTTATCCAGAATCGGAAATACGTAGAGGGGGTATTGGCACAGGTGTTTTATGTAGGGGCTCAGATCATGGTTTGGACCTACATTTATCAATATGCTGAAGCCATTGGTATAGCCAATGAGATCGCGGGCAATTATCAATTTACCGCTTTTATCCTATTCTTTTTGGGGCGTTTTATTTGTACCTTTCTATTGAAATACCTCAATTCAGGCATGTTGCTGATGTACCTGGCTTTTGCAGCCGCTGCATTTACGCTTGGCACCATCTTCATTGAAGGGATGACGGGGCTGTACTGCCTAGTTGGCATCTCCTTTTGTATGTCGCTTATGTTCCCCACCATTTATGGTATTGCCCTTGAGGGCCTACGTCCAGAAGAGACCAAGATCGGTGCCGCTGGATTGGTCATGGCGATTGTTGGTGGCGCCTTAATGCCTACATTTCAGGGGATGATTTTGGATATTGGAGGCGCCGGATATACGGATACTTCTATTCTAGGCGTATCAGAGGTGAATTTTTCTTTTATTCTACCATTTGCCTGTTTCTTGCTTATTGCGCTGTACGGTAGAAGAGTGTACACGATTTTTGCAGATTAAGTTGAAAATGATGACGACCAGAAGATATTGTCTTGCATGTGATTTAAAAAATGATCCGGATTTGATTGCTGAATACAAGGCCCATCATGCTGCCGTATGGCCGGAGATCAATCAAAGCTTGCGAGATTCAGGTATTGAGGAGGTACAAATTTACCTTACGGGAAACCGACTCTTTATGATCATGGAGGTTAATGACTCTTTTGATCCTGAAGTAAAAGCAAAGATGGATGAAAAAAACCCAAAAGTCCAGGAATGGGAACAATTGATGTGGAAATTTCAACAGGCCCTTCCCTGGGCTAAACCAGGCGAAAAATGGGTGGAGATGCAGCAAATCTACCAGTTGTAGAATGCGGCATTTCCACTTAGTGCATGTTTGGAGGTGGTGCTTTAGCAGCGAAAATTGCAGGTTTTGGGTTCTCGTGAGGCTCATTTTTGAGTACTTAGGGGCACTAAGGACGAAAAAATAGCCAAAAAGAGGTTCCAAAATTCCGGTTTTGCCGGGACTGAATAGCTTGCCCGAATATACTTCAGGGACTGCTTCCAAACATGCACTTAACAAGTCTATTGTTTTCCGCTGCAACAAGCCTTGCCGCTGCCACAACCGGCACCTGATTTGCCTTTTGCCTTGTCTCCCTGGCAACAGCCCTTGCCTTTTCCTTTTCCGGCACAGGCCTTGCCTTGACTTTTTGCCTGGTTGATAATGTTGTCGTATTCAGCCTGGCCTAAGATCACAGGAGTATAATCAAGACCTTGTTGTTTCAACTGTAGCGAGAAGGTCCGGAGGTGCTTTTCTGAAGCTGTTTGCAGACGGGTATAGAGTCCTTTCAATTGTTCATTTTTCGTACGGCTCTGCGCTGCTTCTAAGTCTTTAATATCTAATTCTTCGATCTTGGCCCCAACTTGTAGCGCTGCCACCAAGGACTGGTTGCCGGTCGTCACGAATGCATTATAACGTGCTTGTAGCTCCTTATTTTTAAACAAACCAGGCTGGTCTTTTTTTACCGTGGCCGGTACACTTAGATTGTGGTTTTGAGCTACCAATTTTAGGGATGAAAAATGCCGCTCTTCAGAAGCAGAGATCTTTTGGAATGCCAAATGATCCCATTTTTCATTAAGCGCCACATAGACATCTCTGGCCAGTTTCTCTTCTTCCAGCATGTACTGTAGGTCCTGTTGTTCTTCCTCACTCAAAGCAACCATTTGACTAAAGAGTGGCGCAAATTGAGCGCCGAGTAGGATCAGTAATGCAATCAAGGGTAATTTTTTCATTATCGGTAATTTTGATTTAAAGAAATAATGATTTAAGGCAAAAACAGTAGTCATTCAAAATAGGGGCTGATCAAAAAATGAGGACTAAAGATCAGCCCCTTATCAAAAGAGTATCAACATTTGTATTAGCAAATTTTGCCCTGATTAACCTCCATGATGCCCATGGTCCCAGTCGCTATTGATGATGTCATCATAAGCTTCTTGTGTAAGGTATAGGGGCACATAGGTCACGCCCTGCGTTTGCAGGTTTTTAACAGCGGCTTTCAAGTGGTTTTTAGAGGCGGCTAATAGATTGGTATAAACCAGCGTCAAATCTTGATTGTCCACCAGGTTATCTAGTTGATTTTCCAAATCTAAAATATCCACCTCTTCGATTACCGCACCAGCACTGAGGGCCTCTGCCAGTGAAGTCTCTCCCTGTGCGATCAAGTCGGTATACAGACCTTGTAATGTGGTATCCGTAAATTCTCCCACTGCATTATTGGCGGCAGGATCAGTCAATCCATATTTGTTGATCAGCATCAACATGGCGGCAAAATGCGTTTCTTCACTCGCGGAAATATTGTTGAAAATCAATGCATTCCACTTTTGGTACATATTTAAATAAAAATCACGTGCCATTTTTTCCTCTTCCCGCATAAAAAGAATGCCGGCCTCTTCTTCTGTACTCAGGGCTTCACTGGGTAAATTATTGATGTTGTTTTGACAAATGCCCAGGTTGACCTGAGTATAGCCGTAGGTGCGATCCACTTCGATAAGGTCTTGTGGTTGAGGATTGTCGTTGTCATCGGTACATTGTGTAAAGAGCGCGAGGCTCATTGCTGTAAACAGTATCCAGAAGGAAAAACCAATTATCTTTCTCATGACTAAGGTATTCTAATGTTAAGAATTATTTGGCAGGGACGGACCCTGAGTGCTTGTTTGGAAGTGGTGCTTTAGCAGCAAAAAATGCAGATTTTGGCTTCTCAAGAGGCTCATTTTTGTGTGCATCTCGGCTCAGCCGGGACGGACAAAAAAAATAGCCGAAGTGAGGTTCCAAAATCCCGGTTTTACCAGGACTGAATAGCTTGCCCGAATATACTTCAGGGACTGCTTCCAAACATGCACTTACCGTATTTACCTAAAATCAACATCGTCCTTTTCTTCTTTGTATTGACGGGTTTCGTGATCGTCAGCAGGTTGAACTGTTGAAGTCGTACTGAGCTCTGAGTGTCGGATCTGTCCACCGAGATAACCGGTGCGTGCCATTCCTCCAAAGGTGATCACCGCTGCGACTAATGTTACGAGCATTAAGGTTTTTGAAAAGGCTTGGTTATATTTTAGGAGCAGGAGTGTCGCCAGTGAAAGTACACCAAGCCCTGCCATCAGCCAGATAGCGATTTCGGCTGCTTCTTCATGATCATGGATCACGCTTTCTGATATTCCTGTGAGGCCTTCCACTGTTTCTTCGGCTGGTTCACCGGTCAAGAAAACGGGAATGGCGATTAACGCCATGAGTATCCAGGTGCCCAGAGCCGCTTGTTTTACACTTTCGGAACTGCGGATAAAGCCGTAGAGAAGAATGCCTAGCCCAATTAGCGTGCCAATAATAGGAAAGTGATTGAGCACTAGGTGCAAGTGTGTTGCGTCCATTGTTGATTGATTTTTGAAAAAATGAATGAAATACAAATCTCAAGTAATCAACCAAGGACTCTAGGCGGTTGCCAGATATCCATGTACAGCATCAAAGTATAGGCTTGATCTGTGGAAAAGGGAGTACTCCTGGCTTCTACAACAGGAGGAACTATTGCAGACAACCCCCAGCTCTGTAGAGTGGCTATGGGAGCATGTAGATGCGTGATTTCTCCTTTGAATGGCAATTTGGAATGATCGTGTGTATTCTGGTGTTGGCTGTATTTATCTCCGTAGTGTAACCTCAGGTATTGAAAAAAAAGCGTTTCCGGGGCGGATTGCTTATGTTCTTGGAAATGTTGCAATAAGTAAGGAAGTTCAGCCAAATCCTCTTGTACCTGTACCGGCACCAAAGAGCCAAACAGGAAAAGGAAAAGAAGGAATATGGCGGTTGCCTTACGCATTTGTTAGTGATTTACGCTTCAAATTTCTAAGTTTTACCATTGAGTGTCTATGACAAAGATCACAGAAGGCCATAATTTTTGTTAAAAATTATTTAAATACGATGGAAGCAGTTGCCGCATATTTCCCATTCAAAATGGCGGTCATCAAATACAGGCCCTGTTTGGCATCAGGAAGATGGATTCCTAATTTGTAATCACCGGTTTCGGCTACCTCACGGGTTAGTTGTTTGATCAATCTACCGGTAGTATCTACCATAAAAAGATCTATGGTTCCAGCCTCTGGGATATTAGCCTGCAACTGAAAAATGCCTTTTTCACTGGGGTTTGGAAAGACGGATATGGTGAAGGCATGATAACCGGGCAATGGATTTACGGTAGCCGTAGTTTCATGTTTGATCATACGTACCTGGTATAGATTGGTAGCAGCTGAGGTCACTCCTGTCGAATTTGTTGTAAAAGGATGTTGGGTTGGGCTGTAAATGCCGCCAAAGATGTGCCCCAATACAACGGTGTCAAGATCGATTGCTGGAAGGTCAACAATGTCGGGGGCAATCATCGGTAAGGTGGGGTTGATCAGTAGCTCTGCACTCGACCCTAAATATGCGGGCATTTCTATCGGAAGTCGAACCTCTTCTAGGTTGCCATCTGCATCCCGGCTCACTCGACTAATCGTTTTAACAAAGGGCACATTGTCATCTTGTACCATATCGGTGCCATTAAAATAATATTGACTCATGCCACCAAAAAAGAGGTTGTGCATGGTGTTTTGACTTTCGTCAAATAGTGCAATATGCGCTGAATGGTAATTGCTTAAATATTGGTTGAATTCCGTAATGGGCTGATGACCGGAGGCTGTGATGTCTACCGGATAAAGATAAGGCAAGTCTTGGGAAACCTGAAAAACACCCGAGAAGAGCGTATACCCCAATGATCCATCCGGAAAAACCTGAGGCATGAGGTTGTAGTCTCTTCGATGGAGGTGTACTGGATCGGAAACTGTTGTTAAGTCGTTGATGATTAGCTGGTCGTCGTTGGTGGCGATTGAAAATTTTCGAAGGCCATCCACATAGGTTTGAGTGAAGGTTGGATGATTCATGGGATTATAACGCCCATCAAAGCGATGCCCACCAATGAGGTAAAAAGTATCTCCAATTTTTCCCAGGTAACCTCCGGTAACGGCAAATTGATCGTTCGTAATTTGTAAAAAATCAGCTGAGATGCTTTCTGCGTTGACGATGTGATCAATCAATGCGGGAATATTCACCACCGTGAGGTAAGGGAAGGTAATGTGATCACCTTCGGACGCGCTATAGGCGTATCCTCCAACAATAATCAATTGTTCTCCATCTTGAAAGAACTCCATATTTGTGGCCTGCAATTGCTCGCGTAAAGCAACCGGTAATGCCAGTACCGATGAGCTCCATAGTTCTCCCGTTGTTGGATTTACCACGTAAATAACTGTATTGTTTTGACTTTCTGGAAAGGCATTAAAGGGCTGTCGAGCATGAATGCCATCAAGTCTGCCACCGATCAGCACCCACTTGTCCAAATGTTGGGCATGAGCATAAGAATGCAGGCCTGGTAAACCAGTAATCGAAACAGCCTCCAAATTGATGGAGTAAGAGAAGTTGGTCTGAGCAAAAAGTGAAATCGAACTCAGGCACAGCAGTGTAGCGTAGATCGTTTTGGAAATCATGGCGGTCATTTTTGTGTAAATTAAATCCAATTATGTCGGCATCTCTGTAATGTACATCACATACCTGCGGGAGAAGGAGAGAAAGGTGCCGGAGCCAGTATTATTTGCATGAGATATTTCATAGGTAAACTTGATTAAGGTCATCTTTCTGGACTCGATCCATCAATACTTTTGCAATTGTAAACCAACAGCCATGGAGCTTATCTTCAATAATATTTTCCTTAAACACGATACCGGAATGCATCCGGAGAATCTCAAAAGGCTAGAGGTTTTTTCTGAAGTGCCAGAGAGGAAGATCATGGATGGTCGTCCATTTCTTGAGTTGATCCACAAACCGGACTATATTGAAAAAGTAAAAAATGCTGTTGTGGAAGCCCATTGGTTGGATCAAGATACCAAGGTTTCAGCGGGTACTTTTGAGGCAGCAGTGGCAGCGGTAGGGGCGACCATCATGGCTAGTGAATCTGGAGATTTTGCCTTGGTTCGGCCGCCAGGTCACCACGCTTATCCCGATCATTCCAGCGGTTTTTGTTTGTTCAACAATGTGGCGATTGCTACCCAGAAATTGGTCAATGAAGGTCGGCGAGTATTGCTTTTTGACTTTGACGGCCACCTAGGAGACGGTACCTCCCATATTTTTTACGAGACCGACCAGGTATTGTATTGGTCTATTCATCAACTGCCGGCGTTTCCCGGGCATGGGTTTGTCCATGAGATTGGAAAAGGCCTTGGTAAGGGCTTTACGATCAATGTTCCGTTGCCTCCGGGCAGTGCTGATGATATTTTCATGGATGCTTTTCATTCTTTTTTGCCGGTGGCAAAACAATTTAATCCGGATGTGGTTGCCATTTCTGCAGGGTTTGATGCACATCTGTTTGACCTCCTTTTGGAGTTGAGGATTTCCTATGACAGTTATTACCAAATTGGGAAAAAGCTCCGGGAGAGCTTTCCATTTCTCTTCGCCAGCTTGGAAGGGGGATATAATGTGGAAGTTTTACCCCATTGTGTATACAATTTTTTGGCGGGTGTCAATGGGACACCAAAGCCATTTTCTGAACCTACTACTACTTCTTCCCGCAGGGTGTGGGAAACGTATGAAATAGGTTTATATTCTATATTTCATCATTTGCAACCTTATTGGAAATTTTAAAATTATGGCACACCGACTAGAAAAAATATTTCAACCAAAAAGCATTGCGGCTATTGGAGCTTCTGATCAAGAGGGTACTGTGGGTAATGCCTTGATTAAGAATTTATTACAGGGCAGTTTTTCCGGAAACGTTTATCCGGTTAATCCTGGTCATGCCACGATACAGGGGTTGAAAAGTTACCAAAAGGTAGGCGAAATTCCCGAAACCATTGATCTGGCAGTCATCGCTACTCCGGCCAAGGTGGTACCCACTCTAGTAGAGGAATGTGGACAAGCAGGTGTAGGCGGTTTGGTAATATTATCGGCAGGATTTGCGGAAGCCGGTGAGGCAGGAAAGTTGATGTATCAACAAATTCTGAAAACGGCTAAAAAATACAACATGAGGGTCATTGGCCCCAACTGCCTGGGATTCATAAATCCATCGATGGGCATTAATGCCAGCTTCGCTGCTGACATGGCCCTTCCGGGTAAGATTGCTTTCATTTCCCAAAGTGGGGCGCTGTGTACCGGTATTTTGGACTGGTCACTGGATCAAAATGTGGGCTTTAGCCATTTCGTTTCGATTGGATCGATGGTAGACGTAGGGTTTGCCGATTTGATTGATTATTTCGGATCGGACCCGCATACCTCCAGCATTTTGATTTATATGGAAAGTTTGAAAGATGTTCGCCGCTTTATGAGTGCCGCTCGTGCCTTTGCTCGTAATAAGCCGATTATTTTATTAAAATCGGGTAAAAGTGAAGAAGGCGCCAAGGCTTCTTTGTCGCATACAGGAGCATTGGCGGGTAATGACGAGGTCTTTCGCGCTGCTTTCCGAAGAGCCGGGATCATGCAGGTTGATACGATTGAACAATTATTCGACTTTGCCCAGGCCCTAGCGACCCAGCCATTGCCAAGAGGCAATCGTTTGGCCATTGTGACCAATGCAGGCGGCCCGGGGGTATTGGCTACTGATTATCTGAGTAGTAACGGGGGGCAATTGGCTGAACTTTCCAGACATACGATGAGCCGATTGGACGAGATTCTTCCGCCGCATTGGAGCCACGGCAACCCGGTTGATGTATTAGGTGATGCAGATGCGACTAAATACCAGGAAGCGATCCAAGCCTGTGTAGAAGATGAAAATGTCGATGCTACCTTAGTGATCCTGACTCCACAGGAAGTGACGGATGCTCAGGCTATTGCAGAAGCACTGGTTGCAAAGAAAGGGCGAAAACCCATTTTGGCCTGTTGGATGGGAGAAGGAGAAGTGAAAGCCGGGCGGGAAATTTTAGAAGTGGGGAAGGTCCCCAATTATCGTTATCCGGAAAATGCAGTTGATGTGTTTCTGAAAATGTACCGCTATTCCAGAAACTTGGAACTGCTCTATGAAACACCCCCGAACGTGCCTGAAAAAATGACCTTTGAAAGAGCGGCTGCGAAGGCCCTGATTCAGGGTGTGATGGCCGAGGGACGTAACCAATTGACGGAGCTGGAGGCCAAACAATTATTGAACTACTACGACATCCCTACACCACAGGGCAAGGTTGTACGATCTGCCGAGGAAGCGGCCAGCTATGCGAGTGAAATTGGGTTTCCGGTAGTGATGAAAATTGCCTCTTCGGAAATTGCTCACAAGACCGATGTCGGTGGGGTAATGTTGCATATTAATGATGAGCAATCGGCCAAAGAGGCCTTTCAGAAGATCATGAATAATGTGCAAGCACATTGCTCAGACGCAGAACTGGAAGGGGTGCGTGTGGAGAAAATGATCGATAAAAAATACGAATTGTTGATTGGGTCTAAAAAAGATCCCATTTTTGGACCGGTTATTGTCTTTGGGACCGGTGGCGTACTGGTTGAATTATATAAAGATACCAGTATGGGGCTACCTCCCCTGAATATGGCTCTGGCGCAGCGAATTATTGAAAATACGAAGGTGTACAAACTATTGAAAGGATACCGGGGCATGCCGGGCGTGGAAATAGAAGCCGTACAATTCCTGCTGGTTAAGTTTGCGTATTTGCTGATAGATCTTCCCGAAATCCAGGAAATAGATATCAATCCTTTTGCCATCGATGAATATGGAGGACTGGCGCTGGACGCACACATTGTCTTGGATCAAAATTACCAGGATAGCGCACAGAAACCATACAGCCACCTGGTGATCTCTCCTTATCCTTCCTACAAGAAGGAAATCACCTTAAGAAATGGCCAAAAAGCCAAGTTGCGGGCTATTAAGCCAGAAGATGAGCCCATTGAGGCAACCATGTTTGATGACGTTTCCGAGGAATCGATGTACCGTCGATTTTTTACTTCTTCTTTTGATGTCAGTCACAATTCGCTCATCCGAGATACGCAAATAGATTACGACCGGGAAATAGCCATCATCGCCTTAGTCGTAGAGGACGGCATTGAAAAAATGGCGGGAGTGGTTCGCGTGATCAGTGACCCTTGGCGGGAAAATGGAGAATACGCTATTCTGGTAGCCGATCCCTGGCAACAGCAAGGTTTGGGTAGTGCGCTGACGGATTTTATTATCGAGATTTCCCAGAAGCGAGGCATCCAAAAATTGTATGCCGAGGTGTTGAATATCAATGGTGTGATGAGCCACATGCTGAGAAAAAGAGGCTTTTCAACCACCAAACGCAATGAAGATGGTTTTGTCTTGGAATTGGATCTTATGGAACAACCTGTCATGGATGGTCAATAATTGATGTCGGGACATACTTGTCAAGTTTAGATTGAAGGAAAAAATCCGATCTGGAGATTTGGGACAGACGATGTTCCCATCTTTGGTTCGGATTTTTTTATGTAGGGGAGGTCTTTTTTTTACAAAATATTATCCGGATTTTCAAGGAATTACACCTTGGTTTTTTGTCAAACCAGAACAGAGCAGAATAGAATTCTAATTGCAATGACATAGCTTTGTAAGGGAAAGCAAGAATAATTAGAGCAAGTGCATGTTTGCAGCCCAAAGTTTGAGCGTATGTTTGGATCGGATTCTATTTGAAAATCAGTAGATTAGGGTTTTGGCGAAGAGGCCAAATATGAGTCTCGGCTGAGCCGAGGTGAATATTTTAGCTCAACGGCTGAGCCTGCCCCGATCTCACATCGGGGTTCCTAATATGTTGGTTTTCAGCAGGAGCAAGCTCCAAACATGCTCTGACGGTAATGTTTTGAACAATAACGCCTGGATTCATTAATCATTAAATAGATCTTTGTGAAGATTGAAGCTTTTAAACACGTCAAATATTTATGGGAAGAGAAAAAGGCTGCTGATCTCGAAGGAGATGAAGTAGCCCTATTTCTGTACCGCTCCAACATTTTAGGTGCTGACCTTCGGGTGACCAACTACGGGGGAGGAAATACCAGTTGTAAAACCATTGAGAAGGATCCATTGACTGGCGAGCAGGTAGAAGTGATGTGGATCAAGGGATCTGGAGGAGATATTGGTACCCTGACACGGAGTGGTATTGCGGGATTGTACACAGGGCGCCTGCGATCACTGAAGCAAGTGTATCGTGGACTGGATCACGAAGATGAAATGGTGGCTCTTTTTAACCACTGCATTTATGATTTGGATAGTCGGGCACCATCCATCGACACACCCTTGCATGGACTACTTCCTTTTAAGCACATTGACCACTTGCACCCCGATGCTTTGATTGCCATCGCTGCAGCTAAGGACAGTGAGGCCATTACCCAAGAGATTTGGGGCGATAAAATGGGATGGGTACCCTGGCAACGTCCGGGTTTCGATTTGGGTTTGCAATTGGAGCGGTGCCTGGCAGAGAACCCTGGAATTCGCGGTATTGTACTGGGGAATCACGGCTTGTTTACTTGGGGAGACACCTCCTATGAATGTTATATGAATAGTCTTGAAGTCATAGAGGTGGCTTCTAGTTATATAGAGAAGCACCTTGGTAAAAAAGGCCCTGTTTTTGGTGGACAAATAGTGACGAGCCTGCCTGCTGAGGCTAGAAGAGATCAAGCTGCACAGCTGGCTCCAATTTTGCGTGGGCTTTGCTCCAGCTACGATAAAATGGTGGGCCATTTTACGGATGATGAAAGCGTTTTGGAGTTTATCAATAGTGCTGATTTGGCTAAGTTAGCACCAATGGGAACTTCTTGTCCGGATCACTTTTTACGGACAAAAATTATGCCGTTGGTATTGAATTTATCGGCCGATGCAGATCTGACTGATACAGAAGCCGTGAAAACCACTATCGAACCACTTTTTGAGCAGTACCGGAAAGATTATAGTGCCTATTATGAAACTTGTAAACACCCGAATAGTCCCGCAATTCGGGATACTAACCCTGTGGTGATCCTTTATCCGGGTGTAGGGATGTTTACTTTTTCAAAAGACAAACAAACCGCTCGCGTGGCCAGTGAATTTTATATTAACGCGATCAATGTGATGCGAGGTGCAGAAGCCATATCTGAATACACAGCGTTGCCCAGGCAGGAGGCCTTCAATATAGAATACTGGTTATTGGAAGAAGCAAAATTGCAGCGTCGACCACCGGAAAAATCACTTTCACGTCGGGTGGCTCTGATCACGGGAGCAGGTGGTGGCATCGGTAAGGCTATTGCCGATAAGCTGGCAGCAGAAGGAGCCAACGTAGTGTTGACAGATATAGCGGAAGATCGAGTAATGGAAGCCAATGCTACCTATGCCAAGGATATTTCTGCTTACGCCGTTTGTGATGTAACCAGTGTTGAATCTATAGAAGCCGCTTTCGCAAAAGCTTGTCTGGAGTTTGGAGGAGTCGATATAGTGGTGCATAGTGCTGGTTTGGCCATTTCCAAATCATTGGAAGACACGGACTTAAAAGATTGGTCAATTCTACAGGATGTATTGAGCCGCGGTCAGTTTTTACTATCAAAAACTGGCGTTGAAGTGATGCGCAAACAGGGCTTTGGTGGTGACATTGTTAATATTGCCAGCAAAAATGGCTTGGTGGCTGGCCCCAATAATGTGGCATACGGCACGGCAAAAGCTGCCCAGCAACACATGACTCGTTTGTTGGCCGCAGAATTAGGCGGTGAAAAGATCAGAGTTAATACGGTCAATCCGGATGGAGTAATTGTTGGAAGTAAGATATGGGAAGGAGCCTGGGCAGAAGGACGCGCCAAGGCTTATGGCATTAAAGTAGAGGACTTACCGGCTCACTATGCCAAGCGCAATTTGCTAAACGAGATTATTCTACCTGAAGATATCGCAAAGGGCGTTTTTGCTGTCGTGGCGATTCTGGACAAAAGTACGGGCAACATCATCAATGTTGACGGTGGCATCACTGCGGCATTTGTACGATAAGAAAGTAAGGTTCATACATCGATAATTTGGTTAGGTTTTTGGCGACATCTTGGTGGGTGTCGCCAACTTTTAATCTTCGACCTTGACCTAAATTGTTTTGTCAATGCAATAATTCAAATTGGTAAGGATATGAAAATAGAGGCTACTCAGATTACTGACCACAATAAAAAATTGCTTGATCTTCACCGTGAGCAATTTGGTTTCCTTCAACACCAACTTGATAGAAAAGGATTGGATGTAGATCTTCTTGTACGAGACCTCATGGGTTTGCAAATTGCCATTCCCAGCTGGGCGCTAGGTGCAGGAGGAACCCGATTTGGGCGTTTTACAATCGGGGGAGAACCCGGTAATCTGGAGCAAAAGATTCAAGACATTGGCATACTTCATGCCTTAACAAGGTCCGCAGGTGCTATTTCCTTGCACATTCCGTGGGATATTCCCGAGGATGTACAGGCGATAAAAGAACTGGCCGCTTCCTATGATATTGTTTTTGACGCCGTAAATTCCAATACCTTCCAAGATCAGCCAAATCAAGCCGAAAGCTATAAATTTGGCTCCCTTTGCCATATCGATCCCACTGTTCGTGATCAGGCTATTCAACACAACATTCAGGTCATTGAGACCGGAGACGCCCTTGGTTCCAAAAGTATCACGGTTTGGTTGGCTGATGGCGCTTCTTTTCCAGGGCAAAACAACTTGCGTGGAGTGTTGCAACATACCTTGGATAGCCTTAAGGTCATCTACAAACACTTGCCGAGTGATTGGAAAATGTACATTGAGTACAAGCCATACGAACCCAATTTTTACAGTACTGTAATTCAGGATTGGGGAACTTCCTACCTCCTGGCTTCGGAATGTGGAGAGCAGGCGTACACCTTGGTTGACCTGGGACACCATTTGCCCAATACCAACATTGAACAGATTGTGGCCACCTTAATGATGAAAGGGAAATTGGGTGGGTTTCACTTTAACGATAGTAAATACGGTGATGACGACCTAACGGTGGGGAGCATTAAACCCTATCAGTTATTTTTGATTTTTAATGAGTTGGTATACGGAATGAAGAACAATACCGCTCAAAATCCACCTTTGGCCTGGATGATTGATGCAAGTCATAACCTTAAAGATCCCCTGGAGGATTTGATGCAGAGTCTGGAGGCCATTCGCATCGCTTACGCTCAGGCATTATTGGTGGATAACGATGCCTTACATCACGCTCAGTTGCGTAATGATGTGACTCAGGCACAGGAGATTCTCCAAGATGCATTCCGGACGGATGTGCGCCCATTATTGCAGGAGGCGCGCCTTCGCAGCAATGCAGCCTTACAACCTTTGGAATTGTATCGTTCACTTGATGTTCGTGCATCTCTCATTAGCAAAAGAGGAAAAGTCACCATGGCTACTGGCCTGTAAATACCAAGACCATGAAAGTGACGGCCATATTTGATATTGGAAAAACAAACAAAAAATTCTTTTTATTTGATGAACACCTGAAGGAGGTCTATCGCATTTATACTCGATTGGACGAAGGAGAGGATGAAGATGGTTTTCCTTGTGAAAATTTGCAGTTGTTGGTCGAGTGGATGCGAACCACCTTTCGGGATGCAGTGGCCCATCCCGATTTTGAAATTACAGGGCTTAATTTTTCTACTTATGGTGCATCCTTTGTGCATCTGGACGAAAATGGACAACCTGTTGCCCCGCTTTATAACTATCTAAAACCGTTCCCTCAGGATTTACAAGCCCAGTTTTTTGAGCAATATGGGCCGGCAGACCTATGGTCGACCCAAACGGCTTCTCCCTTAATGGGCATGTTGAATTCCGGCCTGCAATTGTACTGGCTGAAATATAAAAGACCAGAAATATTTGGCCGCATTTGTCGATCCTTGCATTTCCCGCAGTACTGTGCTTACCTCTTTTCGGGGGAGAACTACAGTGATTACACCAGTTTGGGGTGCCATACCGGGATGTGGGACTTTGAAAAAAAGGACTATCATGCTTGGGTTTACCAGGAGGGCATCGATTCCTTATTAGCTCCTATTCAAGAGACAACTGCGTTTGTGGAGAAAGTGGTGGACGGGGAGAAAATCAAAATCGGTATAGGGATCCATGATAGTTCAGCGGCATTGCTTCCCTATATTAAATCAAATGCGGATCCCTTTATTTTAATTTCGACTGGAACCTGGAGCATTACCTTAAATCCCAACAGCCAACAACTGCTCAATGTAAATGATTTGCATCGGGATTGCCTGAATTTCTTGAGAGTAGATGGACAGCCAGTGCGAGCTGCCCGTTTGTTTCTAGGTAACGAATATAAAATTTGGGTCAACCGCTTGGCCGATCATTTTCAGATTCCCTATGAAACCCATCGCTCCATCCGCTATGACCAAGGCTTGATCAGCCAGTCCTCTGAACGTAGATTCCATTGGGAAAGCATTCAATGGCCGGGTATGGAAAAAACACTGCCAGGTCAGACTGATCTTACCCAATTTTCTTCTTATGAGGAAGCTTATCATCAATTGATGAAAGAACTGGTTGATCTACAGGTATCTGCGCTGGAGCTTTCCAAAGGAAAAAATCGAGTTGAGAAGGTTTATCTTGATGGTGGATTTGTGAATAATGAATTATTTATTAGTCTTTTAGGTCAAGCTGTGGAAGAGGGCCGACTCATCACTACATCCTCTCCTTTAGGCTCCGCATTGGGGGCGGCCATGGCCATCCAGGAAATGACGGTAGAGCCGAACTTTTTGAGCAAGCATTTTGCGATACAATAATACTAACTGAACAACCAACTTTTATGTTATTTGACAAACTTACTGCCCGCCTGGAAAGCGTGCAGGAATACGAAAAAGAGCCAGTCCCGGTCTCCAAGCTGAAGCGCTGGACCAGCTTTTTGGGGATGTATGCTGGTGAGCATACCGCCGGCACCGAATTTGTAATCGGTCCTTTATTTGTTGCACACGGGGTAAGTGCCGGGGCCTTAGTCCTGGGGTTATTGATTGGCAATCTCCTCGCGGTATTGAGCTGGGCATTTCTTTGTGCTCCCATTGCTGTCAAAGAGCGTATCACGCTCTATTATAAACTGGAAAAAATTTGTGGTAAAAACCTCACCATCGCCTACAATTTGGTGAATGCCCTGATGTTTTGTTTCCTGGCAGGATCAATGATTGCCGTTTCCGCCTCAGCGGTGGGCATTCCATTTGATATTCCAATGGCTAAGCTCACAGATTGGTTGCCCGGCAGCATCTCTTGGGTGATCATTGTGATGATAGTGGGCGCGGTCACGACTTTAATAGCAACCCTGGGCTATGAGCAGGTTTCCCGCTTTGCCAATATTGCTGCACCCTGGATGATCTTGGTTTTTATAGCGGCTGCGATTGCCGTTTTACCTGAATTGGGCGTTACCAGTTTTAGTGATTTTTGGTCAGTTGCTCAAGCAAAAGTATGGACCGGCACTCCGTTAGCGGGGCAATCTAAATTTACCTTTTGGCACGTGATGTTTTTCGCTTGGTTTTGCAATATGGCCATGCACATTGGAATGGCTGATCTTTCGATCTTTCGCTATGCAAAAAGCTGGAAGTCAGGCTTTACTTCAGCTGCGGGGATGTATGTGGGACACTATTTTGCCTGGCTGGCCTCGGGGATTTTGTATGCCGTTTTTCTGCAAAAAAGCCAAAATAGTTTGGAATTTGCTCCGGGCCCCATTGCTTACTACGCAGCGGGTATAACCGGCGCCGTTTGCGTAATCATTGCAGGTTGGACTACTGCCAATCCTACTATTTATCGGGCAGGATTGGCTATTCAGGCCATTATCCCCAATTCAAAAACCTGGAAGGTTACACTGATTGTGGGGTTGATCACTACTGCTGCCGCTTGTTTTCCAGCCTTGGTCATGCGTCTCCTGGATTTTGTGGCTTTGTATGGACTGCTTCTGATGCCGATGGGTGCGGTGATTTTTATAGACTTTTATATTTTGCCCAAACTGGGGCTAAAAAGTAATCTGGCAGAACAAACCGGACAAAAAGTCAACTGGGCAGCTGCGGGTACCTGGGTATTTACACTAGTATTCTGTTTGCTACTCAATTATTCATTTGGCGTGGAAATTTTCTTCCTCGGTCTACCCGGTTGGTTTGTAGCCGTACTTCTTTACATTGCGCTGAGCTACCTTGTTCAGCCTTCCAGGAAATTAAAAGCTAAAATGTCATGAAAAGAACTATAATTGGGTTATTGGCGGTCACTGGATTGGTCTTGACACTGCTCCCTTCCATTCTTGTTTTTATGGGCAATATTTCGGGGCAGACGCAAAAATTGCTGATGCTGGTCGGTATGGTACTTTGGTTTGCCATTGCGCCATTCTGGATCAAAAAACAAGAAGAGCCGGTCTAAAAATACTTCTTTATCTAGGTTGCCTTCCTATTAAAACCTATTTTTGAGTGAAGATCAATTGCGCCGCTTACTAGGAAGAAACCATGGAATGTACTATCACGATCAAGGAGTATTCTAAGACTCCGAAGTATAAACAAATCATCAATTCAATCATCTCTGGAGTAGAAAATGGAGAGCTACAGGTCGGGAGTCAGTTACCATCGGTCAATAGTCTGTTGATTAGCTTTGATATTTCAAGGGATACCATCGTCAAGGCTTATGAGCACCTGAAAAAGATTGGCCTCATTGAGTCGATTCCCGGAAAGGGGTACTATGTCAAAAGCATCAATTTTCAACAAAAAGCGAAAATCTTTTTGTTGTTTAATAAGTTGAGTGTTCACAAAAAGCTCATTTACGATGCCTTCTCCAAAACCCTCGGTGATCAGGCGACCATCGATTTTTTTATTTATAATAATGATTTCCGCATGTTTAAGAATCTCATTCTTGAACATAAGGACAATAATTATACCCACTTTGTTATTATTGCCCATTTCTTGGAAGGCGGGGAATTGGCTCCTGAATTTATCAATCAATTGCCCAAACATAAACTAATCATCCTCGACAAAAAGGTGGAAGGCATTGATGGGGAATACGCTGCCGTATATCAGGATTTTGAAGCGGATATTTACAACGTACTGACGGAAGCCCTGAATTTGCTGGAAAAATATCGGCGGTTGAAAATTATCTTCCCTCCCTACAGTTACCATCCCAATGGGATTTTATCTGGGTTTGAAAAATTTTGTACAGAATACGCCTTTGATTTTAAAATTGTGACTGACATTTCTAAAGAACCAATCCAGAAAAATGAGGTCTATATAAATTTGATGGAAGACGACTTGGTTACCTTGATCAAAAGGGTAAAACATTTGGGGCTAAAAGTGGGCAAAGAAGTTGGAATCATTTCTTATAATGAAACACCTCTGAAGGAAATCCTACTAGATGGCATCACCATCATTTCCACGGATTTTCAACAATTGGGCAAAACCGCTGCCCGCTTGGTGCTGGAAAATAAAAAGAAGAAGGAACATTTACACAATCCGTTTCGATTGGTGGTGCGGAATTCGTTGTGAAACAGCATGCCTGATTGCCCTTCAAGGAGCTGTATTCCGAAAGATTATTAGGTTGGCATACAGCCATCAATCATTTGTGAAAACCACCACAGGAGAATCCGCTCGAAGTCTATAGAAGAGGTCCTCCATTCTATTTTTCAAAGTTTGAAAGATCGGGGAATCAATTGAGGATAAATCCTGTGCTTCTGATGGATAAGCAGATAAGTCATACCATTGAAAGGAGGCAAGGCTGTCTTGTTTGATGGCGCGGATGGTGCGGTTACCAATAAAAATCCCTTTGAGGTCATCTGGGGCAATATACCGAAAATAGGTAAATGCTTCAATTTTGAACTGCCCCTTGATCATAGCCACATTGGGGCCTCTAACCGCGGTGGGATAAAACCAAAACAACTCCTTTTCTCGTTGAAAGGTAGTATCTCCTTGGAGTAGGGGCAGGATGGACTCACCATCACCCCGAGGGGGCTGTACTTTAATCAATTCCGCAATTGTAGGTAAAAAATCCAGACTGGAAACCAAGGCCGTGCTGGCTTGAGCTGGTTTCACTTTTGCAGGCCAGTGGATGATGCCAGGAACCCGAATCCCTCCTTCCCAAAGATGGACTTTCATGCCTTTTAATGCTCCTGGTGACCCATAAGAACGATGGGTTCCTGGATATCGATTCAGGGTTTCGGGGCCATTATCGCTGGTGAAAATGATTAGGGTATTGTCGAGAATGCCATCTTGTTTCAATTTTTCAAGGATCTCTCCAATAGCCCGATCCATATTGGATACGTTGGCGAAATACTGCGCCTGGTCTTCAGTAATGGTTTCAGAATACTGTGCAACAAGCTCTTGTGGAGAATCAATAGGTTCATGGGGCTCGTGAAAAGGCACATAGGCAAAAAATGGATGATCGGTATTCCTTTTATCCAACCAGGCCATGAGCTTTTTCGCCACTATATTGGCACTATAGCCTTTTTGTTCTCCCATTGCCTGGCCATTTAGGACAAAGTTTATTGGATTGTAATGGCTGGGCGAAGCATTGTTTTGAGTGGCCATCCAGTAGTCAAAGCCTTGATCATCCGGTTGTGGCTGTGACGACTGGTTGAAGTGCCCATTACAATGGTATTTGCCAAACATGGCCGTTTGATAGCCCGCTTGTTTGACTACTTCAGCGATGGTTACTATGCTATCGGCAATATGCATCGGTGATTGTTCTGGAATCCAATCGTAAATCCCTAAGCGGTTGGGGTTGAGCCCCGTTAGTAATCCCGCTCTACTGGGAGAGCATACTGGCGAAGCCGCGTAACATCGAGTAAGCTTTAGCCCTCCTGCTGCTAATCGGTCGAGATTGGGTGTCTTGATAGTGGGATGACCAAAACAGCCCAAATCACCATAGCCAAGGTCATCAGCCAGGAAGATGATGATGTTGGGCGATGCAGCAGATTGTATTTGGGCCTGTTGATTGCAAGAAGTTCCTACAAACAAAAAGAAGCTACCCAATACAAAAAAGAAACCTGAAGGAAAAAAGGTCATGGATTTATAAGTTATTGCTTGTCAAAATTTGCTTTCACCTTTGTATCGTCCGCGGCAGCCACTCTGCGGAGTTTTATTTTTAAAATTGCCCCATCACTCGGCAAGGTAGCATGATACAATGCATCGCCATTCCAAATTCTTTCTCTGACCCATTTTTTGCCCTCATAGTGGCCCTGTTCGGCAATGATATATTCGGCGGCATTATAGCCTGAACCGTAGGTAGGGCGGAACAAAAATTTGGCATCAAAACCAATGAGCAGAAATTCATCAGGCCCCAATTGGCCAATTAGTGCCCGGCCGGTTCTCTGGGATCGTTCTTTGTAGGTTGGAAAGCCATATTGAAACAATACATCGTAGTTTTCTAAATGGACCAATTGCTCCGACATGCCCTCTTCTTCACCCACGGCCACTAATTTTTCACTCCCCTGCAATTGGGTGATTGGATACATGGCTTTCGCCAATAGGTGGTAGTTTTGGGCAATACCTGTAAATCTGCCATCGAGATGCTCCTTATCTCTTTGGTCATGAGGATCAACATGAAAGGGATCAATTCCATAAGGGGCAACACCAATGGCATTGTAATTGCCAATGGCATAAAATTGAAAACGGGCGAAATTATGGCCATTACCCATTTCTGGTACAAACAGGGCGTTGTCGGGACGGTCGTAGTTGTCACAAAGTTGGTTGAAAATATTGGGATTACCGTGATAGACATCCAGGGCCAATAAATCAAGATTTGGAGCAACCGCCTTCCACAAATCAATCATATTTGAAGTTGGCCCGCCGCTGGGATATTCTCCAGGGCGTTGAAAGGCATTTTCTCGAATCCATACATTCGCATACATGGGTAGGTTGTAAACGGCTTTGCCGGCTTGGGCTATTTGATCGATATAGGTGGCAATGTAATATGCGTTAAAGGCCTCCGGACCATCCACCCCAAAGGTTGCGGCCCAGGCATCTTGTTTTTTATCTAGCTTTTCTGCCACTATCTTAGGAATCTTTTGTGCATACAATCGATTCGCTTCTGCTGAATAATCTCGGTTGGTCCACATGGAGCCCGGTTCATTTTCTACTTGCACCATAATCACCGTTTGGTCAGCACTATCTATTTTCTTAAGGTGCTTCATCACCGCGACAAAGGCGTTTTTGTCAGCCTCTAGGTTGGTCTTGGATACCGCCGACAATACATAGATGTCTTGTCCAGCTGCATTTTGCATGCGTGGATACTTTTTGGGGTTGTCCAATACCCAAGGCGGAGCATACTGCGATCGGCCATTTTTATACGAACCAAACCAGAGTAAAACCAATTTTTGTCCATGCTCTCGAGCCGTTTGCACCAGATGATCTAGTTCAGTAAAATTGAATTTTCCCGGCTCCGGTTCAATGTTTTGCCAGTAAATTGGCGCTTCAATGGTATTGCATCCTAAGGCCTTCGCCTGATCCCAAAATTGATCAGTAATTTGAGGCCAAACACTGCTGTTCCACAACTGAGCACCAAGAATTAGATAGGGTTTGTCGTCCAAATAGAAGGTAAACTTATTTCCTTCTTTTCGAATTTCAGGCAAACTTTTCTGCCCTGATCCAGTAGAGATGATGAAGAGTACCAATAATAATATTCCGTATGTTTTTCTCATAAAGCTACTTGGTTTTAATTTTTTGATAACGCGTTAAGGCCTCCAGGTAATAATAATCTGCGTAGTTCAGGGGGGCATCTACCTCTCGGTTCGCAGGTTTAAAACCGGTGCTATGTTTTAAAATAAAATGATGGTTCGTTCCGGGTGGCGCCAGGTATTCTGGTGCGCTCAATGCCTTGAGTAGTGATGTGGCTTTTTCCAAATACAATGTTCCGTCTTCGGTGAGGGTGCTTAATTCCAGTAGAGCGGAGGCCATGATGGCGGCAGCGGCAGCATCTCTTGGTTCGTTCGGAATATTTGGCGCATCAAAATCCCAATAGGGGATGAGGTCGGCCGGTAAATTAGGGTGATTGAAGAAAAAGGAAATAACCTTTTCAGCTTGCGCTAAATATTGCTGATCACCGGTAAAGCGATACATACAGGTATAGCCATAAGCCCCCCAGGCTTGTCCTCTGGCCCAGGCGGAGGTGTCATCGGTTCCTTGAAAAGTGCCTTTGCCGATGGCCTTTCCCGTGAGGGTGTCATAATCTACCACGTGGAAAGAGCTATAATCATCACGGAAATGGTTTTTCAGAGTAGTATTGGCATGACTGATGACAATATTTTTAAACCGTTCCGTTCCCGTTTGTTGGTAAGCCCACCACAGCAATTCCAGGTTCATCATATTGTCAATGATAACAGGATATTGCCATTCACCAAAGTCCCAGGACCGGATCACTCCGGTGGTTTCATTGAAACGATCGGCCAAAACATTGGCCCCTTTCAATAGAACGGTAGTATAATAGGGATCCTCTACGGAATTGAGGCCATTTCCATAGCTACAATAAAGAATCAATCCGATATCGTGCATCGTGGCTTTCATATTCAGGCTATCGAGGAGGTGATTGACCTTCACGGCCTTTTCTTTCCATTTGGAGTCATTGGTCAATTCGTATAAAAACCAAAGGGATCCCGGAAAGTAGCCGCTGGTCCAGGCCTGTTGATTGACCCATTTTGTCTCACCATCTTCCACCGATTGTGGCAGCATTTTACGCTCCAAGGCCTCCCTCGACAATGTGTCGTACTGCTGCACGGCAGTTTGAATGCCCTGCTCGATCCACGTTTCGCGTTCAGAACATGAACAGGTGATCAAGGCAAGTAGAAATAGCCAATATGCTTGATTTTTAATAAGTTCCATCATAGCGACTGCCCATGTATGAGCCCCATTTTATTGGTTGTTTAATAATAATATCAGTGGTGATCATCTTTATCCAAAAACCCGTTTTTCGTTCGATGGAGAATAAGTCAAAAGGATTGTTTTCGTGCATCATCACAATTTCCATCCGCCCGTCTTGATTCAGATCTTCCAACAACGGGGTACTGCCTAAATTGCCACCATTGCTTTCTTTAGAAAAATTATAAATCGTGGAGTCATTAAAATCAAAAACCTTCAAAACGTTCTTGACGACTCCAGGAATGCTTTGGTTGACCTGAAAAATGACTTCATCAAATCCGTCTTGGTCCAGATCATAAGCCACGGGACTATCATAATGAAAGCTTCCCAAGGAATCTGAGAAGAGTAGGCTGCCATCATTCCCGCTAAGGGCCACTTGCATGGACCGCATTAAATTTGGAAACTGGCCAATCCCATAATTGGTGAATACATCCGGAATGGAATCGGCATTAAAATGTCCCACCGCCAGCGAACAGTATACCTCTGTATTAGGTACCGTAAAAGTCCAGATCGTGCGAAGTGTTTGGCCATCAATGGCCAGGGTACGGCCATCAACCGCATTGGCAATGATATCCGCCGTCCCATCTCCGGTGATGTCTACAAGTACCGGAGGCGCAATAAATCCTTTGCTGAGACTTTCGGCCAACACGTAGGCTTTGCTGAGATTGCCCTGCTGCAAATCTTCTATCTTTGAAAGAAAGAGCTTGCCCGGTTGTGTTTCTCCGCCTGAACCGTACAAAATAAACGTTTCCCCCTGTTTTTTTAGCAGAGTACAAGACATGTAAGTCTCCTGATGATCAGGCATATAGGCTTCTTGGATTAACCTTCCTGTTTGGCCGCTAATGAGCATGAGTTTTCCGGCAGGACGATTTACTTCATTGGGTTTTGCCTTGACATAGCCACCATTGGCAATCAAAATATCGTCGGTCCCGTCCCTATCAATATCCTTACAATTTTGAGCATTATAAAAATTATACAATTGGAATTGGGTATTATCGGTGCTGTCTCCCTCCGGGAAAAATTCCCAAACAATTTTTCCTGTTGCGCCATTGATGGCCAGTAATTCAGCAGATCTTCCGCCGATAATGATCTCCGGGATCGTATCGTCCGTGATCTGGAGAAAAAGCGGTGATCCGAAGATTTGATCCCTGGCCTGTACTGTCCACAGCAACGCCCCTGTCCGGCCATCCAGGGCAATGATGGCGGAATCAGATGATGTAAATTCAGCTCTTCCGGCTCCGGTCACGATATCTTTGATGCCATCAGCATTTAGGTCGATAGCTCGTGCCGATGATGAGGTCCCTAGATCTTTTAAAAGAACTTCCCATGCGCTTAGAACGATTGGTTCTGATTGTTGGCAGCTCAGTGCTAGTATTGCCATCACAGCGATGTATAGATGTCTTTTCACTACATTCTGATATAAGGCATTAGCACTGTTTGCCAGATTTTATACCCTTCTGCATTCATGTGCAGATTGTCTTTGAGGAAGATGTGCTTAAAAACTTCTCCATTCTTGTCCAGGGCCGGTGTCCAGACATCTGCAAATTCGGTATTGGGGGTTTTAGCAGCATATTTTTGTAGCATCCTGTTCACCTTTTCATAAGGTTCCTTTAAATGCCATCGGGCTCCACTGGGTTTGGGTGAAATAAAAATGACCGGAATTTCTTCGCCAAGATTTTCTGCAATCATTTTCCGCAGTTTTTTAGCCTCCTTCAAAATGGCCTTGGGTTTGTCACCTGCAGCTACATCATTGTCTCCTTCATAAATGAAGATTTTTGATGGTTTGTAAGGATATATGACCCGATCAGCATAATAGATCAAATCAGAAAATTGGGAACCACCGAACCCTCGATTCAGCACCCGGTAGTCAGTGAAATAGTCTGCAACATCTTGCCAAATAGCAATGGAAGAGCTGCCTACAAATAAGACCGTTCCTGGAAGCTGGGGGTTCTCCTGATCCCGCTTTTCAAACTTTTGAATGCTGGTTTCCCAGCGCTCCGGGCCTTTTTCTTGGGAAAATCCGGTAAAACTTACGCCTAAGAAGAGCGCAATTAGCAAGTAATAATATTTCATATTTTTATCGTGTTTGGTTATTCCATGTTTTCGTGATCGGCAATGGGGGTGTAATTAATTGGTGTTCAGAAAGTTAATGATGTATTGTTCGCCACTTTTTTTGGCTTCTGGGAATGCATGATGCCCCATACTGGGGTAGTATTGCAGTGTTTTTGGCGCTGTAATGACATTGTAAGTTGCAAAAGTTGAGCTTGGAGGTGTCGCCAAATCTCGAAAACCCCAGCTGTATCGTCCTTCACATTGAATGCGTCGGGCGAAATTCACTACATCATAGTAGGCCGATACTTCTAGGGCTTCTTCAATAATCTGACCGTCTAGTGATTGATTTTCTGGTTTAAATGGACGAGGCCAGCCTCCTGTCCGGTTGCCGTAGACGTCAGCCGTTAAATCGGCAAAAGCCGGATAGTAAACCAAAATAGCATCAACCCGCTCATCTAGGCCGGCAGTGACAATGGTCAGTGCACCTCCCTGACTACCTCCTGTGACGACCAAATTTTCTCCATCAAATTCTGGTAATTGATAGGCCAGATCAATGGCGCGAATACAGCCAAGATAGGCCTTTTTCATATAATAATTCTCTCGACTGCGCAGTTCATAATTCCAATACCTGGACAATGCCGAACGCCTCAGTTGTTCATAGATTTTTGGATCTAAAGTGAGCGGAATGCCATGGATGCGAAAATCGATGATCACCACTCCTTTTTCACCAAAAAAGTCTTCATTAGCGCCAAATTCCGGCCAAACGCCAGCACCCGGCAGCATCAATACCACTGGATATTTACCTTCTTTTTTGGGAATGGTTAAGATGGCATAATAATGAGCGCCTGGATATATACCGGAAAATTCTACCTCATAGACATTTGAACGAGCAGTGCCCGCTTCCGGCATTAAGGTGGTTTTGAAAGTAAGTGGATTGGCTCTCATTTCTGCAATTTCCTCCTGCCAGAATGCATCAAAATCATCGGGCTCTTTTGTGAAAGGGATCAATTTGAATGGTTCAAATCCAACAGTTGCATATTCTTTATACTGTTCTCCTTCAACAGTGGTAGTCACGGTGCAGGTCAGAAATCCTGCTTCTGGAAAGCTGGCCTCAAGAATTGTTTCCCCCGTTTTTAGCACCACATCCGATTGTTTGATGGTGGCTTCCCGAAGTTCCGGGCCAATTTCGTAATTGATGCTCGCTCCGGGAAGGGGGATACCAAACTTTAAAACCCGGACTTTGAACTTGACCGTTTCCCCTATCTGATAGATCCAATCGGGATGGTCGGGCACAACTTCGACATTTATAGCCTTGTAATTTTGACCGATTGCAGCATGAAAGCAACCAAGTAAAAACAGGAAAAGCGTTAGGCGGAGGCACATAGTTGATAATTTTATTGGTCAGCGTACTCTTTAAGGAAATATTCAATGGCAGGCCGGCAAACGAATGGCAGCCACTCCGCTTTGGTAGCAAAAAAGAAGTAAAAACAAAAGATTCTTGATTCTCATAAATGATTGTATACAAAGCTTTTTATTGATATCCATTCATGTTTGGTAATCCTGATACCATCCAACATTTTGGTCAAGGCTGATCATGCACCAGCCTAATGGTCATGACTGGTGAGTCATCCGATAGAAGTGATAAATGGTAAACTCCCGATTTATAGGCGCGAAAATCGATGGACTGGTCTGGTTTAGAAAGTGAGTCTTTTGCTAGGAGGATGCCAGCCTCATCATAGAGTATATAGCTTTTGGTGCCGAATCCAGGAGGGTAGGGGATTTTATAAAAATTCCCTATCGGACGACCTTCCATCTTCATTCTTGAATTCCATTTGTCTGAGAATGGATATTTAAGGGCTGGGTGCTCCTCCGAAAGGCCTTCCAATGCTCCAATATCAAATGATTCTCCAACAGGCCTGGGAGCAAAATTAAAGTCATGTTTCAGCCATGGTATTTGGGTTCCTGCATCGAGTGCTGACGCCTCCTCCTGAAGTCTATAATCCTCCTTTTTATCATCAATAAAGGGCGACGTTTCGGCTTCCCGTAAGGCTAGATTATTACTGATTGTCCATTTATCGGTTGGATTTCTGATGGCTTCCCGGTCTTGGTCGGAGAGGATGATTAGATTGTTGAGGACCAGATTGTCTGTGGTGAGCTCAGCATTGAGCCAAATTCCAACTTCTTCCGGTCGGACAATGGTATTGTTGATGATTTGGTAAGTAGCCCCTTTCCATGCTCCTTTGTCATTGTGGTAAATAGCCGCTTCTCCATTGTCAATCAGTAGGTTATTGAATAACCGATTGTCCCCTCGGCCAAAGAAGGAAATACCTGCACCGGGACCTTCCTGCACGATATTATTGAAAAAATCACCAGTGGTGCCTGCACCGATTTGAACGCCATGGTTTTGCCATTGCTTGTCATCGAGGCCGTAATTAAAAATATGGTTGTTGTACAATTTTACGTCATGGGTACTGGACCCCACTTGTAGCCCGTCCCAATGGGTGTTTTTAATTTGATTATTGTAAATGCGAACCCCTCTTATTTCATGGGAATACAAGAGTGAATCGCTATCACACTGGAATGTTCGGGTAGGAAACCAGGAGTAGCCCACATAAAAAGCTTCTCCACCTGTTTCATAAATATAATTGTCATGGAAATTTAGATGCTCCATAATAAAAAATCGCAGGTCACGACGGGTACAATTGGGGTCGGTTTTTGCCATAATGCCGGCAAAACCAACATCGTGGATTTTAATATGATCCACTTCCGCAAAGGAACTGAATTCTCCGATCCAGACACCCTGACTATTGGTGCCAGCAATTTCAATTCCATATTGTTGGTCTCCGCCAGTTCCGGTCAAGTGGAAATGCACACAATTGGAGAAAGAAATGCCATAGTCCTTCTTGGTATTGACCACTACAGGGCCTTGATCATTCAGAATGACGATTGGTTTTTCTGGACTACCGGTTAAATTGTGAAAACTCAAGGCGTCCCGCTGCCCCGGAGCCAGCCAGATGGTATCTCCGGGTAAGATTTTCATCGAAAGACCATCAACTTTATTCAGGTCTGACGGAATGGGATAGCTTTTTTGACTTAGCAAGGTAAATGAAGAAAGAAGGCTTATAATGGCAACATTTATTAGGCCTAAAATTGGGTTAGTTGGCTCAAAAAAGCAGTGCGTATAGCTGCTCACGGAGAGGCTATTAAAAATGAGTTTAAACATTGCAAATTTTTATTAGTGAATACTTTCTAATTCAAGGTCGATGACCAGAACCTCATTGGGTCTTACACCGTAGGCCCCAGACCCTCCAAAGGCACATCCCGAAGGAAAAAAGAAGCGGCCTTTACCTCCGACTGATAATAAACAAATGCTTTCTTGCCAACAGGGGAGTACATTGCTGTTGCCAATCACAAATGACTTTCCATCATCGCCGGATTGGCCTAGATCTCCAGCCAATTGGGTCCCATCTGTGTATTGAATGGAATAATTAAAATGAACAGAATCTCCCGCTACCGGCTTTTGTCCGGTACCTTTGTTTTCGAGGTAGTAGCCGATTCCAGACTTTGTAATTTTATAGGGTATATTTTGTTCTTCCAAAATCTCTTTGATGGCTAGCCTGTCTTTTTCTAGTTGTTCACTGGCCTCTTCTTGTAGCACATTCTTCCTGTTGGCAAGTTGCCTTTCCTGCCATTTTTTATATTCTTGATAGGGGAGAATACTAATAACTTTCGCAGCAATTTCTACTTCCTCTTCAAAGATGAGACTGTGTGGTAAGGCACTTGCAAAACTTGTATTGATCAATTCTTTGGCCATCAATTGAACCAGTGCACTGTCTCCTAAACCCATTTGGTAGAAAATCTCTTCTAAAGGGTTGTCAACACCAATCTTCATTTTATAGGAGTCGTATCGTAGTGGAAGCAAGGTATTTAAAGCTGAAGTGCTGAATAGGAGAGAGTCGTCATTGGTGGTCTTTGCGGAAAGATCAATCATCAGGTATTCTCCATCGTTTGCGTGGACCGCACCTTTCTTACTGTATATTTTGTATTTAACTCCGGATTCAATTGTCGTAAAGCCTTCATCACAGGCTGATGTTAAGGCAAGAAGACTCAAGATCAGAAAACCTATATTATTGAATTTTTCTCTCATCTCCGTGCTCATTTTTTATAGTGATTCCTGAAATAAATTCTTTAGGATAAGTGAAAAAACCGGCTCCCTGTGACAAATACCCACCGGAGTGATTGACCTCTACTCTTCTGTTGCTCCCGTTCTTAAAGTGCAACGTTACCAGACAATCATCTGCCTTCACCTTTTGAATATTATCTTTAGCAAAGTCAAAAATCTTTAACGCATCATTATTTTGAGTTGCAATGATTTCTAATCCTTGCTTTCTGACCATTCCGACTAGTGCCTTGCCATCTCCTGGCACATAAAAACCAGTCATCTTTTCTACTTTAAAATGACCATCTCCCTGGCCGAGTAATACCAAGCCGTTTGTGGCATCATAGTTGCCTTCACTGATGGCTGAAGTATAAGCGTTCCCAATTAAAATGAGGTCGAGGTAGGCATCTTCATTCAGGTCAAGGGCTAGTGTGCCATAGATCGGGGCCATTTGGGCTTGGATGGGGAGTGCTATGGTGGTGAAATGGCCTTGATCATTTCTCAATAAAATGCTTTCAAAGGTAGTCGCTCGCTTGCGATAGACCTTTGTTTGCTGGTCGGGTTTGACAAATTCGTTAATTCCAGCCAGGGCATACTCTCGATAGGTGAAAAAGTCCTTTTTTAGACTACTGACCCGGGTGACTAATTCATCTCGATCATGAACCGGATATTGCTCCTCATCCTCAAAGCAAAAGATCACCGGATCGATAGATCCATTTTGGTCGATATCGGCGGCTAGGAGAGTCGCTGGCTTTTCCGGAGAGGCTTGATAACGGGTGTTGAGGCCAAGGTTTCCGATAATGTAGTCCATGTCTCCATCGTTGTCAAAATCCCCTGGCAGAATACTATTCCACCAACCAACGTGCGCATCCAGCTGATAGTCCGCAGTTTGATCAATCAACGTTCCTTGCTGGTTTTTAAACAATTTGATGGACATCCATTCTCCTGTAACCAGTAAATCTAGCCAGCCATCCTGATCAATATCTGTCCAAACTGCGGCCTTCACCAAACCTAAATCCCGTAAACCAGATACTTGATTCGAAATATTTTGAAACCGACCGTTGACATTTTTTAATAGGTAGCTCGGACCAGGTAAAGGATAATTATCGGGAACTACCCAACCGCCTACAAATAGGTCGGGAAACCCATCTTTATCATAATCTGCGCTGCTCACCACACTTGTACTGGTGTTGATGCCGGCAGGGATAACATTATTGGTTAACTGAAATTGACCTGTTCCATTATTTTCATAGAGCCGGTCTGAATAGTCCATTGATCCCGCAAAGCTTTCACTGCCACCACTGGCAACATAGCAATCGAGATCACCATCTTGATCAAAATCTAAAAGGCCTAATCCCAAATCTTCAAAGGGAAAAGGTTTGCTGATATCTTGTTTCGACAATGTCTCTTTGTTACTGAGAAATAGGGTTGTGTTCTGCTTTTTGGAGCCCCCGATGATTAGGTCATCCGAGCCATCTCCATTTAGGTCCCCACAAGCTAGGGCCGGTCCTCCTCGTGATAGAAGATGAGGCAAAAGAGGATTGCTTTTAAAGTCGATAAAATAGTTCTCTTTGTGGCTGTAGGTGCTTAGGGGAGCCTGCGAATTCTCTGTGAAAAGTTTGTTGACCTGTTGAAGTGGTCTTTTTACAAACTGTGTTGCCTTATGATCAATTTCTATCGTTCGATTGACGGTAATATTAGTCAGTTTTTTGCTTTGTCCATCGGGCCATTGAATGACCAGAGAATCGATTTTATCATGTAGCCCCAGGCCAAAGTGTAGCTCATTTTCCACCGATGATTGATACCCTCGGTATGGGCTGAATTCTGCAAATTGTTGTTTTTTATTGCCATAATACAGCATTACTTTTGCCGATTGTGCAGGCCAATTGCCTTGTAGTAGCCGGACCCTTAGAAAATGGTTGTCCGGATGCATTTGGTTGGTATTATTGCGATATACAAATGCGGGGTCGTCTACGTTATTGATAACCAGATCCAGATCGCCATCCAGATCTAGGTCAGTATATACGGCTCCATTTGAAAAGGATTTCTGGTGGATGCCCCATGCCTGATTACTATTGGTGAAAGTCAGGTCACCATTGTTTCGAAAACAATAGTTGACGATGCGATTCTCATTGAGGTCTTCTACGACTTTTAAAAACTTGGCCCTTTGTTTTTTTGCAAATGCCTCCATCGCTTTTTCGTCGCCCATGGGAAAGCTTCCAAAGTTCATGGTTAGCAGGATATCCATATTGCTAACCTCTTTTTTATAGCCATTGGTCACAAACAGATCCCGGAAACCGTCATTGTCAAAATCAGCCAGTAGAGGCGCCCAACTCCAATCCGTTGCTGCAATCCCACTCAGCCGACCGATCTCAGAAAAAAAACCTTGACCATTATTCAGTTGCAACATATTGCGAACATGAGCGGGGTAGTATCCTTCCTTGATACGCAAATTTACCTTCTCATAGCTAAAGGCTCCGATTAAGGTCTTGTGGCGTTCATTCTTTTCCGGTAACATGTCGAGCACCATTAGATCGGTGAGTCCATCATTGTTGATATCGGCCGCGTCACAACCCATTGAGAAATAACTGGTATGCTTTAGGTATTTTGCGAGTTGGTCTTCAAAGCCGCCATGACCATTATTGACATACAAAACATCATCATCCAGATAGTCATTGGCCACAAAAATGTCTGGATAATTGTCTTGATTTACATCTAGTATGGACACACCAAGGCCGTAGCCTTCTACCAAAATACCGGCCTCTTTGGTAACCTCAGTAAAGGTTCCATCACCATTGTTCTGATAGAGCTTGTCAGCGCCGGGGCCACTACCATCCACTATCTTGGGATAGAGTCTTTCTTTGGCCCATTTGACATTGCCAAAATTCAGTAAATACAGATCGAGATCACCATCGACGTCATAGTCAAAGAAGGCGCTTTGTGTGGTAAGTGCGGTATCATTGATACCATAAGCAGCACCTTGTTCGGTAAAAGTTTGATTTCCATTGTTGATGAAGAGCAGGTTAGAAGTGTCGTCTACTTTATCGTTTCCTGCTACCGATAGGTATAGGTCCTGCCAGCCATCATTATTTAAGTCTACAACTGCAATTCCGGCTATCCAAACAGTGGTGGTAAGGCCTGCTTCTTCGGTAATGTCTTTGAATTTGAAATTTCCTTGATTGAGGTAAAGTCTGGAGGAGACGCGATTGCCTCCTAGGAAAATATCTTGCAAGCCATCGTTGTTGATGTCAATGATCCCTACACCCCCCCCATTAAAAAAGTATTCATAGTCATATAGGTTGTAGTGCTCATCTTCATGGAGGAGGTTGGCAAATTCAATTCCGCTTTCACTGGCAGGGACCAATTCAAAAAGGGTTGCTTCTTCCTTTTGACATGAAAAGAGGAAACAAAAAAAGAGCCATATGCCAGGAGTAATTTTCAAACCGCAGGTGGTTAAGGAGGAAAGAAGTAGACTGTTCGCATGAGCAGTCTACTTCCATTCTAGGTTTATAAAGCCAAATTTAGTTATAAGCAGGATTCTGCGTCAATTTCGGATTTCTGATAATTTCATCTGTAGGTATTGGGAAGTACAAATGATCATCTGTAGGAGATTCGGTGATTTCCTTGAGATATTCCTTGTCCCAACGGAATAAATCTACCCACCTGATGACATCCTCAAAGACAAATTCACGCCGTTTTTCTTCCCTAATGGCTTGCCGCAAATCCTCCTGAGTCGTAAAATCATTAGGATCTAGTGGAGGGATACCAGTCGTACCAACAGGAACATTGGCATACCAGCCATTGACCCAGGTAGCATCCTCCGCTCGTGCTCTGAGCATATTGAGGATGGAGATGACTTCCTCTTTGTTAGAGGCAAAATTAATTTCATTTAGGCATTCCGCTTTATTCAATAACAATTCGGATAGGCGGATGATGGCAAAGTTTGTTTGCTCAATTCCTCCATCTTCAAACCTTCTTGGTGGAATATATTTATTGGGTTGTGCTTGCGCTGCCCAGGGATGAGGGTTGTAAGCCAAATCAAAACGTACATCTTTACCCTGGGTAACCCCTATTGAATCTGGCTTTTCGAAAATATTGAGGGCGGTCTCCGACCACTCAAAATCAAAACCAAAGAACCATCCGTATTGGCCGGAGCCAAAAAATCCAGGGGAGTAATCATTTTGTTGTTCAAAAATGGACTCACTGGAATTCATAGGTTCCTGGAAAATCTTCCGCCATTGAGTTGTAAATGGATAAAGTCCACTATTGATTATTTCTTCTGATAGATTCAGAGCGGTTTGCCAGTCATTCTCTTGTAATGCCAATCTGGCCAGGTAGGCTTTGGCAGCCCATTTACTGGCTCGGCCTTTCACTTGGTTGGTCACCTGATCAGTAGAGTAGCTTCCAATCATATCAGGGAGGTCTTTTGCCGCAATTTCTAGGTCCTCCTTGATTTGGGCCACCACTTCTTCTTTAGGAGATTTCGCCACTAAAGCATCTTCAATTGACTGTGGGAATTCGGTAATGAGTGGCACATCGCCCCAGGCAACAGTCAAATAATAGTAGCTGACCGCTCTGATAAAATGCCCTTCAGCCAGAATTTCATCTCTTCTCCCTTGATTGGGTTTGAATTCTTCTGAGTTGAGCTTGCTGACTTCATCAAGCATAAAATTGACATTAGCAATGGTTTCGTACAATGTTCCCCATTGCCGTAGTGGTGCCAGGGTAGCGTTTAGCTCAGAGCCTCTTTGCTTGAAGGCATAGAAGGCACCAGATGGTTGTTTGATATCATCCGTACTGGTCAGTATTGGCGTGATAATCATTGAGTAACAATACTCATTAAAAAATCGATTATAGATTCCGGTTAGTCCAATTTCTGCAGAAGAGGCATCTGTGTAGAACGTTTCTGCGTTGATTTGTGAGACCGGTTCTTCGTTCAGGAAATCCTGGCAAGACCAGCTGCTGGTCATTAGGATGCCCAATACTATTATTAATTTATATTTCATTGTCAAAACTTTTTTCTATTCTTCTAAAATGAGAGGCTAATGCCAAAAATGAAGGATTTTGCCTGAGGGTACGTTCCATTGTCATAACCTCTTCTCAAACCACTGTTGGTACCGGCGTTGACTCCGGTAAAGTGATCGACTTCTGGATCAAATCCCGTGTATTTGGTGAAGGTCAGTAAGTTATTGGTTGACAAATAGATTCTTGCTCGATTAAAGCCCCAGCGTTGAATGATCTTTTTATCCAGATTGTAACCAATAGTCAAGGTTTTCAAACGTAGATAAGAGCCATCTTCTAACCAACCGGTATGAGCCAGGTTAAAGCTATTGTTTGATTGATCAAAATTGGCCTTGGGATATTCCGTAACATCACCGGGTTGTTGCCAACGGTTGTCAAAAGCCTCCTGAGTACTATTGGCACTTAGAATATTACGACCTCCAAAGTTTAATAGTTCCAGATATCTTCTGGTTAGGTTATAAATCTTGTTGCCGTAAGAATACTGTAGGAATACAGTGAGGTCAAAGTTTTTGTAGGAAATATAATTGTTGATTCCTCCAAAGAAATCGGGGAACGGACTTCCCGCTACTACCAGGTCTTGATCATTGATGATTTCATCTCCATTTTGATCAACCAAGATGACGGTTCCTGTATTAGGATCTACCAATCTTTCCCGCTCGTATAAGTAAAACGAGACTTCTTCACCCACTCTGGCAAGGCTAAAACCAGTGTTGTTATTTCCTACCAATACATCTTCATCATCAAGTAATTCCAGGATTTTGTTTGAGTTGGTGGCTATGTTGAAATTGGTATTCCAATAAAACCCTTTTTTGTCTACATTCACACTATTGATACTCAACTCGAAACCACGGTTTTCAAGTTTGCCCACATTGTCAATGATACTGGAAAATCCACTTTGTAAGGGTAAAGGTACGGTAAACAGCAGCTTGTCTGTAGTCTTGATATAATAATCAGCGGTGATCCGAATCCGGTCATTGTACAGAGAGGCATCAACCCCCAGGTCAAACTGGGTTGTTTCTTCCCAGCTCAGATCATCACTTGCTAAGCTGGCAAAGGTGGCACCGGTCACGTTGTTGTAGTTATTACCGAAGTTAGTTCCTCCTCCCAAGTTCAGCAAGGCGTACGAAGCATAATTGCCAATAGATTGATTCCCGGTTACTCCGTAGCTGGCTCTGATTTTAAGGTCTGAAAGTGTCGTTAAATTTTCCATAAAGGGCTCCTGAGAAATTCTCCATCCGATTGCACCTGAAGGGAAAAAACCATATTGGTTATCCTTTCCAAAGCGAGATGATCCATCATAGCGAGCATTAAAATTGAAAAAGTAACGATCATTAATATTGTAATTGAGTCGGGCGAAGTAGGAGGCCAGACTCCAGGCCTGTTTTTCAGAGGTTACCACATCAAAGTCGGTTCCTGCATTGAAAGTTGGAATGGCATCAGATTCTAAACCGGCTACCAAGACGAAACTGCGTTCGAAAACGGACCGTTGGAAGCTTGTTCCCAACAAAGCAGTAAGGCTGGAATTTTCTCCGATTCCGGTAACGTAATTCAGGTAGTTATCAAAAGTCCATAAAAGCAGGTCGAAGGTCCTTCTAGATGTTTGTCCTTCTCCATCGGAAAGACCCTCGATCTGATTTGGATTTGGTGGATTAAACCACTCTTCATTTTCGCTCCTGATATCCGCACTGTAACGGCTGGTCAATTTGAGTTTTTCACTAAACTGCAAATTGGCAAAGAATGATGGCATCGTTCTCCGAACGTTGTTGTTGATCTTGATATCCGTTGCCTGGCGTACAGGATTGCCATAGGAGGCTTGTAGTGTATCAATGGAATAGTATCCGTTAGGTGCAAATACGGGTTGTGCAGGGCTTTTAACCAAAGCCGTACTCAGCGCTGGTGTCCCGTAGATATGATTGAAGTTACTGGCATCTCCACTATCAGGGCCACCGTCATTTTTTACCCGATCCTGGTCGGTATAGCTGGTAAAGAGATTGACGCCTACATTGAGAACATCATTGAGCTTGTGGTCAATATTGGCCCGAAGGCTGTATCGTTGAAACTTGGTGTTGATAATCGTTCCTTCCTGATTGAGGTATCCTCCACTGATCATATAGCCAGTCTTGGCCGTTCCTCCACGCGCCGAAAGGTTGGCATTATAGATTCCAGCCGTTCTGAAAATTTGATCTTGCCAATCGGTATCATAGGTTGGATTACTGATGAAACTTTCCGTGAATGCAGGAGGTAAGTCAATCTGTGCCAACCCTTCGTTGGATAAAACAGCATAGTCAGAAGCACCAAGAAGTTCATAGCGAGAAGTCACCTGAGAAACACCAGTATAGGCGTCAAAAGAAATTTCGGATACTCCTTCTGTTCCGCGTTTGGTGGTAATCAGTACTACACCATTTGAAGCGCGAGCTCCGTAGATGGCGGTAGCTGCTGCATCTTTCAGGATTTGAATTGATTCTATATCGGCAGGATTGATTTGGCTGATGCCGTTGACTCTTGCTTCACCAACATTGACATTACTGGTTTGGGCATTATCCAATGGAATCCCGTCAATGACAAACAGCGGATCATTTCCGGAGCCGATAGAAGATGTTCCGCGAATCCGCATGGTGATTCCTCCACCGGGCTCCCCCGTGTTATTGATCACCACTACACCAGGAGCTCTACCCTGAATGGATTGGTCCAAACCAACCACAGGCATTTCCTTGATTTCTTTGGAACTTATGGTGCTAATGGCACTTGTCAGTTCTCTTTTGTTTTGAGAACCGTATCCCACTACTACAACTTCATCAAGGGAAGCAGCATCCACTTCCATAATGACATCAATGGTCGATTTTTGCGCAATGTCCACCTCTTGAGGCTTGTATCCCAAATAGGAAAATACTAGAGTTTGATCGCCATCGGCTGCATTGATGGTGTATTTGCCATCCAGGTCCGTAACCGTACCGGTCGTAGTCCCTTTTACAATGATATTTACCCCGATTAAGGGTTCATTCTCCATATTAGTGACCGTTCCTGTTACCTTGAATACCGTTTTTTTGAAAGCTTCTAAGGCGTGGGTTACGGACTGGAATTGATCAAGAGGTTTGCTGTGCTTGATGTATAACCCCAGGTCACCGGAACTTTCGATTTCCTGAATTTGTCGGAACTTTCTTTTCAGCTTTCTGATAGATTTTTGTCCCTTTTTAGTGTCGCGAAAAATGACATAATATTTAGTGCCCAAATATTCATAGTTGAGCCCTGTTTGAGTGACCACTCTATTAATAGCGGTTTCTAAAGTGACCATGTCAGCTTCACTGAATTCGATGGTGATGTCTTTTAAAACATTTGCATCGTAAGTGAAAATTACCTGATATTTTTCGCCGATATCTTCTAAAACTTCCACTAAAAGCCGTTCTTCTTGGCTCATTGGCGTTTCGGCCTTCATGGAGTAGCTGGTGAGCATCATCAGGCAACTCAACAGGCCCCAAAGTAATTGTTTGTTTAATTTTCGTTCCATACCGAGGTTTTTACATGCTTAGCGAGTGAAGAAAAATGTTTCGTTAACAAGTTTTTATTTCAAAATGATGAGCGTTATCAATACACTCCCAGTTAATCCAGGCTTGCATGAAGCCCGATTAAGCATCTATTAGAGTTATTTCTTAAAAATACTCTTTCAAAAAAGTGGATACAGGTAATGCTACAGTTCGTAATTTTAGCCACTTTTATTGGCCAAAGTAGTCGTCATGCTTGTGGTAAGTTATTCGTTAGCTACTTCCATGCAAAATTCTAATCTATTTAATAATCAGCTTTCCGTCCTGATGTTCTATATCCAGACCGTATATGGTTTTCAGGGTTTTGATAAACACTGGAAGGTTATCATTTGGTACCCCTCCATTGAGTATCTTTTCAGAGGTAGTGGTATCTTGAAAAATGACTTCTACACCATAGGTTTCTTCTATGGTTTTTAGTGCTTCTGTCAAAGGGGTATTGTCAAATTGCAGGACACCATCTTTCCAGGAAGTATGCAATTCGGATTTGACCGTTTCGTGAACAACCGGGTTCTTTTTGCTAGAAGAATAGGTTACCAATTCACCTGGTTTCATGAGCATAGTGCCCTGTTCCTTCAGGTCTAGTTTAACTTTACCTTCTTCCAGTACCACTTCCGTTTGTTCATTTCGGCTATTGACATTAAAAACGGTACCGAGAACTTCGACCTCGAGATCGTCGGTAACTACCAGAAAATGCTCCCCGGTTTTGGGTTTCTTCTTCACTTTAAAAAATGCTTCCCCTTCCAACCAAACTTTCCGCGGGTTATTTCTGACGTATCTTAGTGTAGAATTTGCATTCAAAGAGATTTCTGTGCCATCAGGTAACTGAAACTCCAGCCGCTCTCCATATTCTGTGTGATAAGTTTTTTCTTGTGTAAGTCTATATTGATAGACTCCCAAAGTCATGATGATTAGTGCCACGGTAGCAGCTACCCGCCAGAACACCTTTTTTCTGGAACTTAGGAATCGCTGTTGCTGCTCTTTTTTGCGTATATTTTTCAGCCGAGCCTCATTGAATTTCTCCCATTTTGCCTCTACTTTTTGCGGCGCAATGTACTGAGGGTTGAACTCAAGTCCTTTCGCAATTACTTTGGCTTGCTCTACCGCTTCTCTCAACTCCGGATGCTCACTTGCCCATTTTTCCCAAAGAATACTTGCATTTTGATCTTTTTGATTTGCCCAGTCGATAAAAGTTGGATCCTTTAGGAAATCTTCAATGTGTTTATAATTGTCTCTTGACATGAGTTAATTCGTAAGTTAATTTAACTTCATAAGCTATACTCTTTAATGTGGCATACGGAATATACTGCCCTTTATAATTAAGGAGGAGGCTTATTGAATTTGGTCACCTCTCTTTTCGAGAAAATTTTTATTTTTTTAGAAAAAAGTCGCTTGAATGGAGAAAATTAGAGCCATGCACTCCAAAATGGTCAGTAGGCTCTTGTCTTTTCTAAGCTTTTTGAATGCCTTGTACAGGGTATTCACCACTCCTCGGTAAGTTATGGACAACACTTCGGAAATTTCGTCAATCGACAAGCCATTGTAATACCTAAGATAAATGACTTCTCGTTGCCGTTCCGGGAGTCTGTTAATCATTTCCGCAAGCATCTCACTGCGATAGTTTTTATCGTCATGATGAATAATAATTTCTTCGGGGCTAATGACAATGCCATCCGCTTCTACATCTTTTACAAACTTGTTTTGCTGCTTCATTTGTCGCCATAAACGCCGACGGAAGGATTTAAATAGATAGGCTCTAATGTAGTTGACTTCACCTAGTTGCTCGCGCTTTTCATAGAGGTATAAAAAGAAATCTTGCAAACAATCTTCTACCAGATTCTCATTGCCAGAAATCTTAAGGCCATAGTTGTGCAATAGCGGATAGTTGGTATGAAAGATATTGGCTAAAGCTCTTTCATCTCCTTTCTTGAAAGCATCCCACAATTTTTTATCAGCATGCATCTTAGTGGCGGTGGCTTAAGATTCCATCTTTACACGAAAGAGGAAAATCATAGTTTCTACCTTGCAATTTAAAATAAAATAGAGGAAAAAGGGGAATACACCGAAAAAAAAATGGATTTCAATCGGAAGGGGTATTAAAAAAGATTGTTTATCCCTCCCTCTGAAACCAATTAAAAAATAGAACAGGTTTATGGGGTCACCTTTCTCCTAGCCTTTTCTTTGTCCGTCACTAATCAATGATTAACTGATGTTTTTCTGGGAAATCAGGAAAGGGATGATGTGGTTCGGTTTGATACCAGAACGCTACGGAGGCAATGTCATCTTGCAGTGGCTTATAGAGCCAATCGTGTTTCCAACCTAATGCCTGGATGGTAATCCTTAAATCTTTTTCAAAACGGACTGGATCGGTGATGTGCCAGCGGTACATGCTGAACCGGACTTGTGCATGATAGGTGTAGTCTGGTTTGGGGCGTATGACTTGGAAGCCGGCATAAGGAGTGGTATAATCTACGTACTTGCCATCTTTGGCAAAGCCGTAGGAACCACAGAAATAGTCCTCCGTGCCTGTGCCACAAATGGTTGGAAATTCTTTGTCGCCATCCATGAAAAATTTGATTTCACCTTCTCCCCACCAGCCGTTGGTATGTGTTTGCCAGGCCATATAGGTGCCCACATAATGTCCTTTACCTTTGATGCTATCGATAATGGTGTAAACTTCTTTGTAAGGAAGCGGGTTGGTTCTTCTAAATTGGGCATGGAAATAGGCGGCGTCATCGGGGACTTCGGTCAATGTATAATCGATTTGATAGTATAGCCGCATTTTTTTTGCATCGATATTTTGCATGGTAATCCGACATTTCTTACGGAAAGGCATCACCCAGTAACAATTAAAAGCACTGCCTGGATTTACACAAACGGGGAGGGAGGAAATCTGATTGTATTCGTAGGCTGCGGCAAAGAAATCACCCACAGGTACTTCCACGGAAGGTTCCGTCTCATCATCCCAATAAATCCGTAAAATGGAAAAACGCCAGTTGCCGGTAGGCGTCATCCAAATGTGTTGAATGGCACCCTGTCCTTCAATTTCTGCTAGGGTGAATTCTTGATCTGGTTCGATGTAAATGAAAGGATTGGTTTTCCAACCAACGCCTAGTTCTATGGCGGAGCCTCCAGCATTTCCTTCTTCCACCGTGGCCATTCCTCCTTTGCCTTTTTCTCCGGTAAAGTTTTCCGGACTGATAGACCGCGTTTTTGCATCAGAAAGTCGGAAAAGGTTATTCATGTTCACCTCCAGGCCATTAAAATTCTGGCCTTGGAGACCCACAGACATAAATACGGCAAGCAGTAAGAGTTGATATTTCATGTTGACAGATATTTAGTAAATGTTCTTTATGAGTTTGAGTTATAGTTGATGCACCTTAAAATTGTGAATTTACAGGAGCCTGTTTGACAAGAAGAGCTCGTCAGGGTACTGCTTATTGGTAGGATAAACCGAGCAATCCCTTACTTCATTTATCGGGTGTTTTTACTATAAATCCTGCGGTTTGAGCAAGATCACCCGGTTCTAAATGAAGTTCCAATACTCCCTTGTGCCAGCGCCATTTGGAATAGACCTTTTCTGAGTCGAAAGCAATTTGCAAGACTTGCGTTGGCTGCATTTTCACTGGGAATCTAAGAAAAGTCTCCTCATCAAAGGGAATGATGGCCAATTCCTTGGAGGAACTAATGTCCTGGTTGTCCTGAGCGATCAACGCCCAGCGACCTTGCCAACTGAAGGAAGCTAAATAGTCAATATTATCTGATGGTGGTTCGCGAAGAACCAAGGCCGTAACTTTATCTTCTGCATCAATTTTTTCCATTCGCCCCCAACACCTGAGTTGCATTGGTCGCTGCATTCCGCCCAATTCTGAATTCAACCAAAGTGGCGTCCACTGAATGGATTTACGATACCACCTGTGGAGAGCAAATCTTCGGTTAAGGAAGGCTTTGGGTATGTCTTTGCCATCGATATTGTCTGGGAGAACACTTCCTGGAGAACCCAAAATGGCCGTATTCAGGAGGATCTCATCATCCGAATTCCAATCGTATCCGGAAGAACCATTTAAGGCAATATTGTGCTGAGAAATCAAGCTCGCCCAAATACTCCATTGATCATGACCAGCAGCATGCTCGTACCAGAGGTCACCCTGATCATCCAAGGAAACCATATCAAAAAGAGGCAGAAATAAAGGCGAAATTCCATAATACATAATGGTGACATCGGGGTCGACACTTTTCGCTGCTTCCACTATGATTTTCGACAATTCATAACAATACCGTTCTCCTCGAATGGCTGGGTTTCTGGGGACGCCAATATTGGGGCTGGAAATGCCGTAACCAAAATCTAACTTGATCAGTCGAGGTTTTACTTCTTTCATGACCTTGATGGTACGTTTCCGGAGGAAGGTTTTTGCCCTTTCAGAGCTGATATCCAACAGGTAATAATTGATCCAGAAAGGATCAAAATTCCAGCTTCCCTTGCAAGGGTTTCCGTTTCGGTCCAAAATTAAGTCATCTTTACTAAGACCAAGCGAATCGGGTTCAGCAACCCAGGCAAGGGTTTCCCAAATGCCATGATGCAACCCAGAATTGTGAATGTTTTCTATCTCTTGGTAGAAATTGGGGAAACGTTCCAGATGGTGAGTGCCAGATCCCTGAGAAGATTCCCAAGGATCATCCAAGACTAAAATTTCGGCGCCAACTTTTTGAGCTATTTGGGTAATCGGAGAGATGCTGTAATTTTGCATTTTCCAATTGCCCCAGGTATTCCAAACGGCGAGGTGGTGTTTGTTGGAGAGAATGCGATCATTAGGAATTGAAGCCACGTATTGCTGCATGGATTGCCAGGCGTTTTTGCCAAAGGTGATTTTTAGCAAATCATTCCAGTTTCTACTTTTAGAATTGGGGATTCCCCAAAGATCTTCACGGTATAAAAATTGTAGGCAGCCATGGCCACTTCTAACTTGGAGGGTCATTGGTGCAGCAGGGATGGATCCGGCGCCGAAAGTAATCCATCCGGTGTCATAGCCCATGGCGGCCATCAAGGTGGGACGGGGGAAGGCGGCCCCGTATGGAGCTCCTAAGGTAGGACCAAAACTCCCCAGGGCTATATTGGCCTGCCCAAGATCCCAGTTGCGAAAGTAGCTCTGTGCGGGACCTTCTTTGGCCCCCGGTACACAAAAACCAAATGCGGACCAATCCGGTGCAAAGGGTTTCTCCGGATCAAGGGTATAGGCTAGTTGTTCTGTGTTCAATGGGCTGGTGCCAAAATACATCTCGATGATTGCCGGGATTTCTTCCTTCCAGGTTATATTGATAGTTGAGATTTTTAGCCCCTGAGGTATGACATCTACAATCATTTTGCCCGATCCCAAAGGAGGGATGTCAAGCTGTAATTCCAGCTTGTGTGGAGTAATTGTGGACCCAGCAGTATCGATGGTTGCCTTTAGGAATACGGGGGCTGAATCTTGGGGCTTAAGCCAAAATGCCGGGAGAAGGGAACCACTCCAAACAAATGCCCGTTCAGTTTCAGGTCCAGTGGTTAGAGTAGCCTTGTCATTGGGTAAATCCCAACTAAAATAAAATTCATCTTGTTCATAAACCCATTGTGCTGTCGTTGCATTGGGCACAAGGAGGAAAACGAAAAAAATAGCAATTTGTAAAAAGTGGGCGCTCATCGTTTAGTGCTTATTGAAGGAGTTTGTAAACTTCTGAACCAGCCAATAGAAAGGCGCCGGTTCCATATACTTCTGTATCTTCTCTTTTAACGTTATCGGGTTGATCACCTACTCGCTGTACAAAACCCATTTTCCCACTTGGTTCAATGGTGTCGACCAGGGCTTGCCAGGCGCTTAGTACATTGGGCAGGAATTCTTTTTTTTCCAAATAACCGTGATTGATTCCCCAAGCCAGGGCATAACAAAAGAAGGCGGTGCCACTGGTTTCCTTTTGAGGATAATCTTCCGGATCTAAAAGGCTGATACTCCAGTATCCATTTTTCAATTGGATTGCAGCCAATTTGGTGGCCATTTCCAGGAATTGTTGTTCAAAATAAGGACGATCAGCATGGTCCTTCGGCATATAATCCAAGACTTTACACAGCCCTCCAATCACCCAGCCATTACCCCGGGACCAGTAGATCGGTTGCCCATTTCGAGATTTTTTGTTGAAGAACCGATCGTCTCGAAAATAGAGGTGGTCTTCCTTGTTATAAAGATAATCTGCTGTTTTTTTCCACATCTCGACCATGTAGGTCATATACTTAGGCTGCTTCAAAATGACCGCGGCTCGGACAAAAGTTGGGGGAGCCATAAATAAGGCATCGCACCAGGTCCACCATTCCCACCAATATTTATTGTCGGCGAAAGCCACTTCGGCGTCAAGGCGTCTGGCAAGGGGCATCTCCATGGTATACAGAATTTTATCAACCATGTAGGATTCCTGCTTGATTTCATAAAGCTCCCAAAGGGCATGACCGATGGCATAAACATTTGCATCATAAGGCCTTGGCCGCAGTTCCCAATTGATCTCTGAACCAATAGTTTGGATAGATGCCAAATATGCTGGCTGGGGATCAGTCTTATATAGACTCATCAAACCAGAAAAAAAGGTGCCATATTCCCAGGTATAAAAACGTTTTCCATTTGGGTGTTCCAATTGCCAGTTAGCTACTTTGTGTGTGATGGAAAGCACCTCCTTCGCCGATGGCTGTGCAATGGCAGCGCAAGATGAAAGACAGAGAAATACAGGGCAAAGCAAGAGGGTTTTGTGCCATTGATATGCTGACATGATTACTTGTTTTTCGAATTTAGTTCGAGGAAGACGGGCGTTCCGGAAAGCCTTAGCAATATATTCTCATTTTGATTTTCAAAACTGACCGTTTTACCTGTGGTACTGCCGTCAACGGGTTTAGTGATTTTTGAAACTTGCCAGTTTTTTCCGGGAGAGAAGAGGAAGTCGTCCTTAGTGGTACTTGGAGGGTCGGGATGCCACTTATAGGCAAAAGAAGGGCAGGTCCAGAGAATGACCAGTTTCTTAGACTGATCCGCATTAAAAAACTCGTATTGGTAGACGGTGCTATCTCCATTTGGCGCATCCACTTTTTGATGGAAAAAATAGCCTGCAGTCAGGTTTTTGAAGGTTGCATTATACCAATAAGTCATCTTTGGTTTTAACCTGTTTTTGTCCCCCCATTCTGTTGTGGAATTTTCATATAACCCGCTGGAAGAAAAGGTAGTGGGATGGTCAAAATCATCAAAATCCTTTAGGATAAACCAAAAGACCTTTTCAACTCCGACACCTAATGCAAGCAGATAACTACGGATCAAATAATCAGCCGCTTCCTGCTCGGTAACCTGTTCGGGTTGGTAATCTTTGGTATCCCATCCAATTTCTGTGAGCCAAACGGGCCTTCCTGGCGCTTCCGTGTTTCGCCAGGATACAATTTCCGCCATGTCTTCTTCGAGGCTAGACCACTCAGGGGGAATGGCTACACGGTACTTTTCGCGGACAAACTTAAAGCAGTAGAAATGCACGTTTACTACATCAAAGGGAACCCTGCCCGCATATTGAACAATCTTTTTCAACGCTTCCAGGTTGTAGGCAACTCCCCCCACTGAAACGACCATGTCGGGGTCGGCTGCCTTGATCCCGTAGCCAGGCCCAAGTTGCCCCTGATTGCCATCATAAACGGCATTCAGCAATGCGGCATATTGTTGGAGCGTCATCTGGTTGTGCCAAGGGCCATCCGGCTCATTTTCTACTTCGATCACATCAATCAAAGCCATACCGCTCAGTTTATCATCTGTCAATAGTTGCTCGGCAGGTTTCGTTTTAGTCCCATATCTAGCAATCAGCTGGTAGTAAAATTCCGCAATCTCCCTATAATGCATTGGATCGAGTCCATTTTCCTCCCCTGAGGGAGCATATTCCTGTGGAAATTTAGCCGCTGGATCGCTACTGGCCCAATCTGTTGATTTCATCAGTACGAACAAGGATTTAATATGATGCTTTTTAAGATTCTGATAGTAAGCATCATTGTCATAAATCCCGTCGGGGTACTTCGCCTGTTTAAAATCAAATTGATTATTGACCGATTCGAAGTAAGACCAACGGGTGTAATGACGGACCCATTGGGCGATATCAACAATATCTTCCGGCTGGGTTTTACCTCCGGTAATATTGACCCCAAAAAAATCATCCATCGCTACCTTTGAAAGGTGCTGCCCGGATAAGGCCATGCTGAAGGATAGCATGGCAGCAAGTAGTATGTATTGTGCTCTCATTACCTATAAGAGCAGCAAATGGCCATTTTTTACCCCTTGAAATGAAATTTTATTTTGGATTGGGTAAAAAAAGTTAGTGATGATGGGCAGAAAGGTTAAAAATAATCGGGTTTTTCTTGACCAATTCCAAGCTGTCTCCTTGCGTTAAACGGTAAAATTGATCCATCGTCGTTTGCTCAAAGTACTGTACGGTTTTTTCCTGGTCAGGCCAATAAATGCAAAGTGAATCAATTTGATTGGCCTGACCGAGGCCAATTTCGGCCTGTAAGCTATTGGCACCGAAAGACCCTCCTGTACCAACTTGGTGGTAAATGGATCGGGAAGCGCCAGACTTTGATTGCACTACTACTTTTATGGTGGCTCCAATCGCGGAGCGATTGGCCGTGGTGCCTTCCAGCTGGAGGGTGATCCAATGGTTTGCAAAGCCTGGGTTTTGAAAAAGCATGTTGTGAAAAACGTCTCCTTCAGCAGCTCCTCCCACCTGATGATAAATATCCTGATCGCCATCATTGTCGATATCTCCAAAGGAAATACCATGGCCTTTCTGGATTTGCCCAAATCCACCGGCGGTGGTGACGTCCTGAAAATATTGGCCTTCGGCATTGCGAAACATCCGGTCAGGTACCGTAGCTAGCATATTGAATTCGCCATTTCCGGTGTAAAAGTCTGGATATCCATCATTGTCTAAATCGCCAAAATTGGCTCCCATAGAATAGAGTAGGGTATTGAGATTCATGCGTTCTGCCACATCTACAAAAGTTTCGTCTCCATTATTCAAGTACAACCTTGGTAATTCACCAAGAAAGTCTTCTCCTAAATAATTCTTTAAGATTTCACTTGGTACATCATCGGGAGGTAAGTTGATGTAGCCAAAAACCATAAGGTCTTGAAAACCGTCATTATTGGCATCCCAAAACCAACAAGGAAAACTATGGATCGGCTCCTGAACTCCTGCCTTTTGGCTGATTTCTTCAAAAGACCAGTCAGCAATGCTAGTTCCTCCGCGATTGACAAAAAGTAGATTTTTGCCACCAAAAACAGAGACATACAAGTCGGGTAGTCGGTCATTATTAATATCACCCCAGGCGACTCCCTTGACAAATTGATTGATTTCAAGTTGGAGATCGGGGGCTACATTGGTGAAAGTTCCGTTTCCATTGTTATGGAACAGCTCACAGCCGTGCAGCTTGGGGCCTGATTCATTTCCAACAAAAAGATCCAAATAACCATCAAGGTCAAAGTCGGCAAATGCACTGGTGTTGGAAGGGTGAAAGCTTAATAATCCTGCCGCTTGTGTGCCGTCAACAAAAGTCCCATCTCCTTGATTAAGCAGAAGAGAATTGGGAATCTTACCATGTTCTCGTAACCAGGCACCTCTAGTGATAAAAATGTCGATCCATCCATCATTGTTGATATCAGCATGAGTACAATTTAACCCACCAGTCAGCCCCTTTATTCCGGATGCTTCCGTGAAATCTAAAAAATGACCTGCGCCATCATTGAGATATAATTTGGATTGGTCTTCCAGACTGTAGGCAGTTGTGAAAATGTCTAAGAAGCCATCGTTATTAAAATCTTCCATACAGCTTCCCCCGGCATGGTTGTTGACGTCGACTCCCAAAGACATGGCGATATTGGGGAATCTTGGGAAGTCTGTCTCGGAATGAAATGCGGATTCAGGTATGAGCAACTGTTGGGGTACTTCTGCGGGATAGCTACCAATGGCCATGTAGGCAATATTTAGAAACCATCGCGATTGGTAATCGTGATGGTTGTAGGCAAGTAACTGCGAATAGTAATGCACCGCTGCTGTTGCACCCGAGAGATCGGTATGAATACCTCCACCTTGCAATGGCAAAATACACGATTCAGAACTGTGATTTAGGATACAGTTGGTTTGCTCTCCATGGCGTAAATGTGCATAGGCCAATAACTTATAGAATTTCAGGTTCGCACCAGTAATTTGCTGGATACCTCCAGTCGCTTTTAAGTAGCCTTCCAGTTGATTGATGCACTGAAGGGTTTCTCCTTTCAGAAGGAGTAATGAAGCATAGTTGAGTCGGTCATCTGATGCAAGTCCAAAAGGAAGATTAGCGACTTTCTGTTCCAATTTTTCAAGGCTGTGGCCGATAAAATAAGGGTAAAATTCAGTGTTTCTCGCAGTGTCTCTAATGGATGCTAGCCTTGCAGCCATTCCTATCTTTGCGGTAGTTGGATGATGATCATTGGCCTGACAGGCAAATAATGCAAGAAGAGAAAGGAAAAAGATTGATCGCATACCGTTTATTCAGCGTTACCGGGTAAATTTTTGAAAAGATACTACTCACTTATAAGAGTCCATTTATGCATTTTTTTACCCTCTGCAATCAATCTTTTTAATGTCTTTTTTCGAGATCATCACCAATAGATGCCAGTGGCGGTAGTTTTGAGCCCTAACGTCCCATCCAACCTCCATCAACGACCATCGTTGTGCCTGTCATATAATCGGAAGCAGCAGAGGCCAGAAAAACTATGGGGCCTTTAAAGTCTGCCGGTTTGCCCCAACGGCCTGCAGGGATCCGTTCCAGGATGGATTTACTGCGGCCTGGATCATTGCGAAGTGCTTCGGTATTGTCGGTAGCAATGTAGCCGGGAGCAATGGCATTGACTTGGACTCCTTTACCCGCCCATTCATTAGATAAGGCCATTGTCAATTGGCCAATCGCACCTTTTGAGGCCGCATACCCTGGCACGGTGATACCGCCTTGAAAGGTCAATAGCGAAGCCGTGAAAATGACTTTTCCAGTACCTCTTTTAATCATTTCTTTACCAAATTCGCGACTGAGAATAAACTGGGCATTTTGGTTGACTTCAATGACTTTGTCCCAATACTCATCAGGATGTTCAGCCGCCGGTTTGCGGAGAATGGTGCCGGCATTATTGACTAAAATATCTGGAATAGGTTGTTCGGCTTTCACCTGATTGATAAATTGATAAAGAGATTTTCGGTCGCTGAAGTCACATTGGTAGGCACTGAATTTTTGACCCAGTCCCGTAACTGCTGCTTCGATTGCCGATCCTTTCTGTTCCAGTGAAGTGGAGACGCCGATGATGTCGGCTCCGGCCTCTGCAAGTGCTTCTGCCATGGCAAAACCAATGCCTCTTTTACAACCGGTAACCAACGCTGTCTTACCAGAGAGATTGAAGGTGTCTAAAACCATATTGTAGATTTTTGCAATAAGATAAAATGCAAATTATTAATTTTCGACACTTCACTCGCAATACGGGGGTAGCAATTTTTAACTTTTTTGCTGCGGCTAATCACTACAGTATCTGTCTTCCAGTTTTGTTTTTTAGGGTTTTGGTTAAGTCGCTCGTTCATGAACTTGGGGGGCGAAATGTCAAATTCATTTTTTAATGCCCGGCTGAAGCACTACACCTGAAACCGACAACTTATTCTTCGCCAACCCCTACGTAGAATTGGAAAAACGAAGGGAACATTGTAATTTACGCACCTTCAAAAAACAAGCACGAAATTTAACCTAAGAATTTATAGAGAAATGGCACAACCCAGACAGATAGGGGACAACCTCATTCAATCCCCCAAATCACCTCAAGAACGTCGGAACGACCTAAAAGTAATGGTTCCACTCAAAAATGAAGTGCGGAAAGTAGAGGCTTTTGATGCCACCCCTGCAGCCGGAGTGCAAGAGATTATTACTGAAGAAAATTCTACCTTCGATTTTTTGCGACTGGCCAGAATTGTGCTCCAAGTTGGGGACGAGGCCACGCGCCGGTTGGCAACAGAGGAAGCTGTTTATTATGTTAATCGCGGTACCGCGAAGCTGAATAGTGGAGGGACTTCCTACTCATTGGGGAAAGGCGATGTGCTGTACGTAGGGATCAACAGCGAAGTGAGTATTACTACAGATGACGTCTGTGATGTGAGTGAATTTAAAGCCGTAAATTGTCACACTTCTTATCCTGTACAATTGGTGCGTCATACGGATATTGAAGGCACTGAACTGGCCGCGGATTTAGGAAGCCGAAGACCGATGTCCAAGCGTACGGTATTTAAGTTGGTAGACAAAAATGTGCAGTGCAACCGCCTTTTATTTGGTGATACCTATATGGAACAAAAGGGTGGTGTTGGTAGTTACCCACCCCATTTTCACGGCCCTAATGGACCACATGGGTTAGGGGAAAATGCCAAGGAAGAGATCTATCATTTTCGCTGTGAAACAGATATTGAAGGAGATATCCCTTATGTACTGCAAAACTGTGCTTTACCGGAGGAAAAAGTGAACGTATATGCCCACATCTTTGATGAGGTGGCGATAAACGTAACGCCTACCTATCACGATACTATCGCGCCGCCATCGGTAGACTTTATGTTCACCTGGTGTTTGGCTAGCTTTACCGAAGGACACCGAGATTGGGCAGAAATCTATAATAAACCAGGATATGAAAATGAATGGTAATCAATTGGGAGGCAACAACCTTTGATGGAGATAGGCGCAATTTCCGGCTGAGACCTAAGTGCATGTTTGGAGGTGGTGCTTTAGTAGCGAAAATTGCAGGTTTTGGGTTCTCGGGAGGCTCATTTTTGAGTGCATCCCGGCTCAGTCGAGACGGACGAAAAAACAGCCGAAAAGAGGTCCCAAAATCCCGGTTTTACCGGGACTGAATAGCTTGCCCGAATATACTTCAGGGACTACCTCCAAACATGCACTAACTGTCATTGACAGATGCCATCAAATACTTGGGCTTTGTGGCGGCCAAAATTAAGTGACAAAGATTGCCGTTCGTAAGGTATTTGTGAAATTTGGCATTATTTTTTACCTATAATTATCAAAGGACATGGCACTAACTGATACAAACATAAAACCTTTTCTGGACGATAATTTCCTGCTGGAAAATCGTACTGCTGAAATACTATATCACGAATTTGCGAGTCGCCAGCCGATCATTGATTACCACAATCACCTTCCCCCAGATGAGATTGCTGGCGACAAGCAATTCTCAAACATAACCTCGGTCTGGCTCAATGGAGACCATTACAAATGGCGGGCCATGCGCACCATGGGCGTGCCCGAGCGATTTATTACCGGAGAGGCCAGTGATGCGGAAAAGTTTCAAAAGTGGGCCGAAACGGTGCCTTTTACCATCCGCAACCCTCTATTTCACTGGACTCACTTAGAGTTGAAGCGTTACTTTGGTGTGAACGATTTGCTGACGGGTGAGAATGCCAGGCAGGTGTATGACGAATGCTCACAACTCTTACAGACAGAGGCATATAGTACGCGCAATTTATTGCGCAAGATGAATGTAGAAGTGGTTTGCTCTACAGATGACCCTATTGACAATTTACAGTACCATCAACAGGGGAAAAAAGAGGATATGGACATCAGGATGTTGCCTGCTTTTCGTCCTGATAAAGCGATCCTGATCGAAAGTGCCGGCTTTTCAGATTATCTGAAAAAATTGGGAATGGCAGCCGGTTTCCAAATCACTTCCTATCATGAACTTCTGGAGGCGCTTAAAAAGCGGATGGAGTATTTTCATGAAAATGGCTGCAAATTATCTGATCACGGTTTGGAGCAGGTGTATGCGGAAGAATTTACGGAAAGTGAAGTGAATGTGATCCTGTCCAAACGTTTATCGGGAGTGACCATTACGCCAATTGAGGCCAGGAAATTCATGTCTGCGATGCTTTACGAATTGGGTTGTTTGTATGCTGAGAAAGGCTGGGTGCAACAGTTTCACCTCGGAGCATTGCGCAACAACAGTGTACGTATGTTAAAGCAGTTAGGCCCCGATACCGGGTTTGATAGTATTGGCGACTTCCCCCAAGCCCGGGCTCTGGCCAAATTCCTTAACCGTTTAGATGCCGAGGATAAACTGGCAAAAACGATTCTATACAACCTTAATCCGGCCGATAATGAGATCATGGCGACTATGATTGGTAATTTTAACGATGGTTCCATACGCGGTAAAATGCAATTCGGGGCTGCCTGGTGGTTCCTGGATCAAAAGGAGGGGATGGAGAAGCAAATCAATGCCTTGTCAAACATAGGTTTGTTGAGTTGCTTCATTGGTATGTTGACCGACAGTCGAAGTTTCCTATCCTTCCCCCGGCATGAGTATTTCCGTCGCTTGCTCTGTAATCTGATTGGTAAAGATGTACACCGTGGCGAATTGCCAAACGACACCAATTGGTTGGGAGGCCTGGTAGAAGATATTTGTTATCGAAACGCCAAGGAATACTTTGGATTTTGAGCAGTGATTGTGTGTGGATGAGGGAAGAAGGTCAGGGAGAAATCAGAGGTAGGGAAACAACAGGACTTTATAAAAAAATATTTATTGATAACCGAGAGAATCAAGTGAAGATTCATTAAATCAATCATTTGTTGAATTTTCATTCTTTCTCTCATTGAAATTTACACAAACTGAGATGAAAAAAATTGTCACCTTTGGTGAAATCATGTTAAGATTGACACCTCCAGGTTTTCAGCGTTTCTCACAAGCGAGTGAGTTTGATGTGGTCTATGGCGGAGGAGAGAGTAATGTTGCCGTTTCTTTGGCCAATTATGGATTGCCTGTAGAATTTGTAAGTCGAATACCGGAAAATGAGATTGGAGATTGTGCACTCATGGAAATGCGGAAGCGCAACGTTGGCACAAACTATATGCTTCGCGGCGGAGAGCGCTTGGGTATTTATTTTCTGGAAATGGGGGCGGTAAGCCGTGGCAGTAAAGTGGTTTACGACCGGGCCCATAGTGGTATGGCTTCGATCAAGGCAGGCATGGTTGATTGGGAAGAAGTTTTTAAAGACGCACAGTGGTTTCACTGGACCGGGATCACACCAGCCATCTCACAAGGTGCTGCTGATGCTACACTGGAGGCCATTCAGGCAGCAAATAAAATGGGGGTAATGGTTTCTACGGATTTGAACTACCGTAAAAATCTATGGAAATATGGAAAGGCTCCCGGGGAAATCATGCCAGCATTGGTTGAGGGCTGTGATGTCATTTTAGGCAATGAAGAAGATGCAGAAAAGCATTTTGGGTTGCACCCTGAAAATGTAGACATTACCCAAGGCGATTCCATGGACGGACAGGCTTATCTTTCCGTATTGAAGCAATTGATGAAGCGTTTTCCGCGAGCAAAGAAAGTCATTACTACTTTGCGCGGCAGTATCAGTGCCTCGCACAATAGTTGGTCTGGTGTTTTATACGATGGAGAAACCTTATTTGAGGCACCTACCTACCAAATTACGGACATTGTAGACCGTGTGGGCGGTGGTGATAGCTTCATGGGCGGTTTGATATACGGCCTATTGACCTGGCCAGATGATGACCAAAAAGCCTTAAATTTTGCCGTAGCTGCTTCTTGTCTGAAACACACCATTTATGGTGACGCCAACCTGGTAACGGTGAAGGAAGTGGAAACCCTGATGGGCGGAGATGCGAGTGGACGGGTTTCGCGGTAGAGTGTGCAGCAGCTTATATTTCAAACATAGCGTTTAATTCAATCCTCCATTATCAATTAATAAAATGGCTAGATTTACAAGAATTCAGGTCGTACAGAAGATGTCCGACCAAGGCATGGTACCCCTTTTTTATCATGCGGATATTGAATTGGGAAAAAAGGTTTTAAAGGCCTGTTATGAAGGCGGGGCACACTTGCTGGAGTTTACTAATCGAGGCGACTTCGCTCATGAAGTCTTCGGAGCCCTAAATAAGTACTGTGCAGAGGAATTGCCAGAAATGATTTTGGGCGTAGGTTCAGTCACAGATGCGGGAACAGCAGCGATGTATATGCAGTTGGGAGCCAATTTTGTGGTGACCCCGGTTTTTAGAGAAGACATCGCCCTGGCTTGTAACCGACGGAAGGTACTGTGGTCACCCGGATGTGGTTCATTGACAGAGATTTGCCGGGCGGAAGAATTGGGGTGTGAAGTGGTGAAGTTGTTCCCCGGAGGAACCTACGGCCCCGATTTTGTCAAGAACATCAAGGGACCACAACCCTGGACCAGCATTATGCCGACGGGCGGGGTGTCTCCAACGGAGGAGAATCTCAAGGGATGGTTTGATGCCGGCGTTCTTTGTGTAGGAATGGGATCACAAATGGTCTCCTCAGACATCCTAAAGAGTGGAAATTTTGCGACTCTGGAAAATAGGGTGAGGACCACTTTGGCCCTTATTCAAAAACTGAAAAACAAAGGTTGATACAAATTGGGTTTTAGTATTTAAAAATTATGACATCCAAGAGCATTTTAAAAGTTCATCCTGCCGATAATATCATTGCGGCTTTACAGGATTTAAAAACTGGCGAATCTGTAGTGTTTGAAGGACAGACCTATCATCTTTGGGAGGATATCTCGGCCAAGCACAAATTTGCGGAACGCGATTTTGCCGTTGGCGAAACGATTGTGATGTATGGAGTGACGGTGGGAAAAACCATTTTGCCTATACGCCAGGGAGGGAGGATCACCACCGAAAATGTGAAGCATAGCTCCAGTGACTACCAGGTGGGAAAGCGGAATACCGATTGGCAGGTACCGGATATTTCTAAGTTTCAGGACCGCACTTTTCAGGGGTTTCATCGCCGTGATGGAAAGGTAGGCACCCGGAACTACTGGTTGGTGATCCCACTGGTTTTTTGTGAAAACAGAAATATTAAGGTCATTAAAGAGGCCATGTTGGAACAACTGGGATATGCTTCAGAGCGGGATTATTCCGTCAATATGGATGCCTTAATTCAGCTATACCGATCAGGAGCAGAGGCGGATACTATTTTGCAAACGGAGATCATCAAAGACAGTAGCGCCATTCAACGCAACCGGTTGTTTCCCAATGTGGACGGCCTTAAATTCTTGACGCATGAAGGCGGTTGTGGAGGCATTCGCCAAGACTCCGAGGCACTATGCCGACTTTTGGCGGGCTATGTGACTAACGCCAATGTAGCTGGGGCAACGATCTTGAGCTTGGGTTGTCAGAATGCTCAATTTCGGCTATTGGATCAAGCTATTCAGGAGTTTGATCCTCATTTTGAAAAACCGCTCTTTATTCTGGAACAGCAGAAAAGCAGCTCGGAGCGTGAATTTATCGCAGAAGCGATTAAAAAGACGTTTGTAGGCTTGATCGAAGCGGATCAAGTGAAGCGTGAACCGGCTTCATTGAGCCATCTGACCCTCGGGTTGGAATGTGGTGGTTCTGATGGTTTTTCCGGGATTTCGGCCAACCCGGCACTGGGGTACGCTTCCGATCTGCTGGTAGCCTTAGGCGGTAAGACCATCCTTTCCGAGTTTCCGGAACTCAATGGCGTAGAACAGGAACTCATCAATCGTTGCGAGACGGATGAAAAGGCTAAAAAGTTTGCCCGGCTCATGCGGACTTACTCGCAAAGGGCCCAAGACGTCGGCTCTGGTTTTGATATGAATCCTTCTCCGGGCAATATCAAAGACGGCTTGATTACTGATGCTATGAAGTCGGCTGGTGCGGCTAAAAAAGGGGGCACTTCACCCGTAGTAGATGTGCTTGATTATACGGAGCAAGCCATCCAACCAGGATTGAACCTTCTTTGTACCCCCGGTAACGATGTGGAAAGTACTACCGGACTGGCGGGCTCGGGGGCCAATGTCATCGTCTTTACCACGGGATTGGGCACGCCTACGGGCAATCCCATTTCTCCCACCCTTAAAATGGCATCCAATACGGTACTCACCGATCGCATGTCGGATATCATTGACATCAACGCAGGGACGATCATTTCTGGGGAAGATACGATCCAAACTAAGGGAGAAGAACTGTTGGAATTGATCATTCAGGTGGCCAGTGGCGAGCAGTTGACCAAAGCCGAACGGTTGGGACAAAACGATTTTATTCCCTGGAAACGAGGGGTATCTCTTTAGTGCATGTTTGGAGGTAATCATTCAGTCCCGGTAAAACCGGGATTTTGGAACCTCACTTCGGCTATTTTTTCGCACTTTGCGCCCCTAAGGGCTCAAAAATGAGCCTTGCGAGAACCCAAAATCTGCATAAAGCACCACCTCCAAACATGTATTAAGAGGCTTTCATGAATCAACTCAATAGAAATACGGCAAAAGTTTCGGCTCCTTACCCGGAGCGGATTCTTCAATTTGGTGGCGGGAACTTCCTTCGTGGTTTTGTCGACTGGATTGTGGATGAATACAATGAAAAGGCTGGAAGCCAGCTTGGTATTCTGGTGGTTAAACCTACAGAACGCGGAGACTACCAATCTTGGCGGGATCAGGAGGGCCTTTTTTATGTATTGACCAAAGGGATTCGCAATGGAGAATTGGTAGATGAAAAACGTTTGGTGACTAGTGTCAGTCGCATCATTCATCCTTATCGGGAATGGGAGACGTATTTGGCTTCAGCCGAAAATCCTGATCTAAGGTATGTCGTTTCCAATACTACAGAAAGTGGAATTCGCTTTTCCGACCAGGATCAAAAGACCGATACGCCGCCTAAAGAATTTCCAGCCAAATTAACCCTCTGGTTGTACCATCGGTATCAGCATTTTAGTGGTGCTGCCAACAAGGGGTGTATCATCATTCCATTGGAATTATTGAATGACAATGGTGATTTACTCAAGGATTGCATGTTGCAAAATGCGACCAATTGGCATTTGGAATCTGGTTTTATCGAATGGATTCATAGTGCCAATATCTTTTGTAATACACTGGTAGACAGAATTGTACCTGGGGTAGGGGAGCAGGCCCTAGGGAATGCTTGGGAAAGTATTGGTTTCAAGGATCACCTGATTACTCAAGGAGAACCTTACCATTTGTGGGCCATCGAAGCACCTGCGGAACTCAGGAAGGAATTGCCGTTGGACAAGATCGGCTTAAATGTGATTTATGCTGATGATTTGGCTCCTTTTCGCACCATCAAGGTGCGCATTCTCAATGGGGCACATACTTCTATGGTACCAGTTGGCTATTTATATGGGTTGGAAACGGTTCGGGAAACGGTGGAACATGAAGTCGTGGGCACTTTTGTGCGGCAGGTGATTTTCGAAGAGATTATTCCAACCCTCGATATTGATGCTGCTACGTTGGATAAGTTTGCCAATGATGTGTTGGATCGCTTTAAAAACCCTTTTATCAAGCACCAGCTGATCAGTATTGCCTTAAATGCTGTGTCTAAATTTAAGACGAGGGTATTGCCTTCTCTACTGGAGTATGTCAATAGAAAAAATGCATTGCCGAAGGGAATGGTCCTGTCTTTTGCTTCCTTGCTCCGATTTTACAAGGGAGAAATCAATGGCCAGCAAATTCCCTTGAAAGATGAACGTTGGGCCACCGATTTTCTTCAAAATTGCTGGCAAAATTATGATGCAACGAAGGAGGGCTTGGGCCAAATGGCAGAGCAAATATTACAGTGGGAAGAAGCCTGGGACGTAGACCTAAATACGGTGCCGGGACTCCACGAAATGTTGGTGAATTACCTGCACCAGATGGATTCCATCGGTGTGCGGGAAACTGTTAAAAAAAATTTGTCATGAATAAGAACTATTTGATCCTTTTCTTTACGCTGATCTTTGCTATGGACTTAACCGCTCAAGCTACCGTCAAGGAAATGCCCCTATATCCGGGCGCGATTCCCAACTCCAGGAAAGTCCCGGATACAGAGGTGGTACAAACCCGTGATAATGGAAGTCATTTTATCCGCGATACTGCCATTCCAACCTTGACATCTTATTTGCCCAAACAGCAGAATGGTAAAGCCGTGATTATTTGCCCCGGTGGAGGTTATAGTGGCACCGCCATTGATAAGGAGGGCTTTTTGGTGGCAAAATCATTGAATGAAGATAGCATTACGGCCTTCGTGTTGAAATACCGGATTCCTAATGATATAACCAATGTGGAGAAATCCCTGGCGCCGCTACAGGATGCACAGCAAGCCATTCGCCACGTGCGTAAAAATGCGGCAAAGTATGGCATTGACCCAGGCAAGATTGGCATCATGGGATTTTCTGCCGGGGGGCATTTGGCGGCATATACGTCCAATCGTTTTCAGCGCTTGGCCGATGCCAATGAACTGGATACTACTTCGGTTCGCCCTGATTTTTCAATTCTGATTTATCCGGTCATTAGTTTTGCGGATGATTTAACCCACTGGGGATCCAGGAATAATCTAATTGGTAAAAACCCAACGGAGGCGGAAGTCTTGCTCTTTTCGGCTGATCAACAGGTGACCGCGGAAACTCCACCGGCTTTTTTAGTGCATGCCGCTGACGACAAGGTGGTGCCTGTGGGCAATAGTTTGGCTTATTATCAAGCCCTCATCAAAAACGGTATCTCCGTTGAGATGCACCTTTACCCCAATGGCGGCCACGGCTTTGGAATGTACAACACCACTACAGAAGATGTTTGGATGGACCGCCTAAAAAACTGGTTGAAAGGGTTTTAAAAGACAAATGGGCTGCCCCGACAGATTAGGCTGTTTTATGGCAAAATTTACGGCATTTTCAAGGGGAGCAACACTAGCTTTTATCTCTGTAGAAATGAATGATGAATATGGCTTGATGCTTTGATGGCTTGCGCAACTTTTTAGCTTGTCTTTATGAATGTTTCAGGTTAAAGTTGAAAAAGGCATCAATATTTATCAAAGAGGCAGCTATCTTTCACAATGTTGGAATTAATCAGTAGGTTTGAATAATAAAATGGTCTAAAGTTTTCTGCTGCCAGTGAGCCTGAAGGCTCGTGGTTATTGTCTAGGCTCTTTTTGAGTTTCGTGCCAGGAAGGTCATGGACGGAAAAGGCCGAAGTCAAAAGCCGCAATAATTCGTGCGTAAGTAAGGAACCTTTAGACAACGTCATAAACAACACCTAGATAATGAAAAACCTGCAAGGAAAAACAGCTTTAGTTACCGGGGCCTCCAGGGGAATTGGTACTTATATCGCCAAAGCATTAGCCGATCAGGGCATGAACTTGGTTTTGGTAGCTCGCTCAGCTGACTTATTAGAGAAAGTGAAGACTGGATTGTCAAAAACTGGTGTGCAAATACAGACAATTGCTGCCGATTTGGGGCAGTTGGATCAATTGGAAAGTTTGGTACTAGAGGCACAACGCCTATCAGGTGGGATCTCGGTCATTGTCAACAATGCTGGCTTGGAAGATGCGGTCCCTTTTGATCAGGCCGATCCCGAAAAGATTGAACAATTAATCCGTGTCAATCTAACGGCACCAATACTCTTATCTAGATTATTCCTACCCAAAATGATTGAATTGGGAGAGGGCCACATTGTCAATATTTCTTCTTTAGGGGGCTTGTTGAGTACCCCTTACGGAGAAGCCTATGGCGCCGCAAAACACGGCTTGGTTGGTTTTACCCGGTGTCTGCGAACTACTGCCATTGGAGAAGGATACCCCGTGAGCGCTTCGGTGATTTGCCCAGGGATGATTTCCGATGCAGGCATGTTTCACGACGCTTGTCAAAAGTATGATATTACCCCACCAACTTCTTTTGGTGCGGCATCGCCTAAGGAGGTCGCCAATGCGGTTGTACAGGCCATTCTCGAGGATGAACCGGAGGTTATCGTCAATCCCAAGCCCATCAAGCCGATTTTATTCATGCAGTTGTTTTTTCCCAAATTTGCCACTAAGATGATGGTAAAAGGTGGCATTTTGAAGACCTTTAAGGAGGTCACTTATAAGCGATTGGGAAGGGATATTGCGAATGCTTAATCTTTCGGCTCACATAGGAATCCGCCTTGAAATTCTGGTCTTTCATTGCTTGAATAACATACGCTGATTTTTCGGCATCGTCATTGGTTTCCTGATCCTTAATTTGAATATTTGGGGATGGTGTAGCTTTATTCCTAGCTATTGCTTATAACCCAAATAAACGCGGCATCCACAAGGAAATTCCATCAAAAAATGTCACCAAAAATAAAACTACGATCATGGCGATTAAAAAAGGGATTAATGGCTTAATGACTTTTGAAACAGAAATTTTCGCCACCCCTGCACCCACAAATAGAATGGTTCCAACTGGTGGTGTACATAACCCAATGCATAGATTTAATACCATGATAATTCCAAAATGAACGGGGTGCATTCCCAAGGCGGTAACGACCGGTAAAAAAATGGGGGTGAAAATTAAAACAGCCGGGGTCATATCCATAAATGTGCCTACCACCAGCAACGTAATATTTATTAATAAGAAAATCAGGAAAGGATTACTAACCGTCTCTAATAAAAAACCAGTCATTAATTGCGGGATGCCCTCAAAAGAAAACAACCACGACATGGCCATTGACGTACAAATTAAAAACATGACAATGGCCGTTGTCTTAGCGCTGTTCAACAATATACCTGGCAGATCTTTAGTGGAAATGGTTCGATAACTATAGCCTAATATCAAAGCGTAAAAAACTGCGACTGCCGCTGCTTCTGTCGCCGTAAAAATTCCTTGCACAATTCCTCCGACAATTATTACCAACATTAATAAACTGAAAAATGCTCTTCGGAAATCTGTCCATAATTGTCTAATGGAAACTCTTTCTCCTCTGGCAAATTTTTTCTTGCGAGCAATAAATGCGGCTACCAACATCAATGCTATTCCAACTAAAATCCCCGGTAAATAGCCGGCAATGAACAAGGCGGCCACCGAAGCAGCTCCACCACTTGCCAAAGCATAAACGATCAACACATTGCTGGGAGGAATTAATAAGCCCGTGGTGGAAGCAGTGATATTTAATGCGGCACTAAATGGCCGGGGGTAACCTTCTTCTTCCATCCGGTCTGTCATCACACTCCCGATGGCGGAAGCAGCCGCTACTGCTGACCCGGAAATAGCACCAAATAACATGGCTGCTACAGTGTTGACGTAAGCCAATCCACCGGGCAGTCTGCCGACCAATGATTTGGCAAAATTAATAAGTCGGGTGGCAATCCCCCCTTGGTTCATCAACTCGCCAGCAAGGATGAAAAACGGGATGGCCAACAAGGCAAAACTGTCGATCCCCGTCGTCATACGCTGGGCTACCGTCGTGATACCGGGCAGTGCGGCGATATTTATTAAAATCGTCAAAGTAGTGGAAATGCCGATACTATAGGCAACTGGAACACCATAAGCTAATAGCACAAAAAAGCTTATGAATAAAAGAAGCATGCTAATTATTTCGATAGACATAAAGTTGGCTTTTCGTTTTGTTGATTACAATTTCGATTGGCTGTAGTGGAATATATTATGAATGGAATAAAACATAATCAACAGCCCACTAAAAGGTACAATCGCATAAACATAACCTAAAGAAATATGCATTGCAGGAGATACTTGACCTAAACTAAGGGTGGTGAAAACAATATTTCCCCCACCGATGACCATAACCACTAGAGCAAAAACAAACATTAAAACTTCGATCATCTGCATTCGCTTTTTCAAACGTTCGCCACTTAATTTTCGGACTAAAAAATCCATGGTTAAGTGCTCCCGCTTTCCATTTAAATAAGCTGCCCCAAGTATCGCCAGCCAAATCATCGCAAATCGCGCAAACTCTTCGGTGAAAGAATAAGACTGTCCAAGTACGTAGCGACTGAAAACTTGCCACAATACATCTATTACCAATAACGCAAAAATGGTCACTAAAAAGAATTCAATTGCCCGATTAATGGCATGGTATACTTTGGTCATTTTCATTGAGTGTTTTAATTAGTAGGCTTGAATTTCTTCTATTATTTTTTTCATTTTGGGGTCTTTGGAAAATTCTTCCAGTACTGCTTTTGTTTTTTGGGCAAACAGCGATTTTTGGGGATAGATAATTTCCACATTGGCTGCTTTTAATATTTCCATGCACTCGGCCACATTTTGGTTCCAAAATTCTTTTTGTGCCTGTACCGAAATTTTAGCCGCATTTTTCATCCAGGCCTGTTCTTCTGCGCTCAATGTGTTCCAATATTTCGTCCCAATCACGAGTACATCAGGCAGGGAACTGTGCTCATCCAATGAATAATATTTGCAAACTTCGTAATGGCCTGAAGTAACAAAAGAAGGCGGATTATTTTCTGCACCATCCACTACGCCTTGTTGCAAAGCAGTATATAATTCAGCATAAGCCATAGGCGTGGCCGAGCCGCCCATTTCATTGACCATGTCCACAGACATTTGGTGGTTCATTACTCTTATCTTCAACCCCTTTAAATCATCTGGGGTTCTAATCGGTTTTTCTTTGGTGTAAAAGCTGCGGCTACCGGCGTCATAAAAACAAAGGCCCCGCAATAAATATTCACTCCCTGCTTCCAGAATGTTTTCACCGGTCGCCCCTTCCAGTACATTGAATAAATGGGTTTTATCCCGAAATAAATAAGGGATGCCCAGCACTTTGTATTCAGGAGCAAAATTGGCCATTGCTGCTGCACTCACCTTGGTCATGGCTATACTGCCGATTTGCAATAATTCCAGTACTTCCCGTTCCGTCCCCAATTGTCCATCGGGAAATATTTTAACTGACAACTTTCCATTCGATTGTTTCAGTACCTCCTCCGCAAATACCTCCATGCCCTGGTGAACGGGATGTGACGTGGGCAAGGAGTGGGCGAGGTAGGCCACTTTTTGGTCTCCCAATTGTTTGCAGGAACTCACTGCAAAGAGCAGGTAAAATGTCGAAAAAATTAATATTGAAAAATGTTTTTTCATTCGTTTATTATTGAAGTGCTGTTTTGTAGCCCAAAGGTTGACCTCCAAACATGCTCTAGAAATTAAAATAGGCTTTAGCATTTTTATAGCAGACATTTTCTACCATCTGGCCGAGCCAATTTATATCGTTTGGCAATTCGCCATTATGCACATCCTGGCCAATTAAATTGCAGAGGATTCTTCGGAAATATTCATGTCTGGGAAAGGACAGAAAACTTCGGCTATCCGTCAACATACCAATAAAACGGCTTAGCAGACCCATATTGGAAAGTGTGTTGATTTGTTTTTCCATTCCATCTTTTTGATCCAAAAACCACCACGCCGAACCCCATTGAATTTTGCCAGGCATAGAGCCGTCATTAAAATTCCCCATCATGGTTGCAAATAATTCATTATCTCTTGGATTGAGATTGTATAAAATTGTTTTGGCCAACTTTCCCTCTTCATCCAAACGATTTAGAAAAAAAGATAACCCTTCGGCTTGTGAAAAATCCCCGATACTATCGCAGCCGACATCAGCACCCACCCGATTTAATAAGCGGTGATTATTATTTCGGATTGGCCCCAGGTGAAACTGCATTGTCCAATTTTTCTGGAAATATATTTTGCCCAACTCATGCAGTATAGCCATTTGGAAAACAGCCGCTTCTTTTGCTTTTATTTTTTTATTGCTTTTCCTTTTTTGTAAAATATTATCCAGGTTCGTCCCTTTAAATGTTACCGCGTATAATTTCGACAAGCCATGATCCGCCAATTGGCAACCCAATGAATGGAAATAATTGATTCGACTTTCCAATGCTGCTAATATACCATCGAAAGTTGAAATATCACAGCCAATTATATTTTCCAGCTTTTCTAAAGAGGGTAAAAAGTCATCACCATTGATGACGACTAATTGATCAGGACGAAAAGTAGGCAGCATATTTATATCACTTCCAGCAGCTCTTTCCTTTTTATGAAACTCCAGAGTGTCGGTAGGATGATCAGTGGTGCAGACTACCTCTACCTTCATTTTTCGCAGTAATTCTTTTACGGAAAAATCAGCCGTTTTTAAATCAGCATTGGTTTGTTCATAAATTGATTCTGCCGTCGTAGGGCCTAATAATTCCTGGATGCCAAAATATCTTTGCAATTCTAAGTGCGTCCAATGGTACAAGGGGTTGCGCATTGTATAAGGAACGGTTTTTGCCCATTTTAAAAATTTCTCTCGTTCACTCGCCGTTCCCGTAATGTATTTTTCATCTATGCCATTTGCCCGCATGGCCCGCCATTTATAATGGTCGCCTTTTAGCCAGATGTCGGTGATGGTCTGAAAGTTTACATTTTCAGCAATCTCATCTGGCGGCAAATGATTGTGATAATCAATAATGGGTTGGTGCTTTGCATATTCATGAAACAAGCGCTCCGCTGTCGAATTTTGCAATAAAAAATTTTCGTCCAAAAATGTTTTAATCATGCTACTTCGTTTTGTTTTTCATTGACTTAGGGAGCGGATTCTATTTGAAAATCAGTAGATTAGGGTTTTGGCTAAGTGCTTGTTTGGAGGTGGTGCTTTAGCAGCGAAAATTGCAGATTTTGGGTTTTCAGCAGGAGCAAGCTCCCAACATGCTCTTAGTAATGCCCAATTCTAGTCCACGCAATTCTGCCAAGCCTCTCAACCTGCCAATGGCCGAATAACCGGGATTGGTTTTTTTATTTAAATCATCGAGCATTTTATGCCCGTGGTCTGGCCGCATTGGAATGGTCCGGTTTTCTTTATTAGCGACCAGTATTAAATTTTTCATCACGGCATGCATATCCACATCTCCATCCAAATGATTGGCTTCGAAAAAATTACCTTCAGTATCTCTTTTTGTCGCCCGGAGATGAATGAAATTAATTCGGTGTCCTAAATTATTAACCATATTAGGCAAATCATTATCAGGGCGAACGCCAAAAGATCCGGTGCAAAAGCATAAACCATTATACGGTGAATCCACAGCCTCCAGGATATGCTGTACATCGGCTTCCGTACTCACCACTCTTGGCAACCCCAACAATGGGAATGGAGGGTCGTCGGGATGGAGGGCCATTTTTACCTTTGCTGTTTCGGCAACCGGAATTATTTGTTGTAGAAAATCAATGAGGTTTTTCTTCAATGTATTGGCATCAATATTTTTATAGGTGTCCAATATGGATTGGAATTTTTTTAGATCCAATGCGCCTTCGGTCGTTCCACCGGGTAGTCCTGCAATAATATTTTTAGTTAATTTTTCTCGTTCTGCCTCGTCCATCGTGGTAAAACGTTCCGTTGCTTTTCTCACTTCAATTTCGCTGTAATCAGCCCTTGCATTGGGTCGGTTTAAAATAAATAAATCGAATGCGGCAAAAGCATTTTTTTCAAAATATAGCCCCGTTGAACCATCCGGCATTGGATAGTCCAATTCCGTTCGGGACCAATCCAGTACAGGCATGAAATTATAAGTGACGATATGAATGCCGCATGCCGATAAATTGAGAATACTTTTTTTGTAATTTTCAATATATTCTAAATAATTACCAGATGCTCGTTTGATATCTTCATGAACAGGAATACTCTCCACTACCGACCAGTTGAGTCCGGCCGCTTCTATTTCCGATTTTCTTTTTTGAATTTCTTTCTCTGGCCAGACTTCCCCATTGGGAATATGATGTAGCGCAGTGACAATACCTGTTGCTCCTGCCTGTCGGATATCCGATAAACTGACGGGGTCATCAGGACCATACCATCGCCAGGTTTGTTCGATTTTTTTCATGAATTAATGTTCGTTTTAAACGCCACTGAATGCACTGAATCCACCATCCACTGGCACCACGATTCCAGTAATAAAAGAAGAGCGATCATCACACAGCCAGAGAATGGTACTGATTAAATCATTTGGCTCACCAAATCTTTTCATGGGCGTTTGGCCAATAATCGTTTCCCCCCGAGCGGTCAGTGAATGATCATCATTTAATAATAGACTGCGGTTTTGATCGGCTATAAAGAAACCGGGCGCAATGGCATTAACCCGAATTCCTTCGCCATATTTAGTGGCCATCTCCACTGCCATCCATCGGGTGAAGTTATCCACTGCAGCTTTGGAGGCAGAGTAACCTACCACCCTCGTCAGCGGTAATTGGGCGGCCATGGAAGAAACATTGATAATACAACCCTTACCCTGCTCGACCATCGGTTTGGCAAAAGCAATCGAAGGAATCACCGTTCCCACCAAATTCAAATCGCTTACTTTTCGGAATTGGTCGATAGACATATCAAAGATCGACTGATTGGGCATTACTGTGGCCCCAGGCATATTCCCTCCGGCACCGTTGATTAAAATATCAATTCTACCTGATTTATTCACGATCTCCTGCACTGCTGCATTGACTGAAGGTTCATCCAATACATCACATTTAATAGCAGATATATCCAATCCTCTTTTTTTAAATTCATCAACTTTGGCCGCTGATTTCTCCATATTTCTTCCGAGGATAAAGACCGTTGCTCCTGCTGCTGCCAATCCTGTGGCAAAGGCACTTCCAAGTGTCCCGTTTCCGCCTGTTATCACTGCTACTTTTCCTTTCATTTATTATCTTTTTGAAACCATTAGGGCATGTACTTTTATATCAGATGAATCAATCACCTGTTGTTTGATCATACCATCGCAGCATTCTTTAAGCAAGTTGATGATGAGGTTTTTAAATGCTGAAGAATGACTTGTAGTGGCTTGCTGAGAGCAAGAATCCAAGAGTTGACGCAATTCTAAAAGTGTTGGATAAATAGATAACATTTCTGTGGGAGCATTAATTACCTTACCCCTGGAGAGGCTTGGACCAGCAAACATGCTCTAAAAGGGGTATGTTTGTCAATGCTTTATCAAAAAACAGCACTGTTAAAAGCATGTTTGGAGCTTGGTCTTATTGCAAATCAAGTGTTTACAAACCTTGACTTGCGTAACGAATCCGCTCCAAACATGAACTAAATTATTCTCACCAAAAATAATCTATCAAATAAGTTTCTCCATAATGAAATTATGGAGAAACTTATAAAGCACTTAGGTTTATTAATTAGAGCGTATCATTTTCTTAGTGGCAACATAATGTTGACCGTCTCTACCTATTGCACTGAGCTTATAAATATAAATACCTCCGCTTAGGTTTGAACCGTCAAAATTAAATTCATAAGAGCCTGGATGTAATGAATCTTTAGTCGATTCAAATACTCTCTGACCAAGAAGATCGTATACACTTAGTGTGACACTTGATTGTTGCTTTAATCCAAATTTGATAGTCGTAATTTCGCTAAATGGATTTGGATAGTTTCCCGACGTATATAATTGACTTGGATCAACAACTTCTTTAGTAGAAGTCACTATCTCAGTAATCAATGGAGTTTCATCCATAGTAGCAGGATCGTAAAAAAGTTGAGCATTAACCATGGAGTCTCTAAGTGCCTCAATATAGGTCTCTCTGTTAGCGACATACTGTTCCTTTGCATCAGGGAACCAGTTTAAGTCACCAAGAGGTAATCCGTCAGCACCTGCTGATTGTAAACCGGAATGAGAGTAAGTCAAATCAAATGCCGGTGGCCAGCTAAGAGAAGGGAACCCGGTGTTAACGTCGTAAGAAACCGGTATTTCGATCCTCCAATCCGGCCATTCCAGAGAATTGTCATGATAGTGTGCACTAAGATAATCTGTTATTGCTGAAGAATTATCAACAAGTTGTGTGAACCCAGGATCAATTTGAGCGTAATTTGCACCAATTCTATAGTTATCATCCATCAATATGAAGGAATCCACATCAGGAAACTCCCACAAAAGGCTGGGAGCAAGAGAATCCCCTGAATTTGTTGCAAACCAGTCGGTAATTTCCTGTGGACGATAAAGTAGGTTTTGGCCCTGATACAATGAAACACTATCTAAGTGGTCTTTTGCTTCACCAAAGAAATTGTTTCCTGTGAAATAAGTAGCATAGTTGTCGTCTGGCGAAGAATGATTTTCAGTTCTATACCCTAAAAAGTGGTAATTATAATAGATGTTGTTTGCTATAATCACCTCTAAGGCACGCTGTTCTTCGGCAGACACCATTTGGTGCATAATTGTATTGTGGTTCATATGAATTTTGCCATCGAAGAATGGACCACCATTTGTGAGCAAACGTGAGCAATTATAAATCGTGTTGTTTTCGAAAATCGTAATGTCCGGAGCTGCATCCAAGCGCACTGGGAAGCCACCCCACTGAGAATAACGAACGCGAGTACCATTCAGAAAAATACAATTAGTCACACTTAAGGTGTCTGATGTTCCGCTCTGGACTCTAAGTGCAAAATCTTCCCAGTCAGTAATAACGCAGTTATCTAGTATTAGACCTGAACCGTTTGCATTATTAATAAAGACCCTTCCAATTTCACCATTATTATGCGTTCCACTTAATATAACATTCTTGAGTGTGAACTTTCCGCCTTCATCGATTTGCATGAATTGTCTTCGCGCACCATCGTCTCCTGGTGTTTGTACGATAACAGGTGGATTAGTTTGATTCATGATCCAGTCGTCATCAGGTCCCTGAATCGTAACGTCGAATGCCAAATCTAAACGGCCATCAAAAGCATAAAACTGACCAGCCTCTACAGTATAAACACCCGGACCTGTTATTTGAGTATTTACAAATTGATTAGGATCAAGTGCTGTTTGCGCATGTGAAACTGAGAACAGTCCGCAAACGACAATTAATAAAGTAATGATTTTTTTCATAATTTCACTTTTTTTTAATGTTTAAGATATGTATTTGTTGGATGTGAGGATTCTGCTCACATCCAACTATTTTTAATTAATCAGGTATTTTATGAAATGAATAACGAAGACCTAAATCCACTGTTCTGCCATAATATTGCAAGGAAGAAAGTTTCTGTAATTCACTAACAAACGAACGATCAGGCGTATCAGTAATGTTACTGACATTCAGATATACCTGGAGTCCTCCTTTAAGCCATGGCAGCTTCTGGTAGGCTGTAAAGTCCCAGCGCTTATAGGCAGCAGTATAAGAGTCTAACTCATCATAAGTTCTATTGATACCCCTCAGAACATTGTCCGTATATACATAGGATAAGCGTGCTGAAAAACCACCGATATCATAACCTATCGTAAAGTTGAAAATATCATCCGGTTGATTAGGCATCCTGCCCACTCGTATGGTGTCGACAAATATTGTTTGTGCAAAAGGACCTTCTCCTAATTTCCTTGATGTTTGTAATGGATAGCTTGTCTCAGATTTGATCTTTGTATAATTAACGTTTAAGACAATGCCCTTAAGGAATGATGGTAGATACCAGAGATGTGTTTGCCAATCCAGTTCAAATCCTTTTACAGTAGAAGTAGCATCCAGGTTCATCCAGGTGTTAACAATAGTTTGTTGTGTTTGTGTTAGGTCGAACCTATTATTGATTGTTTCTGAATCTTTGGTTCTGAAAGACGTTGAAACAATTAAATTGTCGATCTCCTTATAAAAAACACCGGCAGTAAACAATCCAAGTTTATTCTTAAAAATCGAAGCATATACATCATAGTTCTGTGCTATTGCCGGTTGCAGGGCAGGATTTCCTAAATCCAGGGTAGGAGGACCGTACGAATCATAATAGATATAGGGTGAAATAGCACGGTAATCCGGATAAATAATACTTTTGGTACTGGCCATACGAATATCTATCCAGTCAGTAGGTTTTAGCCGCATTTGTAGCTGTGGAAACCAGTTTGTACCTTCAATATCATCAACACTTCGGGCTTCTCTTCTAAAATCTAAAGGCAATTGTCCGTATCTTTCAGTAAAGTTTGCATTGTAATTGAACTTGAAATTTTCGTATCTGATTCCCGGGAACAGCGTAACATACTTGCCGATATTCACTTCTGCCGATGTATAGAATGCAAAAAGATTTCTGGTGTAATCATAATCATACTGACTGGACTCTTTCACGTCAATTGCATAGTAACCAGCTCCTTTTGCCAACTCTGTATATTTATGCATCTTGGAAAGATCAGCCTTGTAAAAGAAATTATTAATTCCTGCATCACCGTCAAGGAAATCACCACCAATATCATAAGCGGCATCTTCAAACAAGAAAGCTCTGATACCATTGTTCTGATCAATGTTCTCCAGACCCAGTTCTGGCCATAAGGAATCTTTTACTACTACTATAAATTCTCCTCCCAGCTGATCTCTATCTGAGTCGGTAGCATTTTGTGTTTCATCATTATCTCTAAAGTTGCGAACATACTTACCGCCAAGTTTGATCTTTCCGGAAATACCTTTCGATAGACTAAATGGCACATTAAAATTAAGCGATGCCTCTTGAGCTTGTTCTGTAACATCCCTTAGTAAAGTTTGAAACCTTGTTACCCGCTTATCATTTTCACCATTGATAACTTGAGCCGCAGCTAACAACTCGCTCGGCGTTACACTTCTTGGCTCTACTAGTGATGGTGTTGTAAAACCTGCTGCGTTCGATGCAATGGCGATTTCCATGTTCAGATTGTCACCCAACTGGTTTGAAATTGAATTTGATATAGAGAAATCCATGCTAAAAAAAGAAAAATCAAATTCACCCTGCAGCGCATTACTAATGACCGTATTACTCGACTCGGAATCGCTGGCAGCTGCCCTCCATTGATTACCATCGAGGGAAAAATTATTAGATTGTGTGGTCTGATCCTGAGCGAGATTACTTATGAAATTATTCATAATGATGGAGCCATTTCTGAACTGGTAGTCAAAAACTAGAGAACCACCCGTTCTCAACCGGTCTGTAATTCTATCAGTTATACTTACACTATTCAGGTCGATAGGAATGAAACCCTCTTCTTCAACAGATGTTTCATTTATCGCATATCCGGCACTTAACACATCTGAATTTCTATTGTAATTGTCCAGATAACCAGAAACCTGAACGCCAAACTTATTGTTGAAAAAACGATTACTTAGAAAACCGGTTGCCCTGTAATTGCCATAGGTATTTGCCAATGAGGCATAACCATTTTGCACAGAAAATTTACCTTGTAATCCTTCCGCAGCCTTCCCAATTTTGAGGTTTACTGTCCCACCAACTGCATCTGCATCCATATCCGCAGTCAAAGCTTTAGTTACTTCTATACCGCTAAGAATGTTTGGTGCTATCATATTCAAATCCACACTGCGATTATCACGGTCTGTGGACTGCATTCGCACACCATTAACCATCGTCACATTATATTGTGGCGATATACCACGGATTGCCACCTTCTGTCCCTCTCCTCCACTTCTTATTAGAGACAAACCAGGTAGCCTTGATACTGATTCTGCAGCATTTACATCTGGCACATCTTGTATCCGATCTGCTGATACAACATTTTTGATCGTATTAGAATTTAGCTGCTGGTTAATGGCGCCCATCTGTCCCGAAGCTTGGGCCGTTACCACTACCTCTGTACCTTCAAAAGCGACATAGTCCAGTTCAATATCTACTTTCAGTGTGCTACCTGCAACAACTGTAACTGGCCTAGATTGCTCTTGATACCCAATGTAGGTGATGACCAAATTATAATCTCCGGCTGGAATTTGATGGATCATGTATTCTCCTTCCTCACCTGTAGATGTTCCGAGACTTGTTCCTTCTAATTGGACATTCGCAAAAGGAAGCTCATCGCCCGAACTTTTGTCGACGACTTTTCCTGAAATATTACCGGATCCTTGTGCATAAGTTGAGTGAATTCCTAAAAAAAACACTGCAAATACTAAGCATAAGGCAGAAAGGAATGATGTAGAGATAGATATTCTCGTAGTTGAGTGATAGTTAGTTTTTTCCATTCTTACAGTTATTATTGTATAGTGATATTTGTCAGTTTCTAAATATTGACTTGTTTAGTGCATGTTTGCAGGTAGTCCCTGAAGTATATTCGGGCAAGCTATTCAGTCCCGGTAAAACCGGGGTTTTGGAACCTCTTTTCGGCTATTTTTTTCGTCCGTGGCGCCCCTAAGAGCACAAAAATAAGCCTCGCGAGAACCCCAAACCTGCAATTTTCGCTTCTAAAGCATCACCTCCAATCATGCACTTACCTCGGTTCATCTTGTGGGTTTATGAATGGTGCCTTTTTAATAGATTTTGACCCTGGAGATTCCGCCAAAAATAATGGTAAGTATCATCGGCAATAGTTTAAATTTTGCCAGGCCTGCTAGCTACCAAATTTCATTGATCAAATTTAGAAGGTTAACTAAAACTTAATATGGACATTTTGTGCAAAAACATGGAGTTTCTTGTTTTAAGTATGTTTTTTGCTGTATTCTCGCATTTAAACTTAAAAAATACTCCTGATTTAGAACCGCTCTAAGGGTGTGGTTTTTTATGAAGTTGTCTAAAGTTTTCTGCTGTCAGTGAACATGAAGGCTTGTGGTTATTGACGAGGCTCTTTTTGAGTTTCGTACCTGGAAGGTCCGGGACGAAAAAAAGCTGAAGTCAACAGCCGCAATGCTTTGTGCGTAAGTAAGGAAACTAAACATTTGTTATCCGCCACCACCCAAGGCCACAGCATGGCTCTGAGTGCTTGTTTGGAGGTGTCCCCTTAGAAGCGAAAATTGTAGATTTTGGGTTCTCGCAAGGCTCATTTTTGAGTACTTAGCAGCGCTAAGTACTCAAAAATAGCCGAAGTGAGGTTCCAAAACCTGTGATTTGCAGCCTGAATAGCTTG